>CAYPBB010000016.1:0-40907 GCA_964408855.1 uncultured Ectothiorhodospiraceae bacterium
GTCACCGGGGTGGCCTGTCACCGGGGTGGCCTGTCACCGGGGTGGCCTGTCACCGTGGTGGCCTGTCACCGTGGTGGCCTGTCACCGGGGTGGCCTGTCACCGGGGTGGCCTGTCACCGTGGTGGCGCGGGAGGGGCGGGCAGCCCAAGAATACCTGCGCCGGTACGGACGGCTTCTTCAATCGGCGACCGGGTGCCGGAACCGGGAAGCAGACCCGCTCCGGTGTTCCCGCTCATCGTTTGGAGACGGGGCGCTATCATGTTCGCCGATGGAACGGGATCCTGCTGAATCCCGGGTTCGAGCTGATACAGCCTGCTCATGGATTGTTCGCGCGTACCGCCTGCAAGCAGGACCGACTGCATCGATACGGATTTGAGCTTCGCCATCGTAAAGCCGGGATCGAGACCCAGCGATTGATCGAAGTACACCTTCGCGGCGGAGAAATCTTTGGTATTCTCTCGCTCCAGACCGATGCAATACAGGAGAAAGGCCTGGAGGTTTTCCGTCGGAATTTTTTCGATACGCTCCTTCTCGGCGGGCGTCGGCTGAATATCCAGACGTTCGAGCAGCGCGAAGACGATACGCTTTTCAAGTTTAAAGATATCCGCCAGCGCGCCCGATTCGCTCAACGGTTCCTGCTGCGAGGAATCGGCTGCGGTCAGGGGCTGGACATCAATTCGAAGGGCCTCGCTTTCGCTTACCGCATAGCTGCCGGTAACAAGCCCCGACGCTCTGAGGAGGCGTCCAAGCCGCGGAGCAGTGGACTGGTCGATGAAGGGCGAAGAGCCGAGGCTCAATTCGTCGAGCAGGGTCTCGAGCCGTATCCGTTCCACCGGTTTCAACTCCTGCACCTGTCCGAGATCGGTGAGAATCAATTCGCTGATGCCGGTTCCAAGCGGAGCATATTTGCCGTCTTCGCCGGTATAGATCATCGGAAACACGGCGATAGCGCCGGTCTCGGGCTGGGCAAATCCGAGTTGTTCTTCGCGAGCAAGCAATTCCCGTAGCTGGGTCTTTATAACGTTTCCGGAAAGCGCCCGGTATCTTCCCTCCATCATATTGCGGTATGTCGAAAACATGCTGAAATCGGTGTACCTGATGTACACCGCCAGAGCGCGCATCGTGTCGCGCATGCTTTCGAGCGTCATCCCGTAATAGAACTGCGATTTGACGTCGGAAGCGTCGAGCTTCACCGACTCGCTCAAGAGCCGTTCCGCCGTTTCATAACGCTTCGTCTGGAAATAGATGATGGCCAGATCGCGGAGCGCTTCGGCGTTCGACGGATTCAGGGAAAGCTTCTGCTGAAGATCGGATACCTGCGCTTCGTAGTCGGTAATATCGCCGCCGGTATCAATAGTAGCGCATCCGGCGGCGATCGCCGCAACGAAGAGCGCGGCGGTAAGTATGGAGTGCATCCGGTTCATAGCCATCATCCGATCAGCGGCTTGAGGCTCTCGATGCGGTCGCGGGCTTTCTCGTAATTCGGATCGAGCTCTACCGCCTGCTTGAACTTCTCGTATGCGTCCTTATACTGCCCTTTCTCGACAAGCGCGAGACCTTCGGAGTATTTCAGAATTGCATCCAGCGAGCGGGTATCTTCCTTGACCTTTGCATTACCCTTGTCGATCGTCACATTTATTTTTTTCGCCACTTTCGTGCCGAGATCCGTGGTCACACCGAAAAATTCGTCAACTTCGCCTGCGGCTTCATCGGTCGCCAGAATTTCGCCGGTTTCCACCTTCACGAGACGCGATAGCAGTTTGATCTGATCGTTCACGACAATGAAGCTGCCGAGCAGGATCACATGCACGCCCAGTTGTTTGCCGAGACGAACCGCCGAATTCACATCGAAGAGTTCCGGATTATTTTCCATCCCTACTTCGTCGAGGATCCACGAAATGCGCTCACGTTCGACGAGCTTCAGATTCACGTTGCCCTGTAGCTGTCCGATGAGGAGTTCGGCAAATCCCTTTTCCATCGGATCGAACTTTTCCTTGTCCGTCACCGAGCGGTTCTTGAAATCAAGAATCGCCATGGTTTGAATTCCGGGATCGGAGCGCTCGATTTCGTACGAACCCTTCATCGATTTCCGGACGTCGTAATAGATCTTCATCAGAGGCGGACACTCCGTATCGGGATCGGGTTCGATGATGGGCGGCTCGAGTTCGAGCATATTGGAAATCGCCCAGCGCGCTTCATCGTTGCGCCCCTTTGCCAGGTACGAGCGCCCAAGAAGCAGGAACATGTCCTTCTGTTTGTCTTTGGCGAGTTTGGAATCGGTTACCGCGCTTGTCAACAGCGTAATCACCTGATCGTATTTCGCCGCCGAATAATATTCCTTCGCCTTCGTCATCGCTTCATCCGCGTCCTGTCCGAATGCGGCGGAAGGGAGCGCGAGAACGGCCGCAGCCGCCCATGTTCCGGCAATCAGCCGCACAAGAAGCCCTTGTAGCGAAAATTTATGTCTCATGAAATATCTCCTTCGTAATAATGCCTGCTGCCGCAGTTTCTGTTCATTTTTTCAGCGTGAACACCAGTGTGTGGACCTTCTCCGTAAACGAAGGTTCCACGACAATAGTCCGTTCGCCTTCCACGGTTTCATAGCCTTCGCGGCGCACCGTGATGCGGTAGATTCCGGGTTTCACCGGATACCTGTCCTTGGGCGTGTACTCGCCCGTATTGTTCCCGTTAACAACGATCGTGCCCCATACGGGATTCGCTCCGATATTGAGGTATTGTTCGAAATAGCAAGTCAGCTTCCTGGTCTGTCCCGCTGAAATGGAGATGGTTCCCGCCTTCGACCCGAATCGCGGATTCCTGAACATGACAGGGTAGTCGCCGGGTGGAAGTTTTTTCATGACGGGATTATCCTCGCTGACTTCGATTGTTTCGCCGTTGATCGTTACCGCGCCGCGCGGAACCGCTGCCAGCACCGCCGTGCCCATTTCCTGGCTCCGTTCGGTTGCATCATTCCGGCGAGGCCGTTCCACCGGCGGAGTGTTCTGCTGCGGCCGTTGTTCAGTCACCGGCGCTTCGGTCTGCGGCGCCGTGGTTTGCTGAACCGTGTCCGCCGCCGTCTGGCGCTCCAGCGGACTCAGCGAGAGGATAATCGATATATTCGCGCCTTCGGCGAGATTCAGCACCGTATCGCGGGGAAGATATCCTTCGCGCTCAACGTGAACCGTCACCTTGCCGCTCGAGAGTTTATACGCATTGATGGGCGAAACGCCTACAGGCTCGCCATTGAGGATAACCCTGCCCTCCGCCGGAATGGTCGCGATCGAGAGTACCGTCTCCTTTCCTGGAGAGAGGAACGCAAAGTATGCCGCGGCAAGCGCGACTAGACCCGCTCCGGCGACAAGCGCCGGTTTGAGTTTCGATGACGACTGTTGAACGGAAGGTCTGGTTGGCGCCCCCGAGGGATCGAGGGGAACGGCTTCGAGAGCCTGGAGCATCTCGGCGGCTGTCTGATAGCGTTTGTCGAGCGACTTATCGATCGCCTTCTGGATCACTTTCACAAGCGGTTTCGGGAGCGCCGGATTGAACTTGTCGGGCGGGGGGATCTTCCCTTCGACAATCGATTGCCGGATGTCGAAATCCGACTCGGAATCGGAGAACGGCGTCCTGCCGGTCACCGCTTCGTAGAGCGTCATGCCGAGCGAGTAAATGTCGCCCCGCGCGTCGACGTTCGCCAGTCCTCGAACCTGTTCGGGGGACATATAGAACAGCGTTCCGCCAGTTCCGATAGTCATCGTCACCGCCGACGCCTGCTGCTGCACTTTGGCGAGACCAAAATCGGTGATCTTCACGACGCCGTTGCGTGTCAGCATGATATTGCCGGGTTTGATGTCGCGGTGAACGATACCCGCTTCATGCGCGTACCCCATCGCCGCGAGGATCTGCCGGAACACCGCGACTGCCTCGCCGGGCTGCATCGGACCGTTTTCTTTCAAACGGTCGGAAAGAGTGCCTCCGTCGACGAATTCCATGACGATGAACAGACCGACCTGTGTTTCGCGGAGCGAGAAAATGGAAACGATATGAGCATTCTGGAGCTTGGCGAGCGCCTTCGCTTCCGCCTGAAACCGTTTCAGAAAATTCTCGTCGCGGGCGAGATTCGAATCCATGATTTTGAGCGCCACATCGCGGTCGAGCGTCGTATCCTTCGCTTTATATACGATGCCCATTCCGCCCTTGCCGAGGACTTCATCGATCCTGTATCCGTCGATTACTTTTCCTATCAAATAGTCCACGCAGGACCCTCCTTCAACCGGGAAACCGTATCCATACCGTTACTCTGCTCTATCCACATCGTTACCGCCATAGCCGTTGAAAGACGCGTTTCAAACCGCGCGTCTGTCGTCTCACGCGTACAATCTGCACCGTGATATTGTCCGACCCGCCTCGTTCGCGGGCCGTTTGCACCAAATGTTCGCATGCCGTCTCCAGTGATTTGCTCAACACCGCATCGCGAATTTCCGTTTCACCGACGTAGGAGTGCAGTCCGTCGGTACAAAGCACGAATGCATCGTCGTCACCGAGAGAGATTCCGTTATCCACATCAATTTCAACGGCTTCCTTCGGACCGAGGGCGCGGTACAAATGCGAGCGTTCCGGATGATGTTCCGCCTCTTCCTTCGTCAATATTCCCCGCCTGACCATTTCGGCGACCTTCGAATGATCGGAGGTCAATTGCCCGATTTCATCGCGGTGAATCCTGTACAACCTGCTGTCGCCGACATGGGCATACAGCGCCTTGCCGCCGTAGAGAAGCAACGCGGTACACGTGGTGCCCATCCGCGGACCTTCTTCCCTCGCCGCGCTTCGCAGGTAGATCTGCCTGTTGGCTTCGAGGAATGCCCGGCGGAGCGATTCCGGGCGCCCTTCCGCTTCGCGCTTGAAGTACTCTCCGGAAACGATTTGCACTGCCATCCTGCTGGCCTCGCCGCCTGAGTTCAATCCTCCCATCCCGTCCGCAACGATGATCAACTGGTCGTTGCCGGTTTCGAATCCCGAGCCGTTCGCGGGGAAGCAGCCGCAATAGTCCTGGTTCTCCTTGCGGACGACTCCGATATCCGAGCGCCATGCATAATCGAACGCCGCGTTCGTTTCAGCCGTTATCATTCGCCATCCGGGTCAGGGTGTCGCATATCCGGCGCGAAGTCACTGCGCGTCCAGAAGTTCAAATGCCGCCAGACCGAACATCACCTCCGATCCGGGCTGCATTGCGGTTTCATGCGCGACGCGTTCGCCGTCGACGAAGGTGTGGTTCTTGCTATCCAGATCGCGTACGCTGACATTGCCTGCCTTCACCACCACGACCGCATGATGCCGCGATACGGAGGCGTCCGGCAAAACGATCTTGTTCGAATGGTCGCGCCCGACAAGATTGATTCCTTCCTCCAGCGCGACCGGCGAGGCATTTTCGTGGCCCTTGCGCACAAGTACGTACTGTTTGATCAACGCCGGCGGCTCCTCCATGGCAATCTGTTCCGCCGCTGACTCTCCGTCTGCGACAGGTTTTGCGGCGGCGCCTGTTTTTCCGGCAGGAGGCGCTTGTCCCGCCAGGGGCGCTTGTCCCGCCCGGGGCGCTTGTCCCGCATCGATCTGCTGTACGGTTTCCGTGGCCGGTTCCGAGGACGGGGACAATTCCAGTGCCGTCCAACTGCCTGTATCCTCTCCCGCTGGTTCGTTTTCGCCGCCGGGCGCGTCGATTGCGAAGCGGAATTCGAGCAGATTGCCGATGGTGATCCGTTCCCCGTCGCGCACTTCGCACCGGTCGTTGACAAACTCGCCGTTCACGGCGATGCCGGTTCGGCTTCCAAGGTCTTCGATCAGGAACCGGTTCAGCGCGGAATCGAAGTACAGCCGCGCATGCTTCATGGAAATCACCATTTCATCGAGGAGAATGGTGTTGTCGCCGCTGCGTCCGATGGTCGCTTCATTCACGAAACGGAAGACCCTTCCCTCATATTTGCCGTTCAAACACTCGAGCGAGCAATGCCGCTCGACGGCGCCGGTTTGTAATTCGCTTGCGTTCACGCTGTATTCAGTCTGGTATCAATCGTTTATAAGCACATGATAGATGCGCTGCACAAAGCGCATGGTTTCGAAGGTGCGTAGCAGATTACCCGGAGTACCGGGGAGAGGTTGTCATCAATTAGGATGTTGCACGTCCTAATATACACATTTTCATGGATATTGAAAGAGCGAAAGGCGGGACGGGAAAATTATACTGTTCGCTGGAGGGAATCTTGAAAAATCTCACGATACGAGCGGGAATCGGTGAAACCATTCAAGAATCGGCGCCAAGCGCGATTCTCGTACGGTCGCTTGCGGAGCGCTCTAGCGCTCGATGATACCGATTGAGAATCCGATGCGGTAGAAGGCGCCCCGCTGCGTGACGCTTGCAGGTATTTGCGGAAACGGCGTATCGGGGAACGAGTACGCAATTTCGCTGTCATCGATATCAGAAATGTGGACGTTCCAGCGGTTGGCGGCTTTACCGAACTCGTAGCCGCCGAGAACGAAGATATTGCTGTACCGGTTCACGTAGATGCGGATTCCGCCGTACAGCGCGCCGTTGAACAGTATATCCGAATCGAGCGTGATGACCGATCCCTTCGGAAATCTCGTTTCGTCCGGAGCTTCGAAATACAGGTCGCGGGCGTCGCTTCCGCCGACTTCGCCAAGCGTCTCCCAGATATACGTCAGACCGAGACTGATACCGATGAAGCCCGAAATAAACGCATTATCGCGGAAATATTCCGGTTCGTACTGCAGCGCGCCCTTGACAACGTGCATGGGACCGGAAAAGGCGTTGGTCGTCAGATCGACGTATGCATTATGGCGCAGGAACGCACCGGCCTGCCGGTGCTGAACCCCGAGCCGTACACCCGCCGTGTAGATATTCCTGCACGCTTTCTGATCGATGACAAGGCGCGTTCCTACAAGGCTGTAATCGTATTCGCCGCCGGTTTCGACGGCGAAATACGCGTCGTTCAAAGAGAATGGTTCATATCCGGAATAGAATTGCACCTGGAAGAACGTGTTTTCGTTTCCGTTCTCCTGTGCAGCGGCCGGAAAAACGAAACCCAACAACACAAGGAGCGCATACAACGACGCGCGCATGACGGTTCCTGAGGTATTATGCGAAAATGTACTCATACGCCTGGAAATTGGACGTACCGAAAGATGCAGGGGAAGCCTCCGGTTCCGGCGGGCGGTTACGTCTGCCTGAGGCGGGCGATATATCCGGCATAATCGCCGGAGCCGAAAACCGCCGAACCGCTGACAAGAATATCCGCGCCCGCCGCGGTCAACCCCGCAGCGTTTCCGGCATCGACGCCTCCATCGACCTCGATCAATAGGGAGGCGTTTCCTTCGCCCTCTGCAAGCGCTCTGGTTTCTGCTATTTTTTTATATGCGCGTTCGATGAACGTCTGACCGCCGAAACCGGGGTTCACCGACATGATCAGCACAAGATCGACATCGGCAATGATATCGGCGAGAGTTGAAACGGGCGTCGCAGGGTTGATACTCACCCCCGCCAGCGCTCCTGCCGCTTTGATCGCCCCGATAGTCCGGTGAAGATGGGAGCAAGCCTCCTGATGCACCGTCAAAACCGCGGCGCCCGCACCCGCATACGCCGAGATATAGGCATCGGCGTTGGCGATCATGAGGTGGACGTCGAGCGGCTTGCTGGCGTATTTCGCAATGGATTTGATAACCGGGGGACCGATGGTGAGGTTCGGAACGAAATGCCCGTCCATCACATCGATATGCAGAAAGTCGGCTCCCGCGGCTTCGACTGCCGCAATTTCTTCGGCCAACCGGGCGAAATCGCTCGATAAAAGCGACGGCGCAATCAGCGGACGCGCGGCAGGGATAGTCATTTCCTGGTTCCTTTCCTGACAAAGGCCATTTGTTCGGGGGTTTTGCCCAATCTCTGAGCGAATTCCAGTCCGTTCAATGTCTGAACATCGCCGCCGCGATGCAGGGAAATGCTGGCGAGATACAGCGAATCGTTCCGCCATACGAACGCAAATACATTGTAAATCTCGAATCCCATCGACGTATCGAGCACCGACTTCACCCACAGCGTATCGCCGTTGGTGCGGTAAGTTCCTTTCGCCGCGCCTTCGAGCCCCTCCTGCCCCATGACGGCGGAAGAATCGCCAGTGATGGAAAGCGTGCTGTTATCGCCGTTTTTCCATTCGCCCTTGAAGTCCGGGCTTTTCGAACACGACGCTATGCAGAGCGCCGCCGCAATCACAAGAAGCCATCCGGAATTTCGCATCGTTATGCCGCCGCCTGTTGTACATGCTGTTCTGCAAAGCGTCTGATGCCGTCGCCTATCGCATCGAGATCGAGACCGGAAATACATTCGAGATTGTTCGGGCAACGTTTTTTCCAGCAAGGGCTGCACGCGAGTCCGGGTTGGTAGAACTTGGCGCCGCGATCGTAGAGATCGATTTCCTGCCAGCAACTGACGCCGAACCATACGAGGACGTGCTTCTTGAGCGCAATGCCCAGATGCATTCCGAAAGTATCGCCGGTAATGATGATGTCGGAGAGATTTTCGTAGCAGATACCGCGACGCAGTCCTTCCTTCGTCGGCGTGGCAATGACGCGGGTGCTGAGATGCACAAGTTCCATCGCAATCTCGTCGTTGCGCTCTGTATCCTCCTGACCGCCGAGTAGTAGAAAGACCAGCCGTTCGTCGACCGAAAGCATGTCGATGAGATGGATATGCTGCTCGACCGTCATTTTCTTGTTTGGATACAGCGGCGAACAGCCGGTATTGATTCCGACGACGATGTTGCCGTGAAGCTTCCAATCGTCGCGCTTCTGCTCGCAGAAGGCGAGTTCCTGTTCGGTGAGAACGAGAGTGTATTCGTCGCGCTCGTACGGCAGCTTCCATGTCTCCGCCAGAATATCCTGGCCGGTACGGGTATTCTGCCTGAACTTCAACTCGTCGTCGAGTCCCATGCGGTAATTGTATTCCGCTTCGGGATTCGCGGGAATAATCTGCCCGTTTTTCGAAAGGAGAAACCCTCGGATTTCAGCGGCATCGAGCGACATGGCAAAAGCCGCGGAATCGATGGATTTATCGGCATTCAACACGATATCGAACCGCTGCTGCGCGAGAATCATCCTCGATACGTCGTCCCACTTGAAGACTTTGTCGATATAAGGATTGTGGAGCAACAGACCATAAGCGTTGGAGCGGGTGATCCAGAAAATCTGCGATTCGGGATACGCGCGTTTGATGCCGGGAAGCTGGGCGGTCGTCATCAACACGTCGCCCATGGCGTCGAGATTGATGATCAGAATGCGTGTTCCGATTTTGTTGTTTTCCTGGCACTCTTCGAGGCAATTGATTCCAGGATGACAGGGACTGTAGCCGGTAAAGCGCTTGCAGTCGATACCTTGAATGTCGGGAAATTTCATAATGGGGTAATGGAGCCGGAGTTTATTGTAGAATACCAAAGACTTAAATGTACGAAAGCGGGTAGGTATTTACAATTTCGGAGCAGATACGGGTACGGCAGGGAAGAGACATGGAATGTGCTTGCGGGATATCGGAATGTATTGAAATAATGTATGTATCGCGGCGCAATTCATGGCTGATGATATTCGGCGCGCTGACGCTGCGATGGGCGATGTGCTCCACGGCTGGCGGGTATAACCGCCGACTGTTGAGTATTTCAACACCAGGCGTGTTAGGCGATTTTGTATATCTTCACTATCTTAGGTGTTCTCATTATCAGCAAACGTACCGGTTATTATGGTAAGAAAAGACATACACAAATGGGCACTGGTTCTTGGGGCTTCCTCGGGCTTTGGAGCCGCGACATCGCGAGCGCTCGCACAAAACGGATATAACATTCTAGGGGTGCATCTGGACCGGAAAGCGACAATGCCGGCGGTTGAAAAGCTCATCGCCGATATCAAAGCAACCGGACATGAAGCCGTGTTCCACAATATCAATGCCGCCGACAGCATCAAGCGGCATGAAGTGCTCGATTATTTTTGCGACAAATACCACCGTCACGGGATGCACGAAATCAAGGTGCTGTTTCATTCGCTCGCGTTTGGAACGCTGAAACCGCTCGTCGGACGGTCGAACGAAGAAATGATCACAAAGGCACAGCTCGAGATGACGCTCGACGTCATGGCGAACTCGCTTATTTATTGGACGCAGGACCTCGTGCAACGGGATCTTCTCGGAGACGGGTCGCGGATTTTTGCGATGACAAGCGACGGCGCGAACCTCAATCTTCCCTATTACGGCGCGGTATCTGCCGCGAAGTGCGCCCTCGAATCCTACATCCGGCAGCTCGCGCTGGAACTCGGTCCCCGGAAAATCACCTGCAATGCGTTACTGGCCGGCGTGACTGATACTCCCGCGCTGAGTAAAATTCCAGGCGCGCGCAACATGTTGTTCGCCGCGATAGCCAAGAACCCGTTCTCCCGCGCAACCAATCCGGACGACGTTGCAAACGCCGTGCTGCTGCTCGTCAATCCGGCGGCAAATTTTATCAACGGCAACACGATCGGCGTCGACGGCGGCGAGAGCAAGATCAGCTATGTCGGTCAACGGAATTCCTATCAATACGCCGACCTGCATTTGCTCGCCGAAAGCTCGTGGGATCCGACCGATGTTTCGTAACTCCGGGCGATCCCGAATCGACACGCAATCATGACGATTATTTCTATACAATTGTGCAACCCCAACAGACAGATTCAGACCAATGAACGTTTTTGAATTTAGCGAAGAACAAAACATGCTCCGCGAAATGGTGCGCGATTTCGTGAACGCCGAGGTGAAGCCCATTGCACGGGACATCGACGAGAACGAAAAAATTCCGCCCGAGCTGCTGAAAAAAATCGGCGAGCTGGGATTGATGGGAACGGTGTTCCCGGAAGAGTACGGCGGCGGCGGGTTCGGCGAAGTGGGGTATTGCATTGCGCAGGAAGAAATGGCGCGCGGGTGCATGGCGACAGCGACAACTATCGGCGCGCACATGTCCATCGGCGCGAACGCGATTTATATCGGCGGCACGGAAATGCAGAAACAGAAGTATCTGGTTCCGCTTGCGCGCGGCGAAAAGCTCGGCGCATTCGCGCTGACGGAAGCGTCCGCTGGTTCCGATTCCTTCAATGTGCGCACAAAGGCGGTTGAAGACGGCGATCATTACATCCTCAACGGCGAAAAACTCTGGATCACCAACGGCGGCACCGCCGACTACATTTCGGTCTTTGCGCGCACCGAACGCGGCGTCACGGCGTTCGTCGTGGAATCGGCGTGGGAAGGCTATCATGCCGGACCGGCGGAAAAGAAAATGGGCATACGCGGTAGTTCGACGAATGCGATCACCCTTTCAAACGTGCGCGTGCCGAAAGAAAACATGATCGGTTCCGACGGGCGCGGGTTCATCATAGCAATGAAGACTCTCGACGCCGGACGCCTCGGATTGGGAGCGTGCTGCGTGGGCGCGGCGAAGGAAGCTCTCGAGCTTTCCGCGAAATACGCCAAGGAACGCAAGCAGTTCGACGCGCCGATCGCGAACTTCGAAGCGGTGCAGTTCATGCTCTCCGAGATGTATACCACCATCTACGCGATGGAAACCATCGTCTACCGCACCGCAGCCGATTACGACGCGGGCAAGAAAATCTCCACCCAGGCAGCGGCGGTAAAGTTGTTCTGCAGCGAAGGCCTTGACCGGGTCGTGGATATGGCGGTGCAGATTCACGGCGGCATGGGCTACTCGCGCGAGATCCCAATCGAACGCATGTACCGCGACAGCCGTATCAACCGCATCTTCGAAGGTACGAACGAAATCCAGAAGCTGGTCATCGGTCACGACATTCTTCGCAGAAACGGCGCCTGGTAACCGGCAATACCAAATCGATTTGAACGAAAAATGGCGTCCTCACCGGGCGCCATTTTCTTTTACTTGCCGTATAAAAGGCATTATTCTACATCGATTTGCACGAGTTCGACTTCGGAATACGCGAGAAGCGGCTGAATTTTCGAAAGTTTGTACGGCTTTTCGTACACGATGCGTTTGATGCCGGCGTTGAGGAGCGTTTTCAGGCAATGATAACATGGGCTGGCGGTAATATAGATATCCGCGCCCTCGATACTTGTTCCGTTCTTGGCAGCCTGGGCAATGGCGTTGATTTCGGCGTGAATCGTCCTGAAACAATTTTCCTCCTCTTCGCCGTCCGGATTGCGCGAAACGTAAATAAGACAACCGACCTCGGTACAATGCGGATGCCCTGCCGGAGATCCGTTGTAGCCTGTTGCGATGATATTCTTATCCTTGACGATTACCGCCCCGATTTTCGCCCGGTTGCACGTAGCGCGTTCGGCGACCTTACGGGCGATGCCCATAAAGTAGCGGTCCCAGCTCAGACGATCCGACATGCCAGCCTCCTCGAAATTAGGATAGTGTGAAATCCGATGTATGCGCGGCGCATTCGGGCCGCTTCCGGGTTCGTTGCACGCAAAATCACGAGGAAGAAAAAGAAATCCAAATATCTGCGCCGTTCGTTGCTTTTTGGCGACCGTCTGGTTATATTTATGATCCAATCGGCGACGTACCCAAGTGGCTAAGGGGACGCTCTGCAAAAGCGTTATGCATCGGTTCGAATCCGATCGTCGCCTCGACCTGGTTACCGGCTCGACTATTGCCGGGGTGGCGGAATTGGCAGACGCGAAGGACTTAAAATCCTTTGGACCGTAAAGTCCGTGCGGGTTCGAGCCCCGCCCTCGGTACCAGGAACTCCCCGATCCCGTGCACTCTCCATTCATTACTTCCCCCGACACATTTTGTCTTTTGCGCGGCACTGACGTAACTTTGAGTTTCACCCATTCGGTATGATTTTCACGGCTAGACATTGAATATCGGCTTATATATGATTCAACTATCGCATCGCGTGCGAATTACTTCGGCCGCCGCCGTTGTATGCATCGCAGCGCTTATTGCAGGGATTGTTCCGGCAACCGCCCAGGATCAGCCGAAAAACCGGAAAAATGGCGTTGATACCGAGCAACCCACTCTCACCGAGCGCGCCGGGACTCCGGCGTCCGGAACGATCGAGGTTCCGGTAGTCGACTCGTTATATTTTATCGGTCCCGGCGATGAACTTATTGTCAGCGTGTTCGCAAATCAATTCTATAACTATACTATTCCGGTGCAAAGCGACGGATCGATCGTCGTTCCGATGATCGGAGAAATCGCTGTCAGAAACAGTAGCCTCCGGGATGTCCGATTGCGCCTTCTCGCTCTGTTGCGTGCGCAAATCCGTTCGGGAGATATTCTCGTTAATCTCGGGAAACCCCGCCAGGTAAAGGTCACTGTTGCCGGCGCAATCCGTAAACCCGGTATTGTTCAATTGCCGGCAACCGCACGCGTTTCCGAAGCGCTCGATCTGACCGGCGGAGAAATTGTGGATACCACGTCGTTGAGAAACATCGTCGTTCAGCGCCTCGACGGTTCCATCTTCGTGGCAGATCTCATGCGGTATTACCGCACGGGCGATACGAAGGCAAACCCGTTTGTTTCGGGAGGCGATGTCATCACGTTTCCGAGAAAAGACGAAATCCTCGGTATTTTCGGTGCCGTGAAGCGCGAGGGCTGGGTCGATTTCGTCGAACATGAAACGCTGAAAGACGCATTCGAGGTCGCTCAGGGATTGAAGGCGAGCGCTTTTCTCGACAGCATCGAGGTTGTGCGGTTCGAAGACGACAACCGGACAACGATGCGCATATTCGTCGACCTCGGCGGGTATCCTGATTGCAGGAACCTGGACTTCCCTCTCAAATCGAACGATCTGATCCTCGTCCGCGCAATGCCGGAATTCCGGAAGCACAATCTGGTCGTCGTGGAAGGCGAAGTGAATTACACCGGCAGCTACGGTATCATCGAAGGTGAAACCACGCTTATCGACCTGATCAATTGGGCAGGAGGATTCACAAAGGACGCATCCCTGGAAGAATCCACCATCACGCGGAAAACAGACGAAAACGAACAGGACCGCGAGCTGGAACGCCTCCGCAAAATTCCGCCGGCGGATATGACCGAGGACGAATACGAATACTTCAAGGCGCGTTCCCGTGAGAGAATCGGACAGATGGTGGTGAACTTTAAAAAACTGTTCCTGCAGCGCGATACGTCGGAAAACATATTCCTTCGCGACGGCGATGTAGTCATGATTCCGAAACTGAAAAATTATATCCGCGTGATTGGGCGCGTGAATACTCCGGGCAACGTTATCTTCGAGCCGGCGTGGGGATTCGAACAATACATCGCCGCGGCCGGCGGGTACGGATGGCGCGCGAAGGATAACGACGTCCGCGTCATCAAAGCCCGTACCGGCGAACTCGTCGACGCTGAAGACGTCGAAGACTATTTGCTCGAACCCGGCGATACGATATGGGTTCCTGAGGAATCGGTAGTAAAATTCTGGGAGATTGCACTCGGCGCCCTTGGCGTTATCAGCCAGATCGCCGGCATTGTCGGTATTATTGTCGCAATATCGCAGATCAATAAATGACCTCATCAACCGAAAGCATTTTCCGGGAACTTCCTCAGTACCAGGCGTTATGGAACGCCGTCTGGAGCAGAAAAAAAACCGTCTTCCGGATCGCCGCCGCGGTTACCGCCGTGATGCTCGTCTATGTTCTTGTCATGCCGCAGTCGTTTACATCCACGACGACGCTGTTGCCGCCGCAACAGGAAAAGAGCAACATGGGTCTGGCGTCGCTCCTCTCGGGAGGAGGGATTCCGTTGATGGATATCTCCTCATCGCTGGGTTTCGGCTCGCGACCTTCGGATCTGTTCGTGCAGGTGTTGAACAGCCGCACTGTCGCCGATAGTCTTATCATAACGGAACGCCTCGACAAGTTTTTCGGCGTCGACGACATGGGATCGCACCGGTTCGCGCTGGAACCTCTTCAGGAAGCGACGGAAATCGACGCGAACAAAGACGGTATCATCACTATTTCCGTCACTCTGAAAACCGGATTCTTCGCCGGAAGCGATGAGATCGACAGCGTGAAGCGGTTCGCCGCACGAATCGCCAACCGGTACGTCTATTGGCTCGACCGCGTCAACCGCGAAAAGCTGATTTCCCGCGCGCGGCAGTCGCGCGAGTTTATCGCAAGCGAATTGGTGCGCACTCAGGAAGAGCTCGATACCGCTTTCAATCAGCTCGTCGCGTTCCAGGAACGTAACAAATCGATCTATCTGGAAAAGCAAACCGAAGCCGCGCTTGAAGGCGCATCATCGCTGAAAGACAAACTCTACCGCGCTCAGCTCGAACTTGCGTTGAAAAAACAGGACTTCAAGGAAAGCAGCCGCGTTATCAAGGAACTGGAATCGGAAGTGAATCAGCTCCAGCAGCTGTACCAATCGATGGACACGCCTGCAAAGAATAGCGGGCAGGATTTCTATGTGCCGTTTTCAAAGCTGCCCCGAGTCGCGCAACGTATGGCCGATCTGCTCAGGAAGGTAAAAACGCTCGAACAGGTCATGCTTTTCCTGAGCCAGCAGTTCTACCAGGAACGCGTGCAGGAAGCGAAGGATACGCCGACCGTGCAGGTGCTCGACGAAGCGGTTCCGGCTATACTTCGAAGTTCTCCGAAACGCGCGCTCTGGATGGCGCTTACCGTGTTCTTCAGTCTCATCGCTTCCGTTCTGTACGTGCTTGCCACGCAGCGGCCGCACACGCCCCGCAACGAACCGGAACATCAGGGGCGCGCCCAGACAACCGGACCCTAACAACGGCGAACGGTCTATGAGCGAATCAGCCGCGGCACGTTTCTCCGTCAATATTACCTGGCTCACAGTCAGTCAGGTGCTGTACAGGCTGGCGACGATCGCGGTGTTTTCGTATATCGGACTCGCGCTCGGCGCGGAAGTCCTCGGGCAATACGCCATCATCATGGGAGTATTGAATCTCTATCTTGCCTTCTCCGATCTCGGGGTTTCGAATTTCGTTATCAAGGAAGTCAGCCGCGACCGCTCGCTGGGGGAATTGTATCTCAATAATTTTTTCGCGTTGCAAATTGCCGTCGGCATCCTCATCATCGGATTATCGATGCTGACAGGCATGGTATCGGGGTATTCGGCGCTTATCATGTACGGCCTGGCGATCGGTAGTTGCGGTCTTGTATTCAACGGCGCCGCAAATGCATACAAAGCGCTGCTTTCGGCGAATGAAGTGCTGCATCCCTTTGCCATCATCGAAGTGCTGTGCGCAGCGGTTTATATAGCGGGTAATACGCTGGCAATCGTTCTGGGGCAGGGATTGCTCTCGCTTGTCGCAGTTACAGTGGCCGTACAGATCGTGAAGTACATAGCAGGAATGCTTTGGGCGCGCCGGTACAACATGCACGTCGCATGGAAGTTCAGCAAACCGGCGATGGGCTCGCTCTTATGGCTGGGACTTCCGTTTTTATTGTTCAACAGCGCGCACTTCGCCATTCAGCGGCTGGATGTACTTCTTATCGGCGCTATCGATTCGGAACTCGCTTCGGGTATTTACGCCGCGGCTTCAAGGCTGATCTACTCTTCCCTTTTTGTGATTTCCGTTATCGGCACGGCATTGTATCCCGTATTTTCCCGGCTGCTTCACGAGCAACGCGAGAAAGCGGTCGAGCTGTTCCATCGCTCGAGTTTGTATGTCTACGTCGTAGCCTGCGCCAGCGGAGCGGCATTCTACGGATTCGCACCGCTGATTGTGCGCCTTCTCTTCGGCGAGGAGTTTGTATCGACCATACCGCTGCTTCAATTTCTCTCGTTCTATATTCCGGTATTCGCCCTCGGACTGCTGCCCAGCAACCTCCTCATGGTGAGCGACCGCGTGTGGCAGGCGGCGGTCGTGTCGGTAGGCGGTGTCGCCTTGATGACAGCCGCCGTATTTCTCGTCTATCCGCGATACATGAGCGCAGGCGTTTCCGCCGTCGTCGTGGGCGTAGAACTTCTGATGACAATTGCGTACATCGCGATGACATACAAATATCTCCGTATCGGACTCCGGATTTCCGTATTTCTCGCGTCCACGGCAGTGTATGCGATCTCGATAGCGGCGGCATATTTCGCTTCTCCCCTCCCCACCGCTGCAGCCGGAACAATTTCGCTTGCCGTTTTTACGTTGGGCATTCTACTTTTCGGAATCATCCGCAAGGACGATCTGCGCTTTATTGCCAATATCTTTCTTCATCGCACAAGAACGGCGGTTGAATGACGGCGGTTCTCCGAAATAGCATCGTCGCAATACGCGCGCGTCTCCTGAATTCACGTGTGCAGGAGATAATGGTCGTCGTCGCGATTTCTCTCCTGATGATTGCGTTCGGCGAAACCATTCTTCAGTCCGGGACATACCTCGCCGCCACTATCGTCGTCGTAATGGCAGTGATGCTCATGCTCATCGATATGCGTATCGCACTGTTTCTCTTCATCGTTTTTCTGTGCGCCTACGAGGAATTCGTACTTTCGAGCAGCGAAGCATTTCAGAACGAGGGGATCCAGGGTTCCATTCAGGCGGTCCGGATTGCCGGGCTTGGCTTGATGGATTTTTGTATGCTCATGTTCCTCATCCCGGTCCTGATCAAGGCATGGTATCGCACTCGCTACGAACAGGCGGCATTCGTAATGCGTCCGGATATCTATGTGCTTCCGGTAGCGGTTGTCTGGCTGTACGGGATCGTGCTGGGTTTGTTCCATTTTCACACGCTGAGCGCATTCGCAGCAGATACGAGAGTACTCGGATATGTGCTCATATTGTATTTCATCGCATCGCGAACGTTCACCCGGAAATACGATTTCACCGCCGTCGTAGCGCTTATGTACGGAACCGTTTTCCTGAAAACCTTTTTATTCGCGTTCCGCTATTTTTCGGGCGGCGGACGCATGCAGGGATACGGTTATTACAGGCCGTTGATAGGAAGCGACACGGCGCTTGTCGGATTTGTGCTCGCCCTCACCGTCGGCGCGTTATTTCTTCTCGAAAAGCATGGTCACAAATACCGGCTCTGGCTCATCTCGATGATCGGATACATGACGATCATCCTGATCGCCGGTCTGACTCGGTCTACATTTATTTTTACCGCCGCGGCGATCCTGCTGCAATTCTATTTATTCCGTTCCCAGATGAAGCCGTCGATCGTCCTCGGCACGATCGGCATCGTCATGGCAGGAGGTTTCAGTTTCTATTTCTTTTTCCTTTCGAGCGAAAGCCGCGAACTTATTGGATACGTACTGCACAGCGCATTCAACTGGGTAGATGCCCTGAAGGTCTACGGCGATATGTCGATGGGACAGCGAATCCTGGAATTCATCAATATCTGGGGTACGCTGGAACGAGGAAACATGCTATTCCTCGGGTTTGGGTGGGGATCGCCCTGGTCGGAAATCATCATTCATCATCCGATCGATCTGGGCGCGTTTTCGATCGAGGAACAAATGCGCGGAGTGCACACGACGGCGCATATCGATGCGGTGCAATTTCTCCTCAAAATCGGCATCATCGGCATGCCGCTGCTTTATTTCTTTTTCTTCCGCATTTTTCGGACCGGATTGGCCGCTCTCAAGTGCATGGACGATCCGAAACTGAAGTTCGCTGTGTTGGGACTCTCGTTGATGATCGTGATATTCTCGTTGAATTTTATCTACTTTGTCCGTCTGCAATTCCTCATCGGAATCGCGTTTGCAGGCATTTTGTCAATCTCTACACGCCGGTAACCGATATGGCAACGACGATTCCGGTTTCGCTCATACTCACGACGCTCAACGAAGAACGCTCGATTTTATCGTTCCTTCATAGCATCGAAGCCGGGACGGCGCTCCCCGCTGAAATCGTGGTTTGCGACGGCGGTTCTCGCGACAGAACGCTGGAGTTAGTCCGCGGACATACGATCGACGGGGTTCCGATCATCGCAATCGCCGCGCCGGGAGCGACAATAGCCCATGGCCGGAATGAAGCTATCAGGCACAGCCGGTACGATGCCCTTGCCATCAGCGACGCAGGATGCATTCTCGACGCCGATTGGCTGGAACGCATTACCCAACCCTTATTGAATAAGCCGGACGTCGACGTCGTATCCGGAGGATACCGGTTTGCGGCGTTGACAAGATTCCAACAGTGTGCCGCAGCGGCAGAGATTCCGGTTCATCGGAGACCTACCGAGACGTTCCTCCCCTCCAGCCGCTCGTTCGCCATCCGGAAGCAGGCTTTCTGGGAAGCCGGAGGATACCCGGAACATCTCTCATTCGCGGGCGAAGATACGGCGCTGTGCGTAACGCTCAACAAAATGAAAAAGCGGTTCGAACTCCGCCTCGACGCGGTCGTGACCTGGTACCCTCGCACATCATTGAAAGCGTTTATCAAACAGCACTATCTCTACGGCGTCGGAGACGGAGAATCGGGATTGAACAGCCACCGCTACCGGGTGATCGCGGCAAAACATGCGTTGTTTGCCGGTCTGCTTGCGGGCAGTATTGTTCTTCCTCCGGTATCGATAGCGCTGTTCGCCATTCTGTTGAGTTATTTCATCCGTCTATATCCGAAGTATGAATGGAACACCGTTCCGTTCTGCCGAAGTCTTTGCGCATATTTTCTTATCGCCATTAAGGATGCGTCGATGCTCCCCGGCTTTCTTAAAGGTTCTCTCCGCAGAAATAAGGGGCTACGGAATGCATGATGCCGCGCGCGCTTTGTCATATCAAGTTCGGTGCCGCCGCGAAGCTGCCTCCGCTCCTGAATGAATTCCGGCATTTCGAGAATTCGCCGCTGCGCATCCATGCGGTTGTGCCGGAACATAACAACGATCCCGATTACCTTCGGACTCGCTTTCCCCGGGTCGACTTTCACGTCGTTCCGGGTTCGATCCGAAAAAGAACCGCATCGCCGCACCCTGCGGTCAAGGCGTTCAGGTACGCGGAATTCGTATTCCGAGCCGCACGCATCGCGCAAGGCATCGGTGCGGACATTTATATCGCGCACGACATCACGGCAATGATTCCCGCCTTCCGCACGGCGCGGAAAACCGGGGGACGGTTGCTCTTCCGCGCTCATGAACTCTATAGCGAGGGAGGGAAGGAACTCTCGCCGCTCCTGCACCTCTGGAACATCGTCGAACGGCGGTACGTCAGAAAGGCAGATGCGATTGTGGTCCCGGAACCGCACAGAGCGGCGATCTATCGCGAGGAGTACGGCGCAGCAACCATGCCGTTTGTCGTCAGAAACATACCGCCAATAACGCAGAACTATACGCGGACAAATGTGCTCAGGGAAATGCTCGGACTCGGCGCGGATCAACGAATCATCCTTTACCAGGGATTGCTTACGCCGTCGAGATGCATCGGAGAGCTAGTATCTTCGATGCGCTCGCTGCCGCACGAATATCGCCTTGTCCTCATCGGCGATATCGGCGAAGCATTTCGCGCCGAATTAGAGCGCAAGGCTGCCGATAGCGGTGTATCCGAGCGGATGTATTTCATTCCCTTCGTTCCTCCTGAGCAATTACCCGGTATCACCGCGTCCGCCGATGTCGGATGCCTCCTTTACCGCAACGACAGCAGGAACAATTACTATGCCGCTCCGAACAAATTATACGAATACCTTTTTGCCGGACTTCCGGTAGTCGTGAGCGATTTCCCCGCGTTGACGGAAATCGTCCGCGGTCAGGGTGCGGGAGCGTGGGCGGATCCGGAACAACCGGAGTCGATTGCGCAGGCCGTCATCGCAGCCGCCGGCGTGAAAGGCGGCGCGGTCTTCGCCTCGCGAATGAGATCGGCGTTCAGGTTCGAGGACGAAATGCGGATACTCGAATCGGTATATGAAGATCTGCTTCACCAACCGGGGGAAGCATGATCGAGAACCGATCGATTCTCTGGTTCGGCGGCTCGGACTGGTGGGCGCACCACAAACGGAACGAGCAGTTCACGGCTGAGTATTTCGCACGCCATAATAAGGTTCTGTTTATAAACAGCATCGGCGTTGGAATGCCGAACCCGCGCAAATCGGGCGTCGCCGCGCGTATCGCGAGGAAGCTCCGGAGTATGGGCAGACGGTTCGGCCGCAGTGAAACGGGAGTGTATATTGCAAGTCCTGTATTCATTCCCTTCTGGTCGGTCCCGTTCGTCAGGCGTCTGAACAAACGCCTCCTGCTTCGGCAAATCCGCAGCATCATGAAAAAGACGGGGATGGACGATCCGATCGTTATTTCGTCGATCCCAACTGCGAACGAAATCATCGGCAGTCTTCCCCACTCCCTGCATGTGTACAATCTGTTCGATCATTTCAGCGCCTACCACGAAGACCAGTTGTTTCTTTCGGTGGCGGAAAACGACCGCGCGCTCCGCATGTCCGCAGACGTCGTGATATGCGCCTCGAAAGGACTGTTCGATATGGTTGCGGCGCAACGCGATAATGTGTACTGGGTCCCGCACGGTGTTCACCCGGCATTCCTCAGCTACGAATCTTCCATACCGGAACCCGAGGTTATCGCCGCTTTCCCTCATCCCCGCATTGTATACTGGGGTCAGCTCGAACATAAACTCGATGCATGGCTCCTTGCAGAACTGGCGAAAGCGCGGCCCGAATGGCAGTTCTTGTTCTTCGGCATCAAGCAATGTTCATACGGCGAACTTGAAACGCTCCCGAATGTCCACTTCCCCGGACATGTGCCGCCGGAAACGCTGCCGGCTATTGGCGCACACGCCGATGCGCTTGTCATGCCATGGATTGCATCGGAATGGATCAAGTATTCCGCCCCGATCAAATTGCGCGAATATCTGGCAACGGGAAAACCCGTCGTGTCGATGGATATCATCGATGTACAAACAGCATTCCCCGGCGCCGCGGAAATAGCGCACACGACCGATGAATGGCTGGATGCAATCGAACGCGTCTTACGCACGAATACGCCCGAACTTGAAGCCGGCCGCCGCGCCCTTGTACATGGATATTCGATGGATGCGTCGAACGCTCTGTTCGAATCCGCAATCGAACCGCATCTCCAACCGCAGAGCAGGAGCGCAACCGAATGAACATTGCCGTCGTCCTTCGATCCATTGCATACTTGAAGCCGTCAATGATCTATTGGCGGATTCATCGCGCCATCAAGGGACGACTTATCGGCTCGATCGAAGGAAGCGGTATCGCGAAATCTCTGTTTGCCGTTCGGAACGCGCCGCCTACTGTTTCCCGCGCCGATCCGGGAAGCAGGTATTACTGCGAGCCTATCGATCTGGAGGAACGGCGCTTTTCATTTTTGAACGATACGCTTATCCTGCCGGACAGCCGAACCGAGCGGCGATCGCTTGTCAGCCGGCAACCGCTGCTTTGGCAGTTTCATTATGGATACCACGATTACCTCCTCGCTCTGCTTGCAGATCATCCCTCGGACGAACAACTCCGTCCCGCCATTCTCTCGTTTCTTCTTGAATGGATCGGCGACTATCCGCTGTACGCGAAAGGCGCACGGAACAGCGCCTGGCATCCATACGTCATCTCGCTGCGCATCGAGGCATGGATACGGCTTGCCCCGCTCTTCCCCGGCGAGCAGGCAATTCCCGGTCACATCTTCCAGATGACGCGGACACTGGAGCGCAACCTTGAACGCGGCACAATGGCGAACCATTTCATGAAAAATATCAAAGCGCTGATTCTGGCGGGGCTGTATTTCGACGGACCGGACGGGAGGTGCTTTCTTTCCAAAGGGCTTCGCTTTCTGGAACAGGAAATCGCCGAACAGGTGCTCGACGACGGCTGCCATTTTGAGCGCTCGCCGATGTACCACACAGCGATGACGAGCGATGTACTGGATATGATCGAAGCGCTCCGCGCCGCCGGACGTCAGATTCCCCGCTATTTGCAGGATGCCGGCAACCGGATGACCGGCTTTCTGGCAGGCATCGTTCATCCCGACGGCGAAGTGCCGTTCTTCAACGATTCAACGCGGAGCTTCTTCCTGAATACAGGAGATGTCATCCGGCGCGGCAAGGAGATGATGAAGGCGTTCGGCTCGGAACCGGGTCCCGCTTCCAACGCTGGGACGAATGCCGAAAGGACTTCGGGATTGATGGTGCACCGCAATGAACGCATTCATCTGGTCTTCGACGCCGGAAATGTCGGCCCCGACTACCAGCCGGGACATGCGCATTGCGATACGCTGAGTTTCGAAGCTTCGATCGGCGGGAAACGGTTCCTTACCGATACGGGCGTCTTCCATTACAGAGAATCCCCGGAACGGACATACTGCCGTTCCACCGGCGCGCATAACACTGTTCGTATCGACGGCGCGGAGCAGAGCGAGGTGTGGAAGAGCTTCCGCGTCGGCAGGCGCGCCAAAATTACCGGGATGTCGCAGAACACGCGCGACGGCATTCCCATTTTCAGAGGAGCGCACAACGGATATTCCCGTCTGGGCGTCATCCATGAACGCACACTCGTCGTGGGAAAGCGCGACTGGTTCGCGGTCGTCGACCGGTTCACCGGAACAGGCACGCATACCGCCGAGAGCTTCCTTCATTTCGCTCCCGGCGTCGAAACATCCGTGCAACCGGACATTATCGAAGCCGTTCTAGACCACAACCATCTCCGGATTGTTCCGTTCGGCTGCTTTGCCCAGGGCTCTGCGGCTTTCGAAATTATCGATACCGAATACTACCCCGCTTTCGGCGTGAAGCTACTCAGAAAAAGTGTGCGATGGACTTACCGAGGAGAATTCCCCTCCGTTGGCGGCCTCATTATTTGTTTCGGCGATGAAACGCCGGAAGCTGTTTTTACCGAAGGAGGAACGGAATTTCGTATCATTGACCGAAGCGGTTGCGTGTACGATTCAACGAAAAGGCATTCCTGACTTGCACATCCTGTATATATGCCAGTATTTCCATCCGGAAATGGGCGCTCCCGCCGCACGCGCCTATGAATTCAGCAGACGGTGGGTCCGCGCCGGGCACCGCGTTTCGGTGGTATGCGGTATTCCCAATCATCCGCACGGCGAAGTGTATCCGGGCTACCATGAGCAATTGCTGCATCACGAGCAGATCGAAGGCGTCGATGTCTACCGGAGCTGGGTGTACGTCACTCCGAATTCGGGCTTCTTCCGCAGAACGCTGAATTACCTTTCGTTCGGAGCATCGTCGGTCATCGCATCCGAAGCCGTGCCTCGTCCGGATATCTGTATCGCAACCTCGCCGCAGTTCTTCGCCGGATTGAGCGGAACCGTCGTAAAGAAGTTGAAGAATGTCCCCTTTATCCTCGAAATCCGCGATCTGTGGCCCGATAGCATCGAGGCTGTAAACATTCGCCTCGGCGGCTCGACTATGAAGATACTGCGCCGGATCGAGCGGTACATGTACCATGCCGCGGACGAGATCGTCATCGTCAGCGACGCGTTTCGTAACCATATCGTCGAAAAAGGCGTCCTTTCGCAGGACATTCATTGGATACCGAACGGGGTGAATACCTCGTTGTTTCGCGAACGAACGGAACGGAAGTATTCGTTCGGTCCCGGAGTCGACGGGAAGTTCATCGCCGGATATATCGGAACGCACGGAATGGCGCATGGGTTGCAGACTGTCGTGGAAGCGGCGAAGCTGATGCAGAGCGATACGGGTCTTCATTTCGTCCTCGTCGGCGAAGGCGCGGAAAAGGAGCGTTTGAAGCGGGAAGCCGCCGGACTGTCGAATATCACGTTTATCGACCGCCAGCCGCGCGAGACGATTGCATTGATGCTGAACAGTCTCGACGCCGCCCTGGTGTTGCTTCGAAAAGCGGAATTATTGCGCACGGTTATTCCGTCGAAGATGTTTGAAATCATGGGCGCAGGCATACCGATGATTCTCGGCGTGGAGGGCGAAGCAAAACGCATACTGGACGAAGCGCAGGCGGGAATAGCGATTGAACCGGAGAACCCTGCCGCATTATTAAACGCAATCGAGAGCCTGCGCCGCGACCCGGGCCTGAAGCAATGGTACGGAAAAAATGCCTCGATTTATGTTGGAAAAAACTTTAATCTTGATTCGCTTGCCGAAAATTACCTTGAAGTGTTGCGGAAGATTGTATGAATAACATAAAACCGGGTTTTATTATTCTCCTCATCTTGTTTGCGCCCGCTCTCGCAGACGCACAGAACAGGATGCCCTACGCCGTCACGCAAACGCAGCAGTACGCATGGCGTATCGCGTTCGATAATACCGCACCGTTGGTAACGGCGTTCGACGCAGATTCGGCGTTTTCCATCGTACAAATACCGGGCTATGTACGTCAGGTCGAGCGGGGGATGCCCGCGCTGCCGTTCAAGCGGTTCTGGTTCCATATACCCGAGGGCATGACCGTCACAGCCGCATTGAAAAACGCCGCAGGCAATATGCTCCCCGGACGATTGAAAACCTTCGAATCTTTCGCCGCTCCGTTACCACCTGACGCTCTCCCCGGCACGCAGGGATATGTCCGGGACGCAGGATATAAGATCAAGGACGGGGTGCTTCAGCGCGCAATCGACGTCCTCCCAGCGCAATACAATCCGGCGGCAGGCACGCTTCGCTGGTTCGAAACAGGGACGCTTGACCTCTCTTTCCATCCTCTTCGCAACGCGAATAAAGCGGCAATACAGAGCATTCCGGATTTACAGGAACGGCTCGAAGCGTTCAATCAAAACACCCTGAAGTATACCCGTTGGTACACACCGGGCGAACAGCTCCTCCGTATTTCCACACTCCGGGAAGGACTCTATAGACTAACCCCGTCCGATCTGTCGGCGGCGAACGTGCCGATTACGGGAATCGATCCGGCGACCTTCCAGATTATTGCCGACGGAAAAGAAATCCCGATTGTTGTTACCGGAGCGCAGGACGGTTCCTTCGACGGAGCGGATTATTTGCAGTTTTATGCTCCCAGAATGAAAGGCATTCACGGAGAATACTTCGACGAATGGTCGGACGAAAACGTACTCTGGCTTCGATGGGGCGGTTCCACCGGATTGCGGGCGGGCACGGAAAACGCCGATCCTTCAACAGGCGCTCCTATTGCGAACGTCCCCACAGTTCTGCATTTGGAGGAAGATCATTTCTATCATATCGGCGACTCGGAGATACAGGACGGCAATATCAGCGCGAAGGTGTACGGCGAAGGATGGGTCTGGAAGTATCTCCTCAAGGATAGTTCATTTACCATCGGTTGTACTATCGCACCGAATACATCCGCGCAGGCATTTCTTGTCAGCAAGGTGAAACTTGCATCCGTCGACGGTTGCCTTGTCGAAGTATTGGTGAACGGTCAAAAGCTCAAGCAATTCGAGGTCAACCGCGATCCAGGCTACCCGATCGTCTACGATACGATCGCCATCCCGGCGGGAACACTGAAAAACGGAGCCAACACGATTACCTACCACTCCGCGGGTCTGCGCCCCTGTCCTCCCGACACGCTCTGCAGCATCGAGCGATTCTACCTTGACTGGGCGGAGCTGTATTATTACTCCGAGCCGGCGTCCGGCGGAGCACAGGTACTCCTGAATCCAAGAGCGCGCGACCTGCTCCCCACTGGTAATGCGCGCGAACGCGTGCAATTGACGGGATTTCCGGCGGAACGAATCCATATGGTAAACACCGTCACCGGCGACACTCTGGCCATGGCGGAATCGGCGACCGCGGGATCGACGAAGAGTGTATCGTTTGCATTCGCGCCTGGCGGGAGGTATCTCGCCGCACCCGAAAGTGCAATCAACGTTCCCACCTCGCTCAGACTTGTCGCGATGCCCGATTTTATTTCGTCAAGCAATGCAGCAGACTATCTTGTTGTGACGCATAGGGATTTTCGCCCCGCAGCCGAGCGTCTTGCCTCGTATAGGCAATCGTCGGACGACTACCGGACTTTCGTCGCCGAAGTGGATGATATCTATAACGCATACAATTTCGGGCACAAATCGCCCGACGCGATCCGTCGATTTACGATGATGGCGATAGGGGTCTGGCAACAACCCGCGCCTTCGTTTTTGACGATTCTCGGAGACGCAAGCTGGGATCCGAAATGGTTGTCCGCGTTTTCGAACAAAACCGATTTTGTGCCCACCTATGGCAATCCCGTCAGCGATGAATATCTCGTATCGCTCGACTCTCTCGAAGTGCTGCCACTGTTGCGGAATGGCCGGATTCCCTGCGAAACCCTCGAAGCGGCAAATGCCGTACTCGACAAAATCATCGAATACGAAGCGATACCGCCGCAGGACTGGCACAACCGCATCCTTTTCACGGCCGGCGGCAAGGATGCGTTCGAGTTGACTACATTCAGAAATCAAAGCGAGTACCAAATCCGCGAGTTTGTTCTCCCATTCTGCCTCGAACCGCAAAGAATCTACAAAAACGATTACAAACTCGTCAGCTACGACGACATCGATTCTATCACCGCCGCATTGAACCGCGGCGTGTTGTGGTTCAATTTCATCGGTCACGGAGGAACCCGCATCATCGATATCGGTATCGAGCGCCCGGACATCTTCGCTATGCAGGGTAAATATCCTGTATTCACGACAATGTCGTGCAACACGGCGCATTATGGCGAACCCGCCGAAACCGGCTTGAACGAGAAATTCATCATGTCCGAACGCAACGGTTCGATTATCTCGCTGGGAACATCGGGACTGGGATATTTTTCGTACGATAATTTCCTGAGCGATAAGATGTTCTCGTCATTCGTAATCGACTCGATGCGTACCTACGGCGATGTGCTTCGATACGCCAAGACGGCATTGCTGGAAGAATTCGATGTAAGTACCAACATTATCGTGCGCAACCTTGTGATGCAGTACGTCCTTCTCGGCGATCCGGCCACTAAGCTTCCGCTGGTGCATATACCCGAGCTGGGAATAGGCGCGGAGGACATCGTTTCGAACGAATCCCAGCTTCTCGAAGGGTCGACGGCGGAGTTCTCGACACTCATTCACAATTACCGCTTCTGTTTGCAGGATTCGGTGGACGTTGAATTCACCGCCGCCGGCGAGGACGGCGTATTCTTCACCAAAGAAGTCCGTATTCCGCCGTTTACCGATGCGTATTCCATTGCGTGGCCCCTGCCGTTGATCAATGTCACCGGAACGATCCGGATAACGGTAACGATCGATAAAAACATGTCGCTGCAGGAATCCACCCGGGCCAACAACACCGCTACAATCCAGAAGGCGGTGCTCGCCCGGAGCGTTACCCCGGTCTTTCCGAGAAATAATGCAGGCCTGCCCGCCGGAAGTCCCGGCTTTGTCGTATCCAATCCTTCCGTCGTACCGGAAGACAACGGCAATGTCGAAATAGAACTGGAGATCGATACGACGTTTGCGTTCGGAAATCCTCTGATCCGGCGCGGGAAGGAAATCGGGAAGGTCTTTACCTGGTTCGAAGATATCGCGCTCTCCGGCGACAGACTGTATTTCTGGCGCAGCAGAATGGTTGTCGGCAATCAGCCGGATGCATGGTCCGCGGTCTCGACGGCTTTCGTCGGGAGTAGTACCGGCGGCGAACGATGGCTGCAAACCGGCGCGAAACAATTCAGCGGCGCGTCGTTGAAAAATACTGCCGTCCGGCAGGAAGGATCGATCGTCCTCGATTCGAGGTCTGTCGAGGTCGAACTCCTCTCCGCAGGAAACAACAACGGCGAGATCAACAATCTTGCCCAGATCTTTGTCGACAACATCGATTATGCTCCCAACGCGCGCGGGTTCAACATCGCGGTGATTGAACCGGTTGCCGGCAGAGTGACCGATACCGCGTCATTCGATACGTATCGGGGCGTCGCGAATACCGCCGCCCTTGTATCGTATTTACGCACCATTCCCGACGATCACTATTGCGCCCTCGCAATCAGAGACGACGCGAACGGATATTGGGGTCTCGACAGTACCCGTACAAATATCACGGCAGAGCTGCGGAGCGAACTCAACAGATTCGGCGCTTCGCTGATCGACACGGCATTGATGAAGTTCAAGTATACGATGTTCCACGATTCATACGCGATGTTCGGACGGCGGTTGGAGCCGGAGAAAACGAAGGAGTCGTTCAACAAATACGGCGCTACCTTCTTCAAGGATACCATTTCGGTCAGGGCAACATCGGGAAGCGCGCGTTCGGGGCTTATCGGTCCGGGCAGCGAATGGAATCAATTCGAATGGAGCGGCTCGCTCCCGTCGCCTGCGTCGCGCTTCACCTTGAACGTCTGGATGCCGCGCACAAACGGCGATTCGCTCCTGCTCACCTTCCCGGATCTCGGCCCCGGGAAGCCCGTTTCTCTTTCCGGCATCGGGCAGAACGTACGGTTCATCAGCGTCGAAGCGCTGCTTTCTGACAGCACAGCACAGAATAGTCCGGTTATCGATTCATGGCAGGTCGATTATGCAAGCCAATTCCCCGAACTGGGCATCAACAGCCAGGTAGTATCGACCGACAGGGATTCGGTGTTGCAGGGCGAGCCGGTGATGCTCACCTACCGGGTGTATAATGCAGGCAGAACTGCCGCGGCCAACGTCCCGGTCTATATCCGGTCCGACCGGCAGAACGCGCAGCAAAGCCCTGTTGCAGTGATACCGGCCATTCCCCCGGGGAAAGACCAGTATGTCGAGATCGAATACCCGATATCCACGCTGGACCGCACAGGGAAATGGAACGCCGAAATCGCCGTCGATCCTTTCCAGACGGGAACGGAATACAATCTGTACAACAACAACTATTCGAAAACCCTGATAACAAGCGGCGACAATCAACGGCCCGACCTCCAGGTGACCTTCGACGGCATACACATCGTCGATTTCGACTACGTCTCGCCGGCGCCGCGAATCGATATCAGCCTCCGGGACAACAGTCCGTTGCCGTTTACCGACACCTCGAATGTTCAGCTTTTTCTCGACGGCAGGCGTATCTGGCTGAACAATAATCCCCAGATCCAGTACACCTTCGGCGGGAGCGGGGAAGAAAAGATGCATATCGTGTACACTCCTGCATTGAATTCCGGTATCCGGAACCTTGCGGTTTCCGCGCGGGACGCAGGAGGCATAGCGGCTGACACAATACCCTATCAGGTCACATTTTTCGTTTCATCGAAAAACTCCATCGACCAGGTCTTCCCCGTACCGAATCCCGGCAGCGGTCCCGTCAATTTCACGTTCAGAATCATCGGCGCGTCTATCCCGGACGGCGGTTCCGTTAAAATCTATTCAATCGCCGGACGTCTGCTTCGGGAACTTGAGATTCCCAAGGGCTCGTTGCATATCGGTTTCAATACGGTGGAATGGGACGGGAAAGATCAGGATGGCGATATTCTGGCAAACGGCGCGTATCTGTATAAAATTGCCGTTCAACGGGACGGGAAAAATGAAGAGTTCACCGGAAAGATCGCTGTGCTGCGTTAGACGGCACAGCGATTCCGGTATTTCATCGATTAATTGTGTTTCGGGATCAGATGGAGGATGCGTTCCGCAAGCCGCGAGAACGGCAGACTCTGTAGCAGGACCGTTCCAGTTCCGCGCAGTGTCGCCAGGAACAATCCCTCGCCGCCGAGGAACATCGAACTCAGGTTTCCGGCGCGTTCGATTGAATAATCGATCCCTTCGGTAAATGCGACAATACAGCCCGTGTCCACGCGGATCAGTTCGTTATTCAATTGCCGTTTGACGATAGTCCCGCCGGCATGGATGAACGCCATCCCGTCGCCTTCGAGTTTCTGCAGGATAAAACCTTCTCCGCCGAACAAACCCGCTCCAAACCGTTTCGTGAACGCGATGGACATGCGCGTCCCAAGAGCGGCGCACAGAAATGCGTCTTTCTGGCAGAGGATGGCGCCATTCGTATCGGCAAGATTGATCGGTACAATTTTCCCGGGATACGGCGCCGCAAAAGCGACGCGGCGCTTGCCCGACCCGCCGTTGGTGAAATGGGTGAGAAACAGCGATTCGCCCGTCAACGCGCGTTTACCGGCGCTCATCAGTTTGCCCATGAACCCCTGGCCGGGGTCCGATCCGTCGCCCAGCTTCGCCTCGAACGTTATACCATCGTCCATCCAGTTCATCGCTCCGGCTTCCGCAACCACCGTTTCCTGAGGATCGAGCTCAACCTCGACAACCTGCAAATCGTCTCCGATTATTTTGTAATCGACTTCGTGACTTTTCATTTTCGTCTCCTATAAAGTGAAACAAACCCTCGGGTTCTTCGTATGAATAACATTGCCCCCGTAGCGTGAAATCAGGGATTCTCGACTCATCGATACTGTTGGACTTCCTGAACCGGTTCCACTTGGAACCGCGGGGTACGACAATGTTGAATTCAATAATTTAGTGGATGGACACGACAAAAGCACATATCCGCGACACGTTGAAACTCGCAATCCCCGTATCGATTGGTTATATGGGACATGTGACGCTGGGATTGACCGACAGCCTGATGGTCGGGAAGCTCGGCGCCGTGCATCTTGCCGCCGCTTCGCTCATCGTTCATATTTTTGGTCTCACGCTCGTCATTGCGCTGGGATTGGGATTTGCCATCACCCCCATCGTCGCGAATGCAGACGGAGAGGGTAATCCCGAACTCTGCCGCGAAGCGCTACGGCACGGTTTGCTTATCAATGGTATCACAGGATTCCTGTTGATCGGCATACAGATGATATTCGCCGAACTGCTTCCATTCCTGCGGCAGGATCCGGAAGTAACACGGATAGGGGCGCAATACCTGCGCATCCTCGCGCTGACGTTCCTTCCGGTGATGGTAACGATTTCTTTCAAGAACTTCATCGAAGGTCTGTCGTTCACCAAACCGGCGATGTATATCGTTCTTTCGGCGAACATCATGAACATCCTTGGCAACTGGCTGCTGATCTATGGAAATCTTGGATTTCCTGCGATGGGTTTGAACGGCGCGGGGATCTCGACGCTAATCAACGAACTGTATATGGCGGCCGCAATTGCCGTGTATACGTACCGTTCAAAACGGTTCAAGAAATACATGCCCCTTATTCATCGCGGCAAATTACGTCGACAGCTTGTCTTCAGACTGTTGAAAGTCGGCCTGCCGACCGGAGTGCATTACTTCTTCGAGGTCGGATCGATCTCGGTGTTTGCCATCATGATGGGCTGGCTCGGCGCGCAATACCTCGCCGCGCATCAAATCGCATTGACGATTGCGTCGGTTTCGTTCATGGTGGTGTTCGGCGTCGCCTCGGCTGCAACAATCCGGATCGGAAACGCGCTGGGACGCGATAACCCGCGCGAAGCGAAACAGGCAGGATTCGCAGCCATCGGACTGGGCGCCTGCATCATGATCGGTTTCGGTCTGATTTTTATCGCATTCCGCGGCGTCATTCCCCGGCTGTTCATCGACGATCCAGTGGTGATCTCCACGGCATCGGTACTGATTGTTATCGCCGCGCTGTTCCAAATCGCCGACGGTTCGCAGGCGGTGGGCATGGGCTCGCTACGCGGTCTCGAAGATACCCGCGTCCCGATGACCATCGCGTTCATCGTGTATTGGCTTGTCGGCATTCCGGTCGCCTATTGCTGCGGTTTTCTCCTGCACTGGGGCGCCGCGGGAATCTGGACCGGTCTTCTGACGGGGCTGTTCATCGCCGCGGGATTGTTCATTCTCCGCTTCCGCCGCAAGATCAACGACGCGATCGCATTGAGCGAACGCGTCCCGTTATAATACCGGCAGCTGCGTAACAGTTACGGAAACCCCGGACCGCGTCTCTGCGATCCGGGGTTGTTTCTTTCCACTCAGGCGTATTCCGTCGACATCCTCCGCCTGCGTACGATACAGAGCTATTCTGCCTTCCAGGTATCGTTCGCCGGATTCGAATCCGGTATGTACAGACTTCCGAGTGCGACCGACGAAAGTTCTTCACCGCCGGGAGTCTCGAGCCAAATTTCCGGCGCACCGGCACTCCACACCGATGCCGGTTTCGTAAGCTCGATCGATTTGCCGCTTTTAAATTTTACCGTCACCGAAACCGGTACCGGCAGAAGCCCCACCTTCTCGATGCACACCCTTACCTTGCCGCCTTCAGTTTTGACGGCTTTCACACCGAGGTCGGGAACGCCCTGTTCGAAGAACCACGGTTTCCAGAACCACGATAAATTCTGTCCGGCAACATCGTTGAACGTATTGAAGAAATCGTACGGAAGCGGATGCTTGCCTTTCCAGCGATCGATGAACTCGCGCAACCCTTTGTAGAAGAGATCGTCGCCGACGGCGGAGCGCAGCATTTCATACGCAACGGAGGGTTTGAAATAGCTGACCATCTGCATATGGACATCCCGGAATGAGATGGACGGCGTCATCAGCGGCATATCGAACCGCGAACCCGCCCATTTTTCATAGCCCTTTGCAGCGCGGATGCGGTGGTCGTAGTTCGATAGTTCCTGCTGAATTCCCACCGGAAGCGCATACGCCCACCCTTCGTCGAGCCATGCGTTCATCGTCTCGTTTGTGCCGACATAAAACGGGAAATATTGATGGCTGATTTCATGCGCATGCACGTAGACATCAGTGATACGGTCGTGGAAGACACCGTCGTTGACGATCATGGGATACTCCATTCCCTCGTCGCCGTTGAATACGGTAATCTGCGGGTACGGATAGGGCACTCCAGGCACGGTTTTGGAAAGATATTCCAGCGTCTGTTTCGCCTCGTCCGCGACGGTTTTGAATTCATGCGCGGATGTATCGTAAACGGCATGCGCCATCGCCGTGCGTCCGCCGGGCAGCTCTACCGAAACGGCATCCCATAGGTAATCGTTGCTGATACCGAATGCCACATCCGATACATAATCCGCCTTGTATTTCCACACGGTCGTCCCGGAGTGCTTCACAAAACATGCACCCGCGAGGATATCGTCCTTCGCGATGATGTTCACGACGCCGGCGCTTTTTGAGGCGGCATTGTACCGCTCCAGCACCGGTTTTTGAAGCACGTCGGACGCATTTTGAAGAATTCCCGTTCCCCATACGCCGTATCCGTCGGGTACGGTCAGCGCGACTTCGTAATCGCCATAGTCGTGGTAAAACTCATGCTCGCCGTCGTGCGTGGTTCTGTCCCACCCGTAGACATCGTCGTAGACGGCGATTTTGGGATACCAGTACCCGAGGTAGATCGTTCCATTGGGGTATGCTCCCATCCGTACATTGGATCCGGACGGGATCGTAAAGCTCCACTCGAACGCCGCTTCCGCTTTCGAATGCGGCGCTATCGGCTTTTGCAGCCGGATACGCATCACCGTCCCTTCGATTGCCACGAATTTACTGTCCGGTCCGGTATGGTATTCCTTCCCGTCGACGGCAACGCTGCGCACAAGCATACCGTCGGTCACCGCGTCCGGGACAAGTTCGGTATTTCTGATGCCGCCCTTCTTGTTCATGTTGGGATACAATTGCACGAACATCCATTTCAATGTGTCGGGGCTGTTATTCCAGTATACCACTCGTTGAGCGCCGGTCAAGAGCCTGCTCGAAGGCTCGACGGTTGCGGTAATCGAATAATCCGCCCGGTTCTGCCAGTACGAGTGTCCGGGTTTTCCCGTCTCCGACCGCGTACCGTTGCGGTAGGCAGCCTGCACTTCCTTTGATTTGTAAAGTTTCGGCGGGTTTCCGCCTTCCGCGAACGCATTCACCGCCATCAGTGCGCATAGCGCAACAGCGGTAACGATTCTTTTTGCCGCCATTTTGCGTATCATGGATTCCATCGCCACCCGTAGATTTTTGATGAAAATAAAGAGATGAATAGATGAACGCAAAAAGCAGCAATTTGTTGCAAGAATCAACAAAGAAGTTGAGATAGATTCAGACATACGAAAAGTACATGTCCGAAGCCCGGCGCTCCCGAATTTGGGCTTTTGCCGCTGCCGGACTACTTCCCGGTCAACGCCCGATTACGCAGTCGCTGAACGGGCTTCCAGCGACGCTTCTTCTGTTAAATCGCGGGGACCCAGCGCGACGCCGATGCTCGTGAGGAACTCGTTCGGCGGAATTCCACCAGCAAATACCCAGACATAATCGTTCGCAATTTCCGTGACCGCGCCCTGCTGTTCAATCACCACGGTCTTTTCTCTGATTTCAACCGGCGATGAGTTGAACATCGGCGTCACCATACGGGAATCGATAGACTCCTGTATCCGCTGCGCGTTGCGCTCCTTGATGCGGCTGAATTCGCCCTTCCGGTACGAAAGCGTCACTTTGTTGCCCTTTTGGTGGGCAAGTCCCATTGCGGCTTCCACCGCGCTATCGCCCCCGCCGACGACCAGAATATTGCAATTAACGTAGGCATCCGCTTCGATAAGGCTGTACATCACCTTGGGAAGTTCCTCGCCGGGAACGCCGAGTTTGCGCGGCGTACCGCGCCGCCCCATGGCGAGTATTACATTCCTTGCCGTGTATGTTCCCTTCGCAGTTCCGACGCTGAAATTACCGGTATCCTCCTTGACGATACTATCGACCTTTTCAAACGTCGATACCTTCAAGCCGGATTTGTTGAACACGGTATCCCAGAACTCGAGGAGATTTTCTTTCGTCAGTTCCAGCGCCTTGAACTTTCCATGCATCGGAAACTCTACAGGCGATGTCATCACAAGCTTTTGCCGTGGGTACTTGGCAACCGTACCGCCGAGGATATCCTGCTCCAGCACGATGTACGAGCGCTTCCGCTCGATGGCGCGCAATGCAGCGCTGATGCCTCCGGGTCCTGCTCCGACGATACAGATATCGAAGGTGGATTCATCGACGATTTGAGGCGGGTTGTTTTGTAACCGCTGGTGAATGATATCCACGCAGTCCCGCCCCTGATTGACCGCGTTCTTGATCAGCGCGAGTCCGCCCAGTTCGCCGACGATGAATAAGCCGGGTATGTTTGTCTCGAATTCAGGAGAAAGCTGGGGCATATCCGCGCTGATGCTCGGACTTGCCATGACGATTTCGATGGCGCCGACGGGGCATGCTTCCGCGCACAGGCTGTGGCCGATACATTTATGTCCGTTAATAATCGCGGCTTTTCCGGCGATCACTCCAAGAACGTCGCCTTCTGGACATGCGTCGACGCAAGTACCGCAGCCGATGCACTTCGAGATGTCGATGTGGGGATGTTGCGATGCCGGACCGCCGGAATGCAGATTCCCGCGCTTTGCGGCTTCGATCGCTTCCATTTCCTTCTTTTTGATGCGTTTGAAATAAGGAATGGTCGTGATGAACACTAATGCGGCAAATATGGCGAAGATGAGGAAGCCTTCCATGGTACTGTGCTGCGATGTAAACAGGAGCGTTTGCAACTATGATACGGGAAATTTCCGGATTGCAAAAATGGATTGTATTGGATTTGTACATCGAATCGCGGATATTTCATACCCAAAATCTACTAAATTGATTTGAAAATGACACTGGCTTGGCATAGATTATTAGAATTATAACCGTCGCACGTATTTAATACTATCATCCGCTCCTTCCATAGGTTCAGGAATATTGAACGCCTATGAGTCCATCGATTCATCGCATCTGGATTTTATCCCTCTTCGCCGTCGCAATTGCCGTACTGGCGTACCTCTCCGTATCGGGATTCACCTATTATACCACCAGTCCCTCCGACCGGGCAACCATCATCGCCGACCTCGACAGCCGCATCTCCGATATCGATGTTGAGATTGAGTTAATGAAGGAAGGACTCGGCGTGATGGGAAAAACGGCGGATGAGCTGCAACTTGAGAAACGCCGCCTTCTGCGGGATGTCGAATACTGGAAAGACTGGGGTGCAACGGGGATCTTCGGTCACGGACTGGGTATTGCCGGCTCCCTTATGATGCTCTCCGGTGTGGCGCTCTACAGCACTCGCAAACGTGTAAAGCGCTTCCGGTTCACCGGGAAAATCAAGCATTTCCTCGAATTCCATATCTTCCTCTGCCTCCTCGGTCCCGCGCTGGTGCTGCTGCACACGACGTTCAAATTCGGGGGAATTGTTTCGGTCAGTCTGTGGAGTATGCTGTTCGTCGCGTTGAGCGGAATCGCGGGCAGGTACCTGTATACGAAGATTCCGAAAACAAGCGACGGCGAGGAGCTTTCGCTCGAAACGCTCAACCAGGAAGATAAAACGATGCGCGTACAGCTCCGCACCAGGTACCATATCGGACAGGCGGAGCTCAAAGAAATCGAATCGCTCTGGCAGGACGACACCGGGTATGCCGGTTCCATCACCGCCTCGGTCCTCTCGCTGCTTCGCGACGACCTGACACGCAATTCAAAACTGAAAAAACTCCGCGCGATTTTGCTGAAATCCGACATTCCTGCTGAAAGTGTGGAACCTGTCATTGAGCTTGCGCGTAAAAAAGCGTTGCTCTCTCGTAAAATTGCGTTTCTCGGCACGGCGCGCGCGCTCTTTCATTACTGGCATGTGATTCACATACCATTTTCCATCATCATGTTCCTCATCCTTATTGTACATGTGATTCTGACAGTTTCGCTGGGCTATACCTGGATATTTTAACGACGGATGACCGGTCTCAACGCACATACGGTCTGCATGCATGTTGCCGGGGCGTTCATTGCGCTTACGCTGGCAAGCGGGTTATTGCCTTCCACCGCGCGCGCTCAGTTAACCTCGCCGGGAAAGCTCTCGAAAGCGCACCAGAATCTCGAAGGCGTCGGAAGCTGTACCAAATGCCATAATTTCGGCGAGGCGACATTCAGGAACAACTGCCTCGCCTGCCACCGCGAGATCGCCTCCCGCATCGATGCAGGACGGGGCTATCACTATTTTACCCGCAAGCTCGAGTGCTCGAAATGCCACAAGGAGCACCACGGTAGAGATTTCAAGCTCATCCGCTGGGACCCGGCATCGTTCGATCATAAACAAACGGGATTCGAAATGACGGGAAAACATACCGGACTGCAATGCCGGAAATGTCATCATCCCGGAAACATCGCGGCGCCCGATATCCTCAAAAAAAACAAATCCACATTAGGCTCCACCTATCTGGGGCTCGATCCCTCGTGCGATAACTGCCATGACGACGAGCACCGGGGGCAGTTCAAAGCCGAATGCGCAAATTGCCATTCCACAACCGGATGGCTCAACAACTCGTTCTCGCATGCGAAAGCCCGCTTCAAGCTGGAAGGTAAACACGCGGACGTGCAATGCGCCAAATGCCACCCGTCGCGACAGGATTCGAAAAACATCAACGGGAATAACGTCTGGCTGAAATTCAGAGGAATCGCATTCGCCCAGTGCAGCGCCTGTCACAAGGATCAGCATAACGGCAGTTTCGGCGAAAAGTGCTCTTCGTGCCACAATCCAACAGGCTGGAAAAATCTCCGGATGGCGGCGTCGGGTTTCGATCATTCAAAGACGCATTTCCCATTGACGGGCAGGCATGAATCGCTGCAATGCACGCAATGCCACAAGGGCGGCGATATGCAGAGGTTCGCATCCGCAGATCTGACCAAATGCACGGTATGCCACGAGGATAAACATGGAGGTCAGTTCGCACAGTCGTCGACGGGCGGCGAGTGTTCATCCTGTCATACGGTCGAGGGTTTCTCGCCGTCGCTCTTTACCGTCGAACGGCACGCCGGAGCCAGGTTCGCGCTCGCCGGGGCGCATGCCGCCGTGCCGTGCGCATCGTGCCATACGAAAGGGCAACGCGACTCATCCGCCGGAATCCGCTTTCATTGGGACTCATTCGATTGCCGGTCATGCCATACCGATCCGCATGCAGGGCAGTTTGCCAAACGGATGGAATCCTCGGGTTGCGAATCCTGCCATACTACCGAAAGCTGGTATTGGATGGAATTCGATCACACCGCCACGCAATTCCCGTTGACCGGCAGGCACGCGAATGTGCTTTGCGAAAAATGTCACACGCCCGGCAAGGTAAACGGCGAGGAGACAAAACGGTTTACATTCGAAAACCGCTCATGTTCCGCCTGCCACAGCGACCGGCATCAGGGGCAATTCGCCGCCCCCGATGGAACGGTTTCCTGCGAACGGTGTCACTCTACTGATGGATGGTCGCCGAACAAATTCGATCATGCGACAAGCGCGTCGTTCCAACTCACCGGAAAACATGCGCAACTTCCCTGCAGCACCTGCCACAAACCGGCACAACTAACCCCGAACGCACCTGCAACAATACGATACAAACCGCTCAGTACGGCTTGCTCTTCCTGTCATACAGGACTTGATTGAGGTGACTATGGCTGCTCGAACACTCGCAATTCTCCGCTGCTGCACCGCGAAGCTCGGCACGGTGCTGTTCATTCTGGCGCTGCTGCCCGGACAATCTGGAGCGCAGGACGCGAAGCCTTCAATGAAGGGTGCGCACAGAACATTCGGCATCGATTGTATGCACTGCCATACGACCGAGTCGTGGAGCGCAGTAAAAACGAACATAACGTTCGATCATAAAGTCACGGGCTACGCGCTGACGGGCAACCATGAGGCGGTGTCGTGCAACGGCTGTCACTCGAAAGCCAAGTTCAAGGACCTGAAGACTGCTTGCAGCTATTGTCATACCGACAGACATAAAGGCGAATTCGGCGACCGCTGCCAGGACTGCCACACGCCGTCGGGATGGCGCTCGCCGAACGAGTCGGTCGCCAAGCATCAGTTGACGCGGTTTCCGTTGCTCGGCGCGCATGCGCAAACGGATTGCATCTCATGTCATATCAATCAGCAGGAAAAAGAATACAGCAATACACCGTCCGACTGCATCTCGTGCCACCGCGAGGATTACCAGAATGCAAAACAGCCCGATCATGCGAAAGGGAATTTCGACGTTAACTGTGCGCAGTGCCACGAGATGGGGAATCTCTCATGGAAAGGCGGGTTCGTTCATCCGTACTTTGAATTCATGCACACTCCCGCGCACACGTCGCTGGACTGCGACAATTGCCACACCGACCGGTATAAAGGCACGCGGTCCGATTGCTATGGATGCCACAGCGACGACTACAACAATACCAAACAGCCCAATCATGTTGCAGGAGGATACAGCAAGGAATGCACGACATGTCATCAGCCGGTCAAATGGCGACCGGCAACCTTCGACCATAGCCTGACATCGTTTGCATTGGAAGGGGCGCATGCAGCAACACCTTGCGCATCGTGTCACAAGACAGGCATTTCGAAACTTCCGGTTGCGTGCTGGTCCTGCCATAACAACGACTACACATCCGCAACGTTTCCGAATCACGTCGAAGGGCAATTCCCGCATGACTGCGAATCGTGCCACACGACCGCAGGCTGGAAACCCGCGTGGTTTAATCACGATCTGACGAATTTCCGGTTGACCGGTGCGCATCTGCGCATCGAATGTCAGAAGTGCCACGTCGGGGGCAAATATACCGGCCTCCCTCTCGATTGTCAGGGATGTCATACGGAAACCTACCAGCAAACGTCCCAGCCGAACCACTCGCTCGTGGGCTTCACGATGCAGTGCGCCGATTGCCATAACACCGACGCGTGGCAGCCTCTGGATCGTATGCCTCTTTCCATCGATCACGACAAGACGGCGTTTCCGCTTCTCGGCGCGCACCGCCAGGTGGAATGCGAGAAGTGCCATAGCGGAATGATCTTTGCCGGAACGCCGCAGGAGTGCATCGCGTGTCATCAGAAGGATTTCAACCAGACGAAGAATCCGGACCATGTGCGCGGAGGATTCGACCGCAACTGCCTGACCTGCCATACCATGCAGGGCTGGAAACCGGCGACGTTCGATCACGCGACGACGCTCTTCCCTCTCACCGGCGCGCATCAGGCAACGCTGTGTCAGGACTGTCACACAAACGGCAATTACAATCTTTCGTACACCGGCTGCTATCAGTGCCACCAGAACGATTTCGCGCAGGTGCTGAATCCCAATCACGTCGCCGGGAATCTCGATC
>CAYPBB010000016.1:41007-80602 GCA_964408855.1 uncultured Ectothiorhodospiraceae bacterium
AACGGCAATTACAATCTGACATACACCGGTTGCTACCAGTGCCATCAGAACGATTTCGCGCAGGTGCTGAATCCCAATCACGTCGCCGGGAATCTCGATCACGACTGTACGAAGTGTCACGGCACGACCGCGTGGAAACCGGCGACGTTCGATCATGCAACGACACTCTTCCCGCTTACGGGGGCGCATCAGGCAACACCCTGCCAATCGTGCCACACGAACGGCAATTACAATCTGACATACACCGGTTGCTACCAGTGCCATCAGAACGATTTCGCGCAGGTGCTGAATCCCAATCACATCTCGGCGAATCTCGATCACGACTGTACGAAGTGCCATACAACCACCGCGTGGAAACCGGCGACGTTCGATCATGCAGCGACGCTCTTCCCGCTGACGGGGGCGCATCAGGCGACGCCCTGTCAATCGTGCCACACCAACGGCAATTACAATCTGACATACACCGGTTGCTACCAGTGCCATCAGAACGATTTCGCGCAGGTGCTGAATCCCAATCACATCTCGGCGAATCTCGATCACGACTGTACGAAGTGCCATACAACCACCGCGTGGAAACCGGCGACGTTCGATCATGCAGCGACGCTCTTCCCGCTGACGGGGGCGCATCAGGCGACGCCCTGTCAATCGTGCCACACTAACGGTAATTACAATCTGACATACACCGGGTGTTACCAATGCCATGAAACGGATTATACAAGTGCAACGAATCCGAACCATGTCGCAGGCAATTTTTCCAAAAACTGCACGGTATGTCATTCAAGTGCGTCCTGGATTCCTTCGCAACTCGACCATAGTAAAACCGCATTGCCGCTGACCGGAAAACATGCAACTATACAATGCGAACAATGTCATACCGGAGGGAATTATACAATCGTCTTTACCGATTGCAAGCAATGCCATACTGCCGATTTTCAAAACGCGAAGAATCCGGACCATGCCGCCGGTCAGTTCTCGAACGATTGCTCCCAGTGCCACACAACGGCAGGATGGAAGCCTTCCACGTTCGATCACGGAGCGACGAATTTCCCGTTGGTTGGAGCGCATCTGGCGACGCCCTGTAACCAATGCCATACGAATGGGAATTACAATCTTGTCTACAACAATTGTCTGCAATGCCACCAGAAGGATTACGATAACACACAATCGCCGTCGCACACGGCAGGCAGGTTCGGAAGCGACTGTCTACAATGTCATACAATGAATGCCTGGAAACCTTCGACATTCAATCATGCATCGACGCAATTCCCGCTCACCGGCGCACATCAGACGGCGCAGTGCCAGGAGTGCCACACAAACGGCAATTACAATCTGACCAATACAGGTTGTTATCAGTGCCACCAGAACGATTTTACGCAGACGCTCAATCCGAATCACGTTGCGGCAAATCTCGATCACGACTGTACGAAATGCCATACTACAACTGCGTGGAAACCGTCGACCTTCGACCATGCGGGCACGAAATTCCCTCTCGAAGGAGCGCACCAGGCGCAACCGTGCCAGGCGTGCCATGTCAACGGCAACTATCATTTGTCGTACACCGATTGCTGGCAATGCCATGAATCCGACTTTAATGGAGCGACAAATCCAAACCATGCTGCGGGTGGATTTGGACACGATTGTACTGTATGTCACCAGCTTAATGCGTGGTCGCCTGCCACATTCGATCATGCAGCGACAGGATTCCCGCTTCAGGGTGCGCATTCACAGGCGCAGTGCCAGGCATGCCACATGAACGGCAATTACCAGTTGACGTATCAAAACTGTTACCAGTGCCACCAAAGCGACTATTCCGGCGCGTTGACACCGAATCATTCGGCGAATCTCTTCCCGCAGGATTGCAGCGTATGCCATACGCAAACGGCATGGCAGCCTTCGACGTTCGAGCACTCAAATACACAATTCGCATTGACAGGCGCGCATCAAACCCGGCCCTGCCTCGACTGCCATACTGGCGGAAATTATCAAATTGTATATACCGATTGCTATCAGTGCCATCAGAGCGATTATACAACGGCGGTCAATCCAAACCATGCCACGAATCAGTTTTCGCATAACTGCCTGTCCTGCCATACGACTTCGGCATGGAAACCGTCGACGTTTAATCATGCCAACACCAACTTCCCGCTTCAGGGAGCGCATACGACTAAACCATGTGCATCGTGTCATATCAACGGGAATTACAATCTTACCTATGTCGATTGTTACCAGTGTCACCAGTCGGATTTCAATGGAGCGACTTCGCCTGCAAATCACACCGCGCTCAATCTTAGTCACGATTGTACGCAATGTCATACGCAAACGACATGGACGGGAGCAACACCGTTCTATACAATGCATAATGTGAACGCTCCAAACGGCTTCCCGATTTCCGGAGGAGGAGCGAAGCACCGGCGTCCCGGCGAATGGAACAATTGCTCCGATTGCCATACAACGAACAATACGGCCACATTCTGCTGCACCTCATGCCACGAACACAGCAATCAGGGGAGTGTGAACGGCGATCATTCCGGAGTGCCGGGCTACTCGTATTCGTGCACATCATGCGCGGCTGCTGGTTGCCACCCGGACGGGAGAGAACCATGACGCATGGTAGCCGGCTGAATAATCTGAGCATGCAGATTATATCTATGTTCTTTGTGGCTGGACTCTTTGTAGCTGTTTCACAAAGCTCGCACGCGCAGGAATTGCGCGAAGGAAAGGTAACATACACAACCGGCGAATCGGTTTATATCGATATGGGAAGCCGCCAGGGATTCGCCGAAGGCGATACGGTGCGCGTACTCGATCCCGACGGTTCTCCGGTTGGAGTCGTTATTGTTGAGCATCTCTCTTCCAAATCGATGGCCGCGAGGATCGTCTTGAAAAAACGCATTCTGCTTCAGGGCGACCGTGCCGCAGGCTACGGAAGCAAAACGGTCGTTCCGGCGCCCACTCCAACTCCGGTTGAGCCAACTCCTCCTGCACGCGATACTGCACGCCCGATTGCGCCTGCGACAACTGCGCCGCTTCCTGAAGCGAAAGAGAATATCCTTCACGGACGTATTTCGGCACAGTATTACGCGCTCGACAACAGCGCCACAAGCACGCTCGATTTTTCCCAACCCGCGGCGGTGCTAAGTCTCGGCGCGGATTATCTGATGGGAGCGCCGCTCTTTTTTCGCGTCTATACCAATCACCGCTACGATGCGCGCTCGTCTGCGCTTCGTACAGGGGTGACCGACGAACGGATGCGCCATCGCATTTATGAATTCTCGCTGAAGTACGGCGCCGATACGGATAACTTCCAGGCTCAAGCGGGACGTTTCATTGTTCCAGCCGCGGGAGGCATAGGAGTCGTTGATGGCGCACTGCTCATTCGAAGAATAAAGGGGTGGGAGGCAGGAATTGCGGCCGGTACGCAGCCGGGATACCGCGATACGGAACTCTCTTTCGACGATCCGAAATGGGCGGCATATCTGAGGTATGAGAGCGGTAACGATGAAGTGGTGCGCTATCAAAGTTCGATAGCGTTCGCACAGACCTATCGTTATTCGAATATCGACAGGGGATTTATCTATATACAAAACACAGCGTCGATCGGCAATCTGTTGAGCCTCTATCAGAATATGAATATCGACATGTACGACCTTGCATCCGACGGAACCTCGGTGCGGTGGCATATCTCCGATATTTTCGTCTCAGGAAATTATAAGCCTGCAAAAAAAGTATCCGTTACGGCGTCGTATTCCGTGCGCAGGAACGTCTATCTGATGGAGAGTTTCCGCGGGCTATCATCGGAATACTTCGACAGGTCGCTGAATCACAACGTACAGGTGGGCGCCGGGTATAATATCGGCAGCGGTATGTTCGTCAACGCAACCGCATCGCTCCGTACGAAGGAAGGAGATCCGGTAAACGCAACGGCATACACTGGACGTTACACGATCTCTGATTTCTTGCAATCGCGAGTGAATATATATATATCTGGAATCTATGCTGAAAACCGATATAACAAATCGACGTCGGGAAGCATCGAGGCAAACCGGGATCTTTTAGAGAACCTCTACACCAGCATCCGGCTCCAGTACGCCGATTACAAATATCTTCTAACGTCACGTAATCTGTCACGACAAAATATCGCCTTCGACGCATACTATCGCATGAGTAAAACGGTATTCCTTTCGCTGAGTTACGAGCACGGAATCGAAACAGATTATTCCACCGACAGATTGTATTCGGAAATCACCTGGCGCTTTTAATATCCTGTTTCCACAACCCACATGCAAACCATCAGGTCAATATTTCGCGCGTAGCACCTGCATTCAGAATGGCAAGATCTATTTTGATGCAGTACATCGGTAATTATCGAACCTTCAATTGCCGATACGGATGGTACACGGCGCATCGACGTAGACCCAATATCCTTTCCCCGGTTCAATTTCCGTTGCGATCTGAAAGCCGGTTCCGATATATGTGTAGAACGAACCGGCGATCGCATTCGCAGGGAGCGTCGTCACTTTGGAAACAGGAATCGTCTCGCTGACAGAACCGATGATGACCCAGGAATTCCCCAGCGGAACGCTCACAGTTGCATATTGAAGCGGCGTTCCTCCCCGGATGATCTGCCCTCCCGTTGAATAATACACAAAATATCCTTCTCCGTTCCTCGCCATCGTCACCGCCGAATACCCCTGCGGCGCGAACGACCAGACCGACCCCGCTCTGCCGGGGAATTGCCTGTCTACATCGTACGATGCTGCAACCATTGGGACAGAAACCATATTCCATCCTGCCGCGATATCCGATGCCCACGGCATAAGCCAGCGGGCAACTCCCGACGAAGGAGCGGTTCCTGCGCGGCTGAATGCCCCGCCGAAATACAGGACGCTATCCGCCGGTACTATTGCATGCACAGGCGCGTTCGTCGAAGAACCGGGCGATGTCCATACGGCGCCGTCCCAAACAGCGGCAAATGGCGATGCTGCGTTACCGGCTGTCGCGAAATCGCCGCCGGCATAGAGTTTCTTGCCGAACAATGCAAGCGCGCGCACTTTCCCATTCACCCCGTTACCAATAGCTGCCCATTTCGAACCGTCCCATGCCGCAACCCTTGATGCCGGAATGCCGCCTGCATTTGTAAACACGCCGCCTGCAAAAAGCAGGGTGTCAGCACCGTAAAGCGCCAACGTTTCATCGTTCAATCCGCTTGCAAGGGGCGTCCACGAAACGCCGTTCCATCTACCGATGCAGTTCAGGTTGACGGCGCCGATCTGCGTGAAATCGCCCGCCGCGACAAGCCCGCCGTTAAAATGCGAAAGAGCGAATACCGCTCCGTTTGCCGGTCCTCCCGCCGCGCTCCACGTTGATCCGTTCCATTCCGCGATGTTCGCCGCCGATGGAACGCCCGCAATGGAAAACATGCCCCCTGCGTACAGCTTTCCATTCAAGACATGCAAGGCATAGACGATTCCATTGAACCCGGTCCCTACCTGCGACCAGGCAATGCCGTTCCACTTCGCTAATCCGAGCGCCGTTCCGCCGCCCGCTTTCGTAAAACTGCCGCCTGCGAATAATTCTCCGTTGTAAACGGCGAGCGCGGAGATATGCCCGTTTACGCCTCCGCCGGGAGACGACCATCCGACTCCGCCCCATGCCGCAATATTACTGACTGCCGCGCTTCCTGCCTGGGTAAACGTCCCCCCGGCTATCAGACTTCCGTTGTACGATGCGAATGCAGCAACGATTCCGTCGATGCCGTTTCCCAAATGCGTGTATCCATTCGGCGCAAGGACTGCTATATGATTGACATTTTTCCCGCCTGCCGTTTGAAACGCACCTCCAACAACCAGCGCCGTATCGCGTTGCGTCATGCAGAAGACTGAATTATTTATACCTGCGTATGGCACGCTCCACGAAGCGCCGTTCCACATGGCGATTCGCGTAGCTGCGGTCCCTCCCGCAGACGTAAAGTCTCCGCATACATGAATAGCGCCGTTATACTTCGCCAGCGCGCGCGCCGTATTATTTACGCCGGATCCCAGCGTATGCCAGGAACCGTCGTAGAACGCGACATTCGAGGCGCTCGTCCCCCCGGCGGCAATAAATGCCCCTCCGGCATATATTTCGTTCAGAGAATTGATATATATTGTATAGACATGACCGGAGATGCCGCCGCCTGGAACCGACCATGATTGACGAAACTCGCTCCAATAGGCGATCCCTCCGGTGAACCGCCCGCCGATACAAATCAAACTATCCTTGACAGCGATGCTAAGCACCTCTCCGTTCGTCCCGCTGCCCATCGTTGCCCAATTGGACCCGGTCCACCTGGCAATATTGTTCGCCGCCGGAGCGCCCGTTCCCGCAACCGCGAAATACCCTCCGACATACAGGGTTCCGTTTGTATATAATATCGTGCGAACCGTTCCGTAAACCCCGCCATGAAACCCAGTCCAGGCTTGCCCGTTCCATACCGCCAGCCTGTTGACGACCGCCGTATCGGACCGCATGAAATCGCCGCCCGCAAATATTCTGCCTGTTGCAGTATCTACCGCAAGCGCGTATACCGTGCTATCGAATCCCGCGCCTACCGGACGCCATGTAACCCCGTCCCACGATGCGATATTCCGTGCCGGAATCCCGCCTGCATAGTCGAAATCGCCGCCCACATATATCTTGCCTCCGTACGACAAAACAGCATAAACATTGCCGTCGACGCCTGTCCGCGCGAATTCCTCCGACCACAATACGTCGTAGGAATTCTGCGCATACAGTTGCATTAAAGGCGTAAAAACAACGCCCATCGCATACAGCAGCGCCGCGTAGAACAGATTCCTGGTATGCATACAATTAGGTTTATTCTTCTATAAGCAAACGGCGCACAACTGCATGCTCTCCGGATTGTGCCTGAAGAAAATACACGCCCGAGGGAACTGCGCGTCCATCGTTGCTTCGACCATCCCATTCTATAGTATACGAACCGGCTTCGAAGAAACCCTCTGTTACCGTCGCGATGCGGCTGGCGTCGAGGGCGTACACAGCGATCGATAGTTTCGCAGCTTTGTCCAGACTGACCGGAATCGCCGTCGATGTACGGAAAGGATTGGGATAATTCTGCCCGATGTGAACGTACGACGCCACCGCCGGAATTGGAATGACCGATAGTGTGCTGCACTGTTCGTCCGATATAGGTTCATAGACGATTTGTTTGCTTAACGCAGCAACGGCATTGTTGTTTTCATCGGCCACGATCACTTCCTTGATCGTAATCTGGTCGGCCTGAAGGAATTTCTTTGATATGCAAAACACTCCGATATTCTCGCCGGGCGGAATCGTCGATCCGTTGATATCATAGATTAAAAAGACGAGCTGCTTTTTCTGCGCGCGATATTCGAACTGCGCATTTCCGAGCGGGGTCAACACTTGGTGTATTCCCGATGGGAGAGCGGCAACATTGTTCAATTCAATTTGCAATCCCTTTACCGGCAGATTGCAATCCATGTCGAACGAGAGCTGCGAGTCGGTAATATGCAGCCTGACCGTGACATCCGCCGGGAGAGAGGAATTTTCATATCGATTTTGCGCATGCGCAAGTATCGAGAGAAGAAACAAAAGTCCAATTCCATTCGTGAGTTTCATCTTAACATATCCATTTCAATTGCGTGTCTGGTAGTTCTGACTGAGATAGAGAATATGTGTCGCGGCTGTTCCAGTCCGGGCGGATACAACGATGGATCACAGCCGCATCGTAACACAGTCGTCCGATTCGTTCATACCGTTCCGCACGACGCTCAGAATGGAAGCGGCGGCTGCAACGACGACGACCGGCCATCGGGGTAGTGCCCCTGAATAATTATGGTATTCATCAATGCGAGATCGCGGATGTTGACGGCGCCGTCGCCTGAAGGCCAGGGCGCAATATCCGCCGCGTGGAAATCGAATGCATGTATCTGCCGTTTTCCAAGTATATAATTAATCGTCGCAATAATATCGTTGATATCGAGACGGTCGTCCGAAGTCACATCTCCTTTCGATACCGAGTTCTCGATAACGACAATCTGCGGAGCCCCAGCTTCGATAAACGCATCGCCGCCCGATTGAAGCGAACCCAACGTTCCCCGGAATTCGAACGATGCCGTATCGCTCCCCACCGGTATGTTCGCCGTATGGTACTCGATCCGGAACAAATCATCGTATGTCCCGGGTGGCAGTCCCGCGAGATCGAACGAGAGGATAACGACCGATATCGTATCGAGCGAGCCGTAATCCGGTCCGAGCGTTCCGTGCCGCACATCGAACATGAACATCCACGCCGCGCTGTCCCCGATCGCGGTCCCTCGCTGCGCACCCGCAAAGCGAACCAGCGGATTGGTATTGACGATCTCTGTTTGCAGCGCAACAAGGTTTTCACCGGCGTATCCTTCGAGCCGGATGGTATCGACGATGTTCATTTGGTTATCATACAACACCCGGGTTTCGCGCGCGAACTGCAATATGCCTCCCTGCGTAATCGAGGAACCCTGAACTGCGACGACAAGGGTATCGCTTCCGCCGTTATACAGGAACCTGAATGCGCCTTCGAATACGCCAACAGCTACAGGCGCGAAAACCAATTCCATCGCGGCCGTATCGCCGGGGGCCAGAACAAGCGGGAGACTTGGAGGCGTCTCGAAGCCGAATGCTGCGTTTGCCGGCTCAACCGCAGTAATTGTATATGTTTGCGCGGTATCTCGATTATAGAGCGTTATCGGCCGGTATACAGGAGTTCCGGGTTCTGTACTGCCGAAGACAACACTATCAGGTAGCGATACTAATCCGTCTTCTAAAAACGGATCGTGTTGGGCATACACTGTCACTGTCGCGGCAAGTATCGCTGCGAACGCATAATACGCCGCAGAAAGCGAAATGCTGCGGTGCGGACGAATGTGATCATTCTTCCTGACTTCCATCGATATCACCGGTGCACCTCCTCAGATCTGGGCGCGTCCGATTCGACGGTCAGCCATATCCAGCCGCATTCATCTTCGTCGAACGTTGCATAATGGTGTTCGAGCATATCGATGGTTATGTCGTCGTTGCTTTTGTTCCGGTAACGCATGACTGCGGAGCCGAACAGGCTGCGCATCTCCTCCCGGTCCCAGGCAATTGTAACCGGATACGCGCCGTTCAACGGTTGTGCATGCACGATGAATGTATCTGTCTGCACTCCGCCCGTCTTTTTGCGGATATCGATATACGTTCCACCCGCCGGTTCGCGAACGTCTCCCGGTAGATCGAGAAACCGCGCTTCGAATGCGACTGGAATCGGGATCGGGGGAATCGCCGATTCCCCCAAATCCGTATCGTATCCATATGTCGCACCGGGATGCATGCCGAAATACAGTTCCGTCCGTGTGCCGGATGCGTCGAACACACGCAGCGTCGCGAACGCAACATCCTCTCGAATCCTGCTTCGCCAATCCTGACTTTCGGCGCGGAATGAAATCAACGCCAATCCTGCGAATATCGCAGCAACTATTGCTGTGGAATTGAACCGCATTATCAGCATCCTCGGTCTACTTCACCAACATCATACTCCGGACGCCGGAGAACACGCCCGCCTGGAGCCTGTAGTAATACACGCCGCCTGCAAGACCGTTTCCATTGAACTGCACCGAGTATGTGCCCTGTTCCTGTAACGCATTCACAAGACGAGATACCAATGCGCCATAAATATTATATATATCGAGCGTCACTGTTTCGCGTGCGGGAATGCTGTATGTAATCGTCGTCGATGGATTGAACGGGTTGGGATAGTTACCGTTGAGCGCGAAGCCTTCGGCGCTCGAACCGGTGCGCTCAACTGAGACGCCTGTATTGTAATTTGTAACAATAATCAACACTTGCAGCGTGCCGCCCTGCGCATCCACCGTCGCGCTCGTTGCGCTCAACATATCGGTTGCAGGAAGCGGAGTGGCAGCATTCTGTCCCTTGATCTGCCATGAAGACGCGACTGCGGCGAGATCGTTCGGCCAACTGATCGTTGCGCCGCTGTTCTCAGGCGAATCGCCCGCGATCTGAATCCTGAACGTATCGATCTGCGTTGAAGCGGTAAAGCCTCTGAAATCGGTGTACATGCCGCCGCCGAACCCGGTCGGCCATGCGGTGGTTCTTCCCGGCGGAGTCGCCAGACGGACATCGAGATCGAACGGGGGCGGAGGAGGAGGAGGAGCCTGCTCTTCCGACCACGGCGCTGAATATTCGCCGCCGAACATCAGGTCGATATCGCCGCCGAGGGTGTTGTCGAGAATCGCGCCGCCCGGACCGTCGCCGTTGACGCCGAGCGCGATGTTCGCGGTAAACCCATTGCTCGCGATAGTGATTGTGCGGGTGAAGGAAATGCTTTGCTGCGCGGAAACGCTCACGGCGAGCGATAGTAGCATACCCAAGAGAAGTGTCGATTTGAATTTCATTTCTGTATTGTCTCCATTAGTAAATGTGGCATTGTAACCGAGCCTGAGCATTCACACCACTGCTTCAACGGAACTTTCCGGTATCTGCCAGGCATCGCGTTCTGCATTCATCGCCGGTATGGTTTGAATGCGGCCGCGTACACGTTTTTCACGCGATCGCGGTATAACAGGCGTTGCCTGCCCCGCCATAAGAGGCGGGACAGGCACGCTTGCATCGGGAATTATTTCGAAAGCATCATCGAATTCGACGCGCTGAAACCTTCGGCGGTCATACGGTAGATATACATACCGCTGGCTGCCGGGTTTCCGTTGTTGTCGAGTCCGTTCCAGGTCACGACCTGCGTACCCTTCTGCAACTGACCGTCGACAAGCGTACGGACAAGCTGACCGAAGGAATTGTACACGGAGATCGTCACGTTGGACGCGTACGGAACGCTGACGGAGAACGACGCGCTCGGATTGAACGGATTCGGATACGCTGCGCCGAGGGCGAATTCCTCCGGCGATGCGCTGGTGTTTCCGTCTTTCTTCACGCGGATCACGACGTTCGAAATGCTGTTGTTATCGGCATCGGCAACCGTGACGTTGACCACGTCGGCTGCGTTGATCGAGGCATTGGAAGGAATCCGCGCAACCATGCGTTCGCCGGCTGCGACCGATCCGCCGTTGATATCGTAGATCATCGAACGGAGCGTCTGTCCATCAATCGACGACACTGCGGATCCGAACGAAGCGGCGACGTTACCGGAAAGGGATCCTATTCCATTGATATCAAACTGAAGGCCCTTCACTTCGACGTCGTTCTTCAGGTTTACTTCGATTCCATTACGGGTTTCGACGAACGTAAGCTCGACATTGCCCATGCCGGATTTCGAGAACTGCAGATTGCCGCCGTTCAGAGAAAGAAGCGTACCGTCGGGGTACTGACCGGCAAGGATGATGCTCTGAATCAAAGCAAGATCCTGGGCGTTGACGAATGCATCGGGAATTCCCCACGGAGCGATGTTGGCGCGCGTGAAGTTCGTTCCTGTCAGCAGTCTGCGGCCGAGGATATGATCGACAACCGCAAGGACGTCGAGGATGTTGAGCTTGCCGTCGTTGTTGGCGTCGCCGAGAACCACGCCGCCCTGGTTCAGGATGCGGATCTTCTGATCGTCGTCGGCGGTGATAGTGAGAGCTGCGCCGGTACCGCTGGAAGCGACGATGGCTGCGAGATGCAGGTTCGCCCATGTGGTGTCGGCATTCAGATCGGTTGTTTCATAGGTAAAGTTGACGAGTTCGCCGGCGTAGGTTCCGTTGCGAAGCGAAACGGTATCGCTCAGCGCGAAGATCACGATCTTGATGGTGTCGTTGCTGCTGAGGTCGGCGTTGATCGGACCGTTCGCGATTTCGGTTGCGAAGCCCCAGTCGGCTGCATTTGCAACAACCGAGCCGCGGCTGACGCCGGAAAGACGGAGACTGCCCTGATTGCTGATAACGAATACCTGCAACGCCTTGAGCTGACCGCCGGCGGTGGTTTCGTTATAGTTGCCGAGCGAAAGGGTTTCCTGCAGTCCGGTTTTGTTGTCGGCGCGGGTTACGGTGTCGGCGCTGAAGGTCAGCTGGTTGGCGACAAGCGTCGTTGCGGTTCCCTGCAGGTTGACGACAGAGGTCGTGCCTGCGACGGGAGCGTCATGCGTAAAGGTGATCGAGCCTGTTTCCGGACCGGCGACCGTTGCGGTATACCGGATCTGGAACGTGGTGTTGCCGCCCGCCGCTACGACAACCGGAGTCGTCGGAGGCGTGACCCATGCAAAACTGGAACCTGCAAGATTGATCGAGGAGATGGTCAACGCGTTCGTCTGTCCGGCGTTGCTGATGGTAAGGGTTTGGGTGTTGTTGTTGCCAACCGTAACGCTGCCGAAATCGACAGGGTTCGGGGTCGCCGCGAAGAGCGGACCCGGAACGGCGGGTGCGTTGTAGCTGGTGACAATAACGTACACCTGCAACGCGCCGCCCTGCGCCGGAATGGTCACGCTGTTGCCCGGCGCGGTGAGCATGTTGGTTGCCGCAAGCGGAGTCGCAACATTGTAGCCAACGATGGTCCACGACTGGGCGACGGTGTTAAGAGTTGCCGGCCAGCTAATGGTAACGCCGTCGTTTTCGACCGACGTTCCCTGCATCTGGATGCGGAACGTATCGATCTGCGCAAGCGAAGCGTATCCGCGGAAATCGGACACCGTACCGCCGCCCAAACCAGTCGGCCAGGCGGTCGGATGGTACGATGTCGGAGGAACAGTCAGAAACCGCACGTCGAGATCGAACGGAGGCGGAGGCGTCGGAGGCGCCTGCTCTTCCGACCACGGCGAGGAATACGCGCCGCCGAATGCCACGTCGACGTCGCCGCCGAACGTGTTGTCGAGAATCGCGCCGGCCGCGCCGTCGCCGTTGACGCCGAGCGTGACAGACTGGTTGAACGCGCCCGTCGTCACGGTGATCTGACGGGTAAAGCTGATGCTTTGCGCATACGCCATTACGGATATCGTCAGGAACAATACCAGCAGGCTGAGGATTTTCATTCGCATGATTATTCTATTCTCCAAAGATATAAGTCATGTACAAGGATTAGTTCTGTATGGTGATAGTGCAGGGACCGTTGACCGGAACCCAGTAGCCTTTCATCGGTTCAAGCGAAGTCACCTGAACATAGCCGCTCGAGGTGTACTCGAAGAAGCTTCCGGAAATCGTGCCAGTGCCCGATGTCGTTACTTTCGACGTCGGTACGGTCACCGAAATGCCGCCGACGAGCACCCAACCTGCCGCCGTTGCGGTAACGGTTGCGGTTGTCACTGCCGGACCGGTGGCTGTCAGATTCTGCGCGCTGCCGAAGCTTGTCCAGTATCCGCGTCCCGGAGTGACGAATGTCACCGGTGCATAACCGCCGGAATATCCGTATACCGAACCCGAACGAGTAGGATACAGATTATCGACGCTCTTGTTATAGGCATCGCGCGGCAGAGAAATGATATTCCAGCCGGAAATTGTTTTTCCAGTCGAGACATACGGGGTCGAAGGATTCGAAAGGTTGTTCTGAGGATCGTACTGCGACCAGTTTGCATCCCATTGCGCTTCGCGGGTCTTCGAGGGATCGAATGCGCCGCGATATGCTACGTTCTGGAAGAAGGTCGAAGGTAAACCGGTGAAGCTGGTTGCCGCCGTCGCCGAAGCTGGAACGGGATTCGGGTTGTTGAGATTGCTCATATCGGTCAGATTCAATGCAGAGACAGTCACAGGCGAAAGAATGTTCACGCCGCTGTTTCCGTATGCCGCCGTCTGGATCCACGTATTGACGTCGAAACCGGCAAGGGCGCCGCTCTGATGCGTCGTCATGAACACTCTCGGATCGGTGCTATCCGCCATCGTGACGTTGCGGAATTTCAATGTATCGCCTGCAGCCGAGGTCAGCGTCTGCACATCGCGGATGCTGTAACCGCCGGGGTAGCCGCCGATCAGGGCGTTGTGAATGCTGATTTGTGTGCCGCGGCGCGCCACAACCGCGTATTGGTACGAGGTGGTGGAAGGAACGCTCGTCGCTGCAGTGCGCGAGGGACCGACGAGAGTCACGTTCGAGAACACCGGCTTTGTGCGGGGAGTTTTGTACGACGCAGAACCTTCGTTATCCGATTCGAAGCCGTTCGATTCGCCGGTCGGGTCGTAGAAGTTGACATCTCTGAGACCGAACGCGAACTGAATGCGTCCCTGGTATCCGAAATCGGTATCGAACTCGTCGTCCGTGCCGCCGAAAGCGATGAGATTCTTTGCGTCGACAGTACCGCCGAACCATTCGAACGAATCGTCGAACGAATAGCTCACCTGTACGAATTCGATCTTTGTGCCGCTGCCGACGCCGCCGAGCGTCAGACCGTTCACTTCGTTATTGAGCTGGTAACGGTAGCCGGGGTATTCGATACGAACATAACGGAAGACTCCGCTATTGTCGCCGGCGTTCGCGCCGCCGTAGCTTCCGGGAATGATACCGCCTTCGATGAGCGGATTGGTCTGGTTGGTCGGAGCGGAACCGAGAATGATCACGCCGCCCCAATCGCCGGGAGCGCGGCTGCCTGCGGCTTTGTTCGATGTAAAGATGATCGGCTGGGTTTCCGTCCCGTTCGCGAAGATTTTCGAGCCGCGGGCAATGATGAGCGTCGATGCGGTATCGCCCTTGATAACGGTGCCAGGTTCAATCGTCAGCGTATAGGTGGAATCGACGAAATACAAACCGGTCAATGTATACACGGTGTCGGCGCGAAGCGTGCGGTTCCAGTTTTGATGATACACTGTTCTGCCGGCGCCGAGTCCGGGACCGAGCGTGACGACAGGAGCGGGAAGTCCGCTAGAGTAAACTGTATTCTGCGGATCGAAGTTCGTCCACGATGCCGTCCATTGCTGATTCAGCGGCAGCGAGGGATCGAACGCGCCGCGATACGCGACCTGATCGAAATATGAGTCGAGACCGGCATAGCTTGTGGCGGCGGTTGCGGCAGCCGGGCGCGGATCGGGACTATTGAGATTGGTCATATTGACGAGGTTCAATGCCGTCACTTCGGCGGGCGCGGTGATGTTGACGCCGCTGTTGCCGTACGCCGCGGTCTGAATCCAGGAATTCACGTCGAAGCCTGCAAGCGAGCCGCTTTGATGCGTGGTCATGAACACTCTCGGCGAGGTGCTATCGGCCATCGTGATATTGCGGAACTTCAGCGTATCGCCCGCAGCCGACGTCAGCGTCTGCACATCGCGGATGCTGTAACCGCCGGGATAGCCGCCGAAGAGGGAGTTGTGAATGCTCAACTGCGTGCCTCGGCGCGCGACCACTGCGTACTGGTAGGTCGACGTTGTCGGAACGCTTGTCGCCGCCGTGCGCGCGGGACCGACGAGGGTTACGTTCGAGAATACCGGCTTTGTGCGCGGGTTTTTATACGACGCCGACCCTTCGTTGTCAGATTCGAATCCGTTCGATTCGCCGGTCGGATCGAAGAAGTTGACATCGCGAAGACCGAACGCATACTGGATACGTCCCTGATATCCGAAATCGGTATCGAATTCGTCGTCGGTGCCGCCGAATGCAACAAGGTGCTTGCAATCGACCGTGCCGCCGAACCATTCGAACGAATCGTCGAATGAATAGCTGACCTGCACGAACTCGATTGTGGTGCCGCGGCCGACGCCTCCCATGGTCAAACCGTTCACTTCGTTATTGAGTTGATAGCGGTATCCGGGGTATTCGATACGGACATAGCGGAAGATACCGCTATTGTCGTTCGGCTGATTGCCGCCGTAGCTGCCGGGAATGATGCCGCCTTCGATCAGCGGATTCGTCTGGTTCGTCGGGGCAGATCCGAGAATAATGACGCCGCCCCAGTCGCCTGGAGCGCGGCTGCCAACTGCTTTATTCGATGTGAAGACAATGGGCTGCGCCGGCGTACCGTTCGCAATAATCTTTGCGCCGCGTGCAATGATGAGCGTAGCCGCGGTGTCGCCCTTGATCACTGTGCCGGGTTGAATCGTCAGCGTATACGTTGAATCGACGAAGTACAGCCCCGTCAACGTATAAACAGTATCGGAATAGAGAGTAAGATTTTTCGCCTGGTGGTAAACCGTCCGTCCCGAGCCCAGTCCGGGACCGAGCGTGACGGCCGGCTGTGCATACGCATATCCAAACGCGATGAATGCGAGCGCGGCCAGAGCATGAAGAAATCTCTTCATTACATGACTCCAAAAAGTTGATGATTGTTCGTTTTCATGGTCGGCGAGTTTCCACGTATCGGCATCGTCCGTTCCGGGACGGATCGGTTCTGAACCCGGATTGAAATCAAGCGATGTTGATGTGTAGTCTCGAATCGGCGGCATTTATCGAACCGGGAAGGCGCTCCGCCAGCGGGAATCACGATGTTAGTCTGGTGTGAATTGGAGAACAAGCAAACAGCATGCTCCCGCATGGCAAAGCTACCCTGTTTCATTTCTGGTTCAGCGCCGGCGTGTTCGCGCCGGATTCGATTCGATAAACGGTTAATTCCCTCGGTTGGCATCCGGCTCTTCGTATCGCCGGGTTGGTATCTATTTGAGAAGAAAACACGCGTAGTAACTGATGTCGATGTGATAGACGTTTTATTCGGTTCATACCCAAATTTAGGATCGGCATGTGAACTGGATGCTACGCCTATGTAGTCTGATTATTACCGATTCCCGGCGGTTATAATTGGTACGACACGGAGAAGGAAAAAGAGGAACCGAGGTAGATCGAGCGGTAGGGATCGCCGCCGCGCGTTCTGTATCTGATCGATTCGGGCACGATATCTTTCGCTGTCAGCTTTGCCTCCACGCCGGCGTAGACCGGCTGCGTCAGCGAAACATCCATCGTCATACGCGATTCCTCGATAATATCGTATTCGCGGTAATCGCCGACGGCGCTCATACGGTCGCCGTACTGATTCATCAATACCGTTGCGGTAGTTCCGTACGTCGGTTCGTGGAAGGTCAGCGATGCATTAATCATCCATGGCGATTGCCCCTGCATTTCGCGCTGCTTTTTCGCGTATCGGAATGTACCGTCCGGATCGTTATACCCCTCGAGATAATCGATGGATGAATATATTCTTGTATAATTCAATCCGACACCGATATTTTTGAAATAATCGCCCAGAAATCCGAAATCTTTCCGGATTTCGATTTCCCAGCCGCTGTTCTCGCCGTGCGTGGAATTGAACCATGTGCGTTCAGGATTCGAGGACGGAAGAATGCGTTGCTCGATCGGATTTCTCAGTGTTTTAAGGAAGTAGCTTACCGCGACGACCTCGCCCGGGCCGGGATAGAATTCCATTCGCGCGTCGTAATTCTCGGCGATGGCGCGGGTCAACGTCGGGTTGCCGTATGTTCCTTCGTATTCGTTGTAATCGTAGAAATAGAAGCTCGAAAGCTCTCGGAATTCCGGCCGGTTCACCGATTTGCTGTACGCGAGCCGGAAGTTCATATCGTCATTGATGAGATACACAAAGTTGAACGAAGGGAGCCAGTCGTTATCCACCTTCCTTGCGACGTAGGCTTCGTCTGTCGCAAACGGACTCGTGGTATTGACTTCAATGGTAGAATTTTCCAACCTCAAACCGCCGATTGCGCGGAACTGCTGATTGAATACAGAGAACCGGTAATCGCCCATGATATATCCCGCATATAAATGCTGTCTTCCTGTATAGGTATCGCGTTTATCGGATAACTTGAGCATATAGAATTTCTGCGAGCCGAAATTATCCGGCGAAAATATGGACTCCATCGGCAGCGTCAACAGGCTGTCCCGTTTGGCCAGGGGAATATTGCGTCCGTCTATATAATAATATTCAATTTGGAATGAACGGTTCTTCGATTCGTGATGCAAACCTGATTTCATGCGGATATCGGAAGTGATTTGCGACTCGAAGTTCATCGCCGCTGACCGGGAGAATTCTGCAAGGCGCGACCATGAACGGTCCGCTTGCGTATAGACGTACGGCATGTTCGGATCGCCGAGGGACTTCCTCATGATGAACGTTCGCCGGTCGGGTTCGTTTGCAATCGATGAGGAATAGCTCCCCTTCCAATCCATTTGCAATGGAATTCCGGCATTGATAAAATGCTCGCCTCCGACGGTTCCGACATAGGTCGACCTTTGGCTCCATTCCGCAATAATGGTGCTATCAAGATTTTCGTTCACATCCACGATACGGCTGTTCGTTACCTTTTCATCCGCGCTTTGATTGAAGCTGTTCGTGAGTTTTACCTTGTTGAAATCATCCGCTTGATACGAAAGATTGAGCAGCGAGCCCCACAGCACGCCGAATTTGTCGTTGGCGCCGAAACCCGCGCGCTGCCACGTACCGCTACCGCTGTTGAAATAGTTGGTCGTATCGCGCCGGTGCGAATACGTATTTTTATAGGAGAAGGCGCCGACATATCCGAATCGCTGTCCGCCGATGTTCAACCTGTCGCCGGCAGAAATACTAAACGACGGCGATACCGGAGCAGTTGATTTCCTCAATCCCCACGAATTATTGAGCGCGCGGGGAAGATCGTATTGTGTATCCGTTACGTCCTTTGGAAATGCTCTAAAGCCGTCGTCAAACCCGAGCCAATCCGTACCCCCGCCTGCCGAACCGAGAAACTTCTCGCCGGTCGTGATGGAATTCATCGAACTGGAGATATTGAATTTTACTGTTCGGTTTTCTGGAAATTCCAGCGTGTTCACCTGCACCAGTCCGCCGGTGAAATCGCCGGGTAAATCAGGCGTGGCGGTTTTGACCACATTGAGATTGGTGAGCAGATTGGATGGGATCATATCGAATGCGAAACTTTTTTTGTCGACGTCCGTGTCGGTACTCGTCACGGCGACTCCGTTGAGTGTCGCACCATTGTACCGGTCGGTCACCCCTCGAACATAGACGAATTTATCGTCCATGATCGTGATGCCTGTTACACGTTTCAGCGCGTCTGCGGAAGTCGCATCCGGACTGCGTTTCACTTGCTCAACCGTAATCCCGTCGCCGATACTTGCCGCCTTTTTTCTTGCCGCGAGCATCCCCGCTTCAGAATCGACAATCCTTTGCGCCGTAATGACGATCTCGTCCGTTTTGTATGTTTCTGCGGCGAGCGAGATATCGAGCTGCACCGCCTTGTTATCGGACACGGTGATATCCGTAATCGTTTTGGGAGTGTATCCGATATAGGAAACCTTCATCGTGTATTTGCCTGCGGGGACATTGTTTATTCTGTATTTTCCGTCGACATTGGATGCAGCGCCCAGATTCGTACCGACGAGCATGACATTCGCGCCGATGAGTTCGGAACCGTTTTCCGCATCGGTGATCGAGCCATACACTGCACCCTTTTGAGCGAAGATTGCGCGCGGCGAAACGAGCGCCGCAATCAAGAGTACGGTAAATACAATGGCACGGATGACATTTGAAGACAGGTTCGAAATTCCGAAACTGGTATGGGTAGAATGCATTCGTTCAACTCCAACGACATATTTGTATGGCGGATAACACATGTTCATATTCAGACTCAAATGTACAATCCCGGCATGATCCCAAAATGTGCTCCCTGTTACGGATATATTACCTTTCCGTTACCACGCCATCAGCGCTGCAATCCCAATCGCTGATTCAGCCTGGTCTATCGTCATAAAACAGAGAAACCGCTGTAACTCATTGAATTACAGCGGTTTACCCTTCTCTTTCTTACTGTGGCTTGCCCTTGTTTTCGGGCGCAGAAATTAGTCCATAATTTTCCGAAGGAAGGCAGGTCTGTCGGCGGTTGACCGCTCATACCGCTGGCTATCGGTAATCTCTCGTTCGTCGGTTTCGCTTTGACTTAATGTAAGCGTTCCTTTTCTAAGATAGGCCGGCTGATCAAGATCACGAAGTTCGCTAATTCCCATCGGGATGTGATTGATTCTTGAAGCTGGCTTTTGTTGAGTCGCCTGACGCCGCGCCATCGCCATGTTACGTTTGTTAAAGCCTGTGGCAATGACGGTTACCATTATTTCTTCGTTGAATGTTTCGTCAACAACGGCGCCAAAAATGACATTCGCATCTTCGCCTGCAGCTTCCATAATAATAGAACTTGCTTCATCGATTTCCATCATCGACATATCTTTATTGCCGGTAATGTTGATCAATACTCCTTGTGCGCCTGCAATAGAAACACCATCGAGAAGCGGGCTCGATATCGCCTGATGTGCCGCTTCCACTGCTCTGTTGTCGCCTTTGGCGATACCGCTGCCCATTAATGCATCGCCCATGTCACGCATAATAGTCCGGACATCCGCAAAGTCAACATTTACAAGTCCCGGCACGGTAATTATTTCCGCTATGCCTCGGGTAGCGTTAAATAATACCTGATTGGCAATTGCAAATGCATCGGTTACAGGGGTGCTTTTATCGACAAGCGATAACAGTTTCTGATTGGGAATAACAATGAGAGTATCGACATGTTTGCGGAGTTCTTCTATACCTTCCTCCGCCTGCGCCATTCGACGTCTTCCTTCGAAATGAAACGGCTTCGTGACGATGCCAACGACAAGCGCGCCCGTCCCTTTTGCAATGTTTGCGACAACCGGCGCTCCGCCAGTGCCGGTACCACCGCCCATACCTGCGGTAACGAATACCATATCGCTTCCGGAAATCGCTGAACCGATATCTTCCTTGTCTTCTTCCACCGCCCTGTATCCGACGGAAGGATCGGCTCCGGCGCCAAGCCCTCTTGTCAGATTTTTGCCGGCTTGAATTTTGTAATGCGCGCTGCTGCGTTCCAGCGCCTGCACGTCGGTATTGACAATAATGAATTCGACATTATTGATTCCGCGCGCAATCATATCTTCGACGGAATTGCCGCCGCCGCCACCCACACCCACGACGCGAATTTTCGCTCGCTGCTCGACTGTGTTGTCAAACACAATAGCCATGTTACCCTCCTCGGTAAGATGAATAGTTCTATATGATATCTCTTGTGAATTACAATTCGTTAAACCAATCGATTATTTTCCGAATCATGTTCGCGGGCTTTTGCATGATGGCCGTAGCGCTATGCGAATCATGGTTTTTTGCAAGCACCGATGCCTGATACTTCATTCCATGAAGGACGAGCCCGACGCTTGTGCTATATATCGGATTTTCGACCTCGGTCGTTAATCCGCCTGAGAAACCACCAGGTATTCCAATTTTCACGGGCATTCCCAGCACTTCCTGTGCCAATCGGGCAGTCCCCTTTATTAACGAACCACCACCGGTAAGTACGATTCCAGAGTGAAGATGACGTGAATACCCCGATCGCTTAATCTCCAAACCGACAATTTCAAATATTTCTTCCATTCTCGGTTGAATAATCTGGCATAACAGAGTACGCGATATTTCCATTGGTTGCCGCCCGCCTATTCCTCGCAACGTAATCGTACTATCATTTACAATTTCCGGAAGAAATGCGTAACCGTGCTCTTTTTTCAATTTTTCCGCATCATCATTCAGTATTCCAAGTCCTTTCCTTATGTCCTCCGTTACCTTTTTCCCCGCAATGGCTAATACTGCAGTATGTCGTATTGTCTTATCCTCGAAAATAGCAATATCTGTCGTACCTCCGCCTATATCAACAAGGACGACGCCTACTTCTTTTTCTTCTTCCTCTAAAACAGAGTAACTTGAAGCCAGAGGTTCCAAAACCAAGTCATGAATTTCGAGTCCGCTTCGTTCAACGCACTTAAAGAGCGTTTGTGTTGCAGTTACAGAGCCTGTGATAATATGCACATTTGCTTCCATCCGAACGCCGGACATACCGACGGGATCGACAATTCCATCCTGACCGTCAACGATAAACTCTTGAGGAATGACATGAATGATCCTTCTGTCGGTTGGAAGGGCTATTCTACGTGTGTCTTGTAGAAGTCTCTCGACATCTTTCTTCGTAATCTCATTTTCCGGATTGCTTATTGCGACAACGCCCCTGCTCTGAAAACTTTGTATATGATCTCCGGCGATTCCGATATTCACCGAACGCACCTTTATTCCCGACTGCGACTCCGCATCCTGCACAGAATGCTGAATTGCCCGGACTGTTTTATCGATGTGCGTCACCGTACCGCGATTCATTCCTTCGTTTTCTGCTTTCCCAAGCCCGAGGATATTAACATTTCCATCTCTGTCAATCGATGCGATGATTGTACAGATTTTTGTTGTGCCAATATCGAGACCAACGAACGTGTTATCCATCTTCGATTACTCCGTTGCCGCATTCATACAAACAACTTGATTTGTCGCTGTATCGGCAATGTGTTTGCTTTTTTCCGAAACAGCCATTTGATTGCGATACCGTGCATCCAAATATTCGATTTCACAAAAACGCTGATTTACGTTTTTATCTTTTATGAACGATTTGAATAACTGTACTCCGCGCTCTAGATTCGACTCGCTAAGCAGGAGGACCGCATCGGTTCCGGTAATCGCCATTATTGCTGTACGATCTTTTATCGCAACATCGCTAATATATTCATATACATTATATTTAGTACACATACCCACTATACGCCAACCAAACTCCATCGCTCTTCGCGCTTCATTATCATTTCGATCTGAGATGATTGAACGAATCACTGGAACATCCGCGCTTCGGCTTACAAATTGTCGAGGTATGTTAATATGATGCTTATCCAAATACACTATTTCGTTATCATCCATAAATGCGACGTAGGGCGATCGTTCTGTGATATTGATAGATACCTCCGAGGATGTTTCTTTCGTAACGACGACCGATTCTACCATCGGAAGGCACAGAATGCTACGTTGCAAATGATAAAGATCCGAATCATTGCTTTTTCTCCATTTGGATGCGATGCTATCTACATCTTCTTTGTTCGTATACGTGCATCCGCTAATGCGAAACGCAAGGATAGATGTTTTCGCAGTATGGACATGTTGAAACGCTACAACACCGGCAACGCACAGCAAAAGAAGGCCAAGCACAACGATTTCACTCATTCGTCTCTGTTTGACATGTATTTTTCGCTTCGCGATACTCATGCATTCAGCTCTTTTAAAACAGTCTCTTCAAATCCGATCAACTTTATTTCCAAATCGAGTTTAATACCAAATCTGTCATGTACCGTTTTTTTCATCTGTCGAAGAAGTTCAACAACATCGTTGGAAGATGCATGATCGTCGCACACAATAAAATTGGCATGTTTTTCGGATACCATCGCTCCACCTACCCGGGCCCCCTTCAGTCCAGCTTCATCGATAAGCTTTGCTGCGTAGAATCCTACCGGATTTTTAAAGCAACTTCCGGCATTTCTCGTACCGATAGGCTGCGACGAGTTCCGTTTTTCGAGGGCGTTTCTACGTTCGATCCTCAACAAATTAATGTCGCCCTTCATTCTGCCAAAGCACGCCTTAATAATGACATCATTTTGAAGTCCTGACATTCTATAAGCGAAACCGCAATCCAATTTCTGCATGACAATGACCGTGCAGTCTCGAATAATTGTAACGCTCTGCAGTAAATCCGATATTTCCTGATCGTACGCACCTGCATTCATCGCAATTGCGCCTCCGAGAGTCCCAGGGATGCCTGCAAGCTTTTCAAATCCAGCACATTCATACTCTATACATTGATTGATGAATGCAGTTAAGCGTACGCCGCATTCAGCAACAATTTCATTTTCACTAATTATGACATTTTTTAGTCCGTCCACTAAATTGATAACAATTCCTCTAAAACCGTTGTCATGAATGAGAAGATTAGTACCGTTTCCGATCACCTGATACGGGATGGACCGTTCCTTACAATAATGCAGCACGTCCAATACATCTTCGATATTCGCCGGTTGGAAGTATGCATCGCATGGACCTCCAATTTTGAACGAAGTGATACTGGATAGCGGCTTGTTCAGAATCATCCGTTTTTCGATATGATTAAAGGAATCAGCCATTATTCAAACTGCTTGCTCTTCAGCATTTCGATCATTCCTGGTATCTGCTTATAAATATCGCCTGCGCCCATCATTATGATGATGTCGTTCTTTTTAACCACACGCTCCACAGCGGCTACTGGATTTGTTTCTTCGTATGTCGCATTCTTGTGACCGTATTTTATTGCTGAGTCGACAATGTTCTGGCCGGTAATTCCTTGTATTGGCAGTTCGCGCGCAGGGTAGATCCCGGTCACGATCACGATATTTGCATTCATGAACGCCTTACCGTATTGCTCCGAAAAGTCTCTCGTTCGTGTGAACGTATGCGGCTGATAAACGCAGATGATTCTGTTATCCCATCCAGCCCGCAATCCACGAAGCGTCTCTATCACTTCTGTTGGATGATGCGCGTAATCGTCTACTACCATTACTGTATTATGCCAACCGTGAATTTCGAATCTTCTATATGCGCCTCCATACTCGCGCAAGGCGTCGTATACGACATGTATATCTACTCCCACCTCCAACGCCGCCGCAATAGCTGTCAAAGCATTGGAGATGTTATGTTTCCCTGGAATCGCCAGCTCAAATCGTTTCAGCTTCTCGCCTTTATAATACAAATCGAATTCGGCTTTATTCTCATGGTAGCCTGCACGTTTTGCTTGATAATCCGCTTGATCGTTAAAGCCGACCGTGATGATCCGTTTTTCAATTTTTGTCTGTATTTCCTGAATATTCGGATCGTCAAGATTAACAACTGCAAAGCCGTAAAATGGTATGCGGTTGACAAATTCCAAAAACGCGTTCTGTATATCCACGATATCGCTATAGATATCGAGATGTTCTTCCTCGATGGTCGTTATCAACGCCACCGTTGGATTGAGTTTTAAGAACGATCGGTCGAACTCGTCCGCCTCTACAACGATGTAATCCCCCTTTCCAAGATGTGCATTGCTTCCGCCGAATGCATGTAATTTGCCCCCGACAATCACGGTAGGGTCAAGTTCTGCCCGTATCATGATCGATCCAAGCATCGACGTGGTAGTCGTCTTTCCGTGCGTTCCGGCGATCGCGATGGAATATTGCAAACGCGTTAATTCCGCCAGCATCTCCGCTCTTCGAATCACAGGAATTCCAAGCCGCCCGGCCTCCAGCAACTCGGCATTATCTTGTTTTACCGCGGAAGAGTAAACGACGACATCGGCGCCAACGACATTCTGTTCAGCATGACCAATGGTTATATCTGCACCGATTTCGTTCAACCTATTTGTAATTTCCGAGGTTGAAATGTCGCTTCCGGATATTTCGAATCCTTGGTTGAGAAGAATCTCCGCGATTCCGCTCATTCCTATTCCGCCGATTCCAACAAAATGGATTTTCTTCACTCTATTCATCATTTTCATTTCACATCTCCTTGACCTTCGTCTCGATGAGGAGTAATTCATCTGCCAGAACGCGTTCGTTTTCGTAATTCGATAGTTTAAGCTTCACGCTTCTTCTTTTCTCTTTCAAGGATATCATTACATACCGTATCCTCTCTTTCGTGTACCTCGAACGCCAATGCACGATTTTTACGGCTCTAATTTCCGAAAATCTGCATACTCTCTCATTGTACTCATGTTTGATAATAAGGCGGTCTGTACAGATCTCCACGCGAGGCTTTTGAATCCAATACGCCATCAATCTAAGAACAGCGTACAGTAAAAATATGAACACGATATACACCACCGGATCCTGATACACAATTTTCAACGTACCGCTTATCGCCGTTCCACGAACGGCGACATATATCAAGCCAAAAACCAGGTACATTATCATAGTAATGTATATCTGATCTGCTTTCTTTGTAAATATCTTTCTATTCTCTTCCATCTTCGCCCTCGCTTATCCCAAGGATGTATTGTGCGATCGTTCGCGCTGCATCTGGCGTATTTATTTCTCTTACGTTTCTACTCAGTTCATCACGTTTCTCGCTATTCTCCACAAGAAGCATAAGCGCAGATAGGAGTGCTCTCTCGGCATCTGCATCTTCGACAACCATACATGCATTTCGTTTTTGCAGCTCTTCGGCATTTTTCCTTTGATGATCGTTTGCAGCATAGGGATAGGGGACGAGGATCGCCGCCGAGCCAACAGCAGAAAGTTCCGCAATCGTTGTTGCGCCTGCCCGGCATACCACTACGTCTGCCACTCGATAACAGCTCCACATATCCTTAATGAACTTGAACAGTCTTATGCTGTCATATGATGAATATTGCGCTGCGAGGCTGTCATACATCTGTTCTCCGGTTTGCCAAATCAACTGAATATTCATCTTATGTAATTCGTCAATTGATTTTGCGATCGCATTATTGATTCGTGCCGATCCCAAGCTTCCGCCAAATACCAGAACCGTTGTCTTTCCGGGCATCAACCCGAACATTTCGAGTAGTTGTTCTTTCGATTGACCCGACGCGAATGCGCGTACTGGATTGCCCGATACGGTTACATTCTTCGCATTTTTAAAATACTCTTTTGTATTTCCGAAGGATACGAACATACGATTAACCCACCGTCGAAGATATTTTGTCGCTATTCCGGGGATCGTATTCTGTTCATGTACAACGGTATGGTATCTGCCCAGCGAAGCAATCAGCACGGGCGCCGAAACGAAACCTCCCGTCCCGACGACACAAACCGGTTTATATTTCTTTAAGATTGATTTCGCACGAAATATACTGCGTATGATCGTCGACAATTCCTTGAACGCCTGAACCGATAGTTTTCTCGGGAACGACGCCATATCCATTCCCACAAACTCGTACCCAAGTTCCGGCACTATGGTGGCTTCCAGCCTATTTTTTGCCCCAATAAAGACAGCATGTAGCTCCGGTTTCATTACCGACAGCGCATCCGCAATTGCAATCGCCGGATATAAATGTCCGCCTGTACCGCCGCCTGCAAATACGATATGTTTTTTACGTTCAATCACGCTACATTCACCGGCGCAGATTTTCTATTGTCGCTATTTCCTCGCGATACATTCAGGAGAATCCCGAACGCGTAACATGTTATGAGAATCGACGTACCGCCATAACTCACGAGCGGCATCGGCAATCCTGTCGTGGGGGTAAGCCCTGTCGTGACCATTGCATTAATCAATGCATACATAGAGATAACGATCGTTATCCCTATGGCAATAAATCTACCGAGATCGTCCTTTGCATGTTTGGCGATCTTTACGCCGCGGATTAGTATCACGCAAAAAACGCACAAAATTAACCACGTTCCGACCAGACCGTACTCCTCGCCGATAATCGCAAAAATAAAATCGGTATACGACTCCGGCAGGAACAATTCGCGCTGCTTGCTTAGCCCCATACCTACGCCCAGCAATCCTCCGCTGCCGAGCCCTATTACCGCCTGCTGCGCCTGGTATTTCGCAGCATCGACAACATCCGATCCTTCATCGGAACTGGAAATGAACGCCATTATCCTATTCCAGCGGTACGGCGCAGAAATCGCGTACACAACAACCGCCGGAATTACCATCGCTATGGTCGCCGCGATATGTTTTATATTCACCCTACCGGTATACATCAACATGATCGAAACAAGGAATACGATTGCTCCGGTGCTGAAATTCGGTTGCATAAATATTGCAAAAACCACCAACGACACCCATACAAGCAATGGAACATATCCTTTCATGAAATCATTGATATATTCCTGCTTGTCCGAAAGGAGCACCGCCAAATGTATGACAAGCGCGTACTTCGCGAACTCGGACGGTTGAAACTGGATCGGGCCATACGATATCCAACGTTGCGCCCCATTGAGCGTAACACCTGCGAATACCGTAAACGCCAACAAAATAAGCGCAACCAGAATACCTGCTTTGCTCAATTTCGCATATTGATGGTAATCTACGTTCATACCGATAAACAGCGCCACAAGGCCGAGCATCACTCGAATGCTGTGATTCTTGAACAGGAATGCCGCATCGCCGTGCTTCGCCCCCGCCACTGCTACGCTCGCACTATACACGGCTCCGATGCTGAACAGCATCAAGCCAATGACGCACATCAGCAGAACAATATCTATTTTATTTTCTCTTTTCATTCCATTTCACCGCATGAACCATCTTCCGGAATTCGTCGCCTCGTTGTTCATAGTTATCGAACATATCGTAGCTCGAACATGCCGGAGACAACAACACAATGTCATTCCGCTCCGCCCGATCCGAGGCGATGTTTACCGCATCCTGCAATGTCGTGGCAGAAATAATTTCTACCATTCCCTGAAATGCTTCGGAAATCAGCGTCGATGCTTCCCCGATAACGATCATCAGTTTTATCTTCGATCGCACCAATTCGTTTAGCGGTGCATACGACCCGCCCTTGTCTCTTCCGCCGGCGATAAGAATGACCGGACGGTCAAAGCTTCGCAACGCAATAACGACAGAATCCACGTTCGTCGCCTTCGAATCGTTATACCATTCCGTACCGTCAATCGAGTCTACAAATTCAAGACGGTGGGGCACTCCGCGAAATGCAATCAACGCATCGTTTATCGCCGACGGCTTTACTCCTGCGATCGCAGCGCTGGCTGCAGCCATTGCTGCATTCATGGCATTATGCGCGCCTTTTACTCGTAAACGGTCAATGGAATCGATAAGCGTCTCAACAACCGAGCCATCGTTATATATTATTGAATTGCCTTTCCTTGACACGCCCGCAATTGCATCCTCCGCCAATGAACATGAGACCCCCCGTTTTACGTGCGGCACAATCGATTCAATTGTAACCTCATCTTCAGCATTATATATCAAAACATCGCGCTCGTTCATATTCATCGTAATCCGCTTTTTCGCATGGATATATTTCGCCATGCTCCATTCGTAACGGTCCAGATGATCGGGCGTAATGTTTGTAATTACCGCAATATCAGGCCGAAACAGCTCTATCCGTTCGAGTTGGAAACTACTGACCTCGAGTATCGCCCATTCGTCATTGCGATGTTCGATGACCGCATCGGAAAACGCCGTGCCGATATTGCCGGCGACGAAGGCCCGCATTCCCGCAGCCTCGAACACTTCGCCGATCATCGTAGTCGTCGTCGTTTTTCCATTCGATCCGGTGACTGCAATGACCTTGCCGTTCCATGCTCTGAAACCCAGTTCTAGTTCGCTCCAAACTGTGGCGCCGTTTCGTTCAGCGTGTTGCACCACTGCTGCGTTGGATGGAACGCCTGGACTCACGATCATAATATCGCACGCCGACGCTCTCTCCGAGTGCCCGCCAAACTCGTATTCCATTCCGTAGCGATCCAACGCTGCATCCAATTCCGGCGATTGCGGACGGTTTCCTGTATCGGTGAGGAATACCCGCCCTCCGAACTCGCATACGAGTTTTGCAGCAGCGATTCCACTCCTCGCCGCTCCGACAATAACAATATGTTTGTTCGCGATATCCAGCATCGATTATCGGATTTTAAATGTTGCAAGACTGACAATAGCGAGAATCACCGCGATAATATAGAAACGAGATACGATTTTTGGCTCCTGCCATCCAAGCAACTCGAAATGATGATGCAGCGGCGCCATTTTGAAAACGCGCCGGCCTTGTCCGTATTTCCTCTTTGTATACTTAAAGTAGAGACGCTGAATAATCACAGACATCGTTTCCGCGAAGAATACTCCGCCCAGTATCGGCAGAAGCATCTCCTTCTTAATCATCAGCATTGTTACGCCCAACGCACCGCCGAGCGCGAGCGATCCGGTATCGCCCATAAAGACCTGCGCAGGATAGGCATTATACCACAAGAAGCCCAGACCGGCGCCCACAATCGCGGCGCTGAATACAGTCAACTCGCCGGAACCGGGAAGGAAAATGATGTTCAAATAATCGGAGAGCGATACATGCCCGCCTACATACGATATCACCGCGATCGATAGAAATGCGATCGCGGTTGTTCCGACGGCGAGACCGTCAAGGCCGTCGGTAAGATTGACTGCGTTGGAAGTATAAGTAATGACAAAGATGACGACCGGAATATAGAAATATGCGTAGTCGAAATTCAAATTCTTGAAAAACGGAATGGTTGTTATCGTATTATACGCCGAAAACTCCGGCATGAAATACAACACACCGCCGACGATACAGCCAACCGTCACCTGACCGATAATCTTGTATCCTCCTATCAATCCCTTCGAATATTTCTTCACAACTTTCAAGTAATCGTCGATGAAACCGACGAGCCCGAGAAGTACCGTGGATACGAGGATCAACCAGATATATGTATTCTTCAATTCGCCCCAAAGCAGAACGGCAATGGCGACGGAACTCAATACAATAAGGCCGCCCATCGTCGGCGTTCCTGCCTTCGAGAGGTGATTTTTGGGCGCTTCCAGTTTTGCAGATTCTCCGATTTGCCGTTCCTTCAACAGCCGGATGATTTTCCCGCCAACGCTCCAGTTGATCAGCAACGCTGTAATCGCCGCCGCGGCGGCGCGGAAGGTGATGTAATGAAACACCTCAAATCCCGGAGGACTGAATTGCGCATTGATATAATCGAATAAATAGTATAGCATCAGTCCGCCTCTGTTCCGATTGTCCGCAGAATTTCATCTACAACAATGGTCATATCCATTCCTCGAGATCCCTTCACCATGACTATATCGCCTTCATCGATCAGGGGCAACAGTGCCTGGGCGAGGCGCTCTTTCGTACCGAAGTGTTCGGCATAGTTCTTCTGCGTTTTCACAGTATTGTATATTTCCCGCGCATTTTTGCCATAGGTGAGTACATATTCTATCGACTCGATGCCGACGAGATAGTCGCCGATTTTCCGGTGCTCGTCCTTTGCATGCGCGCCGAGTTCCAGCATATCGCCGAGCACGACGATTTTGGCGCCTGCGTTTTTCATGGATGCGATTGTATCGATTGCCGCGCGGACCGAATCCGGATTCGCGTTGTATGTATCGTCGAGAACGGTGACGCCATGCGTCGTCGTCGCCTTCAATCGTTTTCCCGGCGATTCAAAACTCTTGATCGCTTCCTTCATTTTATATACCGCGCAATCGAACGTCATCCCAACGGCGAGCGCAATCGCCGCCGCATAGGCTCCGGGCAATCCTACCGTGCGCATACCGAGTTGAAACTCTTTTTTACTCACGGCAGGGCTGAAAAACTTCACTCGCGGATTCCCGCTGTTGTTTACCGAGCATTCGAGAATCCGGACATCGCTGCCTTCCGTATATCCGAACCGGATATTTGTTCCGTTTGCTGCGTGAAACCAGGATGTGTATTCATCGTCGTTATTGATATATCTGAATCCGGCTTCGCCGACGGCGTCGTACAGCGTCATCTTCTCCCGGGCAATCATTGCTTTCGATTGCAACCGTTCCAGATGCGCCGAACCTATATTGGTGATAATTGCATGCGATGGTTCGGCAATCCGGCATAAGTACTCGATATCGCCGGGTTGATTTGTGCCGAGTTCGACAACTGCAACCTGGTGACCGGCGTTCAATTGCAACAACGTATTCGGCACGCCGATATGGTTATTGTAATTTCCGGACGTCGATAATACGCTGTATTTCGTTCGTAAAACGCTCGCGACCATTTCTTTCGTCGTCGTTTTGCCATTGCTTCCCGTGATACCAATTACGGGAATGTTGAATTGCCTCCGGTACAAATTCGCTATCGCGCCGTATGCAACAACGGTGTCTCTGACAACGAGCAATGGACATTGCACTACGTTTCCATTTTTCCGATACCAGTTCTGCTCAACAATACACGCAACAGCGCCGTTTGCGGCGGCAGTTGTTATATAATTGTGTCCGTTATGATTTTCGCCGCGTAAAGCAAGGTATACATCGCCTTTTTGGAGCGTTCTGGTATCCGTCGATATCGATCGTATCTCTGTTTCGCGAGCGTCGTTCATTCTCACGGCGCGAACGTGTTCTATTTCCAGAAGTCTATGTAGCCTGAAATTTTCCACGACTACCGTTCCTTTACGCGGGCGTCGAACGCCTTTGTTAGTTCTTCCCGGTCGTCGAAATGTGTTTTCTTCGATCCGGTGAGTTGATACGTTTCGTGTCCCTTGCCCGCGACAAGAACGATTCCGTTTGGTCCTATCTGCCGAACCGCCGTCGCTATCGCTTCGGCGCGGTCGGGAATGACCGCCGCCTGCCCGGCGCGTTCAAGTCCGGCGGCGATATCGCGAATAATATCCTGCGGTATTTCGCTCCGCGGATTATCGTTGGTTATATATACTTTATCGGCGTTCTGTTCGGCGATTCTTCCCATTTGCGGACGCTTTCCTTTATCTCTATCGCCGCCGCAGCCGAATACCACTGCCAATTCACCCTCGCCACCGAGAAGCTCACGCGCGCTGACGAGCGCTTTTTTCAACGAGTCCGGCGTATGCGAATAATCGACGACGCCGAGAATCCCATCTGGCCCGTACACGCGTTCGAACCGGCCCGGCACCCGCTCCAGTGCGGCGATTCCCGCCAGGATCACATCGTGCGAAATCCCCAGCGCATCGCACGCCGCAATTGCCGCGGTCGCGTTGCACGCATTGAACGTACCGATCAGCTTCGTCTTTGCATTCAATATTTTTCCGCCGATCGCGACCTCGAATGCCAACCCTTCCTTCGACTGCGTCAGATTCTTCAGGCACACCTGAGGTTCGCCGAACCGGCCGTAGGTAATCGTCTGTTCATCGTGCGCATCCCAGATCGCCATCTGAAACTGGTCGTCGGTATTGATGATCTTCGCACCTTTTGCATGCTCCTTGAACAGCCTCGATTTGGTGCGCGCATATTCTTCGAAGGTACCGTGAAAATCGAGATGATCCCTGCTGATGTTCGTGAAGATGCATACATCGAACATCATCCCATGCACCCGTTCAAGCGCAAGCGAATGCGACGATACCTCCATCACGCACGACGAACATCCTTCGTTCGCCATGCGGCGCAACAATGCATGCACTTCCTCGGCAAGCGGCGTTGTCAGCGATGCAGGGAGCACGGCGTCTCCGGTATGATATTCAATCGTGCCGATCATACCGGCTTTTTCTCCGTTCTGCTCGAGGACGGATTTTATATAATGCGCCGTCGTGGTTTTTCCGTTCGTTCCGGTAATTCCAATTAATTTCATTGTAGCCGCAGGATCGCCGTAGAACACCGACGCCAGCCGCGCCACTGCAAGCCGCGTATCGTATACGACAAGCACCGTTACCTGATTATGCTGCGCGTATGCAGGCGGAAGCAACCGGGACAGGTATTCTTCGTACTGTTTTGCCTGTATCACGACAACACTCGCACCTCTCTCGATCGCCTGTTGAATAAAGTTGTGCCCGTCGGTATGTTCGCCTTCCACTGCGACAAATATCCACGCGGCGTCCGCTTTCCGCGAATCGGTCGTGATTCCGGCAACCGGAGCATCGAGCGGACCGTACACCTGTATCACAGGTACGCCGGCGATCAGATCCGACAGCTTTTTCGCAGAATGCGGTAAATGAATATCTCTCGATAATTGGTTAAACACCGGATGTTCCTGCTTAGTAAATATTGACCTGACCGATATCTCTGGATTTACAGCTCACCGAGAACACTGCATTCGGATGCACAACGGTTCCGGGCGCCGGGATTTGCGAGACCACTTTGCCGCTACCTTCCACTCGAATATCCAATCCAATTTCTCCTGCCATGCACATTGCCTGCCGGAGTCCCAATCCATGCATATCGGGAACTACGATACCTCGTCCGTTTTTATATTTGTATTCCTTACGCGTCATGACGCGGATCACCGTATTCCTGCGCTCCACTCCGCCCGCTTCGGGATCCTGCGCAAGGATGATTCCCGACCCGCTTTTGGCGGATACTTCGAATCCTTGCAGTTCGGCAATTTTTTTCGCCGCGCGAACCGGCATTCCGCGCAGATCGGGGACAGATCCGGTGTTTTGTACAATCGCGGTGCGGGCGACAGATTCAGGCTGCTTCGCGAATTCGCTGCTCGAATTGATGATGCGGAGCGCGATTTCTCTGAAAATTGGAGCTGCGACCATACCGCCGTAGTACCCGTTCGTCGGCGCATCGAGAATAACCAGAATCAATACTTTCGGATCGTCCGCAGGGAAAAAGCCGACAAACGACGCGACGTGCGACTTATCGGAATAATTGCCTTTCACCAGACGTTGTGACGTACCGGTTTTACCGCCGATCGCGATGCCGGCGATTTTCGCCCTGCTTGCAGTCCCCGAGTCGACCACGCCGCGCATGAATTCGCGCATCGTTGCCGCTGTTTCCGAGGAGACCACACGCCTCACCGTTTGCGGTACCGTTTCGTCGATGATGTTCCGGTTTTCGTCGAGAAGCCATTTCCGGATGTATGGACGCATCAACACGCCGTCGTTGGCAATTGCCGAATAGGCGCAGGCAATCTGCAGGGAAGTCGCCGCAAGCCCGTACCCGAACGCCATATACCGGTGCGTCGACCTGTCCCAATTGATGGGGTTCCGTAAATCGCCGCGCAATTCGCCGGGTAGTTCGATGCCGGTCTTGATACCGAATCCGAAGTTCCGCGCGTACTTATAAAACAATTCCTTCCCGAGCTGTTCGGCAATTTTAGCGCTCACGATATTCGACGAATGTTCAAACGCGCCTCGAAGGGTAAGCCAGCCGTATTTATGGTCGTCTTCGATGGGCTTTTCGTTCGGCGTATGATAGTACTTCCCGTTTTCCGCCCAGATTTTATCTTCCGGCTCATACATCCCTTCGTTCAACGCCGCACTCATTGCAACAATCTTAAAGGTCGAACCCGGTTCATATAAATCGGTGATGACCCGGTTTCTCGCCTTTTCCGGACTGTAATTCCTGCGGTCGTTCGGGTTCATGCTGGGGTAGTTTGCCATCGCCAGAATCTCGCCCGTTTTCGGCTGCATGATGATGCACCGACCGGATTCTGCCGCGAATTGCTGTACACCTTTCACCAACTCTTCTTCCGCAATCGCCTGATACGACTGGTCGATAGTGAGGACGACGCTTCTGCCTTTCACGGGTTCGAGATGGGGGTATTCCACTTCCGGCCGTTTCACGCGTTTTGCGTTCAATTGATAGACGATGAAGCCCTCCTTGCCGACAAGCTCATCGTCCATCGCAAGCTCTATCCCGCTCTGCCCTTTGTTCGCCACGTTCGTATATCCAATCACCGGTCCGGCGAGCGAGTTGAAATTGTATTTCCGCTTGGGTTTCGATTCGAACCGCACGCCGTAGCAACGCCACTTCTTCAGCGGTTCTATCGTTTCCTCGTTAACCGCTTTCTCAAGGACGATGTACTTGCTCTTCGTTTTGGTAATCTTCTGCATGTAAAATGCATAGGAACGCGGCAGATAGCGGGCAAGGGCGCGGATCGCCGTATCGGGGCGCTCCATCACCGTCGGGTCGATGGAAATCGCGTATTCCGTGATGTTGGACGCCAGGATGGAGAGTTTTCTGTCGAGGATGAGACCGCGCGCCGGTTTGAGAATTTCGCGCGACTGGTACTGTAATTGCGCAAGTTCCTTGTATTCCCTGCTTTGGAGTATCTGAATGTGGAACAACCGCATCGCCACGACAATGAATCCGGCAAGAAACACCACCATAACGATATACATCCTTATGGCGCTTTCGTTTCGCGGCCTTTTCAGACCTTCCGCGGATTTGTCGATATGTAAGCCGAACGGTTCGGTCACGTGTCGTTTCCTGATGAATGCCGGATTATTCCTCGCTCAGTTCCAGGGTATACGGTTGTTGCGTTGCATGCACCAACCCCAGTTTCTCCGTTGCGATTTTCTGTATTCTATTGTAGCTGGTCAGCATGTTGATATCGGCGCGCAGGTTTTCGCGCTCCTGTATCAGCTTACTTTCCGTCTGTTCAAGTTTCGTCGCTTCCGCCATCAACGAATCGACCGTAATGACGTTCGAGATGTATGCCGTCACGATCAACGTTGCGATCACCAGAAGTGTGATAATGTTGAACGTCGTAAACTCGGCCTGTTTCTGCGCGGTTTCGCGCGGCAGGCCGGGTTGGGCAAGAATTTGCCGGTCGGTATTGCCGGCAAAGATCGTGCTCGGCGTTTCAGTTTTTTTCCGCCGCTCTGAGACGGGCGCTTCGAGCCCGAGGATTTCCGAGTATTTCATGGTCGTCCGGAATAATGGGTTTCTTCGTCAATATTGTGAACCGTTGCTCGATGCTGGTTGCGGAATACGGATTTGCCGGATCCGATGTGACGATATCGCGGAAAAAGTGTTTTACAATCCGGTCTTCGAGGGAATGGTACGAAATCACGACCATGCGCCCTCCGTTCCGAAGACGGGAATATGCGCCGTCCAGTGCGGCGCCGAGCGCGTCGAGCTCGCCGTTGACGTAAATCCGAAGCGCCTGAAAAACGCGGGCGCAGGTTTTATCGGCATGTACGGGCGAGCTTGCATGTTCAATGATGCGGCGTAGTTCGCTGGTTGTTTCAACCCGGCTGTGTTCGCGGGATGCGACAATAGCGCGGGCAATTCGTTTATGGTTCCGTTCTTCGCCGAAATCGCGGATAAGCAATGAAAGCGTCCGCTCGTCGGCTGTATTCACGATTTCTGCCGCCGAAAGCCCGCCGGCGGTGTTCATACGCATATCAAGAGGACCGTCGTACTTAAAACTGAATCCTCGCTGCGGTGTATCCACCTGATGAGACGAAATGCCTAAATCCAATAGAATTCCATCCATCATAGCAATACCAAGTTGATCCAACACGGCGGATACGTTCGAAAAGTTCGATTCGACCGGGAGTAATCTGTGATCGTCTCTGAATGATTGTTGACAGAACTCAATTGCGTCGCGGTCCTGATCGAGACCGACGACGCGTCCGCTTGAACCAAGCCGTTCCAGAATCAGCCGGCTGTGACCGCCTCCGCCCAGAGTGCCGTCTACATACACTCCGTCCGGATTCGTGATTAACAGGCGCACAGCAGTTTCAGCCAATACCGGCGTGTGATACATGATCAGAGCTGATGCGTGTATTACAAATTGCCCATCACCTGGGCTGCGACATCTTCGTACGATTGATCGGCGTAGCGCTTCAGATACTTGTCGAGTTCCTCGGCGTCCCACAACTCGATTTTATCGAGAGCGCCGATCAGCACTACGCCTGTCTTGATTTTCGCGAATTCAAGCAACTCCGATGGAAGCATGATCCGCGACTGCTTGTCGAGGGCCACCTCGTGAACCCACATGAGCAGGGTGCGCAAAAACAGTCTGTCTTGTTCGCGGTACACGTTAAGCTTTTCGGTGAGTTCCTTCTCGAGACCGTTCCAGGTGTCGAGCGGATAGAGATAGAGACATGTTTCAAGGCCCCGGGTGACGACGAATGTTCCGTCCGCCTCCGGGTTCATGTGCTTCTTGAGCTTCGAAGGAAGGTTGATTCTTCCTTTCGAGTCAATCGCATATTCATATTTTCCTTTGAAACCTGCCATCTACACTCAATACAAAATTCACCACAAAAACCCACGATGAACCACTTTTCTCCAAAATTAATGCTTTAAGAATGAAAATCAAGTGCTGTTTGCATTTTCTGAAAAAATCTCACTTCGATGATTTCCATGCATTTCAATCCGATTTCTCCGCACAAGCCCATAATTAACAACATCTTACGCCGATTCTCAAAAGATGTCTGAATAGAAAGCGGCTACCGGAGGTCATTATTTGTTCATACCGAATTCGCTTAATTCAGGCGATTTTCGGCAATTTTTTCAAACAGTTTTTTTTCTGGAACGGTGGGAGAAAATGGGAGATTTTTTTCGCACATGGGGTAATCCGATGCTTCACACGAGAGACGATTGCCGTTCGTCGTTTTCTTTACAGCAAACGCATCGCGCGCTGAACGCCCGTAATTCCGGTTTTGAAAAATCGGCGTACCACATCATCTTACGAGTTTGAAGTCATACGTCATATGCGAATATTCGTAATGATCGACGCACACCCTGGCGCGTGTCAGCAACGGGATTCACACTAGTTTCGCAGCTTATGGACTTTCTTACTCTCGTATTTTTCGTCGCAGGATTTATATTCGTGCTTTACGGCGCCAGTCTCCTGGTGAAAGGCGCCTCCCGGCTTGCGCTGGCGGTAGGCCTGTCGCCGCTTGTTATTGGATTGACGATCGTCGCCTATGGAACCAGCGCCCCCGAACTGGCGGTATCGCTTCAGGCGGCGCTCGCACATCAGGACGATATCAGCCTTGGAAATATTATCGGCAGCAATATCTCCAATGTCTTCCTTGTACTGGGGCTTGCGGCGGCGTTCCGCGCTCTCTCGGTGTCGAAACAGGCGTTGCGCGTCGACGGACCGGTCATGCTTGGCGCTTCGGCGCTAATCTATTCGCTCTCGCTCGACGGAAGGATCGCCCAACTCGAGGGAGTGCTCCTGTTGATCTGCGGCATAGGATACACGTGGATTAGCATTTACATCAGCCGGAAGCAACAACAGCAGGAAGCAAAGAAGAAGGAGAAGCACGCCGGCGGCGGGAAACTTAAAAATTCTCTCTTCGTTGTCGCGGGGTTGATCCTGCTCGTCGCCGGAGCGAACGCGCTTGTCGCAAGCTCGGTCGATATCGCAACATACCTCGGATTGAGCAACGTGGTGATCGGGCTTACTATTATTGCAGTAGGCACATCCCTTCCCGAAATCGCCACCAGTTTCGTCGCCGGTCTTCGCGGCGAATCGGACATTGCGATCGGCAACGCAGTCGGAAGCAATACGATGAACATCTTCATCATCGCGGGGCTATCAAGTCTCATTACCCCCGGAGGCTTGAAGGTCTCAGATATCGTCCTTTCCACCGATCTCCCGGTCATGATGGGCGCCGCGGTGCTCTGTCTCGTTGTCATGTATTCGGGGTATTCCATTCATCGCTGGGAAGGGATTTTCTTCCTTCTGTTTTTCGCAGCCTACATGGCGTTCGTCGTAATCCGGAATTCGAATCCCGAATATACTCCGCAGATTTCCGCTCTATTCTACTACGCTGTGCTCCCCATCACAGCCACGACCGCAGGCGTAAGCGTGTTGCGCACGTTCCGGGCTGCAACAAAAAAGGACGCGTAGCGGCGCGTCCTTTACACTGAAGCTGGATTCTCGTCAGAAGATGCGGTCGTACACCTTGACGAACGTATCTTTATTGTACGACGACGTATAGGTTTTGTAGAATTCCAGTACCGCGTCGACAAGCGCCGCGGGCGATTCGCGCATGGGATCCACCGCAGGGAGACCGACCGTACTACCAATCGACTCCACCACTTCTCTGACGTCTTCCTTGTTCATATCCATCGTATTCAAACCGATTGCGACAACCTTGCTTGCCTTGAACACCGACATGAGATGTTCGTGCAGCGCAACGGACGTCTGAATCGAAGGCAGATGCATTCCGTATCCGTCCGTCTCGCGGGCAGGTTGATGGCATAAAATCATTGCATCGGGCATAGTTCCATGCAGGATGCCCAGCGCAATCGGAGAATTCCCGCAATGCGTCACCGCCCCTTGCCCTTCGACAATCACGTATTCGGCGCCTTCGTTTACCGCTTTATCGACCTCGTATTCAACCGCGCCGGTGATGAAATCGCTGCCGACCGTTTCAACCGCGATGCCTCTGCCGCTGATCATAATGCCTGTCG
>CAYPBB010000017.1:0-67376 GCA_964408855.1 uncultured Ectothiorhodospiraceae bacterium
CAGAATGATATCGTGTTTCGAAAGGACGGCATTCACCAGCGCGGGTATTACGGTATCGTCGTAGCCCAGGATTCCCGGAAACAAGGTTTCCCTGCGCTCCAATTTCGCGATGAGGTTGTTGCGCATCTCATCTTTTACCGGTAACACACGATATCCCGCCGCGCGCAAACCACCGATAGTGGTTACTTTCAACAATGTATCTGAAGTCATAGAAAATGCGCCATTCTTCTGAATTGGAAAAACATGCCCTACAGCCTAATTTGCCGGTCGAGGTCTGGCGTTCATTTGTGAAGGACACACCATTAAAACACTCATTATCAGACTAAGTTCCATCGGCGATATCATACTCACGACTCCATTTCTACGGAGTCTGAGGTCCGCAGATCCCGGTTCCGAGGTGCTGTATGTCACTCGAAAAGAGTACGCGCCGCTCGTCGAACACTCGCCGTTCATCGATAGCGTCATACCTTTCGATATGACGGAAGGACGAGCCGGTCTCGCTCAGCTGAGAGAGCAATTACGCGGCATTGCGTTCGATCGGGTATTCGATCTGCATAATAACCACCGGTCCCGATATCTGCGAAAGGGATTGAAGGGAACGCTGCACATATACAGAAAGGAACACTGGCGCTGGATGATGCTGGTCGGGCTGCACCTCAATACCTACAAAACCATCGTCCCGGTTGCGGAGCGCTATATCGCTTCCGCTGGTCTGCAACCCGACAATCTACCGCCGGCAATAGCCATCCCCGAGGATATTACCACATGGGCGGAACAGGCGGTTCCCCTGAGAGAAGCGCCTCTGATTGCACTTTGCCCCGGCGCCAAACATTTCACGAAACAATACCCGCTTCATCATCTTTCCAAAGTCTGCGAACTGATTCTTGACCGCACCGGGGCCGAAATCGTCGTACTCGGCGGCAAGGAAGAACAGACGGCCGCGGAGACACTGCGGCAGATTGCGCCGGAGCGGATTCATTCCTTTTGCGGAACGCTGCGACTCCTGGAAAGCGCAGCGGTTCTCGCGCGTTGCTCCGCCGCCGTTTCGAACGACAGCGGTTTGATGCACATGGCGACCGCCGTCGGTGTACCGGTTGCCGCGTTGTTCGGATCGACCGTACGCGAATTCGGGTTTTTCCCGTACAATGCGAATTCGGTAGTGCTCGAGACTGAAGGACTTTCATGCCGCCCGTGTACGCATATCGGAAGAACAAGCTGCCCGCACACCCATTTCCGCTGCATGGAATCCATCGAACCTCAACGCGTCGCGGACGCATTGTTCATGCTCCTCGAAAACCGGAGAGGCTGAGCGGCCGAAGACAATCGTTGAAGATCGCCTAAAATATTCCTAACTTGTCCTATCGTCGCACATACAAATCGTTGTTGGAATCGAACGGTTCCAGTTTATTCACCTCCTTCAATTCTTGCGGAGAACATTCATGAAGATTCGAAAGGAAGACGCCCTGGAGTATCACAGCCGGGGGCGGAAGGGTAAGATTGAAGTCATCACAACTAAACCCTGCGTCACGCAGCGCGATCTATCGCTGGCGTATACGCCGGGCGTCGCAGAACCTTGCCGGGAAATCCATGCCGACGTCAACAAAGTGTTCGATTACACAGCTAAAGGAAACCTTGTCGCCGTTATATCAAACGGGACAGCGGTTCTCGGTTTGGGCGATATCGGACCGGAGGCGGGCAAGCCGGTAATGGAAGGGAAAGGCGTTCTCTTCAAGACCTTTGCAGATATCGATGTGTTCGATATCGAGCTGAACTCGAAAGACACGGATGAAATCATCCGCGTCTGTGAAGTGCTTGAACCCACGTTCGGCGGCATCAATCTTGAAGATATCAAGGGACCCGAATGTTTCTATATCGAGGAAGCATTAAAAAAACGTATGAAAATCCCTGTGTTTCACGACGACCAGCACGGAACCGCGATCATCAGCGGCGCCGCGCTGCTCAACGCCCTCGAGATCGTCGGGAAGGACATTAAAAAGATCAAGGTCGTGTATAACGGCGCCGGTGCGTCAGGTATCGCATGCGCCAAATTTCATATATCGCTCGGCGTCGATCCAAAGAACGTCATCATGTGCGACACCTCCGGCGTCATCTACAAAGGTAGAACCGAGAAGATGAACGAATTCAAGGAAGCGATGGCGGCGGAAACCAGCGCGCGCACGCTGGAAGAAGCATTCGAAGGCATCGACGTCTTTTTCGGTCTCTCCGGCGCGAACCTCGTGTCCCAGGACATGGTGCGGAAAATGGCGAAAGACCCCATTATTTTCGCCATGGCAAATCCCGATCCGGAAATCACCTACGAAGACGCAGTCGCCGCCCGCCCCGATGTCATCATGGCGACGGGCCGATCCGATTACCCGAACCAGGTCAACAACGTTCTTGGCTTCCCCTTCATTTTCCGGGGAGCGCTCGACGTCCGTGCGACGGCGATCAACGAAGAGATGAAGCAGGCCGCTTCGTACGCGCTTGCCAAACTTGCGAAGGAAGAAGTACCCGACAGCGTCAAACGCGCCTACGGGGCGAAGGAAATGTCGTTCGGCCGCGAATACATCATTCCAAAACCGTTCGATCCCCGCGTACTCACGTGGGTCGCTCCGGCTGTCGCGCAGGCGGCAATGGATACAGGCGTCGCCCGCATCTTGATCGACGATATGGATAAGTACCGCATGCAGCTCGATATCCGGATGGGCAGATCGCAGGTCGTCATGTCGCCGATTTACAGCAAAGCGCATAACGTTCCCAAGCGGATTGTCTTCCCCGAAGGCGACCAGATGCGCATCATGAAAGCGGCGCAGCTCGCCGCCGACGACGGTATCGCCATGCCGGTGCTTCTCGGCAACGAAAAAGATATCCGCAAGGTAGCGGAAGAACACGGCTGCGATCTCAGCGGTTGCGAAATCATCGATCCGTTCCGCTCGACGAAGATCGATTCGTATGTCGCCGAATACCATCGTCTTCGCCAGCGCAAAGGCGTTACTATCGCCAGCGCACGGCAACGCCTGACACGCATACGCAATTATTACGGCGCGATGATGGTGCACATGGGCGATGCAGACGGCATGATCTCGGGCTATACGCTTTCGTATCCGGAGACCATCAAACCTGCGCTCGATATCATCGGCAAAGATCCAAAGTACGGCAAGGTCTCCGGATGCTACATCCTGTCGATCAACAATCAGTCGTATTTCCTCGCCGATACAACGGTCAACATCGATCCGACGGCCGAAGATCTGGCCGACATCGCCTTGCAGACGGCAAACCTTGTCACCTATTTCGATATACAGCCGCGCGTGGCGCTGCTTTCGTACAGCAATTTCGGAAGCGCAAAAGGCAACTCATCCGAGAACGCCGTCAAAGCGCTCGATATTGTGCGGAAGAGAATGCCGGGACTGATGATCGACGGCGAGATGCAGGCAGATACCGCCGTTGTGCCCGAAATCCGCGATGAGACGTTCCCGTTCAGCGACTTGAAAGGCAGAGCGAACGTGCTGGTATTCCCCAACCTGGATGCCGGCAATATCGCCTACAAACTCCTCATCCGGCTCGGCAATGCCAAGCCAATCGGACCGATCCTGCTTGGTATGCAGAAACCGGTGCACGTGCTCCAACGCGGATGCGAGATTAGCGAGATCCTCGATATGATCGCCATTGCCGTTGTCGACGCCCACAAGCATCAGACTGCCTGATCCCAATCTTCTTCAATTGAAAACGCCCGGCTTGTGCATTGCCGGGCGTTTTCGTTTCCGAATGAGCAACAGGGTTACCCAAATGTTGCGTACAACATCAGAACACTCAGCAGCAGCAGTAATCCTCCGCCAAGCAGAACGGCTGTTCCCGACAGGATGACGAGTGTAAGCAAGGCGAAAACAGTCGCGTTCGGCTTATCCATCCCGAACATCGCGGGGGCTCCGGCGTTCAGAAGATATGCCGAATACACCAGTCCTCCGCCGAACAGCGCCATCCCAGCAACCGGGACCGTTCTGAACAGCGCTCCAAGCATCAGTCCCGTGCTTCCGTACGCGAGGTAACAAAGCGAACTCCGGTATGAAGCCCGTCCATCCAGTTTCCCGGCAATAGGAGAAATAAACGCCGCCGATAAAAACACTGTGGTAGCGAACACGGCAATCTGGAACACGCCGAAAGCGATATTCAACACGCGCTCGCCGCTCCCGGCAGTGTAGGCGTAGAGCACGACCGCTACTGCGTAGAACGACAGAAATAACGCCATGAATACAAGCGCTGTTGCCGTATTGAACTCTTCTTCGGCGATGCGCTGCCATTCGCGCGACGGCGCCGAAACGAGACCCCAAAACCTTTTGACGATGCTCATAATCAATGTGCTGCTGTTGGCAGAGGTACGGTTTGATAAATCAGACGCCGGTTCAGAAAACCGGCGTCGCGTGGAATTATTCGTTATCGCGGCGTACGAAACCGTGAAATGCCGATGCTATCTCAATCAAGCGCAGGTTTCTACAACGAAAACATCGAAGCCGCGCCGAATCCAAACACTGCAAGTATCGCGAGTATGATTGCCGATAGTATCGTAATCAAGAGGAAGTATAGTCCGATCATGACAAGGACAGTAACAATCATATAAATAACAATCTTGTCCTGCGGCGTCTTCATTGTATCCGGGAAACCGAGATACAGCGTGTAAATTGAATACACCCATCCTGCCAGTGAAACGAGCCATCCGACAAACGGAATGATATTGAAAAAACCGCCGACCCATTGCGCGGTGGTTCCGTATACGACGAGCTGGAGCGATCTTCCAAAGTTCTTCTCCGACCCGAAACTGGTTGCGAGCGCGTTGACAACTAGCGCGATGAGAAACGTTCCCAGAATACTGCTGATGTATCCGGCAATACCCATACCGATGCCTATGGCAATTCCCAACGGTCCCAGTAACCCGGTACCGATAAGAGTACCCACGAAAGGAATCGCCGCCATGGGCAGCATGTATCCAACGACGATTTCCTGCGTGACGGGTTCCTCGCTTCCGATAACCTGCCATTCATCCTTCGGTTTCATGAGGATATTTTTTGCTCGGTCTACAAGGTTCATATTCTTCTCCTGTAATAGATGAATGACTTCTGTATTGGTAACGCGTTGAATCCAGCGATATAATGCAATATTACATCCCGCCGGGCGAAAAAAGGATGAAATGATGGATTGCGTATGCCTAATGTTGTATTCTTTTTTTGCAAAAACAAATGCAATAAACGCGCCGAAGCGCGTTTTGACATATAAGCCGGACTATTTGCCTTTCCATGAAGGGTGGCGTTTCTCGACAAACGCCTGCATACCTTCTTTCGAATCCTCGGAAGCGAATAAGAGGTAAAAATTCTTCCGCTCGAACTCCAGCCCCACTTCGATCGTGGTATCGAACGATTTGAGAACGCTCTCCTTGGCAAGACGCACCGAAAGCGGCGGGCGCGCGGCGATTTCCTTCGCAAGGAGCTTGGCTTCCTTCAAATACAGCTCGACAGGCACAACGCGTAGCACCAAACCGTATTCCTTCGCCTCCAGAGCTGAGATCGGCTTGCCGGTGAGCACCATTTCCATTGCCTTTTGTTTACCTACCGCGCGCGTAAGCCGCTGCGTTCCGCCTGCGCCGGGCATGACGCCGATATTGATTTCCGGCTGACCGAATTTCGCGGTTTCGGATGCGATGATGATATCGCATATCATCGTGAGCTCGCAACCGCCGCCGAGCGCGAATCCGCTTACAGCGGCGATAATGGGTTTCTTGATCTTTCTGATTTTGTCCCATTTGGCGAACTGGTCGCGCACCAACATATCGACCGCTCCGGCATGTGCCATCTCCTTGATATCCGCACCCGCGGCAAACGCCTTCTCATTCCCATGAATTATGATGACGCGGATCGAATCGTCGGCGTCGAATGTCTGAAGCGCATCCACAAGCTCGTCCATCAGACGAAGATTCAATGCGTTCAGCACTTCCGGACGGTGAAGTTGTACAACTCCAATCGCGTCTTCAACGGAAACAATGATATGGTCGTAGTTCATGCGTCAGCTTTCGAAATGGTATTATATACGAATTTTAATTTTCAGATCTCCGCCGGTCACAATCTGAAGCACGCTATCGAGCCTGGTCACGATTTTATCGATCCGCGATACGAGGGAGGTATCGTACAGCGCCTTCGACACAAGCCCGTTTCCGGTTCGGATATCCTGCGTCAACTGATTGAGCGAAACGAGGAGTGTGTCCGTCGAGGCAAGCACGCCGTCCGTCCGATCGATCGTACCCGCGACGCGCGGTTCGATTTCGGTTATCAACGTATCGACGTTTCTGGTCAATCTGTTCATGGAAACCGCAAGCTCCCTGATATCGTTCCGGTTTTCTCCGAGGACGCTCCGCGTTTCAATCACCAGCGCGCGGAGGTTCACCGCGGCATCTTTCAGCGAGGCAATAAACGCTTCGTCTCCGACGATGGTGTTTGCATTCTGCAGTAACTCGTTCGCGTTCTCGCCCAGTTCCCTGACATTGCCTTCGAGATTTCCGATCAGATGCAACGCCCCTGCGATATCCGGATCGACGGAACCTTCGAGAACCGCATCGGCGGGAAACACGCCCGGTCCGGCGCCCTGCATGATTTCAATCTTCTTGCCTCCCATCAACTCGAGCATCTGAATTGCCGCGGATGCTCCCTCGAGTATCTCCACATCCGAATCGATCGAGGCATAGACGATGACCGACGACTTATCGAGGGCGACCGACTCCACCTTGCCGATATCCACTCCGTTCAGCGCGACCTCGTCGCCGGTCTGCAGCCCGGCGGATACCGGGAAGCGAAGCACCATGCGTTTCTGCGATGAGAGCAGCGACCACTCCTTGAATGCGGCAAAGCCGCCGAGCAGGATAACGATTCCCAGCACGACCGTGAATCCGACCTTCATTTCGGTCTTCCGTTGATCTATCATGGAAAACGCCGCCTTCTATTTGTTAAAGAGCTTGTCGAGGGGATTTCCTTTCGGACGCGATGCAACGACATATTTCTCAAACATTGCCTCTAGCTTTCGTTTGGAGAGTTCGTCCAAATCCTCATCGTCCTTATCGCGCTTAACGAACATCTGGAATTCCTCGTATTCGGCGCGCGCCATTTTCGCTTCGAAGTCCCGAAGCTCCCTGATCATTTTATGCTGTTCGATGCTGGTCATTGCACAACCTCAGAAATAAATCGACTACCAGCAAAATATACGAAGCTGTGCGGGGATTATGAATTCTTCAGCATTGGATCTAATGCATCGCGAAGTCCGTCGCCGACGAGGTTGAAACTAACAACGGTGAGGACGATTGCCAGACCTGGAAGTGTCGTAATCCACCAGGCGGTAACGAGGAAGTCCTTTCCTTCGTAAATGATATTGCCCCAACTTGCGGTAGGTTGTTGCACGCCGAGATTGAGGAAACTGAGCGCAGCTTCGAGCAGAATGATTCCGCCGATGCGCAGCGTAGCGTTCACCACGATCGGCGTCATTGCATTGGGCAAGAGATGTCTGAAAAGGATACGGACGTGGCTCAACCCGAGCGCCTTCGCTGCAAGAATGAAATCGCGCTCCTTGAGCGACAACACCTCTGCGCGGACCAAACGCGCAACTCCCATCCAGGTCGTTAGTCCGAGGATAATAACGACGAGAAGAATCCGCGGCGCTTCCGTTTTTTCGAACACTGCGATGAAGATCAGAATCAGAAACAACGAGGGAAACGCGAGAAGTACATCCACACACCGCATGATGATGCTGTCGGTTTTCCCTCCGAAATATCCGGCAGATAATCCGATCACAGTGCCGAGTACCACCGATAGTAATACAGCGATAAATCCCAGGGACAGTGAAATTCTGGATCCGTAAATGATACGGCTGAGAATGTCTCTTCCGTAACTATCAGTGCCGAGGATGTGCAGCCGTTCGGTGGCAAACTTCGCGGGATCGGGATCGACGAGTGTGGCGATCCGGATTTCGATCCGCTCTCTACCCGCAGTGGCGATGACGCGGTCCTGTTCAATGCGGAATGCATCGACATAGCGGACATGCTCGTTGCGCCGTTGAAGCAGCACCTTATCGATGCGCATCAGCGAGGCGTACATTTCCGGATACTCTGTCTTCAGAATGAATCCCTTCCCCGGTCCTCCGTTCATCGGCTGCTCTTTCTCCCGGAGAGCAATGGATGTGCTGAGAGGCGGTTTGAACTGCGTCACGACGCCGTCCTGGAATTCGTTCGGATCCATTGGAGCGATATACGGACAGAGGAAGGCGATGGAGTACAGCGCCGCGATAATCACCAATCCGGCGACAGCGCTTTTCTGATGGACGAATGCGTTCCAGCTTATTTCCAATTGACTCCGTTCGCGGTCGTCGCCGTCCGACGTCCGTTTGATATATTTCCGGTCGAGATACCAGATCATCGCCGGAGCCGATAGCGCAAAGAGCGCGGCGACCCAGTGTTCCATCAGCTCGGGACGGAGGATGCGCGCCTTGAGATCCGGATCGAGTCCGAGCAGAATAAGCGACATGAAAAATGAAATAATCCCGGAAACCACCTTCTGGAAATGAACCGCTATCAGCAGCGGAAATACCAGAAAACCACAAAGAACAAGAGCGCCGATTTTCCAGTTGCCCCGGGCTATATGTTCGACGCCCGGAAGAACGCGGAGAAATCGGAGGAGTGTATGTGACATGGATTGCCGCATGATCAGTAGAGCCTGATACGGGGATCGGCGACGGCGTAGAGAATGTCGGCGGCAAGATTGCCCAGGATTACCATCACGCCCGAGACCAGGGTACAGCCGATGATCAGCGGATAATCGCGGGCAAAAATGGCGTCGATCGTCAGCTTGCCCATACCAGGCCAAGCGAATACTGTTTCGATGATCACTGCCCCGCCCAGTAAAAACGGCAGCGACAATCCGACAATGGTGATTATCGGAATGAGCGCATTACGAAGCGCATGTTTCCAGACGACGATGCGCTCGGGCATGCCTTTCGCTCTCGCCATCCGGATATAGTCCTGATGGATCACCTCGAGCAGACTTCCACGCATAAAGCGACCCGTGCCCGCAGCCGAAGCGACGCCGAGGACGAAGACGGGCAACACCATGTGCTTCAGCACATCGAGAACGTACTCGCCGGTCGACATCATATCCGCGAACGGAGACTGCATGCCGGATGCCGGAAAAACAGGAATAAACTCGGAGAACAGGAGAATCAGCATGAGCGCGAGCCAGAATTCTGGCATCGAGTAAATGAACAGCGCAAAAATACCGGCAAAATAGTCGGTATTCGTCCCACGCTTCATTGCCGTCGCGACGCCGAGGAGTACGCCGAGGAGGATATTCACCAAGAGCGCGGAAGTGGTCAGGAGCAATGTGTTGGGAACTGTTTCGAGGATGATATCAGTCACAGGTACATGCTTGCTGAACGAGATCCCCAGTTCTCCGGTAAGAGCGCTCCGGAACCAATGATAAAACTGCACAAGAATAGGTTGGTCGAGTCCGAGATTCGAGCGCAGCCGGGCAGCCATCTGCGGATCGACAGCGTCTTGTATATAGAACGATGTCGGGTCGCCCGGAGCGAGGTGGATAACGATGAATGTAATTGTAAGCAAACCAAATAACAGCGGAATTGCAGCGAGCACTCGTTTCAGGATATAGACACTCATTGCAATTCCGCGTTAGTTGGTTACAAATAGAACCGTATACCGTGCTTCCCCGCGCCCTCAATAAGTGGCATAGGAATTCGGATCGCCGATGGACCAATCCCACATCTTGTCGAGCGGGCCAAGCACGTTGACGTTGGTGTTTTTCAGACGCCGGTTGATGCCGACGATATCCTTCACCCAGAAAAGGAATGTACACGGCTGCTCCTGATGGAGGATCGCCTGAATCTCCTTCCAGAACCGCGCGGCTTCGCGGTCGTTGCCGACGTGCATACCGAGATTGATGAGCTCGAGAACCCGGGCGTTGATGAAGCCCGTATTATTGAACGGGTTCGCGATGCTTCCCCACCTGTCGGATGGATCGATGGCGAGACCGGACGAGAACCCGGCGATAAACGCATCATAGTTCTTATTCCCGACGTTATCGAAAAAGACGACCGGATCGACCGCCTTCGGATTAACCTTGATTCCGAGTTCCTTCAGGTTGCCCTGGATGATCGTTGCGCTGTATTCGCGCCGCTTGTTGCCGGCGTTGTAGTGCAAGGTGAACTCGAATTTCTTCCCGTCCTTATCCAGAATGCCGTCGCCGTCGGTATCCGACCAGCCGGCCTGTGCCAGCAACGCGCGCGCCTTGTCCGGATCGTAGGCATACGGAATGAGGTCCGTATTGATCGCCCATCGAAAGATGGGAGAAATGTCGCTGACAGCCAGCTCGCCGAATTGTTTCAGTTTCGTGTCCAGAATTTCCTTGCGGTTGATTCCGAAGGTGAGCGCCTGACGGACACGCGTATCGCCGAAGAGCTTATGCGGCACAATCGTCTTGCCGTTGCTCTTGTGGTATTCCTCGAAATCGATATTCGCCCAGCCGACATATTCATAGCCGCGCGGCGGCAGGGTTTCGAGTTTGATATCCGGGCAGTCTTTCTGGATATCCTTTACATCTTCGGGGTAGATCGGCCACATCATATCGAGCGTGCCTTTCTTCAACTCGGTCAGACGTGTGGTCGGTTCGGTAATCACACGGGCGATCACGCGTTCGAGCTTTGCCGGATAGGGGAGTACCGATTTTTTATTTGCGAGCAACTCGACTTCCTGCTGCCGTATCCATTTATTGACGCGGAAGGGACCGGCGCCGATCGGCTGCTCGTTCGCAGGATTCGATCTCAGCGTCGCCCTGTCGGCGTTCTTATAGATATGGTATGGAATCGGGGAAAGGTTTAGATGAAACAACTGTTGAGGATACTTATGCGTGAAATGGAATACGATCGTCGTATCGTCGATGACGGTTATCGATTTTTCGGGATCGAATTTTCCATTTGTATGAATCATATTATCGACATAGTTGCTGCGGGCGCTGGCAACCAGCGGGTCGCCGTAGAGAGAGTAACTGAACTTTATATCGTCGGTGGTAACCGGCATCCCGTCTTCCCAGCGGACGTCGTTACGGATGATGAGCAAGACATCTTTCCCGTCGTTTTTGAATTCCCACGATTTAACGAGTCCGGGTTTATAGATCAACTTTCCTTCTGTAATATCGAATTCGATATCGAACATCATGGGATAGACGACAGAATTCAGTTGCTGCGAAGCCGCAACATCGGACACCACAGGGTTGAAATTATCGACATCGCCGGTGATGGCGATGACCGCGCTAACCTCCCTGATATCGGATGAGCCGCTGTTTTTCCCGCATGAAACGAGAATGCAGACCAGCGCCAGAAATAAAAACACGTAGCGAGGAGACATACGACCTCCGTTGAAAGGTGACTTCTATGTTGTTGAAAGCTGAGTGAAGCGCGATTGTACTGTTTGGTTGCTCACCGGAAAAAACGCAAAAAAGGTATAAAAATCAACTATATCGAAGAATATTCTCTTATTCGAAATCGTGCTCGAACCAATCGATCATCCGGTCGGATTTTGACCCGTTCGCTTTCTTCTCCAGCTTCTCCTGCAACCTGTTCGAAAACTCCACCGCAGCGTCGTATCCGTAGTGCCGAAGCAAGTAATTCAACGCAATCACTTCCGAGATCACGGTGACGTTCTTGCCCGGAAAGATCGGCAATACGACATGGGGGATCGGGACCCCGAGGATCGAAGCCTCGCGCGCATCGAGTCCCGTACGCGTATAATCCTTGTTCTCGCGCCATTCTTCAAGTTGTACGACCACTTCGACGCGTTTCTGAAATCTGATGGCGCGGATTCCGAACATACTGCGGATATCGATCAATCCGAGTCCGCGCACTTCCATAAAATGCTTGACCAGATCGGTTCCCGAACCCATCAGAATGCCCTCGCCTTTTCGCGTTACCATAATCACATCGTCGGCGACAAGGCGGTGGCCTCGCTCAACAAGATCGAGCGCGATCTCGCTTTTACCGATTCCCGAGCGCCCGATGAAGAGCAATCCGACGCCGTACACGTCGAGAAACGAACCGTGAATCACGGTCTGCGGAGCGAACTGATCGTCGAGGAAATCGCTTACAAAAAAGTGTACCTTCGTGGTTTCGTACTGCGAAACAAACACAGGGACGTTGTGTTTTGTAGCCTGATCGAGCAACCGGGGCGGCAGCGAATGTCCGTTGGTGACCACGATACAAGGGATTTCGAACTGAAGAAGACGTGAGAACGATTCGAACTGTTCTTCTTCGGAAAGAGACTGCAGGTACTTGAGCTCGGTATTTCCGAACAATTGCACGCGGTGATACGTGAACAGACCGACATAGCCGGCAAGGGCAAGCCCCGGACGATGAAGGTTTTTATCCGTGATTTCGCGTTCAAGATGCTCGAGTCCGTTTGCCGAAGCGAGCTGGATTCGATTCTTGTTATTCTCGAACAACACCTTCGTCGAGATATTCTTTTTGACGATTTCCTTGAGATTCGCCAGCGGTTTGGGGAGTTCGTGTTCCATAGCAAAGTAAAAAAAGGGCGGGCATTTGCCCGCCCGGTGGATAAGTTCAGTTCAATATCACGGGAAGCCCGGTCACTTTTTGCGGCGCTTGTCCTTGTACCGCACCAACTGCCGTTCGAGTTTATTCACGGCTACGTCGATGGATTTGTAGAAATCTTCGGACTGCTCGACGGCGACCAAGTTCGTTCCATACACCGAGAGGCTGATTTCTGCAGTTTTCGATGAATCCTTCACCTTCTCGAAACTGAGAATAATCGTTCCGTTCAGAATGCCGTCGTAATACTTTTTCAGGGTTTCCACCTGGCTGAGCGCGTATTGCTTCAAGCCATCGTGCGCCTTGAAATGTCGGGCAGTGAATTGTACGTTCATAATACGCTCCTTTATGCATTAAAGGTTAATCACGCACGCGGATGAGATTGAGCGTAGACCTTCTTGAGACGTTCGGTTGATACGTGCGCATAAATCTGTGTCGTCGATAAACTCTCGTGTCCAAGCATCTCCCGGATCGACTGCAAGTCGGCTCCGTTGTCGAGCAAATGCGTGGCGAATGAATGACGCAATACATGCGGACTCTGTTTTGACAGATCCCGCGCAAGCCGGAGATATTTATGGACTATCTGATAGACGCTTCGTGTGGAAATTCGTTTTCCACGTAGCGAAAGAAATACCGCGCCGGGTTCCGGCTGTACGCTGCTGCTTGCAAACGCCGCCGGAACAGCCCGGTAATACCGTTCCAGAGCCGAAAGCGCCGCTGACCCGATCGGAACGATGCGTTCCTTCCGCCTCTTCCCAAACACGCGGACGACCTTCGCTGCCGAATCGATATCGCCGCGGTTCAGTTGTACCAGTTCCGTGAGACGAAGTCCGCAGGAATAAAAGATTTCGAGCACGGCGGCATCGCGCGCGCCGGCGAACGTTGCCGGGTCTGGGGCGCTGAACACCGCATCGACTTCGCTCCGGGGAAGGACATCCGGAAGGCGCTTGCTGATCTTGATAGGCAATAATCGGGCGGCGGGGTTTTCCGATGCGAAACCGCATTTCATCAGGTAGGCGAAGAACGACTTTATTGCCGTGCGCTTCCGCGCAACGCTCCGGGTTGTCAGCCCGTTCTCGAGAAGCGTTCCGAGATAATACCGGATTGTCTGCTTGTCGAGACCGCGGACATCAGGTTCTTCGGCTCCGGAATACTCGCGAAGCCATTGTGCGAACTGCATCAGGTCGTTTCTGTAGGCGGCGACGGTATGCGGCGATGCATTTCGTTCCGCCTTGAGCCAGGTAACGAACCTCTCAATCGAGAGTACCATGAGATTCCCCTCAAGCTACTGCCAGGGTCGCATCCAGAGGGCTCAAGTCGAGCGTGAACTCGTCCTTGCACTCCGGACATTTTAGATATTCGCCTTTCTTTTGAGAGTACTTGTGCGAAAGATAATCATTTTTACATGAAGGGCAAGGGGTCGGCACCGGCTTGTCCCACGAAACGAAATCGCATTCGGGATAACGCGAACAACCGTAGAACGTCCGCTTTGTTTTCGTGAACCGTTCGACGATTTCGCCTTCCTTACACTTCGGACAGCCGATTCCCGTCGTGAACGGCTTGGTAAACTTGCACGAAGGATAATTGCTGCATCCGATGAACTTGCCATAGCGGCTTTGTTTCAGAACCAAATCGTTGCCGCATTCCGGGCACGGTTCGTCGATTTTCATCCGTTGCGCTTCGCCGGGGAGCGGCTTGGCGTTCTTGCATTCCGGATACCCCGAACATGCCATGAACTTGCCGTTCCTGCCCCAGCGTATAATCATAGGCTTGCCGCACTTGTCGCACATTTCCGATGTCTCTTCGACGAGCCTGGCATCGTCGGGCGACGATTTGGCGAGCAAATCCATGAACGGTCCGTAAAAATCGTTCATCACTTTCAGATAGGTCGCTTCGCCCGTCGCTATGGTATCAAGCTCGTCTTCCATCTGTACGGTGAACGTCTCGCTGAACAGCGTGGCGAAGTAATTTTGGAGGATCTTGTTCACGTCGCGCCCAAGAACGGTCGCGAAGAGCTTCCTGTCTCTGCGCTCCACATACCCCCGTTCGAGAATCGTACTGACAATAAGCGCATAGGTACTCGGCCGGCCGATTCCCTTCGCTTCCAACTCGCGGACAAGACTGCTTTCCGTGTAGCGCGGAGGCGGTTTTGTAAAATGCTGGTGCGGATCGATGGAATGGATGTTCATCTGATCCTTCTCTTTCAGGTTCTCCGGAATGATCGCCTCTTCCTCGTTTTCATCCTGCGAGCCGTTCGCGTAGTCGTCGTACACCTGCAGGAAACCGCGGAACTTATACACCGAACCAACTGCCCGGAACGTATAGATACCGCCGTTCACAACGACGGTGGTCTGATCGAGCACCGCCGATTCCATCTGGCACGCCAAAAAGCGTTTCCAGATGAGTTCATAGAGGGCGTACTGCTCCTTCGTGAGATACTTCTTTACTTTATCGGGGTCGTATTCCATCGACGTCGGACGGATCGCTTCGTGCGCGTCCTGAGCGCTTGCCTTGGACTTGTAGACGCGCGGCGACGCAGGCAGATACTCGTTCCCGTATACCTTTCCGATGTACTCACGCACGGCTTCCACCGCTTCGTTGCTGATACGGGTGGAATCGGTACGCATATACGTGATGAGACCGACCGAACCTTCGGCGCCGAGTTCGATGCCTTCGTACAACTGCTGGGCAATCATCATCGTGCGTTTGGTGCCGAACTTCAGCCGGTTCGCGGCTTCCTGTTGCAACGTGCTCGTGATGAACGGCGCATTCGGTTTCCGGTTTACTTCCTTCTTTTGAACATCCGTTACGGCGTATTTCTGTTTGCGGATATCTTCCACAATCCCGAGCGCCGTCGTTTCGTCGGGTATTTCCGGATCGCTTCCGTTGATCTTTGCGAGTTTCGCATGCAGTTGCGCATTGCCGGGAGTGCGGAATTCGCCTGTCACCGACCAGTATTCCGTCACCTGAAACGCGTCGATCTCGTCTTCGCGGTCGCAGATGAATTTCAATGCGACCGACTGAACCCGCCCGGCAGATAGTCCGCGGTAGATCGTTTTCCAGAGGAACGGACTCACCTTGTATCCAACGAGCCGGTCCAGAATGCGCCGCGCCTGCTGGGCGTCGACCATTTTCTCGTCGATAACGCGCGGTTGCGCCATCGCTTCCTGTATGCCCGTTTTCGTGATTTCGTTGAACAGAACCCGGTACACAGCCTTGTTCGCGGTTTGTTTTTCGAGTTCGGACGCGATGTGCGCGGCAATGGCCTCGCCCTCGCGGTCGGGATCGGTCGCGATGTAGACATCTTTTGCCAGCGCGGCCTCTTTCTGGAGCTTCTTGATCACCTCGGCTTTTCCGCGAATGCGCACATACTTCGGCACAAAACCGTTTTCGACATCCACGCCGAGTTCCTTTGAAGGCAGATTCTTGATATGACCGACGGTTGCTTCAACCTTGAAGCTCTTTCCCAGGTATTTATTTATTGTTTTGGCTTTCGCCGGAGATTCGACAATGATAAGTGATTTCGACATAATGCCTGTTTCGATTGAGCGGATATTCCTGATTGATGTTGGAACGAAACCGTGGTACCTGCGGCTGCGCCGAAGCGGGTTTCATTCCATGCCGGGGGTTGAGGTCCGAACCTGCCGGCCGGACTAATGGATTGTATCGTTGCTGTTGAGCATCAACCTGCTGCCGATACGCTCCGAATCGTCGTAGTCGAACATTATCGAAGCTACAATGGTATTGATTTCCGAGATGCCGACCTTCCCAAAGCCCGCCATCATAATCCTGTCAATGGCGGTTTCCAGATCCATATCGTCGAGCAGCCCGAGTTCCCGGAGCTGAATCAGATAGCCATGAGCGTCGGGAGTGAATACGGCGCGTTCGGTTTCGTGGAGAATCCGGTGCGAGTGGTGCATCCCGGTGCGGTCGCCGTTGAGAATACTCTCACCCATGTTGATTTTATCGAACATCCAACTGAAGGCGGTACTGATTTCGTTTTCGGTATAGCCCCTATCGGCTAACTGCCGGAGGTCGATTTCGCCGAGGCGTTTATCCTGGCGCATCTCGTTAATCAAAAACACTATTATTTCAACAATCTTCTCTTGCATTTCTATCTCGGTCGTTCCATATCTACCCGGTCGCAGATACAACTTATAGAGGATGCCGGGGAATGTCAAGTCATCCTTTGAGTAGGTGTCGCTTTCGCAACACTGAGAGATACCGGTCTTCCGCGAGCGTCATCTCCTGTTTTGCTTCGGGGGTCGTATCGTCGAAACCGCAAAGGTGCAGCGCGCCGTGAACCGCCAGCCGGGCTACTTCTTCACGGACGGACACCCGGTATTCCTGAGCCTGGAGCCGCGCAATTTCCAGTCCGATGTACAATTCCGCCTCGAGCGGATCCTCCTCAAGAAGGAATGAAATCACATCGGTCGGATAGTCGTGTCCCAGATACTGTTTATTTATGGATTGAATATCGCTATTCGACAGGAAAATGCAATTCACTTTCGCGTTTTTCCTGTGTTCTTTTTGCAGGACCGCTACCACCGCGGACTGAACCAGCGTTTTTCCAACCGGTCCGGCGGGTAAAGAGAAAAAAACCTCGACATCGATCATTCGTTGGGAGCGCTTTCTGATTCGTCGAGATCGGGAAGCATGATTTCCGTCAGGGAGAGGGCGATACCGGAGAGCATCACTTCGGGACCGAGTTGGGTGAAATCGCCCGAAAGCATTTCCCGGTCGACGTTGCTGTACATCGAACAGCTTCCGCTTTTCTCCAGAATCAAACCGTTCACCTTTCCGCCGCTTTCACCGACGAACGTTACCTCCTCCATCACCTCGCTTAACACGACACCGGAACAGTGCTGTAGTTGCAGGTTCGCATTCGGCGTATACACGGTGATCAACGCGCCTTCCTTCTTGCCGATGAGAATATTCGGGTAGATTTCGAGCGAAATCCGGTGACTTTCGTCCTCCCCTTTTAACTCCATACGATAGTAGTTGGCGTATTTCTTCGGTTCGACACCGAGAATGTTTCCTATTTTTTCGATATTTTCAGGAGATAATTGGAAGTCCATGCGACGCCTGTTATCCTGATACGGTGAATATGTTCGGGTCAAGGATACAATCCTTCCCGTCAATATTCAACTTTTTCGGAAAAAATACACATCGGTTGTCCCGGATCGGCGGTGCAACACTACAATCAAAACAGATTTCATCGAAAATGACGCATTTTCGCCGAACAATGCGGAGCATTCCTTTGAATTAGTGAACATTCACGACATATCAGATTCATGAACACGATGAACGATTCAACGATACGCGTCCGTTTCGCGCCAAGCCCGACAGGCTATCTACACGTCGGCGGGCTTCGGACGGCGCTCTACAATTACCTCTTTGCAAAACACCATCATGGCGTCTTTGTTCTTCGTATAGAAGATACCGACCGTTCCCGCTTTGTCGAAGGAGCCGCCGAAAACCTGCTCGAAACGCTCAAGTGGGTCGGGCTGCACTACAGCGAAGGTCCGGATGCGGGAGGCGAATACGGTCCGTATATTCAATCGCAACGAACCGAGCTTTACCGGAAATACGCGTTCGAACTGCTCGAAAACGGCTGGGCGTACCGATCGTTCACCACTCCCGAAGAACTGGCGCGCATGCGCGAAGGCGGCGCTCCGGACACCGAAACGCCGGATCCGGGACGCGATAGAGATCTTCGCGAAGATGAAATCCGCGATCGTTTATACCAGGGTCTGCCGTACACGATCCGTTTGAAAGTACCCCGCGCGGGCGAGGTTTCGTTCAGCGATCTGATCCGCGGCGAAATAACCATCGGTCATGACGCCATCGACGATCAAGTGCTCCTCAAGTCCGACGGCTTCCCCACCTATCACCTCGCAAACGTGATCGACGATCACTTCATGGGAATCACTCATGTCATCCGGGGAGAGGAATGGCTCCCCTCGACGCCGAAACATATTCTATTATACCGCGCATTCGGCTGGGAACTACCGCAATTCGCGCACTTGCCGTTGCTCCTCAATCCGGATAAAACAAAGCTCAGCAAGCGTCAGGGCGACGTTGCGGTGGAAGACTACCGAAAGAAGGGCTACCTGCCCGAAGCGCTCCTCAATTTCGTTGCGCTTCTCGGCTGGGGTCCCACAGACGACCGTGAGCTGTTCACACTCGACGATTTGGTATCCGAGTTCTCGCTCGACCGCGTCGGAAAATCGGGGTCCGTTTTCGATATCCAGAAATTGAACTGGTTCAACGGTCAATACCTTCGGAACCTCCCGCTCGAACGCCGCACGGAACTCTGCTCGCCGCATCTCGCTGCCTCAGGATACATTTCCGCCGATCCGGAGACGGAATCCTCCATCGTCGATGCGCTTACAAAATACCTCACCTTCCCCGGCGATATCGTGGAGCACGCCGCCGTTTTCTTCGAAACCGATGCGGAACCTGAAGACGCTGAGGCGCGGCAGGCTCTTCTGGAACCAACGACGCCGCAGGTACTTGAGACGCTGCTCGACAGTGCCGGAAATCTCACTGACTGGAACCGGGATACGTTCAAGAATGCCATGAGCGAGGTCCAGAAAACGACCGGGGTAAAGGGAAAAAACCTCTTCATGCCGGTAAGAGTAGCGCTTACAGGAAGGAAGCACGGTCCGGATATCCCGGTTATCGCGGAAATATTCGGGAAGGACAAGTGTCTTGAACGACTGAGCAGACGCCTGCAGGGCAGATAGAAACCGATGCCCGACGCTTCAGTAGCAGCCATTATCATTCATTATAATACGGATGAGTACACAAATCATCTTATCGCGCAGCTATTGAAGTACTGCAGCAAGTCCCTTGCAGCGATTACGGTCGTCGACAACGGGTCCCGCATCCCCTTTAAGCCGGCGGCAGCCGACGAACGGCTTTTTATACTACGGATGAATGAGAACAAGGGATACGCCGCCGCCTGCAATGCCGGCGCGGCACACCATTCCGCCAGGTATTTCGCGTTTCTGAACAGCGACCTCGATTTCGATACGGACATCCTCTCGCCGCTGGTACATTTCATGGACGGCGACCGAGGCAGTGGAGCCGCCGGGCCGCGTCTGCTCTTTCCGGAGGGGAAATACCAGCTTTCGTATGGCTCCGATCCCGGCCTTCTCACCGAATTCAGGGAGAAAAAACGTCAGCGGCAATGCACTAACGGTAAAGGAGCGCTTTACGAAGAAAGAATTCGGGAGTCTTCTACACCGAAAAAGGTAGACTGGATAACCGGCGCGTTCATGCTTATCAGGCAGGAGGTATTCGAAAAGATCCAGGGATTCGACGAATCATACTTTTTTTATTTCGAAGATTCAGACATTTGCCGTAGAATCCGTCATGCAGGATTTTCAGTGAATTTCGTCCCATTTGCAACAATTATCCATTTCGGAGGGGGGTCGCAACCGGCTTTTAATCCGCCTGGAATTAGAGCCTACAGGCTCGGACAGATGCATTATTATAGAAAATACAACGGTAGAATTTCTTTTTATTTGCTAAAAATCTATCTTTGTACAGTATTCGGCATCCGATCAATCCTGTCTGGTACGAATTTTGCTTTTTATAGACAATTGTGTAGGTTACTCTGGACGATCCCATATACGCCGGTCCGGAGCCTTTAAGCAGAAGGTAGACGACGAAAATGCCCGGAAAGAAGACATTCATCATCTATAATCGCTTTTCATTCGTCGAGCCGACAGCCTCGCCGGTGTCGATCCCTTTAACGATCGACCAGCAGTCAGCGCTGTTCAAGGCAACTCTGCTCGATACGGTCCATCGTTTTCCCCCGATGAACAATGTTTCCGTGCGTATTCTCGCTGCCTCGCAGGGGGATTGTGCATTTATACAGAACCTGCTTCCCGATACAGACGTACGATCATACCAGGGAGTCACTTTCGGCGACATGCTGAGCGCAGCGTCCGAAGAAGCGCTACAGGAAGGAGCGAAACATGTATTCCTTCTCGATTCTACCGTACCTACCGTCCCCATTCGAATCATTCAAAGCGCCCTTTCCCTGCTGGATGTTTTCGACGACGCCTTCGCCATCGCACCGACGGAACGCGGCGGCTTCTATGCCGTCGGCATGAACGCCTACCATTCGAATGTCCTCCGGGATATTGACCCTATGACCAACGAGGGCTACGAACAGGTTATCAGCCGAATCTGCGAGTTCGATGCCAGCGTCTACATCCTCAACAGCTGGTACGATGTCCGTCAGATGGAGGATATCGTTCAGCTTCGCGGCGATGTATTCAATAGTTTTAACGATAATAGCGGTCCCGATCACACAAAGCGCGAGTTGGAACACCTCCAATTGGAACATTTTCTCGAGCAGGGCGCCAAACCCGCCGTTCAATGAACATCGGTATCTACGGCGGTTCGTTCGATCCTCCCCACCTTGCACATCTGATCTTCGCCGAGTATGCCTGCGAGACACTTTCGCTGGATAAGGTATTGTTCGTGCCGGCATACCGGTCTCCCTTCAAGGATTCAATACAGGGCAATTCCATCGCAATCCGTTGCGAACTTGTCCAGCTCGCCATCAACGACAATCCCCGGTTTGAATTAAGCCTTTTCGAAGCAGAACGCGGCGGGATTTCCTACACCGTCGATACGCTGCGGCACTTTGCCGAACTCTATCCCGGCGCCGCACTCACATTACTGATCGGCGGAGACGCATTCGCAGACCTCCCGCGCTGGAAAAATCCCGAAGAGATCATGAAACTCGCCCGGATCGGCGTTGCCATCCGTCCCGGCTCCGTCGCAACACTTGGAGGACTGCCGTATGAGGAGTTCGCGGATATCGTTCCAATGCCGCAAATGGATATCAGCGCGACGGAGATACGGGATAGGGTCAGAAATGGAAAATCCATCCAATACCTGGTGCCCTGGCAGGTAAAGACCTTCATCGACTACAAAAACCTCTACAAGTAACCGCTCCCATCTCTTCTGCCGCCCACGATTCATGCTGTTTATTACCAGCGGTATTTCAGCGACTTACCCTGCGTTTTTTGTCCTGAGTTCCGCGCTCTCTATTTTTGTTCGACGTTTTGCGCCGGGAATCACCGGTATGCGCGCGTCAATATCGCTCAAACAGGTACGGCATGTTCGGCAGGAAATCGCAGAATTCTCCCTCTTCTCAAAAGAAGCGTCGCTTCGCGCGGCTGTTCACTGGTCTCGTCATTTTCACTCTTCTCTGGGCGCTCATCGCGACGTTGCTGCCGGGTATACCCGGTCCGAGAGATGCCGCGAAAGCGGCCATGCGCTGGATCAAACATCGTTCGGACGACGTGTATCATTACGCCAACAAATCCGAACTTGAAGAATCCGCCGAACGGGTACGCGCAATGGCCGAAGAACAACGGCCCGAGCCGGGCGAAGTCGCCGATTCGATTCGTGCCGGTAAATCCGGTAAACCGGCATCCGGAGCGCTTGCCGATTCCATCATGCAGGAAGAGTTGAAAGGACTTTCAACGAAACCGCCCGTCGGAGGGAAAGTCATCAATATCCTCGTTGCCGGACTGGATTCGAGAATCGGCGCGAAAGGCGCGCGCTCCGACGCGATTCATCTCTTCACGGTCAATCCCGATTCCGCTATCGTTGATATTACGAGCATTCCCCGCGGTACGTACGTGGATCTCGGGCATCACGATTCCACAGGACTCAACATTATCACCTACTCGCGCATGCGCGGCACCGAGCGATTGCTCAGGGCTGTCGAGGAAGTTACCGGCAAGCGTCCGGTCAAATATTATGTCGAAGCTGGATTCAGTCAGGTTATGGGAATTCTCGAACTCCTCAAATACGAGGATCCGGTGGGTACGCTGCAATTCCTGCGGGCGCGCAAGTCCTTCTACACCGGCGATGTACAGCGATCGCATAATCAGGGAGTGTTCCTGCGCCAGGCGCTGATCGACAAATTCTCGATGCTGACCGGCGCGACGGGGGACGTGATTATCACGACAGGACTGAAATTCGTCTCCACGAATCTCACCAAAGATATCTGCAAGGGATTGGTATACGCGCTCGAACAGCGCGGCTTCCCGAATCACCGCGCCGACGCAGTGCGCGTGAAGATGTTATCGAAGTACAAGTTCCGTCTGCAGTCGATTCTTCCCGAACCGGAAACCATTCGTACCGTCGAAAAATGGGCCGAGCAACACGGCGAAGAGAACCGGAATCACGAACGGTATGTCGTATCCCGGCTGCGCAATATCAACCGGCTCGCGACGAAAGATTCAGCAGCCCCCGTGCGCATCGTTAACCGCCTCGATCGTATCGCCGAACAACATGCATGGCTCCAGATACAGAATAAACAAGCCAGGTACGGAATCCGGGACACCATCATCGGATTGCTCGATTATGCGTACACGAAAATGGGCAAGCGCGAAGACGCGGAGCGCATCCGCGACTTAAAACGCGCCGAGGATATGCTCTGGGACGCAACAGGCGCTAAGAAATAAGTAACTTTGATAACAGAGATGCACAAGAGCGGCGCATCGGCCGCTCTTGTCAGTACTATCAATACGTTGTTGGAGTTATTCTCCGATAAACAGTCCGAAGGTTAACCGTAGTCTCACAAACCCGCTTCCGAGCTTGAGATCGGGAACGTCAGGCGTGTCGAATTCTTCGTTCAATGTCCATGTATCGCCCGAAGAGCCGAAGTAGCCGCCGGTCAGGCTGAGGACGGTGAAGGGATTGATATCGTATTCAATGGTTGCGGCAGGCTGCCAGGCAAAAAAGGAATTCGTGTACTCGGCGCGCAAGGCGCTCAGCGATCCGGCCCACGTTCCCTGTCCAGCCGGTCCCTGCGTCAGTGTGATGGTATTGCTGCCGGCGCCGAGGAGGGTTCCAATTGCGAAATGGAGCCGCTTAAACGCAAAGATATATTCGATTGTCGCTCCGCCGAAACTCGTGGATAACTCGGATTTTCGCAGCGTACCGTTGATGACCGACGTTTCCGAAAGAGAGCCGCCTGCTCCCATACCTCCGATTCGAAGATTGGGGACAACGATGATGTACGCATAGCCATGTCCGCCGAGCATGAACATCCCGTTTTCCGATAGCCGGGGCATTCCTTTTGCATCCAGTTCGCTGTTCAGAACGGATGTGTTCGCGAAAAACCAAAGACCGTCGACGCCGCCGCCCGCGCCGACAATACCTCCGCGGCTGCGCGCCGGAGCTTCTTCCGGTTCGTCTTGTGCGTGAACCGAGGGCACTGCAAAGCAGCAGAGGAACAGGACGGTGAAAATCAAGGAGTGCTTCATTTCATCGATAACAGTTGTTGTATTGGTTCAATCGCCAAACCGATATGCAGAACGATATTCGCATAAATGCCAGCCGCGACATCGTCCATCATGATCCCGAAGCCCCCGCGCATCCGGTCGAACCTGTTCGCCGGCCAAGGCTTGAAGATATCGAACAGTCGAAACAGAAGAAACGCGGCAACCGCGACGCCGATGGTTTTCGGAAGCAGCAGAAGGGAAATCCACATCCCGACAGCTTCATCGAGAACCACCTGGCTCGGATCGTCGCCGTGGAACCGTTCCATGATATTCGCCGCTGGAATACCGGCAATAAAACAAACGATACAGAGGATCCCGAGTATCCAATCGGTATCGGCTGCTGGCAACAGCCAGTATGGAATTAACGCGGCAGCCGACCCTACTGTTCCGGACGCAATAGGGAAATAACCGGCTCCCCCAAAGCTGGCGAACATCCTGACCGCCAACGGAGGCTTAGTCTGCTGCCCGTTGCGGCGTCCTGAAAAGAGATGCGATGAAGGATCGGTTGTCATAAAAATATTGAATACCGGTAATGACTGTGAGCGCGGCTACGGCGACAATGAGCCAGTATACCGCTACGGGAGTGAGCGCCGCGCCGATCTCCGCTGAAAAATCGGCAGCCAGCCACGGCACACTGCGCGCGACAGTGAAGAGCAATAGGTAGTAGAGAACGAGCATCTGGATGAATGTTTTCCATTGCGCAAACTTCGATGTGACGATCGGCGAATTGCGCGACTCGGCGATAGAACGGAGCACCGTGATGACAAGATCGCGTGTAACGATCACGACGACCGTCCACCATGGGATATATCCGGTAATGGCGAATGCGGTAAATGCCAGCGATGTGAGCACTTTGTCGGCAAGCGGATCGAGGAACTTCCCGAAATTCGTGACGAGTCCGGAGTTTCTTGCGATGACGCCGTCGTACCAATCGGTTAAAGCCGCCAGGAAAAACACGCCGAGCGACAGTTGTTGAAATGCCGCATCGCCCGATATGTACAGAAAGAAGAAGATGGGAGCCAATACGATACGGGACGCCGTAAGCGCATTCGGTAGGGTCAGTAATGCCGATACTCGTTCCGCCGGTTTCAAAACAGAACTGCCAGTTGTTCCGGATAATACATCGGGATCGCTCTTCCGATGAATTGCTTCGCGAGGTAGATTCGTCTCATGTTAATAAATTACGCAATAATCGATAATATTCCTTGCGGCTCTCCGGTGTATTCCGGAAACGAAAAAAAACTCCGTGTCTGAGCACGGAGTAGCGGTCGACCGGTACGCTAATTACTGATCACGTGTTTTTCTTCACATTGACTGCCTGAACGCCGCGTGGAGTCTGTTGCACTTCAAACTCCACCAACTCACCCGTCTTGAGTTTCTTGAAACCCTCCATCATTATTGATCTGTAGTGGACGAAGACCTCCGGACCGTCCTCACGTTTGATGAAGCCGTATCCTTTCTCGTTGTTAAACCATTTCACTGTACCCCGTTCCATTTGTCCTCCATTAAAACGTAGGAAGTATCTATATCCGACAGTTCACCGCAATGAATAATGTGGATGAAGCGGCTCACCGAGCAGATTCGAAGCGAATACGGCGTCGTTATGGCATAAAAATCGCACCATCGCGCAAGTCTCTAACAGACCGTATCTTGAGTGGAGTGTGTAGAGAAAATATAGGCGTTTGAAACAGGATAATCAAGTGTTATTTACACAAAATGCCCTTTCGGGCACTTTGTATCGATGAAAATAATGTAGAAATCCTCGTTTTCTGGTAGAACTCAGAACTCTTTTTTCTTGAACAACCAGAATGCGAACGCCATCAGCGCAACCGCGAAGAGCGCACTCGACCAGACGGGCATCCAGTCGATCTCGGCGCCGACGATCATCAATGCGGTAATGTCGCTGATTTCCCCGGGCTTGGGAAGGATATAATACGGTACGGATAACACCGATTCGACGGTATCGTTGCGCATAAACGCTGCAAGCGCTTCGCGTTGACTGAGTATCGGAGCTACAACGATAATGTATACGTATACGATGATGATGGAAAGCGCCGTACTCTGCGTCGCAACCCCGATCAACAACAGAATCGAATAGAGAATGATGAAATAAAACGTGATGGTGAATATCGAAAGCAGAAATGTGCCGTCCCAGTACCCCGTTTTCAACGAGATGATCAACCATATGCCGGCAATGAAGTATGCGACATTGCAGAATACAATCAGAATGCTCCCCGCAGTCTTGCCGAACAGTAATTCAAAGCGCGAAACGGGCTTCGAGATCAGGATGTCGATAGTGCCCTTTTCCATCATGTTTGGGACAATGCTTGCCGTCGCAAAGACGGAGAGAAAAATGACCGCAAGGGTCGGCAGACCTGCCATCAGCATTTCCAGTCCCTTCACTACCCCCGCCTTCGCCATCGCCTGCGCTTCGGGAGACGCGCCGCCTTCCCCGATATTGATCTCGGGCAGCTTGCCAAATATTGCGACGAGCATCATTGCGACCAACGTCAGCGTGGATAGAATGAAGAACATCACGATGGTTTTCCGCGCTATCCCTTCGCGAATGGTATTTCCAATAATTGCGAGCAGTCTCATGCTTCTTCCCTCCCGATCACTTCGATGAACATATCTTCAAGGCTGCTCTTCTTTTGCGAAACGCGTTCGAGCAGAACGCCTTCTGCGCGAAGCTGATCGATGACGGCGTTCAACTCGGGCAAACCGGGAAGGTTCAGCAAAATTGTCCCGTCATTGAAGGAATACGATGTTCTCATCGCATCCCATTGAATCCGCAGCTTTTCCGGCAATGCGCCTTCGATGTCGAGTTCGAACACCTGGTCCTGTTTGGTCAATTCGTCGACTGTGCCAAGGCGGAGCAGCTTGCCCTTGTTCAGGATCGCAACACGGTCGCAGATCAATTCCACTTCGGAAAGAAGGTGCGAGTTCAGAAAAATCGTCTTCCCTGAATCGCGTAATCTGAGCAAGAGATCGCGTATTTGCTTTCTGCCGAGCGGATCGACACCATCGGTCGGCTCATCGAGAAAAACCAGATCGGGTTGATTGATGAGCGCCTGGGCTAATCCGATGCGTTGCATCATACCCTTCGAATACTTCCGGATCTTGACCTTCCGCCATTTCTCCATATTGACAAGCGTAAGCATTTCCGTGATCCGTGGTTCGAGAGCTTCCGAAGTCAAGCCGCTGAGTTTACCGAAGAAACGAAGCACCTGTTCGCCAGTAAGATATGCCGGGTACTTATGATTTTCCGGCAGATACCCGATCTTCTCCTTCACGGCGGTATCGGCAATCTCGGTTCCAAGCATGGAGGCCGAACCGGAGGTCGGATAGACGATCGAAAGCAGTACTTTGATGAAGGTGGTTTTCCCTGCGCCGTTCGGACCGAGCAACCCGAAAATTTCGCCTTTGTTCACGGAGAGAGTAAACTCGCTCAGCGCGGTCACCGATTGATCCTTTCGCCGGGATGGGTAGACTTTTGTTATATTTTGCGCTTGGATTGCATTCATAGGATTTTTTTTTCTGTTTTTATCGAAAATATCATAGAAATGTTGCACGACAAAATACCGGAATCCGGAAAACGATGCCGGGAAATCATTCCTGGCGAATATTCGTTATGTCAACGGATGAAAAAAGAGATTTATGCAAGAAGATGAGATTTTAGGCAAAGCGCTCGATACGAAGCTGCTCAAGCGCCTATTGGAATACATTCGTCCGTACCGCTTTCACGTGTTGGGATCGATTCTCCTCACCCTATTGATATCTGCGTTCGGTCCGATACGCCCGTTGCTTACGAAAATAGCCATCGATAAATACATCGCGAAAGGCGATGCCGACGGCTTGGTAGGGATCGCCCTGCTCCTCCTTGCCACTCTGATTCTTCAGGGGATCGTTCAGTTCTTCATGACCTATTTCACGCAGTGGATCGGTCAGAAAACGATTCTGGATATCCGTATCAGAGTATACGCGAAGCTACAGCGGCTTGCATCTTCCTTTTTCGACCGCAATCCGGTCGGCCGCCTGGTGACGCGCGTCACCAGCGACGTCGAAGTCCTGAACGAAATGTTCTCATCCGGCCTTGTCACCGTCTTTGCGGACATATTCATCATTGTTTGGATTGTCGTGTTCATGTTCGCAATCGACTGGACGCTCGCTCTGGTGACGCTCAGCGTTCTTCCCCTGCTGGTCTATGGCACCTTCCTGTTCCGTAAAAAAGTACGCGAAACGTACCGCGATGTCCGGTTCCAGGTTGCGCGGCTGAACAGTTTCACGCAGGAAAACGTCACCGGAATGACCACCGTCCAGTTGTACGGCCGCGAAGAACGAGAGTACGGGAAACACGACAGCATCAACGTCGAACACCGCGACGCAAACCTGCGGTCGGTGTTTTATTATGCGGTGTTCTTCCCCGCCATCGAACTGGTGAGCTCGCTTTCGATTGCATTGACGGTCTGGTACGCCGGCGGCAACATCCTCGAAGGCATCATGACTGTCGGAACGCTGGTGTCGTTCATTCAATACACGGAAATGTTTTTCCGTCCCGTGCGCGACCTCTCGGAGAAATACAATATCATGCAGACGGCGATGGCGTCATCGGAGCGAATTTTCAAACTGCTCGACGAGGACACGGTAGTCGAGGAACCAGCGGAGCATACCGTTCAACCGCTGAAGTTCGAGAATCAGATCGAATTCCGGAATGTCACCTTTGCCTATGTCAACGATGAGTATGTGCTGAAGGACATTTCCTTCACGATCGACAAAGGCAGCACGGTCGCGCTGGTCGGCGCAACAGGCTCCGGCAAGACCACCATCATCAGTCTCCTCAGCCGTTTTTACGATATTCAGCAGGGTGAAATCCTCATCGACGGCGTCAATATCAAGCGCCACTCGACTGCCGAACTGCGCCGTCATATCGGGGTTGTGTTGCAGGATGTTTTTCTCTTCTCCGGAAACATCGAAGAGAACATCACATTGGGAAACAGCGAAATCTCGCACGAGCATGTCGAACGAGTGTGTCAGCTGGTTGGAATCGACCGCTTCATTCAAACACTTCCCGGCGGCTACGAAGGCGAGGTGAAAGAGCGCGGATCGACTCTTTCCGTGGGCCAAAAACAACTGTTGGCGTTCGCGCGCGCGCTCGCATACGACCCTGAAATCCTCGTTCTCGACGAAGCTACATCCAGCGTCGATACGGAAACGGAATTGCTTATTCAGGATGCGATTTCCACGCTCGTGAAAGGACGCACTTCGATCGTTATCGCGCATCGCCTGAGTACGATTCAGAACGCGGATAAAATCATCGTGATGCACAAGGGTACAATCCGCGAAATGGGCACGCATGCCGAACTCTTTGCACTCGGCGGCATCTACACCAGACTGTACCAGTTGCAGTACAAGGAACAGGAACTCAAAACCGTCGCCTGAACCGCATAGGCCTTGTCGCACCGGCAATGGTCATAGATTTTTTCGTCTGAACAAGTCTCTTTCAACCGATTTGTGTATGTTGCAGCGACATTCATCGATCTGGTTATGTTGTTATCGTTCGGCAACGAAGCAACGAAGATGCCTGGTCGATGAAATGAGCCAATTAACGTGGGATTTCCTGCCGCATCAGGCTTCGCAGCGGGTTGCAACGGTTCGATGTATTGCAACAAATTCATCGGTGCATTCAATCGAGCATGGAGGGGTATATGGCATGCATCATCATCACAACCAGCATCGGCGGGCATTCGGTGAAATGGTATTTCAGGGAATTAGGAAATGAGCTGGCAGCGCAGGGACACCGTATTCTTTTTTTAATCGATGGACAAAAAAGGAATGTTGAAAGCGCCTCGACGAATCCCGCATATCTCGTATGGCCGTCGTTCCGCCCGGTTCACTGGAAAGACGCCGGATATTTGTGCCGGGTTATCCGCAAGTACCGTCCCGACGCGATCGTTTGCAATTTTGGAGCTGAGAACATCGGGGTTCTCGCCTCCTGGTTCATGCGCGTTCCGGCAAGAATCGTCTGGCATCATACGCTTTCTACTCAGGACAGACAAAACAGTCTAAGCTCCGGCTTGAAGCGCCAGATACTTCGGATACGAAAACTGCTGGTGTACTGCTTTGCGACGCGGTTCATCGTAAACAGCGCTGCAATGCTCGCCGACTTTCGAAAAATGTACCGAATCGAGCGGGCGCCCTGCGATGTAATTCCGTATCTGATCGAAAATGCCGAGGAACCGCCGGCCGCTGAACGTTCTATCGATCTACTCGCTGTCGGCGCGTTGCTGCCCGCGAAAGGACATTGTTTCCTGATCCGCGCACTGCCCGCAATCCGCAAGAACTACAGCGAAGTCAAAGCGGTGATTATTGGAGACGGACCAATTCGGACCGAACTCGAACACCTTGCCACCGAATTACATGTCAACGATATGGTAACGTTTACCGGTTCGCTCCCAAGAGAAGCGGTCTTCGAATACATGTCGAACGCAAAAATCCTCGTTACCCCCAGCACGAGCGAAGCGTTTGGACTCGTGAATATCGAGGCGCTCCGAGCGGGTACGCCTGTCATTGCCTCAGACTGCGACGGGATGAGGGAAAATGTCATCGACGGGTACTCGGGCTACCTTGTGCCGCCGCGCGATCCCGAAGCGATCGCTGAAAAGGCTGTGTCCCTGCTGAGCAACCCTGCGCTGCTCGAACAAATGCAAAGAAACGCCCGCAGCCACTTCGATGAATCGTTCAGCGCGCGCCAAATGAGCAGGCATGCGAAAAAGCTCGAACAAATGATTGCATTGCCTACGCTTGCGGCACTGGCGCAGGAGTATCTTGTGCAATTCGTCGTACCCGCGATGTTCTAAACCTGGCATACGTATAGAACCGCAATGCAAGCCAACACAATGCAGATGACGATGTTACTTACATCAAACATCGGTTCATCATCAATGAAGGAACTTCGGATACGCATTTTAATAATAATAGCGCCCCCCCACACACACCTTATTTCAGCCAGCCCGCCCGTTTGTACCATTCGATAGTATCGCGGAGGGCTTCCTCAATTGTCAATTGCTGATGGTAGCCGAAGTCGCGGGTGGCTTTCGACGTGTCACAGATCCAGTACCGCTGCGTGAAGTCTTTCGCCTTCTCGATGTTCAGCGTGGCGGCTTTCCCGGCTATCGCGGAGAAGAATTGCGCAAATGCAGCGATGACGTAAAGCATCGAATGCGGCATGCGGAACGTGAAGAATTTCCGCCCAAGCGCTTCGCCGCAAATCTTCCCAACCTGATCCCACGAATAAAACTCTTCGCTCGAAATAAAGTACGTCTCGTTCAGCGCCTTTTCCGCTTCGGCGGCCATTACAATGCCGCGCACGAGATCGGCGGAGTGAATCAGACTAAGCCGCTTGTCGTCGAATCCCATCACCGAATTCAATCCCGATTGAAGCGCCTTGAAATAGAGATAGATTTCCGTATCCCTCGGTCCAAACACCGCCGGGGGACGCACAATGGTATAAGGCAGTTTGACGGTGTGCGAACGGACAAGTTCTTCCGCGAGGATTTTACTCTTCCCGTAGCGCGTCAGAGGATTTGGCTGATCGTCTTCTCTCGTCGGTCTATCGAGCGAGGACGCAGGTCCGGCGGCGGTCTGGCTGCTGATGTACATAAACCGCTTCAATGCCGGAGCTTCGGCGAGCGTTGCTTCTATCAAGTCGGCAGTCGCCTGTACATTCGCCTGATAGTATTCGTCCCAATTTCGGGCTTTGACGAGACCGGCAAGATGAAAGACGTAATCGGCGCCTCGAACAAGCTCGGCAAGAGAGGCTTTGTTCGTCAGCCCCCCGTCGACCAGTTCGATGGGTTTATCCTTCAACCATCGGAGATTGCTGGTTTTCCGCACCAATGCTCGCACGGTATAGCCTTTTTCGAGTAGCGTGTCGGCGAGGTGGCTGCCGATGAATCCTGATGCTCCGGTAATGCTTGCTATCATAGTATGTGCTTCTCTGGTGGGAATGATTCGGTCGATTTTTCGTATATTTCTGGTTTAAAGTATGGTAATTTTTGTATTCACTCAAATAATGTGTTTTTCCGGATCGCCCACAATCCAGCAGGCAGCGGCATCCAGACGCAACGCTCGCCGATGCGCCGGACAAACCAGAAGACAATAGAGGAGTCGTTGTGGATTTATTTGACAAATGCCGCGCATTCACGCGGGCGGACGAAGTAAAAGCATCGGGATATTACCCGTATTTCCGCGCTATCGAAGAAAACGAGGGTCCTGTCGTCACCATCGAAGGACGGCAGATCATCATGGCAGGCTCGAACAACTACCTCGGTCTGACCGCTCACCCGAAAGTGCGCGAAGCAAGTATCGAAGCCGTAAAGAAATACGGAACCGGCTGCTCGGGATCGCGCTATCTGACCGGAACAATCAATCTGCATAACGAGCTCGAAGAGCGGTTCGCGGCATTTTTCGGAAAGGAAAGCTGCCTCCTCTTCTCAACCGGCTACCAGACGGCGCAGGGTATTATCCCGACGCTGGTGCAGCGCGGCGAATACGTCGTATCCGACAAGGATAACCATGCCTGCATCGTCGCCGGGAATCTCATGGCGAAAGGCGCGTTTGCCGGCTTCGAGCGCTATAAGCACAACGACATGGCCGACCTCGAGCGGGTACTCAATGCACTGCCGCACGATAAGCCGAAACTTGTCGTCTCCGACGGTGTGTTCAGCACTACCGGTGAAATCGTCGATCTACCCGCGCTGGTTGAATCCGCTCGCAGGCACAATGCCCGTATCCTCATCGACGACGCGCATTCTGTCGGCGTGATCGGAAAGGGCGGACGCGGAACGGCGAGCCATTTCAGCCTCGAAAACGAGGTGGATATGACAATGGGCACCTTCAGCAAAACATTCTCCAGTCTTGGAGGATTTGTCGTCGGCGATCGCCCAGTCATCAATTATATCAAGCATCACTCCCCCGCCCTCATTTTCAGTGCAAGCCCGACTCCAGCCAGCGTCGCCGCGGCGCTTGCCGCTCTCGATATTCTCGAGGAGCAGCCCGATCTCGTCGACAGACTCATTGCCAATGCCTCCTACATGCGTAAAGGCTTCGCCGATATGGGCTTCAATGTTATTCCCGGTCAAACAGGCGTGGTGCCGGTTATCATCGGCGACGATGAGCGCACGTTCGTCTTCTGGCGTCAGTTGTTCGATGCAGGCGTGTTCGTAAACGCATTCATCAGTCCGGGCGTCCCTGCCGGATTGCAAATGCTCCGCACCAGCTACATGGCGACACACGAGAAGGAACACCTCGACCGCATTCTTGAAATCAGCGGCGAGATCGGAAAGCAACTGGGCATCATCAATTAGGAAGGCGGTTCTAAATGGCAGTAACCGTTCGCGAGATCCGGACTCCGGCTGAGAAGATGGAGTTCATCAAGCTTCAGTGGAAATTTTACCGGAACGATCCGTACTTCGTCCCTCCTCTTCTGATGGACCGGAAGAAACTTCTGAATACGGAGAAAAATCCTTTCTACAAACACGCCGAAATCGCCCTGTTCATTGCCGATAAAAACGGCGAAGCGCAGGGACGGATTGCCGCCATCACCAACGAGAACCACAACAAGGCGCATGACGACAATATCGGTTTCTTCGGCTTTTTTGAATGCGCCAACGATCAGGAAGTCGCGAATGCGTTGTTCGACGCTGCGGCGGCTTGGCTGAAATCGAAAGGCAAAACCGCCATGCGCGGACCGCTGAATCCCTCCATCAACGACGAACTGGGCATGCTGCTTGAAGGCTTCGACGATCCGCCCCGGATCATCATGACCTACAATCCGAAATACTACCTCGATCTTTGCGATGGATACGGCTTGCCGAAAGCGATGGACCTGTATGCGTACAAACTGGAAACGGAAAAGGTCCTGAACGAAAAGCTCAAACGCGGTCAGGCGCTTGTCCGGCAGCGCTTCAACGTCACGTTGCGCGATGTCGATTTGAAGAACCTGAAATCGGAAATCAACATCATCCGTAAGCTGTACAATGAATCGTGGGAAAAGAACTGGGGCGCGGTAGCAGCCACCGACGAGGAATTCGAAGCGCTGGCGAACGATTTGAAACAAGTGCTGGGCAGCAAGTTCCAGGACTTCGCCATCATCGCTGAAATGAACGGCGAACCGGTCGGATTCGTGCTGGTGCTGCCGGATATCAACCAGATACTCATATCCAACAAGAAGGGGCGGCTCATCCCCGCCGTCTGGAAACTGATGACGCAAACCAGCAAAATCAAATGGGCGCGTATCATCACGCTCGGCATACTTCCGCAATACCGGGGAAAAGGGCTGGATGCGGTTCTATACTACGAAGTCGTCACCCGCGCCGCCGCGAAAGGCATCTACTTCGGCGAAGCATCGTGGATCCTTGAAGACAACATGATGATGAACCGTGGGGCTGCCCTGATGAACGGTACAGTGTACAAGAAATACCGGATCTACGAAAAAGCGTTATAACAGAACCTCCGATTTGGAGCACATGTATAGAGGGCGCAGACCGTTAGACGCGGACTGCGCCCTTTCTTATATTGCCGGTCCGGCAATTGCTGCGGAAACAAATACCAGCGCCCGTCATGTTATGCTATTGACTCATTTGCTATCCATTATCAGACGATACGCATGAACGCACCGCTTTCACCTGAATTCCAACAGTATTTCGATACAGCCGATGACGACCGCAAAGCCCGGTTGTTCGTCCTTCACAATCTCATCGTGTCGCTATACTCGAATGCAGAAATGGTGATATCGTACGGTATCCCCATGTACAAGCTCCCAACCGGCAGGATTGGCATCGGGTACTGGAAAGGCGGCGTCTCGCTGTACACCACCGAAAACAATTTCGTGGATTTCCGCGAGAAGCATCCGCATCTGAAAACCAGTAAAGGGACCATCAACTTCAAAACCGCCGATGCCATCCCGGAAGCCGATCTGAAAGAGGTCATCAAACGGGCGATGGAAGCGAAAGCGTGAGAATCGGGCGGACATAGGTCCGTCAGCGACCGGATGAAAACAGTTTCTCAAGCCGGTGTCTTCGCCCGGCAACCAACGGGGTCAACCCATACGGGAAGGCTATTGTGGCAAGCTCGTAACGCGATCTTGCTCCCCTCTTGGAACGAATCGCCACAGGCGATGAGTGGCAAGGTCGCAGATCCGGCTACCGACGGAGGGGGGACCGAGGGGGAATTCTTCTCCTCCCGGGCGCTGCGCGCCCGTTAAATGAAATTTGTGTGTCCGATCGCGTTCCGTGGGTTTACCCTTCGGTTCTCAGCCTCCGGCTGATCACTCAGGGCCGGCACCCACGGCTATTGACAGGCCCCTTCATCCGGCTACTGCCGGACTCAGGACAGGCCCTCCAGGGCTAAAGAATCCGGCTGCCGAACGCTAGCGCTACTCCAGCTTCCCCTCTTGGAGTGACGAGTCCGCGAGGAACGGCAAGGGGGAACCGAGGGGGAATTCTTCCACAGGCGGTCGGAGACCGCCTGCCGCCAGAGGTGGCAGGGATGCTGAATCAAGCCTCTTCGCATGGCGAAAGACGAGCCTTTGCCGAACAAGGGTCCCTGTTGAACTACCGATTGTCTTCAATCGACGCGATATCCAGCAAGAAGCGGTTATTGGAATAACCGCAACCCGACCGCCTCCGGCGATTCGGGTAGAGACCCCGGATTTAATCCGGGGTGAGGAATACGTATACGTCAACGGCGGCGCTATAGTAGAACATCCTCACACTTCTCACTTCTCACTTCTGCGCAAGCAACCGTTTTCTCCGTATTTTAGGGGTATGGAAACAAACACCGATACAACCCGCATATTGATCGTCATACCGGCGCGGTATGGCGCATCCCGGTTCCCGGGAAAACCGCTGGCGGATATCGCCGGTAAACCGATGATTCAATGGGTCTGGGAAGGCTGTATGCGCAGCGCCCTCGCCACGGATGTCGTCGTCGCGACCGATGACGAGCGGATTTCCTCCGTCGTGGAATCCTTCGGCGGAACGGCGTATATGACCGATCCCGATCTGCCGTCCGGCACCGAACGAATGGCTGCTGTGGCGGCAGGCATCGAAGCCGACATCTACGTCAATGTTCAGGGCGACGAACCGCTCATCGCATCCGACACCATCGACGCGTCCGTACGTCCCCTGCTCGACGATCCCTCCATTGATATCGGAACCGCCGCGCTGCCTCTGACGTCGGCGGAGGAAATCGCAAATCCCAATATCGTCAAAGCCGTGTGCGACAGCTACGGACGCGCGCTGTACTTTTCGCGCTCGCCTATACCGTACCTCCGCGACGGCATTCCCGAATCGGGCATTCCGGACGGTCTGTTTCGCAAGCACGTCGGCATCTACGCTTTCCGCAAAGCGGCGCTGGAGACCTTTGCGCGCCTCGCACCCAGTCCGCTGGAGCAAGCCGAAAAACTCGAACAGCTCCGCGCCCTGCAGCACGGCATGTCCATCCACGTCGCAACGGTCCACAGCGACACCGTCGCCGTGGATGTGCCGGGCGATATCGCGCGCGTCCTGGAGTATATGGAACGGCATCCCGTCCGCCGCTGACGGGCATCCATCCGGCGACCGTCCGGCTCTAACGCGCAACCATCCGGCTATTTTGCGTGTTTATGTAACCAAACGACCCTCATCCGCCGTCAGTATAGTACCGCCAACGGTACGGCAAGAACAACTTCTATGCGAATAAAGCAATCAGATACAATATCCATCGTCACCCTCGGGTGTTCGAAAAACACCGTTGATTCGGAAGTGCTGCTGCGTCAGCTCGAAGCGAATAATTTCCGTCTGTCCGACGACCCTAATGCCGCCGATATTCTCATTATCAATACCTGCGGCTTCATCGACCGGGCAAAGGAGGAATCGGTGAATACCATTCTGGAAGCGACGGAATTGAAACGCGCCGGAAAAATCAGAAAACTCTACGTCGCCGGCTGCCTCTCCGAACGGTACGCCTCCGACCTGCAAAACGATATCCCGGAGGTGGACCGCTATTTCGGCGTGACCGACTTCAAGAGCATTCTTCAGGAAGTCGGCGGCGACTACAAGCGCGAGCTGCTCGGCGAACGCCATCTTACCACCCCGGCACATACGGCATATCTGAAAATATCCGAGGGCTGCGACAATCCGTGTTCCTTCTGCGCCATCCCTATCATGCGCGGAAAGCATGTCTCGAAAACGATGGAGGAGATCGTTCACGAGGCGAAATTCCTGGCGCTGCAGGGAGTGAAGGAACTCGTCGTCATCGGACAGGACACGACGTATTACGGAAAGGACCGGTACGAGAAACGTGCGCTGGCTGAATTACTGGATCGCCTCGGCGATATCGACGGCATCCGGTGGATACGGCTGATGTACGCCTACCCAACACAATTCCCGCTCGATGTTCTCGATGTAATAAAGCGGCGCAGCAATATCTGTTCGTATCTCGATATCCCGATTCAGCATATCAGCGATCCCGTCCTTAAATCGATGCGGCGGGGTATCACGAAGCGCGCGACGGTCGAGCTTATCGATTCGATCCGGAATGCGATACCCGGCATTACCCTGCGGACCACTATCATTACCGGCTATCCGAACGAAACCGACGAAGCTTTCGAGGAGCTGTACCGCTTTGTCGAGGAGACGCGGTTCGACAGGCTCGGCGTGTTCACGTATTCGGACGAAGACAACACCGTCGCGGCGATGCTCGGCGATCCTGTGCCCGAAGAACTGAAGGAATCGCGGCGCTCGGATATCATGGACCTGCAGACGTCGATTTCGCAGGAGCAGAACGAGGCGAAAATCGGCTCCACGCTCGATGTGCTGATCGAGCGATTTGAAGGAGAATACGCGGTCGGCAGAACGGAAGCCGACGCGCCCGAAGTGGACAACGAAGTCCTGGTTCCGCTTTCGGCATTTGAATCCGAACCGTTGACAGGCAATTTTTATTCCGTTACAATTACGGAAGCAACTGAATTCGATATCATCGGAACGCCGGGAGGATGAATCCCATGAAAGCCGCAGCCACTTTCTCGTCGCTTGTTCTCTTCCTGTGCCTGGCAGCAGGCGCAGGGGGACAAAATGTCAGCGGGACCGGACAGGTGGACCGCGCCCAACCGTTTTTTTTCGATGCGATGAATTTCGCTGCGCCCGCCGCTTCGGGGTTGCAAGGGAGGCTGGATGTCTATGTCCACGTGCCGTATAACATTGTGCAGTTCGTAAAGAAGGACAACAGCTACACCGGCGGATTCTCCATCACCGCCGTGCTGACCGATATCAAAGGTGATTTGATAAAGGAAATTACTTGGGACAGAAAAATTGAACTGCTTGATTTCGAACGCACAATCAATCCGAATGTGTACGATCTCTCAAGCCGTCCGCTTGCGGTTGAACCAGGCGAAGCGATGCTCGAAGTTGTGTTCGAGGACAAGGAAAGCGCAAGGAAATACCGCGGAACGAAACGGATCGTTATTAAGCGGTACTCCGCCGACAGCCTCGGCATCAGCGATATCATGCTCGTCGCGAAAGTAGAAGAAACAGGAGGCAAGCGTCAGATCATCCCGCAGATCGATCCCAATATGTCGATCGACAATCAGGGATTCTACATTTACCATGACGTCTACTCTCCAGTCGATAGCCGGCAGGTGCGCATGCAGTACCGGATCAAGCGGCAGAGCAAGGTCGTATCGGAACAATCGAAGCTATATTCCCTGAAACGGGGACAGAATCCCTTCGTGACAAACATCGGCAACCAGCAGTTCCATGTCGGCGGATATACCATCGAAGCAGTAGTCGCCAATCCGGACGATACGACGGCCGGAACAGCGCTGGCGAGAACGGAAAAACCATTCGTGCTCGAATGGGTCACGACAGGCGGGGCGACGGTAAAAATCCAGAACCTCGACGATGCGGTTGCGCAGCTCACCTATTTCGCAAAATCCGACGAGATCCGCGAGATAAACGACGCCCCCGACGAAACCGAGAAGCGAAAACGTTTCGAGGATTTCTGGGAGCGGCACAATCCGACGCCCGGATCTCCCGTCAACACTGCTATGATCGAGTATTATAACCGCGTCGCTTACGCAAACGATCACTTCAATCATTTCCAGGCGGGATGGAAATCGGACCGGGGCATGGTGTTCATCCTTTACGGTCCACCGACCAACATCGAAAGCCACCCGATGGAATCGGAGACGCGTCCGTACGAGGTGTGGGAATATTACGATATCGCAAAGCGCTTTTACTTCGTCGATAATACCGGCTTCGGCGACTACCGCCTTCTCTACCCGCTTTGGGATGACCGGAACAGAATGAGGTGAGATACGAAGTTTGAAGTTTGAAGTTTGAAATTCAAGAAATTCTATGGCAACATCTTCAGCCCCGAAGGGACTGAATGCCGGAATGTGCGATTGTATTCCCACGGTATACGATGATTTAGAGTACCATCTGAGACGGAGTTGTACTTAGGAAATAAACGCTCCGCCGAAGACATGACACAGCTTCGTCATTTTCATAACACAGGTTAAGACGGCGGCTGAGATTCGGGGTCAAGTGTCTTCAGCCGGCCTTGACGGACCCGTAATGAGGGATGTCTGCGTTCGCACCCTTCACCCTTCACCCTTCACCCTTCACCCTTCACCCTTCACACTTCACCCTTCACACTTCACCCTTCACCCTTCAAAAAAAGGGCCATCCTCTCGGACAGCCCTTTTAACATTCACATTCTGTTTCGATCAGCCCTTGGCAAGCGCCTCGGCTCCGCCCACGATTTCGAGAATTTCCTTGGTGATGCTCGCCTGGCGCGCGCGGTTATAGGAGAGCTGCAGGCTTGAGATCAGGTCTTTCGCGTTCGACGTCGCGGAGTCCATCGCCGTCATGCGCGCGCCCTGCTCCGCTGCGTTTGATTCGAGTATCGAGCGCCATATCTGGAAATTGAGATGCTTGGGAAGAAGCGATTCAAGGAGTTCCATTTCCGACGGCTCGTAGATATAATCCACGAGATGCGCGAACTTCGACTGATCTGCTTTCACGTCGTCGTCGACATCCTCCGGAATCGGGAACATCTGTTCGACAACGATATTCTGACGGATGACCGATTTGAACTCGTTGTAGATCACCTCGACGCGGTCGTACACTCCGTTGAGATATCCCTCGCTTATACGGTGCACAATGTCGATGATAGCCGTGTATTTCGGATCGTTCAGGAGGCCGATATGCGAATCAACGACCTGATATCCGCGCTTGGTGAAATGCTGCACCCCGCGTTTGCCGATGCATAGAAGATGTACTCCGCCCTTTTCGTGCAGCTCTTTGTACTCTTCATGAATGCGGCGTGTGGCCGTCTTGATGATATTGCTATTGAACGCGCCGCACAAGCCGCGGTCGGCGGTGATGAGCACGATGAGCACATTGTTCGTTTCCTCGCGGTCCTGCAGAAGCGGAATGAGCGAGCGGTCGCTGCGCGTCATAAGATGCAGGATCAAGCCTTTGAGCGCCTGAGCATACGGGCGCGCCGCGATAATAGCGTCCTGCGCCCGGCGAAGACGGGCTGCGGCAACCATTTTCATCGCCTGCGTGATCTTCGCCGTACTCTTGACGCCCTTGATGCGGGCGCGTATTTCGCGAAGGTTCGCCATAGTCTATTCTTCGATCGCTTTTCTGAACGAATCGGTGAATTTCTCGAGGATCTCGACAAGCTTCTTCTCATTGTCGTCGCTGAGAGTGCGCGATTCGGCGATATCGTCGAGAATCTGCTTATGGCTGGTGCGCATAAGTTCGAGGAACTCCCTCTCGTAACGCGGCACTTCGTCGAGAGGAATGTAATCGAGATATCCTTTCACGCCCGCGAAAATGCTGACGATCTGTTCCTGCACCAGCATAGGCTGGTATTGTGCCTGGTTCAGCAGCTTGAACAACCGCGATCCGCGGCGCAACTGCTGCTGCGTGTTTTTATCGAGGTCCGATCCGAACTTCGCGAAGGCTTCGAGCGCACGGTATTGCGCGAGGTCGATGCGGAGCGAGCCGGCGAATTTCTTCATCGCCTTGATCTGCGCGTTGCCGCCGACACGGGAGACAGAGATACCGACGTCGATAGCGGGACGCTGTCCGGCGTTGAACAAATCGGGCACGAGGTAAATCTGACCGTCGGTGATGGAGATCACGTTGGTCGGGATGTACGCCGAGACGTCGCCGGCCTGCGTTTCGATGATGGGAAGCGCCGTAAGGCTGCCGCCGCCGAGATCGTCGCTGAGTTTCGCGGCGCGTTCGAGGAGGCGCGAATGCAGGTAGAACACGTCGCCGGGATACGCTTCGCGGCCTGGAGGACGGCGCAGCAAGAGCGAAATCTGCCGGTATGCAACCGCCTGTTTCGAAAGATCGTCGTAGATAACGAGCGCGTGACGTCCGCTGTCGCGGAAGAATTCGCCGAGCGTTGCGCCGGAATACGGAGCGATATACTGCAACGCGGCGGAATCGCTCGCATTTGCAGTGATAATGGTTGTATATGGAAGCGCGCCTTCTTCTTCCAGTTTGCCGTACACCTGCGCTACCGTCGAGCCTTTCTGACCGATGGCGACATAGATACAAAACACCGGATTAACGCCGAGGCGCTTTGCCTCCTCGGTGTGGGTATACCGCTGGTTGATGATGGCATCGATGGCGATCGCCGTTTTACCGGTCTGCCTGTCGCCGATGATAAGTTCGCGCTGACCGCGTCCGATTGGAATCATGGAGTCGACCGCCTTGATACCGGTTTGCAGCGGTTCCTTCACCGGCTGGCGCTGAATAACGCCGAGGGCCTTGCGCTCGATCGGCATATACGCTTCGGTCTGAATCACGCCTCGTCCGTCGAGCGGTTGCCCGAGCGGATTGATAACGCGTCCGAGCATCGCTTCACCGACGGGCATCGAAGCAACGCGGCCCGTGCGTTTCACTGTATCGCCTTCCTTGACGAGGCTCGTTTCGCCGAACAAAATACAGCCGACATTATCCTCTTCGAGGTTCAATGCCATGCCGAAGGTATTGTGAGGAAATTCGAGCAATTCCCCCGCCATACACTTCGTCAGCCCGTAGACTCGCGCCACGCTATCGCCCACCTGGAGCACCGTGCCCACTTCGTAAACGTCGACTTCGGTCTCGAAGCCGCTGAGCTGCTGACGCAGTATCGATGATACTTCGTCGGGTCGAACTTCTGCCATGAGCTATCTGCCTTGATTAATTCCTTGATTCCTGATGATACTGTTTCTTCCTGGTTCGTAATGCAAAGCGCGCAAATTGCCGAATCCGGCACGCGCCGGATTATGCCGGCATAAGCCGCCTGCGAAGCCTGAACAACTGCCGCTGGATACTGCCGTCGTACACGGTATCGTCCATACGGACAACCATGCCGCCGAGAAGATCTTCGTCGACAGCGTAGCGGACATCGACGTTTTTATTCGCGAATTGCCGTAAGCCGGAGGCGACCTCGTTTCTGAGCACGTCGTCCATCGGCACTGCGGTTGTAACGAGAACCGGCTGTATGCCGAGCCGTCTCCGCCGGATGATTTGCAGCGATTCGAGGACTTCGGAAATTAGGGATTCCCGTTCTTTCCGGACAAGCAACAACATGACTCTGTTCATCCATTCGCCGAAACGGCCTTCAGCCAACGCGTTCACAACCTCCAGTTTTTTCGAGCGTTCGATGACCGGCGATGCGAAGAAGTTCCGCAACTCGCGCGATTGCGCAAGCGATGCCTGCAGATCGCGCACGTCGAGGAAAAACTGTTCCAGCTCCGCTTCGGGAATCGAAGTAAAGATCGCTTCGGCGTACCGGTGTGCTACTCTGGTAATGACCATGAACGGCGTCCGTTAGTTTTTCGGAAGTTCGGAAATGAATGTGTTCACGAGTTGACGGTGCTTCTCGCTGTCGAGCGATTCCTTCATAATCATCGACGCCGCCTGAATCGCCAGGTCGGCAACCTCGCCGCGAAGCTGCGAAATCGCCGTATCCTTTTCGCGCTGGATTTCAGCTTTCGCCTGTGCGATCATCTGGCGCGACTGTTCGTTCGCTTTTTCAACAATATCGCTTTTCAACATTTCGGCGGTTTTACGTGCATCTTCGATTGTCAGCCGTGCCTGGGCTTCCGCATTGTCCTGCATTTTCTGATAATCCGCCAGAAGCCGCTCGGCATCGAGCCGCGCGTGTTCGGCGCGTTCGATATCGGTTTTGATGGCGTGCTCTCTCGATTCGAGCGACGTCAGCAACGGTTTCCAGGCAAACTTTTTCAACACCCATAAAAGGATCGCAAAGACGATAAACGTCCAAATGATCATTCCGGGTTCAATGGTCAATAGCGTTTCCATGCGGACTCCTGGCTATACAATACAATCGTGACCGGCAACCGGTGTTTATTTCAGAGCGAGCAGCAAGCAGACGACGACGGCAAACAGGGCGACGCCTTCGATAAATGCAGCGGTGATGATCATTGCGCCGCGGAGATCGCCCGCCGCTTCCGGCTGACGTCCGATGGCTTCCATTGCCGCCGATGCGAGTTTACCGATACCCAACCCTGCGCCCAATACTGCAAGCGCTGCGCCAAGACCTGCGGCTAACCATGCAAATTCCATTTGAGATTCCTCCGTTGAAAGTATGAATGTGAATATGATACTGATTAATGATCCTGATGTACATACATGCCGATGAAGAATGAAGAGAGGATCGTAAACACGTACGCTTGTACGAGACAGACGAACGTCTTCAGCAACGTCATGGCAATGAGAAACGCAATCGCCGGCAAGCCGATGAATACGCTGTCGAGTCCGAAGATGAGCGCATAGAACGCGCCGATCAGCAATCCGCCCGATACCATGTTCGCGAAAAGACGAACGGCGAGGGCGAACGGCTTCGTGAAGACGCTCATGAGCTCGATCGGTCCGAGAATAAAATACAGGGGCCAGGGCAGCCCGTGCGGCACCAGCCCTTTGACAAATCCGAATACGCCGTTCGCGCGCATACCGCCGCCGACCATGAAGCTCAGCGAAATCAGTGCAAGTCCGGCTGTGACGTTGATATTTCCCGTTGCGGTTGCGCCGAACGGCAGCAACCCGATAAGATTCATTGTGAGAATGAAGAAGAAGAAGGTCAGAAGTACATACAGATATCTGTGAGCATCGTGCCCAAGGAACGGTTCGGCAACTTCGTCGCGGATGAACTTTACAATCGCTTCGATCATGTTCCCGAATCCGCGGGGCACCTTGTTGCGCGCATTCTGGCGCGCCGCCATCGAGGTAAGCAGGAAGGTCAGCAGCGCGGCAAGCATCATATAGATGATATGCCTGTTCAGCGACATGTTGATTTTGAATCCTGCGATATTGACGACCCAGTTCTGGGGGAGCTCGATGGTCGGAATCGGCCATTCGTGAATGTAATTGGTGTTTTCGACCTTATGGCTAAGGATCGAAAACATCTCTTCTTTCGGCGTGAGCTTGGAGAGATCGTGCGCCCCGTGGGAGGAATGCGCCGTATCGGCTCCATGCGTGCCGGGTTCGCCATGCGTGCCGGGTTCGCCATGCGTCGTTCCCTGCGTCTGCCCGCTCTGCTGACCATGCGTTTCGCCTGTTCCCTGCTGCGTATGCTGCGCAACCAGAATGGAGGCGCCCGGCGTACCAAGCGCGATAACGAAGAAAGCTGTCAGAACAAAACGATGGACGCGGGTCATAATCATGTCTGCCTTATGGTTCTACGACTGACAAAGCGAGTTTCTTTTGTTCCTTCATCAAATCAACCTTCCGGTTGATGTAGACGACTTCAAACATCAGAAACACAATGTAACTTATCATGAACGAGAGGATGAAGGGCGCCAGCAGGACGTCCAGCATCACTAAAATAATTGCGATCGATCCGATCATCAGGAAGAAGCGAAGCGCCTGCCCCCCGAGAGTGAATACGACAAACAGGTTGTTGTTGTACTGGAATCCGCGTTCGATAAACATGTATCCCAGAAACGCATTCGTCAAACTCAGAATGCATCCTGCCATCACATCTGCGATGAGATGCGATTTTGTGACTTGGGATACTGCAAATGCAAGGAATAATAGTCCAATGCTGGAGAGGAACACGAGACGCGGAACGGTGTTTTCTGTAGTCCTGGACGAGAGGCCTTTCACAGTGGCTACAAGAAGTTTTGTTAGTGTCATCCTTTTGTGTTGGTGCGTTTTTTGGTACTGAGTTCCATTGCGGATTTCACGAACGTTACCAGCCCGAATACGACTCCCAAAACACTTCCTGCAACCGTCAGATAGGGGTAGAAATGCAACCACTTATCCAATCCGTACCCGATTCCGAAGCACAACAGAATTGTTGCGATAAGTTGATACGAAAGGTTCGTATATGGCAGGAGGTCTTTCATTGCCTCCGCGAACATTTTCGTAGAACTCACAGTCCTGCGTTTTGGTGCTTCCGGAGAACCGGTCATCGCGTTTCGGCGAACAGTATCAGGATTCTAATTGAGATACGGCGACTCGTTAATTGTAACGCGCTTATCCGAATATCACAGCAAAATACGGAAAATTTTGCTATAGATACAATGTAAACACACCTGCCTCACCAAATGTGCCCAAAATCGAAAAAAAATTTTAGCGCCGGTTTCTCCGCAACCGCTTCATCAACATTTTTATCTTCTCTACCAGGAGAAGCCATAGCGAGATACCCTTCAAGCCCTGTACCGCAAGTAAAAAGTTGAGGTCTGTGCGTTCTTCCTGCTCCATCTGCGCAGCGGCGGCTACTTCGCCCGGTTCGAAACCCGGATGAAGCTGATGATCGAGCACTTCCAGCAATTTCTTCTGAATGTTCTCGAGATCGGCATGAAGCTGCAGGCTGATAGAATGCTTGAGGAGAAAAGCAATATGATCGCTCAATAGCGCCAGTTTTCGCAGAAGCGCGGGACTTGAATGGCGCTCCAGCTCTTCCAGCAGTTTTTCCGCCAGGTCCTGCAGTTCCCGCAAGGCTTCCGGAGAAAAATCCAGCACGGTAGCGATGTCGATATCCTGAATATTTACATAGACTTCGGAAAGCCGCTCCAGTTCGTGCCCGTACCCGACGACGATTTCCTCCGTCATCGCATCGACCTGACGTTTGAGTTCGGCTTCGCAGTGCCGGATTCTGTCGTCGAGACGTTGTCTGCCTACCGTCGATTGCTCACGTTCGCGCTGTTTGCGGAGTTCTTCTATTCTGCGTTGAATTTTCTCGATCAGCCGGTGCTGCGAGGTATCATCCTCGAATAGCTGTTCCTTGATGAAGCTGTTCGAAACGTATACCCTCGTCTTGCCGATTTTGATGGTGTGAATCTTGATATCGTCGGCGAGAAGATCGCGAAGACGGACTTCGTTCAGGGCGCAGGCGCCGTCGGTAATGACGAGAATCTCCGTTTTTGCGAGTCTGGGAATCGACCGGATGTCTGCGATCGCTTTTTCGATTGCCGGCGCCATCGCCGTTCCGTTGCCGAGCGCATGATGGCGCATGATGTACTGAATCAGCTTATGGAAGCTGTCGTTGTCGTGCGCGCTGTGCATTTCTCCGATTTTTGTGTCGAAGGTCCGGAGGCTGATGTACCCCAATTCGCGCATATTGTGCTTCAGGAAATGATAGGTTGCAGCCTTCGCAATGTTGATCCGGTTCTTGATGGCCATCGAACTTGACGTATCCAGCAACAGATACACATTCTGCTTCCTGCTGTCCGGGTGGTACCCTTCCGGATCGGGTTCGACAGAGTGGTACACCGGGATGCGCGCGTATGGAACCCACAATTCTTTTTTGGCGAGTTTCCGAAAAAACACCTCCTCCGGAAGAAGCCATTGGAAGTTGTAAATCCGGGGCAAATGCTGAGGAGAACGAATCAGATCGCTTTCGTATTCTTCGATTTCGTCGTGGAATATTTGGAGTTCCTCTTCGGCGATGAGCTTGTGCTCCTTGCCCGGCTCCATCTTGATCATCGTCAGAGCCGGGTACAGCGCTTCCGTCAGCGGGTGGCGTTCGTTTTCAAGCACACGCGCTATTTCGAAGACGGCGGTAAAGTCCTCCGGGAGTTCTTCGTAAATGTGGTCGAAGAACCCCATATCTTCCATCATATCGAAAAATTGTTCGTACGAGCGGATCACCGTCAATTCCAGATGTGGGAAACCGGATGGAACAGTTCGTAAATATCTTTTTCCTGTTGCTTCTTCAGTTCCTGGATATCCTCCGTCAATGGAGAGAAGCTTTTCAAATAGCCTTCGAGCATGCGCCTGTTTTGTTCGACGGAATGCTCGGTCACCCCAAACGTCTCCTTTGCCCATTCAATGAGAGTTCTCCGAATGGGCGTGCTGTCCATTGCGGTCAGGGGTTCTTTGAGTAAATCCCTGTTCCGTTTCAGGGTTTCCAGAAATTCCTGGAATTCCAGCAACTGGCGCACCTGATCGAACGCGCTGGATGCGGAGTACTGGCGTAGAATCGTTTCGTACGATTTATGGAACAGTTCCTTCTGCTCATGCATCCCGACGATGGTGAACATGTACCAGAGTTTCGATACGTCCTCCTTCACAACCTCAAGCCTGCCATGCAGCAGCGCGGAAATGCGCAGCAAATCCATGGCGCGTGCCTGCGTTCGAGGCGAGATATAGAAATCCTTCATGTGCGGATGCTGCTGGGGATGGTCCTTGATGAACCTGTTACGCTGCACCTCGTAATGTCGAATGACAAGGTTCGCGAAAAAGATACAATCCAGCGGAATCGTCACCTTTAAATCCTCATCTTCGCCCTTTATGATGCGGCTCATGCGCAACAACAAACTGTACGGAATGCGCTTTTGCGGAATCGAGGGTTTCCCGCGGTGTTCGAGGTAGCGCTGGGAAATCTGGTACTGCGTGTACGGCACTTTTTCGGGCAGGAACAACGACTTATACAGGAAGCGGTCGAGAACGGCTTCGGTAATTTCCGAGACGCGGAGGTAATTGGTCGCCGCAATGATGCTGTGAATTTTTGCGGGTACAAACTGTACGCCGAGAACGAGCGCGCGTTCGTTGAATGTGGTCAACAGTGCGCGGAGCGTATAGTCGTTCGCATCGAATATCTCGTCGATAAATCCGAATTCCGATTCGATCAACGAATTGGACGTATTGTGAACGATCCGGCCTTTCTTTAATTCCTCGATATCCAGTCCGCCGAAATAGGTATCGGGTTGCTGCTCCTTCGACGCCTGCACCTTGAACAGGTCCGCTCCTTCGAACATCGTGAACACCTGCATCACCAGAAGCGACTTGGCAGCTCCGGTGCGGCTTTGAATCAGCGCATGCTCACGGGCAAGCAGCGCGCAAAAAAGTTGGTCGACGACATCGGTGCGGTTGATGATGCGGCGGTTGACAAAATCGATTGCGTTGCGAAACGTGGTAATCGCTTCATCCAAATTGAACGGGTTTTGCACAGTTATTCCTGTCTGGATTCTCAAACGAACGACAATTACATCTGAATTCGGGATTTCGGTGCTATTGAAATACGCGGTTTTCTGCGTATTCGAGCGGGGGACAGCGCCGGATTCAGAACCCCAACTGGTTGATATTCCGGCTTCGGAAGCGGCTATTGCCTTGACACTCTCTAAAATACTACGTAATTTACGCGGGTTAAGTGAGTCATTTACAGTTTCACTTTAAGTCGTCCAACAATTACTCATCATCCGGACGTACTATGACGCTACGAATTTTGCCGATAATCCTCCTTACAGTCCTCCTGTTCCAGACTTCTTCCGTATTCGCGCAGGATACGCCGGAGAAAGAACAGGATTACGCGTTCGCGCTTGGGCTGTTCAGGGACAAAAACTTCAAACTCGCCTTCGAGCAATTTACCAAATTCCTCGATAAGTATCCCGGAAGCGAACTGAGCGTCGACGCGGAATACTATGCCGCCGAATGCCTGTATCAACAGGACGAATTTACCGACGCCGCAGCGAGGTTCTCGCTGTTTCAGGAACATTATCCCAAAAGCAAACTCGCCGACGACGCGGGATTCAGAGAAGGCGAAATTTATTTCCGGAAAGCGGAATTCGCAACCGCGTTCGAGAATTTTTCCGGCGTAACCGCCGATTACCCGGACGGGAATCTGGCGCACGAAGCGGCCTACTGGGCGGGCGAATCGGCGTTGAAGGACGAGAACTATCCTTCCGCCATTAAATACTACCAGATTGCATACGAGCACTACCCCGAAGGACGAATCCGGGATTATGCGTTGTACTCCATTGCTTTTGTCTTTGAAAAGCAGGAAATGTACGACCGCGCGATTCAGACATATCAGGAACTCCTCCGCATCTTCCCGAAAAGCGATGTTGCCCCGAATGCATACACTCGCATCGGTGCATGTTACTATCAGCAAAAAGACTACCTGAAAACCATCGAATGGCTGAACGCGGCAACCGATAGTCCCAACGCCGAGAATGCAGCGGAACGTTTGTATTTCAAAGCCGAGGCAAATTACCAGCTTCAGCGCTACGCCGAAGCGGAACAGTTGTATAAAGCGTTCCTGACCGCCTATCCGAACAATCCACGAGTGAGGCAATTGCAGTATTCCCTCGGATGGACCTACATCGAGCAGGAGAAGTATTCCGAAGCGGTGGCGGCGTTCAACAGTCTCAGCCAGGGAAGCGATGAAATCGCGGATGCAGCGCATTTCCGGAAAGGCATGTCGCTGAGACTGCAAAAGGATTTTGCCGGCGCGACCAAGGTGTTCGAGGAAATACTCCAGCAATCGCCCGATGGCAAATACACGGACAACGCCTATTTCGAACTCGGCATGTCCGACTTCCAGAAAGAGGATTTCCACAGCGCAAAGTCCCGGTTTACCGCAGTAATACAGAACTTCAAGGAAAGCGACGTCCGCGCGGATGCATTCATGATGCTCGGAGAAGCCCACTTGAAGCTCGGTCAGCCGGCGGATGCGGTGACAGCCTTCTCGAATGCCCTGGCGGCGAAAGACGCGAAGGAAAGCGTGCGGCAGACCTCGGCATTCCGTAAGCCGTTCGCGCAGTACCAGGCGGCGCAATACGCCGAAGCGGAACAGGGATTTCAGGAATTCCTTACATCGTACCCGGCGGCGAACCGCAAACCCGACGCGTATGTCTGGATGGGCGAATCGCAGTTCAAACTCGAGAAATACGACCAGGCGCTGCTTTCCTATAATCAGGCGCTGGCAATTACTTCCGATCCCCAGCTCAAGGAAGACGCGCTATATGGAATTGGATGGACGTATTTCCAACAACAGAATTTTTCCGAAAGCGAAAAGATATTCAGGCAACTGCTGAAGGATTACAAAGGTGGGAAACACGACATGGACGGAAATGTCCGGCTCGGCGACGCCCTCTATGCACAGAAACGCTATAAAGAAGCCAGTGAAACATACCGTTTCGCGGCGGGCATGTATCCGGCGCATACGCTTGCACCGTACGCCCTGCTCCAATTGGCAAATTGCGAATATAAGCTCGACCGAACGCCCAACGGCATATCCACGTTGCGAGATCTGCTAAAGAAATACCCGCAAACGGAATTCGCAGACGAAGCCCAGTACAGTATCGGTTGGATGTATTTCCGCAGCAAGGATTTTCCAGCCGCGATCGCGGAATTCGAAAAGGTGATTACCGGCTTCCCCGGCAGCGCCACCGCGCCGCGCGCCCAGTACACCATCGGCGATGCGTACTACAACCAGGGCAAGTACCCGGAAGCCGAACTTGCCTACCGCAAAGTGCTCCAGAACTATCCCGAATCGGGATTGATTTCCGACGCGCTCGATGGAATTGTTCAGGCGCTTCGCATGCAGGGCAAGGATGCCGAGGCCGACCGCGTGAAGCTGGATTGGTTGAATTCAAATCCTTCCAGCAAAGTCGCCGACGATGTCGTTTTCGGAAACGCGAAAAAAGCATATCTGGAGAAAGACCTCGACAACGCGATCGTGCTGTTGCAGAAATTTGTGAAAGACTATCCGGGCAGCGCCAGTTATCAGGAGGCGCTGGTTCTGCTGGGTCAGGCGCATTTGGAAAAAGACAATTACGAAGAAGCAAAACGCGTCCTTACAGAATCTGTATCTGTTGCGCCGAATACCAAAGCCGCAGTCGAAGCCAAACTTCTGCTCGCTTCAATGGCTTCGGAAATGCAGAGTTTCGATGAAGCGGTGACGATCTACGATCAGTTGCTATCGGATCCGGCGTTGAAGGGCAGAAAATCCGAAGTGCTGCTCCTTCGCGGCCTGGCGTACAAAAAGAACCGCAATTTCGCCAAGGCAAAACCCGACTTCGAGACCGCCCGGAAAGACGAATCGAATCCCGCCATCCGGGATCAGGCGCTGATCGAGCTTGCAGTAATCGACGTCTACGAAGGAAAAACCGATAACGCGCTCGGCAGCCTCAATGCCATCGCGACCTCGCGCAACGACGAGATCGGCGCCCATGCTCAGTACCTGCTCGGCGAAATACTTCTTGATACGGATAGAAATGCCGAGGCGGAAAAAGCGCTGCTCCGCGTCGTGTATGTGTTCGCGGACGAAACCGCTTGGGCGGCTAAAGCGAGCCTCCTTCTTGGAAAAGAATACCAGGAAAAGGGCAACGCGCGCGAGGCGGCAAAAATGTATAAACGCATTATCGATATGTATGCCGGGACCGGAGAAGCGATGGAAGCCCAACGACTACTTTCGAGGTTACAGTGAGCATCCGCAGAACTCTTCTCATTCTGACGCTGCTTGCCTGCGCAGCCGGCGTCGCGGCGGCGCAGGAAAAACCTGTGCCTCCGCCGAAGGAATTCAAGCCCGAGACTGCGGAAGCGAAAAAATCCCTTCCTTCTCTCAATCTGCCGGAATACGTTATCACCGGGGCGGATGTGATCGCGTTTTCGGGGTATTCAAAGGAAGAGCTTGCGGTCGCCGACCCTGCATCGTTCTCCAAACGCGCCGGACGCGGAACGCGCGAATCGTGGTACGGCGACCCGCGACCAGTCAAGGATCTGATCTCGCCCAGCGAAATCTATGGGAATAAATACACGAGCCTGCTGCGGGTGGGATTCGGGAGTTTCTCGACTCCGTACCTCGAAGCCTGGTATAATAACAGCTTCACCAAAGCAGACATCAACGCGCATACCGTGATTGAGAAAAGCGATGGACATGTCGACGATGCCGGCTATTCGCGGTTCGCGTTCGATATTAACGGCGGGAGTTGGTTCCCATCCAATGATGCCCCGCTGATTGCCCGTTCCCGGATCGAAGGGAAGATTGCATACCGTTACCATGATTACGGTCTGTACGCCAACGCCATACCCCTTTCAGAGAAGCAGTTCGAATTCGACCGCACGACGAACGAGCTTGATTTCGGCGTGGGTCTGGTATCCCGCGAAAATGCGCTGTTCGATTACAGCGCGCGGCTGTTTGGAGAACATACGTCGATGGACGACAGACTCTCCGTCCACGCAGCCGATACGGCGCTGTTCGATTTCGATGCGCAGGAATTCACCATAGGTACCAATATCTCTGTTGCGACGCAGGCAGGCGAACTCCCGCTGCGAGGAACTCTTCTTGCCGCTGTTTCGGATGCGGGTTCCACGCCGGGCAGCGAAGACACTCCGGGTTTCTTCCAGCTTCGCGGTGAAAGCGAATACTGGTTCCGCCCGGACCTGATGCTCCGTTTCGGTGCAATGCTGTTTTCTCTCGCCAATTCCGACGGCACAGGCTCGACGTCGGCGTACCCCACATTATATGGCGAGTACTATTTCGACAACGAAATGCGCGTCTTCCTCGGATACACTCCATCCGTCGACCGCAACTCAATCCGCCGTCTCATTGGAATCAATCCATACCTCACGGTGTGCCCCGTCGTCCGCCACCAGGAAACGCCTGTTGCATTCCAGCTTGGACTCGCATACGACGTGCGCAAGGGCCTCGCGCTTTCGGCATATGTCGATTACCGCGAAACGGACAATTATCCGGCATTCGTCCGTCTTCCGCAGCCGTTGAACCAGCAGTGGGATGTCGACTACAGCGGGACATCGAAAATCTTCAGTCTGCATGCCGAGACCGAGGTCCGAGTCAGCAACGTCGCGACCGCCGCGGGCGAATTTATCGTACGTTCGAGCGAAAACTCGCTCACAGGCGCAAGCGTTGTGTATCTCCCGAACTACGAGTTCTCCTTCGTGTATACTCACAGGTTCCCGTTCGGATTGCGGCTTCTCGGCTCGTTGAAAGTTCTCGGCGACCGGCGCGCCGACGAAGAAGATCTCGGAACGCTTCTCTATATCGGGGGAGAAGCGCAATACTGGATTATCGAAAACGTGGGAGCATTCCTGCGTGTCAGCAATATTATCGATCAAACCTACCAGCTATGGCAGGGGTACGACCAGGCGCCTCTGTTCCTCATGGCCGGCATACAAGCGCGGTTCTAGCCTATGATCAGCGACGAAGACATTATTGCAAAAGCGGTGTGGAGCCTTCATATCCCTCCGCGCGACGTCGTGGAAATCTACCACCGGTTTGTTTCCACAATCGTCGCAGAACTAAAGAGCGGGCGTTCCGTCACAATTCCCGACATAGGAACGCTTTCTCCCGGCAACAACGGAGTGGACTTCGCTCCTGCTCCATCAGCCCAACAACGAAGCTGAGCTCCTATGCACGACTACCCTGAAATCGCCGCCGCCGCTCCGGCGGTGCGGACGCAGGCCGGAATCCCCAAAGAGGTGCTTGCCGCCATAACGCGCGCGCTATCGGCAGAACTTCAGGCGGGCCGGTCGGTCAGACTGAAAGACCTCGGAACATGGACGCCCTACATCAATTCGGAAGGGAAGCGCTCCGTCGTCTTTCACCCCGAACGGTCGATCATCCAGCGGCAGACAAACGCCGACGCCACTATCCCGTCGAACGGCATTGCCGGACAATCCTTCGCGTCCGACGCCGATTCTGGCCGAAGTGCGCCGCAACCGGCATCGTTCGAACCCGCGTCACGCTATGCCGAACCGCAAAACGAAGGCGCAGTGCCTATCGATGTAGGATCGCTGTTCGAAGAAGTGAAACATGAATACCGGCTATATATCCCGAAGGATGCTCCTTCCGGCGCGGATTCACCGCAAATCCGGTTGACGGAGAGCGAACGCAAAACGCAGAATCCGCTCGCCGCAGAGAAAACAGCAACTCAATCCGCTCCCACACCAGGGTCCGGAATCGGAACTTCTATCGAACCGCAGCCATCGGCGGATGTTCAAACACCCCCGGCGGAAAGCGAAGTCTCCCACCACTTTCAGAGTGCAGATCAATATGCCGGAAAAATGGAACAATCGAATGTTCTGGAAATTGAGAATGCCGCCAAATTTCAGCAGCATCGGGAACAATTGTTCCATCCCCCTGTGGTCAGGAAGCCCAACACTCTGAACCGTCTCGCGTTCGTGCTCACGATGATCGTCGGCTGCATTATCGCATATATGATGTATACCGGCGGTTCGTTCAATTCCATTTTGCCGGAAGATCTGCAGTACAGGCAAACGATATCCATCAGGCATTCGGCGCAGGTCCGCGGCTCCGGAGAGGAAACCGTGCGCGGTATTGATTCGTAAAGTATATTGAATGTTTTCTAACACGAGTGGAGTCGTAGTATGACGATGTTTGATTTGTTTCTCCGCGGTGGAATCATTATGTGGCCTATTCTTGGCTGCTCGCTTATCGGCGTGTATATCATTGTGCGGCAATTCATTTCCCTTTCCCGCGCGAAGGTAAACGGCAGCAAGTTCATACTCCAGATCAGGAGCATCCTGAACAAGGGCGATGTTTCGGCCGCGTTAACGCTCTGCTCGCAGTCCACCACGCCGCTATCGAACATTCTTCGTGCGGGACTTCTGAAAATGCAGAACTCGCACCAGGATCTGAAAGACGCCATCGAGGCAACGGCAAAGCAGGAAGTGTTCAAGCTCGAGCGCGGATTAGGCGTACTCGGTTCCATTGCCGGTATTGCGCCGCTGCTCGGTTTTCTCGGCACCGTCACAGGTATGATCGCCGCGTTTCGTGTTATCGAAGTGAACGAAGGCGTCGTCAATCCACAGCTTCTCGCGGGAGGCATCTGGGAAGCGCTGCTGACGACGGCATTCGGCTTGATCGTCGGCATCCCTGCGTATTTTATGTATAACTATTTCGTCAACCGCGTCAACCATTTCGTTTCCGAAACGGAAGCCAGTTGCAACGACTTTCTCGACGTCGCGCTGGCGGAACAGCGGCGTATCATGGCGGCGCGCCAGGCGCAACGCCCTGCACAAACCGCCGCGCCGAGGAGCGACCAGGCATGAAAATCACGCTGTCATCACAGAACAAAACGCTTACCGCCTTCAGCTATTCCTCGCTGACGGATATTGTTCTGCTGCTGCTCGTGTTTTTCCTCCTCACGTCGTCGTTCATCGTCAACGAAGGCATCAAAGTGATCCTTCCCGAGGCGGCGAATTCGCAAACCGTCGAGGAGAAACAGATTGTTATCAATCTGCTGGAAGACGGCAGGACCTATCTTAACGGCGAAGAAATCCCGCTCGAAGAGCTTCAGTTCCGTATCAAGACGCTGCTCACCGAGCCGGAAAAACAGGTTATCGTGCTTTCGAGCGATAAAACCGTTCCGCTCGACCGGGCGGTCTACGTGCTCGATCAGGCGAAAGGTGTGGGCGGGACGCGGTTTCTGATTTCTACGACGCAGCAGGAAGAAGTGAAATGATTCAGGAGCGAAACGATGAACTGAAAAGCTGGGGCATTTCCGTGTTCGTTCACGGATTGCTTCTGTTCATCGCAATGTTCTGGATTGTGGCGACGAAACCATTGAAAATACCCGACGTCATCGAGGTAGCGTTTATTGAAACGGAAGCGGCGAAAGAGAACGAGACTCCCCCGGTGACGACGCCACCCGTCGCAGTTCCAAATCGAACGAATGCAGCGCCGCCTGCTGTACAGCGGAGCGCAACGCCAAAACCCAGTAACGTTCAGGCGGCAACGCAGCAAAGAGCGAGGGAAGCCACCGCACGCAACCAAACTGCGCCGCAGCAAAGTACGGCGCCGACCAGATCGGGCGCTTCGAGTGTGCCGGTTCCGCCGCGTCAACAGCGCGGGATGGAAGAGACAGCCCTGCCTGCCTTCGGCGCAGGGAAATCTCCATCCACTACTGCCAGCGACAGGGGGGCAACCTCAGCCGGTAAAACCGATACGAGAGAATCGGACCTGCCTTCGTCGGGCTCGACGCGGGACGGGGCGCACGGCGTTCAGGGAACCATGTCCAGCCCGATAACGTCCGATCCGGGCGAACTCAGCGGCACGCCGGCCACAGCATCCAACATCGATTGGGGCAGCGGACCCTCGAGAAACAGGATTGCGGGATCCATGCCGGTATTCCCTCCCGGCATCAACCGCGAAGCAAAGATCAAGGTGCGATTTACGGTAAAACCCGACGGCAGCGTATGGGGAATTACTTTCCTGCAAAAAGGAGAACCTGCATTCGAAAATGCCGTATTGCGCGCCATGCGGACGTGGAAATTCAACGCCCTGCCGGGCAACATGAATCAGGCGGATCAAAACGCCATCGCTACCTTCAATTTCCAATTACGGTAGAACGTAACCGATATTCAGGTCAGACTGAAACGAGACAAAACGGCGGCGGCTGTCATGCAGTTGCCGCTGTTTCTTTTTTCTTCCCGAAGAAGTATGTGATGTACAGAATCGCTTCGAGAAATGTGACAATCATCAGCGATATGGAATCGCTGTCGAGAATACCGATGCCTTTGGGCGGAATAAAGAAATGCACGATGAATCCGGCGATCGTCCACCCTACCGAAAAAATAATGGCGACGAACGCGACGGCGAGCAGGCCGTCGGAGAATTTGTGTTCGTGATAGTTCCGTGTGAAGGCGTAAGCGACGCCGACAATGTGCAGGTAAAATATCAGCACTCCGATCATGACTCAATAGGCATCCTTGCCGAAAATGATAGTGTAGAGGGTCTTCAGGATAATCCGCAGATCGAATCCGAACGACCAGTTTTCAATATAATAAAGATCGTATTTCGTCCGTTCAGAAATCGGCACCTCGCCGCGCAGACCGCTGACCTGCGCCCATCCGGTCAGCCCGGTTTTCAACCGATGGCGCTCGAGATACTTCGGAACATACTCCTGAAACTGCGTGACAAATTCAGGCCGCTCCGGACGCGGACCGACAACGCTCATTTCGCCTTTCAGGACGTTCAGAAATTGCGGCAATTCGTCGAGACTCGTCCGGCGGAGAATTTTGCCTATTCGGGTCACTCTCGGATCGCCTTTGCGGGTCCACGTCGGACCGGTTTCCTTTTCTGCGTCCTTTCTCATCGTCCGGAACTTATACAAATTGAAGTGCTCCCCATGCATGCCGATTCGCACCTGCGTGAAAAACACTGGTTTACCTGATTCGATCCAAACCAACACCCAGATAAGGCAAAACAGCGGGGCGGAGAAAACAATCACCATCAAACTAAAAGCTACGTCGAACGCCCGCTTGGCAATCCTCCCCCATGTCGTCATGGGAATGTCTTTAACGCCGAGGAACGGCAGTCCAAACAGATCGTACGTTCGTAGGCGTGTCGGCATAATCCCGACAACCTCGAATTGCAGCAGAATTTGAACGCTGGTTCCGACCAGAAGATCAAGAATTTGCGAGAACTGAGAATTGCGTTCCTCGGTCATGCAGACAATAAGCGTTTCGATTTTATGTTCCTGAATTAGACGCGGTAAATCTTCTATCGCGCCCATACGGGTAACCTCAACGCTTTCGATTCGTTCGTGGTCGTCGCTAATAAAGCCCACAAGTCTGAATCCGAGGCTGGGCCGCTGTGTCAGTTGTACGGCGATGGATTGCGCGACCTTGTTTGTGCCCACCAGGAGGACATTGCGCAGTTCCCTGCCTCGCTTATAGAGGTATTTTTCGTACCGGAAGACGAAGTATCTTCCCAGAAAAAGCAGCGGAATCGATGTGCTCCACAGCAGCACAAACACAAGACGCGAGAACGAGAACGTCCGGTAGAAAAACGCCAGGCTCATGACAATGAGCATCCCCATGGTGACCCGTTTCACGATTTCGGAGAATTCCGCGCTCAGATCGATATCCCTGCGCGCCCGGTATATTTTCCGGGAATTGAACAGAATCATCCATAACGGCGCGACGATCAACGCGCCGAGAAGGTATTCATGCGCCGGGGGAACGCCCTTTGTTACCGGGAAATATGCGACGAACGGTTCGTTAAACCGGATAAGGTACGAGCAATAGAACGACGCGACGATCGCCAGATAGTCGGCAACCGTCATCATCAATGGAATCAGGAAATCGTTGCGTCGCGGTTTAACCATACCGTAACAACCGGGAAGTCAATATTCAGTAGTTGAGGAACAGCTCACAGCCCGAAAAGATAGAACAGCGGGAGGTTGTTTCCAACCTCCCGGTAAGCTAGAACTCTACCTTCAGAGTTGCCGTGGGGAGAAACGGCAGCATATCGAACCGTTCGCCGGTGGAACGGTTGAAGTAGAACATATTCTTCCTGTTGTAGACGTTGACGATGCTTGCCTCGACGATGATGTTGATGGGATTTAACTGGAAGGTTTTCGAGGCAGAAACATCGAGCCTGTGATAATCGGGAAGACGTCCTTTATTCTTTTCTCCGAGGATGGTATACGGTGTGCCTGGATCGCTCGAGTACCCGCCGCCGTCGAAAATAGTGCCGAAATCGAGTCTGTCGTAGAAACCGGCGATCTGCGAAAAAGGAAGTCCGGAACCGTATTCCCAATGAATATTGAAGTCCCAGTCGGGAGCGGGTTTATATCCGGCAACGAGATTGATGCTGTGACGGCGGTCGTACCTGGGCGAATATGTCAACGTACCCACCGTCCGTTCGGTTGTACCGAGCGTGTAGGCGAGCCATCCGTAATACGACGGCGAGCGGTATTCCACGAACGCCTCGAATCCATACGATTCTCCGGTTCCGCGCGTGAAATCCGGGTCGGTTTCGTCGACCTTCTCGCGGTTGTATTCGAGCAGGTTTTTCATCGATTTATAGTACACCTGGAAATTGTAGTTCATTCCGGCGACGAACGGCATATCTCCATCGACACCGAGGATATAATGATCGGCTTGCTGCGATGCGTCGTTGTCGGGAATGGGGATCCAGGTCTGGAACAGCGTAATGATGTCGTCTTCATTTGTGATGGTCAGCACGCGCTGGTGAACCCTGGCGTAGGAAAACTTGAAACTCAGCGCCGACGATACGTTGTATCCGACCGCGGCGCGGGGTTCGAATGCATCGTCGCTGTTAGCGGAAACGGCGGCGAACAGATCGGAGCGGATGCCAAGTTCAATGCTGAACGGATCGAGCTGCTTGAACTTGTATTTGAACCACATACCTGTTTCGCTGTTCTTCTGATCTTCCTCGCGTTCGTAATTCGCCGAATTGACAAATTTGTATTTATACGCAGGAAGGCGGAACATGAATCCCGCACCGTATTGATCGCCATTGTCCTGAAAATAGGTCACCGATCCGTTGAAGTAAACGTCGCTGATTTCGGAAGTACGAGGCGATGTTTCGGAGTCGAGGCGGGGTCTGAGTTCGCCCTTGAAATTGCTGACGGAAAAAGTGGTTTCAATCAGATACTTCGATTCAAGAACCTGGAACCACGATAATCCGAACGCGGTATTCGACCAGCCGTATTCCGGCTCGAATTCGGACGACGGCGAGATATTGTCTTCTGTGAAGAGTGTGTGCAAAGAAAGCCGCCCGCTTTCGCCGGTGGAAAGATTCACACGCCCGATGAAATCATAGAAATCGAACGGCGTTTCCTGCGGCACAAATTTTTGCAGCACATCGTCGAAAAAGCTTTTCCGGCCGGCGAACATCCACGATCCTTCCCAGGGCGTGGGACCTTCCAGCATGAGTTTGCCGCTGACCTGGCTCATATTGAACTTACCGCCGAATTTCCGCTTGTTTCCTTCCTTGGTACGGATATTCAGAACCGATGCAAGACGGTTGCCCCACTGCGCAGGGAAACCGCCTTTCAAAATTTCCGCTTCCTTGATGGCGTCCGCATCAAAGATGGAGAAAATACCGAGCGCATGGAACGGATTATAGATTGTCATCCCGTCAACGATGATAAGATTCTGATCGCCGCCGCCGCCGCGCACATAAAACTGGCTGCTGACATCGCTGGTCGCCACAACCCCGGGCAGAATGGAGATGGTCCTGAATAAATCCGATTCTACGGTGGCGGGAACGATCTCGATTTCCGTCGTCCCGATTGGCATGGTACTGATTTCCGTATCGTACCGGACTCTTCGATCGGCCCGCGTCTCGATGGTTTCCATCTGGTACACCGTCGGCGACATCTCGAAATTCAAATCGATAATCTTACCGGCGACGATGTCCACCTCCCGAATCGATGTCGAATAGCCGATCAGGGTGGCGCGGATCCGGGCTTTTCCTGCAGGTAGATTGCCGATAAAGAAGAAGCCGTTCGCGTCGGTCGCGGCTCCCGACCCCTGGTCGAGAACAAAAACATTCACAAGCGAAAGGCGTTCGCCGTTCAACGAATCGATAATGATTCCCTTGACGCCGCCGGTTTTCTTCTGCGCCGCCGCGGGCTGTATGGCAAGAAGCAGGCATACCGCAAAGGAAGAGAGAACAAGAAAAGCTTTCATACAGACAATCTTTTGAATCAGGAAATGATAGAGGAGTACCGGGAAGGTCGCCTGCGGGAAATCGCCGGAATTTGCATTCGGCGGGTTTCGCCGCGCGGTAACAAGTGGTACATTGGAAGAATGATGATTCAAAACGACAATTCGTTACAATCCAAATATGAGTTTCAAATTCACCATCGACCAGATTGCTTTTTTTGAGACTGAAGAATACAGCCGCATTCGCGCCCAAATCGAGCGCGAAACCGAAAAATACACCGATACGCTCAGATTACAAACATTCCTCCGGAAGTCGAATCCGAACACGGATACCCGGTTCCTGGCCGCCTCCATCGAGCAGCACCGGTTACGTACCGTTTTAAAACGAAAAATGCCTCTGAACACGGGTCTTATCGGAACCGAAGACCTTGTGCAGCAGGCGTCCTCGCAGGCGGCGGCGGCGGTTCACGCTGGATTTTTCTCGAAATCGCAGAGTGTTCTTGAGTGTTGCCCGGGTATGGGGCTCGATACAATTGCGATCGGCGGCGTGTGCAAGAAGATCACCTCGGTGGAAATGGACCCCGTCACGGCATGCATTTGGCAGTACAATATGAACGCCGCCGGAATTTCCAACGCGTCCGTCGTCGTGGCGGATGCAGCGGAATACCTTCCGGCAGAGGCGCACCGATTCGACGCTGTTTTCGCAGATCCCGCGCGTAGGGTTTCCGGGACCCGAACGTTGGATACCGGCTCATATTCACCCCCATTGAGCTCGATTCTCGGAGGGATCGGACGAATTCCGGCCGTCATCAAACTGGCTCCGGCAAACGCGCCTGATGACGGCGCAAGAGTGTATGTCGGTCATGAAGGAGAATGCAAGGAATTGTTGTTGCTGATAAATACGGCAGCCCCAACCGTCCGCGTTGTCGACGCTGTATCGGGCGTCTGGTGGACTCCATCGAAGCGCGAGCAACCATCGGTCGACAAATGGAATTACATTATCGAACCGCACAATGCGATTATTGCATCCGGATGCGTGGAAAGTTACTTCCACGAAGTTGGATGCATCGCGATAGATGACGAAATTGCATATGGAGTGAGCCATGTGCCGCCGATCGAGTCTGTGTTCCATACAGCATTTGAAGTCATCAACGCATTTCCGTTTTCGCTGAAACGGCTCCAACGCGCAGTTGATGCTCTGCGGTTCGATAAGCGTACCGAACTGAAGAAACGCGGCTTTCCCATGTTGCCCGAAGAATTGCACAAACGAATCACCTTTATTGACTCCGGAGTCCGTGGCACGATTATCGCTACCCGGACCGGTGAAAAGCATGTCGTATTTCTCTGCCGACGGCTTGGATGTGCGAAAACGCATAAAAACACCGGGAATTCAGCAGATCGGGATCGCTTGACACTACTTGCCAAACACCTGAAAGCGCCGTAAGTTGTTATGATGTTCATTGATATCAATACTTTAACAGTCGTATGCCCATAGAAGGCGCAACTCCAGATAAACTTCCATTGCTTGTCATTGCTTCAAGGAACGGCGATGTACTCGCGAAGGAGGAGTTTGCTTCGGAACTGTTGCGGCATGCGCACGAGTTTTTCGGTCACCGGCTTCGCGAGCGGGAACTCATTCACGAGCTTGCGCAGGAAGCGATCGAAAACATCCTCCGCAACGAGCATAAAATAGAGAAACCCGAAAGCATTCACGCTTACATTCACACGCATTTTCAGCATCACTGGTTCAGATACCTCAGGAAAAAAGTCAGAAACCGGGAATTTTCATCGCACGATATCGACGAGTTGTTCGCCGAAGACGCACCGATGAACGGCGCGCCGACAGGCGAAGACGGTCAGTTTAGCCAGATGTACGATACCGCCGGCGAATTCGACATGGTTTCGATCCTGCAAGAGGTTCCGAAGGTATTCCGCGATCCTGTCATGTTGCGTTTCTACGGCGATAAATCGTATGGAGAAATATCCGAGATACTAGGCATTTCACAGGAAAATGCCCGCCAACGCGTTTCCCGTGGCATTTCGATACTGCGTTCAATCATCGTATCGAAAAATATTTAGCAGGTTTGTCACAGATATGTCTGCCCGTGCGTCTATAGCAGTAGAAAGGGAAGAACAAATCAACCCGAACGCACATGAGAATCCGCGAGAGGACTTGAGATGATTGAGAAATTTGATATTGAACACATGTCGGACGATGAAATAGACGCTTTGCGGGCTTCGCTGCGCGCAAATCCGGGGACACGGCGTCTCATCGACGAGATTATCCAGAGCGCAGACGAATCGGTTGAAATCGAGTTATTGGGGCGGTACATCACGTCGATGTACGCTCAATCCCCCGAAGCGAAACAACAGGCGGCCGCGCTGCTTCGCGAAGAGGATATCGAGTACATTCAGACAATGCTGAAACACTCCCCGGAGTGGTTGGAATCGTACAGAAACCTCCTCGCCGTTGCCGACTCGGTTCACAATAAGCCCGTCAACGAACCTGATCCTGAACCGGCGAGAGCGATTGCGAAGAAACCGTGGTTCTCCGGATTCGGCCGGCTTTTCCCGGCGTTTCCGAAACCGCTTAGAATCGCGATCCCGTTCGCCTCTGCATGTATCATTCTGTTCGCGCTCGTCGCAAGCTCCCCCGCTCCCGGCCGTTTGCCGATGAATTCCATGCCGGTCATGCGCGGCAACACTGAGTTGAATAAGCAAGTATCGCAACAATATATTTCCGCGATCGAGAACAAAGACTGGGATTTCGTCGCCGCAACGCTCGAAACTTTGCTCGACAAGGGATCGGCCGCGGAACGGATCGAAGTAAGAATTTTGTATGCCGAGGCAAACATCCGGAACGCGCATCATTCCATCGCCGGTGTCTATCACTGGTACGATTCGCAGTCGCTGGGCAATGCCGTGCGCGCATGCGATCAGGCGCTGGAGTTAATCCAACAAAACGCGGGTCTTCTTCAGGAACAGGATTCGATGAGCTACACCGAACGAATTCTGTTCAACAAGGCGCTCGGATTGTATCTGAACGGAGACGACGAAGAATCGCTCGTCCTTCTGAAGAAGCTCATCGACCTCGACGGTGCTTACAAGAGCAAATCGCTTCAACTGCAGTCAAAAGTAGAGTAATTTCTACAACCTCCGGCCTGATTCTTGCATTGCAATGCGGGGATTTTATTACGATTTTACAACACACTATCCGTTGTTAAATCAAATACATATGCCAGGAGGAGATTATGAGTTGTTCAGTAACACTCGAACCGTCGGTTATTACTGCAATCGTCAATGATTATTCACAACTTGGGACTGAAGTGCCGGGGCTTGAACCCGATCCGAATCCCGAAGTAGCTCAAGAGTGTGGGACTGATGCATCGATCTGGAACAGCGAAGGGATTGCGACCATCAATATGGGAGTAACACTATTACAATCTACCCCCGATTACCAGTGCGGCGGAGATCCGTATCAGGAACCGAATGCAAACGCGGCAAGCACAACATACAAGTTTCCGCAATATTTGGGTTGGAAAGTGACGGTGGGAACAACCCTCGTGGTGGTTTACGTCGTTCGTGAAGCGCATAACATTTACTTCTTGCGCCGCGGCGGCGGTGAAGGTCAGGTCGAACCGCAGCCCGGAAGCGCCGGTGCCAGCACAATCCCCGAAACCGAATGTTTCAGAAATCCGCCAGCCTCGCCAAAGCAGGTACGGCGTCCGGCAGATACATCCAAGAATATCAAAGGGAAAACGTTCCCGATTCCATAACAATGAAACGCACTAAATTTCAATATGGGATATACTGCTTCCTTGCTCTGTTTGCCTGCATTATAGAAACGGGCGCAGGGCAGGGAAGCAATTTTAATAAAACATTCGTTGATAACCTGAAGAATAACAGGGACGAAGCGGCACTGCGTCAGTACTCGGAGAACAAGCCAGATGCCGTAGCCGCTGTCGTGGCTGATCCGGCTAACCGGTTCCTTCTTATTTACCTTATCCAAACGACGCACGACAGAATGCAGATGGCCGAGTTATACAAGCTCCTACACGCAAGTAGCGCATCCGACAAGTATATCCAATCCGATCTCGCATATATAGAAGCATTGCAGGAACTTAGGACTGTTCAATCAGGGGATTCAGAAAAAAGACTTACATCGGCATTATCCGTGTACGATAGCATACACACACTCCTTCAGTATGCTGCCGCTACTGAGTTGTTAGCCGGAGCATATCTCATGTCCGACAAATACGAACGAAGTCTGTCGACGTACTTATCCGCCGAACGACTCTTTACAAAACTTGGACTTCATGAGAATGCAAATAACATAAGAATTAACCATGCCCATGTTCTGCTCGAGGCGGGAAACCACGCTGACGGGATCTATGAGCTCATCCGCGCATTGAAGGAAGCGATCGCCAACAATAGAGAGTATTGTATTTTGTCCGGCTATAGCGCGCTTGCGATTGCATACGAAAATATAGGACGCTACGACCTTGTACTTCCTATCGCACATATCTCGCTGGAAATGGCTCGTAAAAAGAACAATCTTGTACTTCAATATAACGCACTTACATCACTCTCTACATGCTACGTTAAATCTTATAGAGACACAACAAACGCTATTGCCTATCTCGACACGGCCCTCGCGATTGTCAAAAAGTTGAATATCCCTGCTTATTATAACGACATATATAAAGAATACGCGCGGTACAACATCAATTACGGCGATCTCGAAGCCGCCGATGACTATATCGAAAAGCTTGAGCGCAACAATTTCGACCGGACGGAATTGCTGACGCTTAAATCGGACCGGGCATGGTACGCCGATAAGTACGCCGATGCGTATAAATACGACACGCAGATCCTTGAATTGCTGCGGCAGCAGGGCGAAACCGAAAAACTGATGAAGAAATATGACAATATCGGCGTGTATCTAATCGACAACAAAAAATACAAAGAAAGCGTACCATATTTCCGGAAATCACTCTCGCTTCTGGAGGAACAGCTTAACAAGCTCGATTTCGGTCCCTCCTACAAGCGGCCGCTCCTGAAAAACGAGCAGCAATATAACTCCCTCGCCGGCGCGTTTCTCGAACTCGGGATGCCCGATTCGGCCTACTATTACGCCGAACGCGGGAAGGGAAAAACAGCCCTCGACCAGATTGCCGGCAATTATTTCGGAAAGTCCTCGTTCGTTGCAGGAGAACTGCGCGAACGTTATTCCGCTATCGAGGATTCCATAGGATTGCTTGAGGATAAACTTTACGGTACTCCGTCGGGTCATTCCTTGCAATTCACAACGGCTATCGAGCAATTGAACATCAGGAAACGGCGGCTGCAGGACGAGATTCTCCGCAATACGCCGATGCTCGAAACAATAAAGAATCCGCCGGTCGTGTCTCCGGGCGAAGTGCGAAGCCGCCATCTGGGACCGGACGATCTGCTGGTATCGTTCTCCGTCGCAGACGATAAAGTGAACGTCTTCGCGCTCACGAAGGAAGAATTCAGAACGTTCCGCATACCGGTAGGTATCAATTCTCTGTACAAAAGGTGCGATTCGCTGTTCCGGCTCCCGTCTCAGCAAACGATGGGTATCCTGGCGCCGAAATTCGACGTCCGGACTTCGAATGAAACTTATACGCTCCTCTTCTCGCGCTTGCGCGATTTGCTTGCGAAGAAATCGAATCTGATCGTTATCCCCGACAGGTGTCTTTACAAGATACCGTTTGAAGCGCTTGTGACCGATGCTTCGACATGCAGGAACAGGTACGACACGCAACGTGCAAAATATCTCGTCGAATCGCATAATATCAGTTACGCCGTTTCGATCGGGCTGTATGTATACGATAAAAAGAGACCGGCCGGACACGCCGAACGCGGATTGCTTGCGCTGGGCAACCCCGAACTGCATTCGAAAGACGTCGAAGCGCACAAGTTCTATTTTGCCGCCCTCCGCGGCGATACTTCCCAACGCGGCTCCATGCTCCCTCCCCTTCTCTATGCTGCAATGGAGGCGCATAACATCGACGCAATTCTTCGCTCTTCATCTTCCACGATTCTTACGGGAGCGGAAGCGACGAAGCGCGCATTTCTCCGTCATGCGGCGTCGTACAGCATTCTCCATCTTGCGGCGCACAACCTCATCGACGACGATCATCCGCTTGAATCGGCATTCTATCTCTCCGGCGACGGCTCCGGTCAGGACAGAGGCATTCTCACCGCCCGCGAAATTTCGCGAATGAAACTCAATGCCCAACTCGCCGTTCTCAGCGCCTGCAATTCCGGATCGGGCGCATTCATCGCTAGCGACGGCGTTATGAGTATGGGCCGCGCATTCTGGGCTTCCGGCGTACCGGCGGTTGTTATGAGCCTTTGGAGCGTCGATGACGAATCGACATCAGGATTGATGGAGCGGTTCTATCATTACCTCAAAGCCGGGAAGGATAAAGCGTACGCTCTTTCACAGGCGAAACGCGATATGCTCGCTTCCGGCGACCGCAACCCCTACTACTGGGCCGGTTTCGTATTGCAGGGCAACAATCAGCCGATAAAGATTAACGAACGGCTGATAGAACCGGGCATGCTATACGCCGTTTCTGCGATAGCCGCATTGATTACCGCGGGATTGTTACTGTACATCTACAAACGGCGCCGGCTCCGCACTTCGGTGTAACATTTGTTTCCACATCATTCAAAAGTGAGAGGG
>CAYPBB010000017.1:67386-80219 GCA_964408855.1 uncultured Ectothiorhodospiraceae bacterium
CCTTTCGGTAACTACAAGCATGACCGGCGCTTATTTCTGCATCAGTGTCAGAAACTCGTTGAAGAAATGCGTCACGGTTGCATAGCCGTTGGTGATTTGAACGATGTCCATCTTCTCGTTTGGCGCGTGAAGATTATCGTCGGGCAAACCGAAGCCGAGCAGTACCGGTTCTACTTTTAGTAGCTGTTGCATATCCGCAACCACCGGAATCGATCCGCCTTCCCTCGTCAGAAACGGGGGCTTCTTGTAGACTTTCTGAATCGCGGCGGAAGCGGCCTTCATTCCCATCGAATCGATCGGGGTGAGCGAAGGATATCCGTTATTCTCGTACAGCTTCACATCGACGGTTACGGTATCGGGCGCCACGGCCTTTACGTGGTCCATGAAGAGCTGAGCAATCCGCGATGGGTCCTGGTTTGCGACCAGACGCATCGAGACTTTTGCGCTTGCTTTGCTGGGCAGCACTGTCTTCACGCCGGCTCCCGTATGTCCACCCCAGATTCCGTTCACTTCGAAGGTTGGGCGGCAGCCGGTGCGTTCAACCGTTGAGTATTTGGCTTCGCCGAAGGTCGCCCGTGCGCCGATGCCTTTTGCCCAGGCTTTGTCGTTGTGAGGCACCTTCGCGAGTTCGAGACGCTCCTTTTTGCTCAACGGCACGACATCGTCGTAGAATCCCGGAATTAGAATCTTTCCGGTTTTCGGATGCTTGCATTGAACGAGGATCTCTGACAGTACCTGAATCGGATTCGCGACGCCGCCGCCGAACGTGCCGCTGTGCAGATCGCCCTTCGTGCTGGTGACCGTGACTTCGAGATAGGTCAATCCGCGAAGGCCGTACGTCATACTCGGCTTGTGGAGTCCAAGCATATTCGTATCCGAAATCAGAAGCGAATCGCAAGCGAGCTTCTTTGTATTCTTTTTAACGAAATCGGCAAGATTCGGGCTGCCGATTTCCTCTTCGCCTTCCACGATGACCTTGACGTTGACGGGGAGCTTCCCCTGTGTCTTCAGGAATGCCTCGATAACCTTGAAGTGGATGAACACCTGCCCCTTGTCGTCGGCGGAACCGCGCGCGAAAATCTTTCCGTCGCGGACGGTCGGCTCGAACGGCGGCGTATGCCACAGATCGAGCGGCTCTACCGGCTGCACATCATAGTGCCCGTAAATGAGCACCGTGGGAGCGCCTTTCGCGCCAAGCCATTCACCATAGACAATCGGGTGACCTTTTGTCTTGAACTGTTTGACGTTATTCAAACCGGCTTTATTTAATTGGCTTTCGACGAAGCCGGCGGCTCGCGCCACTTCGTCCTTGTTTTCCTCGCCTGTGCTGATGCTGGGAATGCGAAGGAATTCGTAAAGTTCCTCCAGCATACTTTCGTGATGCTTGGGGAAATACTCCAGAACGTCGTTCATAAGCAAACTCCTGTTAGAGACGTTAGGTCGATTGACGATTCGTCAATGATGATAGCTTCTTCAAAGCTATGAAATAGCGCAGTGAAACGAAAGCATGCGCGACGCCGGATACGGATCGATCCGAGATCGGTAATCATACCTGCCAAGGGATTCGGGCGAGCGCCGGTATTTCAAAAAAAATGGCGTCCGAAGACGCCATTCGATACCTCGTTTTCGCAGGGTATTATTTAACCACGGAAATCATCTTCGTTGTGACATGGCTTCCAGCCTGCAGTTTCAATGTGTATGTACCCGCCGGAAGGTCTGCGGTATTTAGCGCGTATTGCGATGCACCCGCTGCGACCTGTCCTTCAAACACAGTGGCTACCTTCTGGCCGTAGATATTATACAGCGCGATGGTCACCTGCTGGGCGTTTGGAACAACTACGGGAACCTGCGCCGCACCAGATGCAGGGTTGGGATACATGCCCAATCCGAATCCGTCGGCGGCAGTCTGAACCGGAGTCACGTCCGTCAATCCGAGAAGCCACTCAATCGTCTTCTTTGTCAGATTGTTGAGAACCGGTTTGCTGGTGATGGTCTCGACCGCAAATGGATAATACACGAATCGGACCGATTCGTTCGCAAAGCGCACGCCGGCGATATTGGCCTGAGTGGTGCCATAATAAAACGCTGCTTCCGAGCCGTTGTACGTTTTGATGACGTCGGGATACCCCCTGACGGTGAATTGCAGACCGTCCGCAATCGGATCGTTGGCAAATCCGCGCACCGCATGAGTTGTAGCCTGCGCGGGTACGTCTGCGACGTATTCGGCATGAAGAACATTCTTGAGGAACATATCGTCCTGATAGCAGTTCGGATCGTATTGTAATGCATCCGGATCTGTTAAGCCCCAGCCGAGATCGCCGCCGGTGAACCACAATTTACCGCCAGCCGCGACCTGCGCCGCGATGCTGTTCATGAATTCTTCCGTAAACGAGAAGTATCCTCCGAATACATGCGTATTGATCAGATGCTCGGCAGGATTGAACATTGCGTTTTCATCCATGACCGCAAACGCATACGACCATGTATTTGCCGCTTTCAACGCTGCGTCGTACGCTGCGATGGTGGTTGCATTGCCGCCGTCGTGCATTGACATGAGAATTTGAATCGGGCTGTTGATGTACCGGTACGTCGCGCGTCCGGAAGCGCCGCGGGGACCGCTTACATTGAATACCAGGTTGCCATCGCGGCGGAGTCCGGTTGCCGGAGCAATGGTTGCCGAGAAAGAGACAGTGGCTCCTTCCGTAAACTGGAATTCCTGCTCTCCGGTCACCGGCGTTCCATCGATGCTGATGGTTCCGTTCCATTCGGCCGGTAGTTCACTGACTGCGCCGATCTTGTATGTCCCGGTCATCGGAATGCTGAACGATCCGCCGAACGTACGGGGCGCATTTTCCAGTTTCTCGTATACGGTTTCCCCGGTCGGAACGCTCAGATATACGCGGTTGGAATTTGCCTGGAGCACTTCCTTGTTCGATGTGCTTTGAACGTATGCCACGATGTAGATTTCTGACGGGTTCCATTCGGCATCCTTTTCAAAGCTGAAAGGAATGTTTTTCGTTTCATCGGCGGCCATCGACAACTCCGTACCGTCGACGTTGGGGAGCATATCGCGAGCGATATAGAAGAATTCCTTCTCGCCGTTCGAACCCGCGCTTGCATAGTAATGATAGCCTTCCGTCACGACAATCTGAAGCACCGCATTGCTCAGAGCATCGGTCGTATGAACGACAACCTCGCCGCTCACCTGCGAACCGTTCTCCGTCATAGCAATATTGATCGAGATCGGACTGACTCCGGCAACTTCAAGTACTTTTTCCATGAGTTGCGCGGTATCTGCCGGAGGGACTTCCACGAGACCGTTTACAACGGCGCTCGGTACGCCCTGGATTCCGTACAGACTGACGCGGTTTTGATAGACATCGGGATTCGCGGCGTTCATCACATCGCCGCCCGGCCAGTTCACATGCCAGACGATAGGAATCAATTCCGAGTTGTGCACCGGTTGAGCGAGGAAGTGTTCGAATGTGGGATTCTGCGAGGCGCACGGTCCGCAGCTTGCATTGGTGAACTCCTCAATCAACGAGACTCTGGGTGCTTGCGCGTACAATCCGGCGGCGCCGAACGAGAGCGCAACAAGTGCAACGAAACAATAATACAGTAAGCGAGAACGCATACACACTCTCCTGAGACATGGTTGTGTGATATAACAGTATGTGGGTTGGGATTAGGTTCTGTCGGTCCCGGATTCACATCCGGGAGTTTCGGTCATCCTCGATTCAGATTCATTCGAGCGTGGAACACTCATTCCATCAACAACGCCGAGGGAATGCAGAATAATTCAACGCCGGCAATACTCCTGACACCATCTTCCGATCAATTTTCTAACATTATGTAAAGATGCGTAACATCAATCAGCAGATATGGATAAACATACAAAACAGTTCAATGAAACGGAAGAGAAAATTGATTTCAATCAGCAATTTATATCGAAGAAATGAATAACTACCTGTTTTTGGCTATAAAAAAATGGCGTCCGAAGACGCCATTTTATAAGATCAATCGAGGAGATGTTACCGGACAATCGAAAGTGTTTTCATTGCCGATGTAGCGCCCGATTGCATGCGCAGGAAATAGGTTCCTGCCGGAAGGTTGCTGACAGGAATTTCGTAGTTCGCATATCCGGCTGTTGCGTTGCCTTCAAATACCGTCGCCACGCGTTGTCCGTATGTGTTATACAACGCTACGGATACATAGGAACTACGGTCCACGCCGACGGGGATGGTCACCATCGTCGAAGCCGGATTCGGGTATGCATCGATGGATATCGATGCAGGAATCACATTCGGTCCTTCGACGCCTGTTTGTCCGAGCAGCCAGATGATTGTGCGCGAGGTAATATTGGTCAACCACGACCGGTTGTTGATGCCTTCGAGTCCGAAGCCGTAATACACCATCACCAGCCCGTTATCCTTGTAGCGGATACCGGCGATGTCTTCCTGCTTGGTGTAATAGAAGCACGCTTCGGCGCCGTCTCTCGGCTTGATGACGTCGGGAGTATCCTGGTTCTTTACGGCTTGATTGATGCTCATTTGCAGTCCGTCGCCGATCGGATCGCCCGCAAAGCCGCGCACCGCATGCGATGTGCTGTTCGGGTCCGGATCGTCGGCAACGTAGTCGGCATGCAGGTAGGTATTCAGGAATTCCTGATCGGGCACTACACTGGGATAGAGCGCAGGCGCGCCTGTGTCTGCAAGCGCCCAGGCAATCTCCGCGCCGGCGAGCCATAAGCGTCCGCCCTGACTGATGAACGCTTTTAGCATGTCGATTTCCGGACGATATAGGATGTCCTTCCCGACTTCCATCGCGAATATTGGATAATCGTGCGGGTTGAACATCACTTCCTCTCCCCGGTCGGCAAGCGCATATTTCCAGTTCGCGGCATATTGGAATGCAAGGTCGTACCGTGCCGTGACTTCCGCTCCGCGCTCATCGCGCATATACATGAGCACGTCGATCGGGTGATTCACGTACCGGTATGTCAGCTTTCCGGAAGCCGCCCGCGGGGCCTTAATCATGAGTTCGACGGTTCCGTCGCGGCGGATGGTCGCCGAGGGAGTGATGACGAGATTCAGATTGACCTGATCGCCTTCGGTTAGATTGACCGAGAAACCGTCGACATACGGTTGACCATTGATCGTCAGATCGGCCGTCCATCCGGTGGGGCATTTATCGACCAATTCAAGATTGTACGGACCGGTAATCGGGGCGTTGAACTGTTGGGTAAATGTATGCGCCGTGTTATCCTGCTTTTCCAGATACAACGATACAAGGGAACCTTCAAGGCTCAGGTATTCGCGGCTTTCCGCCGCCTGAAGCACTTCTTTCGTCGATGTTTTCTGAACGAACGCCACGAGGTAGATTTCGTTGGAATTCCACTCGGCGTCTTTCGTGAAGGAGACATTCACGGTTTTCGATTCGTTCGCGGCAAGGTTCAAAGCCGTCCCGGCATTCCCCGGAAGCATCTTTCTCGCGATATAATAGAATTCCTTCTCGCCGTTCGAGCCGGCTGCGTCGTAAAAGTGGTAGCCCTCGGTGGCGACAACATGGAGAACGCACCCGCTAAGCCCGTCGGTTGACGCGACGGTGATTTCACCGGTCACATCCGCGCCGTTATCGGTCTGGACGATGGTAATAGTGATGGGACTTTCGCCCTGTGCGGCGACAACGGCATTTTCTATGGAGACAGTATCCGCCGGCCCTCCTTTGTACGCACCGCCGTTGACAACCGCGGTCGGAACGCCGGTGATGGAATAGTAATCAGTACGGGATTTATTCATAGTCGGATCGGCGGCATTCATCACGTCTGCGCCGGGCCAATAGGCATGCCAGATTAACGGAATCACCTTCCCTCGACGCGCCGGTTGCGCCAGGTAATGTTCGAAGGTTGGATTCTGCGACGCGCACGGTGCGCAACTGGCGTTGGTCGCTTCCTCTATAAGAGTTACCCGCGGCGATTGCGCCGATCCCTGATTTGGCATGAACGATAGAATAACTATTGCAGCGCATGCAATACACATAATGCGTAGCAACGACATACGCGCCCTCCTTGGAGTTGTTGATAAGTAAGATCAATCAGCAATAGGTGTATTATACCAATTCCCGGCTGGGGAATCAAGCGGTTGCAGGTCAGTCAAGTTTGAGGCGTCGAATGCGGCTCTCTTTCCCAATGACGATGTCGCCTGCCCGACGAACGGCGTTATCGACGACAACCGAATCGTACCGTTCAAGCTTCTGAATGGCTCTGTTGTCCTGTGTTTTATCCCTATGATTAAAGAGATATTGATCCCTGCCGCTTTCGCCGCAGAGCCACGCCCTGGTTCTCCCCTTCTCGTGAAATGTTTCGCTTACGCTCCGGTAAACCTCTGCTCCTGGTGCAATCGACGAAGCCAGCGTCGCGCCGCTCCGGTTCATCAGGAAATAGCTGTACTTCAGACTCAGTTTGACAAGCCCGACTTCCTTGTCGATTTGCTCGATGTACTTCGGCCGGAGCCAGTCGTCTTCGGCATGGCACCAGTCCTTCGCATTACGCAGCGCAGGACAGTCCGCCTGTCTGTGGCAGGGCGAATACACAGTCCACCCGTTTGCACACATGAAGTTGCGCAACCGCAGCAAATCGCGCGAGGTATCCTTCAGCGCCGGATCGAGCATCAGCACCGCTCCGTTTTCCGAAAGGTGCGATTCGAGCCACGGAAGCAACGCATGCCGTTTGCTTTCAGGAATCTCGTTGAGAACGTTCATCAGAACGATGAGGTCGTAGCTCGACTGGAGAGCGGGCGGCTCGGTGATGTCGAGGGCGCTTGTGTAGAATCCCTGGAAACGGATATCCGAGATCTCTTCCAGACAGTCGCGCAGATGCACCGTAAACTTCAGGTTTTCGCGTACGATATCGGCGCCATGATACGCGACCGACGATGAATCTATCCCTTCCTGATCGATCCAGGCGGCGAGTCCGGTAAAAACCGTGCCGGTTCCGCATCCAAGATCGAGAACCCGGACGATATCACGTTCGAAGAAGCCGCTCTGCCGCAATTCGGTCAGCGGACGAATGAGTTTCAGCGCGTTGACCGTCGAGAAATACGCGAAATATGCGTCCCGGGCCGATGGATGCTGCAGGTACGCGAAGGTATTCCCTTCGTCCGAGCGCGCGCGCACGTCGCGGAGATATGCAGATAACTTCGTTACATGTGGAACGAGGCGGCGAGTAACATTCGCCGCGTTCAATTTGAATCCCAACGTTCGTTCGACGAACGGCAGATGCCACTCTGGCGGATAGATCATAGTTACGCCGGAATCGTTGCACGCCATCCGCTGTACGTCTGACACCGCGAAGGATCGACGTACAGGGAAAGCAGATGCGGTGGATTACTTCTCTTCTTCCTCTTCTTCCTCTTCTTCTTCTTCGTATTCGCCTTCTTCGTCCTCGTCTTCCTCGTCGAACTTGCCGAGTTCGTAGTACGACTCATGAATGATATATGCCAGGTCGAGAACGGCATCTACTTTTTCTTCCGGGATGAAGGTCAGCAGCAATTCCAAGCTTCTGTCGAGCGCGGATTGCGGATCCTCTTCGTTGAACAGTTCGCCCAGAATTTCGTCGAGTTCTTTCTCCGAAAGGTTCATGAAGCCTTTCGCAACGGCTTGTTTGTGGTCCATGGTTATCTCCGGTGATTTCAATGAATGATGAAAGGTACAAATTTTCTGTAACACATCTGATTCGCATACGTAAGTATACGGAATGATTCGGGCGTCTCAAATATTGAAAAATTCGTATCTTATTTATTGGCGCCGTTGAGGCTTCCAAACAGTATCAGAATGTAGGCACGATAAACGTCTCCATGTCCGGACAACCGCGAATAAACACCGCCGAACGAAACGAAACAACGCTTCCGAAGTATCTGCTCGATACTCCTGCGGAGTATCAGCTCGCATACCTGGAACGGAAAATCAGCCAACTGAATTTTCTCTCATGGCTCAGCTTCGGGTTATCGGTCATACTGACGACGTTGCTGGCGGTCGCCTATTTCGGAAAAAATGCGAACCCGAATTCGTCGCTCACAGTAGATATAGTCATTGCCGCCGTGCCGCTTCTTGCCGCCGTGGGCATCAGGCGCATGCTACGCCGGTACAAAGACACCGAAACGCGTATTCGTCACGAATCCACAGTACAGGATGTGTCATGAGTAAGAACGCAATATCCTTCTTTCCAAAAGAACTGCAGGAAGCTCCGGTAGAAATACAGCTTCAGTACATCGCGAAGAAAAAGCGCGAAAGCCTGTTGCTGTACCGCCTGTCTATCGCTACGACCGCGCTTTTTATCGCATTGAAGATCATGGCCCTTGTGGATCCCTCGACATCGGTATCGAATACCTTGTTCGCGGAAATCGTCGTCATCGCCTCTCCCCTGCTGATAGGGATTGGATTGCGGAAAATGATACGGAGGTATTCCGAAATCGAATCCTCCCTCAAACAGGTACACACCTAACCGAGACGCAATGCCGGAACCTATCTCGATACCGAATGTAACCGTGCGCATGGCTGCGAAGGAAGACGCGGGCGTTCTTCTTACCCTGATCGATGCGCTCGCCGATTACGAAAAGCTTGCGCCTCCCGGTCCCGACGCAAAACAACGCCTGGTCGCGGATATTTTCGGCGAGCGCCCCCGACTGGAAGCCTATCTCGCGTTCATCGGCGAAACCCCGGCCGGATACGCGCTGGTTCTGGAGACGTATTCCAGCTTCCTCGCGCTTCCGACGCTTTATCTTGAAGATATTTTTGTCCTCGAACAATACCGGAACCACAAAGCGGGTCTGGCTTTGTTCCTCTACATTGCTTCGCTGGCAAAATCGAGAGGATGCGGCAGACTGGATTTCACCGTGCTGGACTGGAACACATCCGCTCAGCGATTCTATGCCCGTCTCGGCGCAGCGCATCAGAGCGAGTGGCATCTGTACCGCATCGACGCCGGCGGATTGCTCGATATCCCAGAGTTGATACAATAATACTGATTTGTTCACCGGCGGCTGACGCAGCCGCTGCGAATACGCATTTTCAAGGAACACGCCAATGAATCTCTTGCTCCGGAATCTCCGCTCAAGCATCCTGCTCGTGCTCATAGTCCTGCTTGCCATCCCAGCCTACTCGCAAAAGGAGAAAAAGGCGGTATCGCTCATGGATGTCTACGCAAACCGCGATTTCTACACCATGCCCATCCCGGACATGCAATGGATGAAGGACGGCAAGCGGTACTGCTTCCAGAAACGCGCCGCCGGGAAGAAAGGTACCGACCTGTATACCGCAGAAGCGGCGACCGGCAAGGAAGAACCGTTGCTGGAAACTTCCTCGCTGAAGACGCCCGGATCGGACGAAGCATTCTCGTACATCGAATACACGCTTTCGCCGGACGAGAGCAGAATTCTCTTCAAGATTTCGGAACAGGAAATCTGGCGCTACTCCACCACCGGCACATATGTTATCTACGATCTCAAGGCGAAGGTTTTCATCGCCCTGCCGGAGCATGCCGAGGGTCTGCGAAACGTCAAGTTCTCCCCCGACGGATCGAAGCTGGGATATGTCTGCAAGGACGAAATCTACGCGTACGACTTTGCGTCGAAAACCGAAACGCAGCTTACGTTCGACGCGCAGGAACATGTGTTCAATGGTAGATTCGGCTGGGTGTACGAAGAGGAGTTTTCGATCATCGACGGCTGGCGCTGGTCGCCCGACGGCAAGCGCATTGCCTACTGGCAGGAAGACGAACGCCAGGTGCCTGAGTTCACGATGACCGACTGGATGCCGCAATACAACAAACTGATCCCTATCCGCTACCCAAAGGCGGGCGATCCGAATCCCATCATGAAAATCGGCGTGGTCGAGCTTGCGGCGAAGAAGACGACGTGGATGGACATCGGCGCGGAAACCGACATCTATATTCCGCGCATTTACTGGACGAACGATCCGAAAAAACTGTGCATCGTCCGGTTGAACCGCCTGCAGAACAACATCGACGTGCTGATGGCCGATGCCGCAACAGGTAAATCAACCGCCATCATCTCCGAGACCTCCTCGACGGGATGGATCGAGATCGAGGACGATTTTATCGTGTTCCTCAAACAGTCCGATACCTTCATTTGGCCCTCCGAAAAAACAGGCTGGAAGCATCTGTACCGGTACGATTACAGCGGCAAACAACTCAACGCGGTCACATCGGGCGACTGGGAGGTAACGGGCGTTCCGGGTATCAGCGAGGACGAGGATTATGTGTACTTCGTATCAACCGAGGTGTCGCCGCTTCAGCGGCATCTGTACCGCGCGAAGATGAACGGGAAGGACAAGAAACAACTCACCACCACCGATGGATATCACAACATCAGTCTCTCCCCCACCGGCGAATATTATATGGATTCCTGGTCCAGCATGCAGTCGCCGTCGAAGATTGCGTTCTACGACGAGAAGGGCAAGGAAGTGCGCGTGTACAAGGAAGCGAAACCGGAAGCGTACGCGAGCTATAAGTGGCAGAACCGCGAGGTGACGACATTCAAAACCGCTGACGGACTCGACCTGTATATCAGCATTCTCAAACCGGCCGATTTCGATGCCACGAAAAAATACCCCGTGTACATGGATGTGTACGGCGGACCGGGCTATCAGGCTGTCACCGACCGCTGGCCGCAGCCAGTGCATCAATGGATTGCGGGCGAAGGGTTCGTTGTGGTGCAGGTGGATAACCGCGGCGGCGGCGCGCGCGGCACGGCGTTCAAACATGCGGTGTACAAACAGCTCGGCAAGTGGGAAGCGAACGATTACATCGAAGCGGCGAAATACCTCGCCACGCTGCCGTTCGTCGATAAGGACAAGATCGGCATCTGGGGCTGGAGCTACGGCGGGTATATGTCGGCGCTCTCCATGCTTCTGGGAGCGGAATTCTTCAAGGCGGCAGTGGCGATTGCGCCCGTTACCGACTGGTCGTTATACGATACCATCTACGCCGAACGCTATATGCAGCGCCCCAAGGACAATCCCGAAGGCTATAAAGCCGGTTCGTGCATCGAGCATGCGGACAAGCTGAAAGGCAAGCTGCTGATTATTCACGGCGGCATGGACGATAACGTACATGTGCAGAACACGATGCAGTTTATCGACAGGCTGGAGGAGAGCGGGAAGGATTTCGATATGCGCATTTATCCGAACGGCAATCACGGCGTCGTCGGCAGCTTTGAATCGCGCATTGCCATGTATAACTATTTCCTGAATTTCTTCAAGAAGAATCTGAAGTAAGCAAACTTCACAGACCTGATTACCTCGCAGGCTCCCGTTTGGGGGCCTGCGGTGTTTATAGGCATTCAAGAAGACCCCCGCCCTGATCGGTCCGTCCTGCGGACGGCCCTGATCAGGCCGACCCCTATTAGGGGTAGAAGAAATGTACATCCAGGGGCAGCATGTCCGTGTACGTCCTTGTACGTCCGTGGCAGTCGGGCAGCGGGCCGCAAACCTTGAATAGCAATCCGATTGAAGACAATCGGCAATCCGGCGGTTGCCGGATAGAGATTCCGGCTCAAGCGACTTCGTCCGGCCTTGACGGAGCCGGAATGAGGAGAATGACACAGTGGGGATATGAAGAAACGCCCGCGCTAATTTCTCAGTCCGTCGCCCCCTGTCCTGAGTCCGGTCCGCCCGCGGCGGACTGACGAAGGATAAAAGGGGGCTGTCATTACTTGGCGAAACCCGCACTGAGCATCGGGGGTTCTGAAACGACAGTTCCCTGCATCGTGGCAAGCGGGTCGCAATACGAGTCATTGCCTTTCCTTATCCAGCCTGGTACATTGCAGCGTTACATTCGGCGAGAACTGGAATGAAAACGAGGATCATGTTTTGTATTATCATGCTGCTTGTACCTCTTCTTTCAGAGGCGCAGCCGTATTGGCAGGGCTATTACGTAGGCGCATCAGGTGAAATCAACGGTATTGCAGTTTCATCTCAGGGTAGCATTTTTGCTACTGTGTACATGAGAGGGTTGTATAAATCTTATGATAGTGGAAAAACCTGGCAAAGAGATGCATTGTATCCTTTAACCGTTATGCCTGCTGTACACGATGTTATTTCGATTAATAATATATTGTTTTTAGGTGAGGCGGATGTCTATAATATTTATAAATCAACGGATGATGGTTTATCATGGAGAGAAGTTGGCTCCCAGACAGATTGGAACATTAAATTTGCGTATGATGGAAAAGCGAGGTTGTATAGTAGTACAGCACATCAAGGCATCTACCAATCAACCGATTATGGCGAAACTTGGAATCGAATGGGTTTGGATACGATAGGGCGTATTGAACATCTCGATATTAGCACCTACGGCGATCTTTTCGCTTCGGAAGGGCAAAAGCTGTACCGGACAACGAACCTGGGCGCAACGTGGGACGATCTGAGCGCAAAAATGCCGGGTTATCAAATCCGGTGCATCTCAACGGATACCAACGGCGGCATTTACGTCGGCGCTTACCATCCGGGTGTGCCGCCGAATATCCTTCCCGACGGCGTTATCCTTATCTCCAAAGACCGCGGAGAAACTTGGTCGTTTCACCGAAACCAAAACTGGGACCTCAAAGTAAACGATATCGGCGTTACCTCCATTGGCGACATCATTGCAGTGACCGAAGAAACGCTCATTATCCGCAGCACAGATGATGGAGCCACTTGGGAAGGCTTTTACGATGGTTTTATCCACGGCGGCGGGAGTTGCATTACGGTCACTCCCACAGGGCGGGTCTTTGTCGGCGCAAGCGGTACGGTGTATGAGCTTATGAACTATCCTACGT
>CAYPBB010000018.1:0-14086 GCA_964408855.1 uncultured Ectothiorhodospiraceae bacterium
CATACTCGATCATCTGCCCGGCGTGAAAGGTGCCTTCCGATCCGGTGATACCCTGAACTATCACTCTGCTCTTCTTATCGACAAGAATACTCATGTACTGCTTCTCCGGCGAGTTTGCGTTGTATTAGATCTGTGAAATAAATCAGATTGAATCCGTAAAGGTAGCGATTTTACCGGAGTCTGACAAACGCTCTTCAGCCCGAGACGCACATCCACGGCACACGGGCGCTCGAATGGTTTGACTGCCCGAACTCGTTCCGTTGATAAAAACATCTCCTTACGATGGGGGCATCGCAAGGAGATATACGGCACTATCCCTACCGGGATTCGCAGGCGGTTTGAACGGTGCAATAAGGGTTGTAGTACACCGCCTACGCGTGTTTTGCAGTGAGTTTATGTGATGTTAAAGCAATGACGTTCTGTTGATTGAGCGAAGGAACCGCGCGACCGATTGCAGGGAGCGAGCGCTCGAACCACCCATTTCGCAACTAATCGAGGCGGGGGTCATAAACCCTAAACCTCCCGCCTCGTTGCATTCTACCGCAGATCCATGCGCCTTCACTAGCAGGTTTGCGGAACCCCGTTCGTGGCAATATTTGCCGTTATCGTAAACCGAATTGCTGAGCGTACTCCAGATACCCATCGGGTTGATATATGAGCAATAAGGCAGGCCTATTGGACGATGCCAACTGACGCGCACGCTCTTCCACGTATGATCTGACACTATCTGCAGAAACGGTGATCCCATCTTTCAACACGTTCCATTCGGCGCCTTGCAACTGTACCTTGTAAATCTTCCAGTCCATGGTGACGTTCCCTTCTTGTTGATAGCGATACAACATAATGTATATAACCGATGAATTTGAGGATTCAAATTGCTTACACCAGTATAGTGCCTCAAGTGCGTTGATTTGTGACAAGAGTTCGAAAAAAACTCGAAAATACTGGAATACTGGTATGCTTTCTGCCTGGCGAATCCCGGTCTGAAGAGCCGCCATTACGACAGCGGCGGGATACCAGCATCACCCCCGCACAAAACAAGACGGGATTCGTATTCGAATCCCGTCTCACATTGAATTACGGTTCTTCCGTCAGGTCTTCTGCTGCTTTTTCTTCGCGGCAGGGAACAGAATGTTGTTGAGAATGAGCCTGTAACCGGGCGAGTTTTTATGCAACGAGAGGTCGGTGGGAGGGTCTTCCACTGCGTGCTGATAATCTTCCGGATCGTGACCTCCGTAGAAGGTAAACGTGCCGCGGCCGAAGTTGCCGTGGAGATACTTCACTTCGTCGGTATTCTCCTTCTGTCCGAGAATGGTTATCGACTTTTTGACGAACTGCTTATGAAAAGCGGTGGTTTGTCCAAGAAAGCCGGCGATAACATTCATATGGTTCTGAGTCAGCATTGTCGGCACGGGATCGTATTTGGCCGAGAACTCGAACAGCGTAAAATAATCGGCGTCCGGCCTCCCGACGAGAGTGGGAACAACGTCGATCTGGCTGTATTCATATTCGTATGGATTCATGACGAGTTTGTAGTTCTCGAACGCAAATCCCGAGCCGTAATCCAGCTTGTCCTGACATCCCGGATCGGGGGCGTCGCCGTCGAACATCACATCGCAGATGTCGGTATTCGCTGCAGCGAGTGCGATATCGTACGTATCGGTGGCCGAGCACATCGCAAACATGAATCCACCGCCGGCCACGTATTTCCGTATTTCTTCAGCGACGGCAAGTTTCAGCTGCGATACTTTCTTGAATCCAAGCTGCTTCGCCATCGCCTCGTTGATTGCCACCTGCTGAATGTACCAGGGCGCGGTGCTGAACTGCGCATAAAACTTTCCGTATTGGCCGGTGAAATCTTCGTGGTGCAAATGCAGCCAGTCGTACTCGGAAAGCTTGCCCGCTATGACCTCTTCGTCCCATAATTTGTCGTAGGGTACCTCGGCGTATTCAAGCGCAAGCGTTACTGCATCGTCCCATGGTTGGAAGTTGGGCGGCACATACACGGCAATTTTGGGGGCCTTCTCGAGACGGACAACGTCGCTGTTCGCGTCCGGGTTCTGCACTTCCGCAAAAATCTGGGCGGCGGTTGAACCGTCAAGCTGAGTAAACGAAACACCTCTGATCAGGCATTCGTCCGCGACGAATTTCTGGTAGTCCAGCATGAAGCTCCCGCCGCGGTAATTGAGAAGCCAGTCAACGTTCACGCCCTTCGTCAACGCCCAATAGGCGATACCGTATGCCTTTAGGTGATCGCTTTGCTGAAGATCCATGTAAATCAGGATTTTCTGTTGTGCCGATACCGCACCGGTAAGTAGCACGGTTATTACGGCGGCGAAATATGCAACCCGTTTCATGAATGGCCTTTTCTTAATGCAAGGATGCGCTCGCGCGCGATTCCGGAATAGATCGAGTTCGGAAATTCCGACAAAATGCGGGTGTACAATTCGATCGCTCCGGCGGCGTTGTTCAGGTCTTGTTCATGGATATCGGCGAGGGTAAAAAGCACCTTGTCGCGTAGAATGCTGTCGGCGAACCTGTCAAGAAATGCTTTGAGCGAACGCTGCGCATCTTCCGGTTTTCCGGATCTGCGATGGTCCAGCGCGAGCGCAAAATAGGCGCGCTCGAGAATGGGCGAGGTGGGAAACGACACGGTGATATCGTTCATCATTGCCGCCGCCTCGTTGTATTTGCCCTGCCGTTCGAGTAACTGCGCCCTGGCGAACTGCTTCAGCGCCGCTTCTGATTGGCTCATGTTCGGTTCCACGAACAGCTTCAGTTCAAGGGCGTCGTTGGCAATATCGCGGTTGCTGTTTGTCGTCAGCGGTTCGAGTTCCTTCACTGCATCGGCGAAGAGACCTTCGAAATAGTGTATTTCAGCAATCCTGAATTGCGCTTCGTTGCGCACTTCTTCCGTCACGGCGGGATACGACGAGACGAATGCGTACGTTTTTTTCGCCTCCTCAAGATTCCCGGATGCTAGATATACATCTCCAATCAGCATATCGGCATCCATGCGTCCGATCGATTCCCTGTACGGTTTGGCAACCTTGAGCAATATCGCAAGTGCGGCGTCGTTATCGCGGAATTTCGTAAACAACAACCGTCCGATCCGGTAGCCGCTTTCGTATGAAACAGGATGATTCGAGTACTTCTCCTGAATCGCCTGGTAGAGTTTGATGGCGCCCTGATATCCGGGTATGGCCTCGCTACTGACGCCTGCCTTGATCGATTCCAGGAACGTGAGCGTCGGATCGTCCGCGTCCTTCGGCAAACCCGGTTCGTTCACCGCTTCCACCGACCGCGCATGGTAAAACTCGGCTTCGGCGGCGAATTGCGCTTCCGGGTAATCGGACATCAATCTACGGAACGCAGCCTGCGCTGTGCGGTATGCGCCTTCGTCGAATGCCCGCCGTCCGAAGGACAGTAGTTCCCGTCCTCCCGATTTTTTCAGGTTATCGATTCGTACATAAACTCCCAGAGCGGACTCGTAATCTTTGGCTTCCATGCAGAGCCAAGCATACAGGAACTGCACCTGCGCGTTGCCGCTGTTCGCATCGGCGGCGATCCGGGCCTCGTCGCGCGCTTCGCGCAATGCGTCCGGGAGGTTTGCGTAGAGCGCGATATACTGCTGAATCTGCCACAGCGAGGATGGCTGTTCCACGAGATAGCCCACGTACTCGCGCATTGCCTCCCTGAACCGGTTGCTCTGGGCATAGGCGCGCGCAATATTGAACGCAAACAGATTCGGCTGACCTGATTCGTCTTCGCCTCGCTCGTAATACTCGATCGCCTTCGAATACTCGCGGACATTCACGAGCTCCTCGGCAATCGACTGGTATACAGCAGGATTTTTTGCCTGCAGACTCACTGCTTTATCCCAATCGTCGAATGCGGCCGATACCGGGGGGCCGCCGGGCTGACCGGCCGAGGCATTCGCCGCATTGAAACGCGCCGATCCTCGTTGGATATACAGCGCAGGATCGGTGGGATACTTTTCGATTCGCTGCGAGATCAGATCGATGGCCTCGCTGTATTGCTTCAATTTCATCATGCAGCGGTATGCGCCGTCGAAATGAGTTCTATCCTGAGGATTCGTGCGCATCAGATCGTTGTAGTATCTGAGCGCGTCCTCGTATTTCCCGGACGACTCGTAGATCTTGGCAAGCCGGGCTGTTCCCGGCTCATCGGCGACCTGGCCCGCCGCAGGAGCGGCGATACCAAAAACAATTGCGATGGCAAGTCCATAAAGGACCGGATAGTTCATTGGAGTTACTTTCGAATGCCGATCAGTCATATTCATCGCACCAATTATAGAAGAAATCCGTCCACGAAACAACGAGTACCGTATAATTGCCCTCCCCGATATGACAGGATTTATTCGCAAAACAATTATGTTAGTACGTTATGCCCTTTTATAGCTATCAACCAAGGGTACTTACTTCTTCAAGCTGCCGCAACGGCTGACAACAAAGGCTATGGTTAAAACGCTCGCAATACTCGGTTCCACTGGTTCAATCGGATGCAGTACGCTGGACGTTGTGCGACAGCATCCGGACCTGTTCCGTATAGCGTATTTAACGGCAAACAGCAACGCAAAGTTGCTTTGCAGTCAGGTGCGCGAATTCAAGCCGCGCGCGGTTGCGGTAACCGACCAGTCGGCATACGATATGTTGAAATCGGAATGCGACGGTTCGACCGAACTCCTCTTTGGAATCGATGGACTCGTCGAGATCGCGCGTAGAAACGACTATTCCATGCTGGTCAGTAGTCTGGTAGGCTTCGCGGGCGTTATTCCGACGGTTGCAGCCATTCAAACGGAGCACGATATTGCGCTCGCGAACAAGGAAACCCTTGTGGTGGCGGGCGAGATGATTACCCGGATGTGCCGTTCGAAGAATGTCCGGCTCGTACCGATCGACAGCGAGCACAGCGCCATCCTGCAATGCCTTACGGGCGAGCCCGAACATGCCGTCAGATCCATCATCCTCACGGCAAGCGGCGGCCCGTTCCGCGGTAAGACGGCGAAGGAACTGCTGCACGTATCCGCGGCACAGGCGCTCAAGCACCCGAACTGGAAGATGGGCAACAAAATAACCATCGATTCGGCGACGATGATGAACAAAGGGCTTGAAGTTATCGAAGCAAAGTGGTTATTTAACGTTTCCGCCCGTCAGATCGACGTGGTCGTTCATCCCCAGTCGATCGTGCATTCGATGGTGGTGTTCACCGACGGCTCCGTGAAGGCGCAGATGGGTCTGCCGGACATGAAGGGTCCGATACGATATGCGCTGACCTATCCCGACAGGATCGATGCGGATGTGCCGACGATGGATTTTTCATTGAATGCTTTGACATTCGAAGCGCCCGACCGGGCAACGTTTCGTTGTTTGGACCTGGCATATCAGGCGCTTGAAACAGGCGGCACTGCGCCGGCGGTACTGAATGCGGCGAACGAAATCGCCGTTCAGGCGTTTCTCGAGGGCGAAATCGGTTTCATGGATATCCCGGCCATTATCGAAGATGCGCTCGGGACATGCGAAGTCGCCGATATTGACACTCTCGAAACAATTATTGAAACCGACAGGGCGGTCCGTTCGTATGCCCGGGCGCGTTGTTGTGGTTAACACACGAAGTCGAATTACTCGCGGATAGATATGGAAATCATCAGCCAAGTATTTTATTTCATCGTCATCATCGGCATTCTCGTGTTCGTGCATGAACTCGGGCATTTTCTGGCGGCGAAGCTCTTCAAGATGCGCGTCGAGCGCTTCTCCATCGGCTTTCCGCCGCGCGCGTTCGGAAAGAAAATCGGAGAAACCGATTACTGCGTTTCCTGGTTGCCGATCGGCGGATATGTCAAGATCTCCGGAATGATAGACGAAAGTCTGGACACCGAGCACCTCAGCCGGGAACCCGAACCTTGGGAATTCAGAGCGAAACCTGTCTGGCAGCGGATGATTGTCATCGTCGCCGGCGTCCTCATGAATATCCTGCTGGCGGTCGGCATTTTCTGGGGTTTGAACCTGACCCAGGGCAAGAAACTCCTCGAAATCACCACAGTCGGGTATGTCGCTCCCGAAAGCATCGCCGAACAAAGCGGATTCCGGAACAACGATCAGATACTCGCCGTGAACGGGATGCGCGTCTCCGATTGGGATGCGATCCTCAATCAGATCAGCATCAACCGGTTGAGCGACGACTTGCGGTTCAGAGTCAAACGCGGCGGCAAAACCGAAACCATTTTCATCGCCAAAGCCGATGTCGCTGATCTCGAAATCAGGGATTTCGGAATAGCGCCGCTCGGAGTGCATTCATTCGTTGGCGCGGTGCAATCCGGACTACCTGCGGAAAAGGCTGGTATTCAGGCCGGCGATGTCTTTGTATCGATCAACGATGTCCAAATTTCGCTTCCCTATGACGTCACACGCATCATCGAAGCAAATCCCTCCACCCCGGTGAAACTCGTCTACAACAGGAATGGGAAGGAATACACCAAGATCATTACTCCGTCCGAGGAAGGAAAAATCGGCGTGGCTGTCGATTTCAAAGTGCCCGAAGGTTCATACCGGATAGAGAAATACGGCGTCTTCGAGGCGTTCACGCACGGAATGTCGGGGCTGTTCCAAACCGTCCGGCTGTTCTTCGAGAGCATCGGCAACATCTTATTCGGAAAGGCGAGCTTCCAGGAAAACATCGGCGGTCCGATCAAGATCGCGAAAATGGCGGCTCAACAGGCGGAATACGGCATCACGAATTTCATTTCGCTGATGGCGCTGCTCAGCGTTTCGCTTGCGCTTATCAATATCGTGCCATTCCCCGGTCTCGATGGCGGACATTTCGGGTTCCTGGTGTACGAAGCCATCTTCCGCAAGGAAGTACCAAAAAAGATCTATCTGGCAATGCAGCAAACAGGCATGGTACTCCTCATCGCGTTCATGATCTTTGTTCTTTACAACGATCTGGCGCCCGTTCTATCCAAGAAAAACAAGGACAAGAACAACACCGAAGAGGTGCAGCCACCGGCGCAGCCGCAGAAGAAATAAAACCTGCGCGAGTTTCGACATTTTCTCGTCCGGATGCCTTCAAGCTCCGGACGTTTTTATATGCATCGCGCTGAGACGGTTTATCCAGGAATGCCCGTTTTTCGCTTGTTTTCTGCGATTAGAATGCGGGAGGAAGATTGTGTGACGCGTTGTATCCCCTATAATGAACAAGTCCGGCCGTAGCCGGACTTTCCTGCTGCCCTTCTAGGGCTCGAACCTAGACTTTTCTGATCCAGAGTCAGACGTGTTGCCAATTACACCAAAGGGCAGTAATTATTTTCAGACACTAATATAACGCGAATTTCTTCACAGGTCAATTATCGGAGAAAAAAAATTTTTCATCGACGCTCATTACATGCGTTACCCAGAGGATAATGCAACTATTTCACAATCACACATCTCGCATCAATGCAATTTGCAATTTTTTCAAACAATGAATGGCAGCCTGATTCCCTTTATCACGCTATTGCGTATATTTTCACGCAGGCAGGTCGGAATATGGGTGCATTTGCGGTGAGAACCAGATCATTTCATATTTCTTCCCCATCATTTCCATCACGTTTCAGCAGCAATTGCGGCACTCGTCCGGTTATTGCGGATTTTGCAATGTTATCATCGAAGGAAATAGAAGAACTCTCCCGGCAGATCAAGAACGGGGACGATCCGCGTTCCATTGCCGTGATGCTCCAAATGTTTCTGGAACAACACGAAGAACCGGAATTTGGAGAGAGGGAAACGCCCAAACATTACATCTGGAATGTTTTCGGCGGTTCCTCGAAAGCCGTCGTCCGCATGAATGCAATTTCTCGGATCCTCGATGTGAACGAAGCGTTTACCAGTCTGTTCAAATTTTCCCGAGGAGAGATTCTCGGAAGAAATATTCATACGGTTCTCCTTGCGCAGGAGGACCTCGAACTGGGAGAAATTCCGCCAGCGGAACCGCCCGTCACGCGCTACGAATCGTTCAACCTTCATTGCATCCGCAAGGACGGCAAAGCGCTGTACGTTTCAGCGGAACGCTATCCCGCTCTCGATTCCAGCGAGTCGTACCTGGTGCTGACGGATATAACCGAACGGAAACGCGCGGAAGAATCGCTTACCGCCGACTCGGTGCGCGGCGATATCTTTATCGACATCGTCCATGCGCTCTGGCACGATTTCATGAACTACGAGAAAACACTCGATGTGCTGACGAACAAGGTCTCGCAACATATCGGAGGCTCTTGCATCATTCACTTGTTCATGGAAAACTCCGATATCATCGAGCATGTGGCGATCAATCATACAAATCCGGCGGCGACTGCCATTTTCCAAAATCTGTTACATGCGACGCACTGGCACGCATCCGGCGGATTGCCGGGCGAAGTGGTGTTGGGCGGTAATGCATTGATTGTGCCGACGGTAACCAGAGAGAATATTTCCATTCTCAGCAACGAGAAGTTCGGTGAAGCGGTGTCGTCGCTTGGGACCCGCAGTCTGCTCGTCCTGCCCATGTTTCACGACGAAGCGATCATCGGCACGATGACGCTGTTGCGGAGCGGCACCGATCAACCCTATACCAACAAGGATAAAACGTTTACGCAGCGGATTGCGAATATTGGCGCGATGGCGATCGTTCACGCACAGCAGATGCGCCGCATCAATAACGAAACGATGGCGAAGCTGCGCAACATCCGCAACGAGCATCAACATTATATGTTCCTTCAGCAGGCATTCAGAACTCTGGCCATGCTGGAAGGAGAATTCCAATCGTCTGAAATCGTGGAAAACGGTCTGAAATATATCGGCGAATCGCTCGGCGCCGAGAGCGTCTGCATGGCGCTGACGGGAACGGAGCAAGGAGTCTTCCGCCTGAGGGGACAATGGTCGAGCGGCGACTTCAATCCCGTCCTTGTCGATATTTTCGGGCATTTCGTCAGGTTGCCCGAGAGCTGGCGCACGGCGCTTGAAGCGGGCACGTTCCTGTACCGGACCAGCGACGAGTTCACCGAAGAAGAGCACACCCTCTTCGACAACACCGATCTGATGTCTGTCGCCGTCGCCCCGATGACGATCAATGCATCGCTGAAAGGCTTTATTTCTCTCGAAAATTGTGTCCAGGAATCGGGCTGTTTCGAAAAAAGCGAAACCGCCCTGAAAACGTTGGCTTCGATCCTCGGGCGGTATATCGCCCGGATATGACGTTCCCCTCCCCTGTAATCCTATTGACAGGTTATAGGTCAAAAATACGGTAGCATGTAAACCTTTCGATCATTCGGGTGTATTACTATATATGAACGACCGGATGAAATACCGTTTTCTCGTCGCGGACGACGACAGCATCAGCAGAACGATCATGTCCATTGTTCTCGCGCCGTTCGCCGAATCCGTCGACGTTGTCAACGACGGAGAAGCAGTGCTGCTTGCCGTTGCGGAAAAGGATTACGATTTCATCTTCATGGACGTCCATATGCCGTTACTCGACGGAATCGAAACCACGAAAGCCCTGCGATCCGTTGTTCCGTCAACACGGCTTCCCATTATCGTCGCGATTACCGCCAGCAGCGATTCGCTTACCCTCAACAGGTGCTTTGCGGCGGGTATGAAAGCGCACATTTCGAAACCTCTCGATTCCGGAGACCTCACATTGCTCATCGAAAACTGGAAGGACCATACGCCGTCGGCGAAACTGCATGCTTCGGGTGAAGACGATACCGATTTGCTGAACATGAAAAGAATTCGCGAATTGAAGGAACTCGAACGGTCGGCGGCGACGGAAGCGGTGATCGCCGACCTGATCTCGATGTTCCGGTCGGAATTTCCCGTTCAACTCGCGAACCTGCGCGCCGCTTTACAGACGCACGACCACGAAAAGATCGCTAAAATCAGCCATAAGCTGAAAGGATCGCTCCTGAACCTGGGATTGAGCGCAGCGGCAGCCGCATGCGACAGGTTCAAGCATGTTCAGTATATCTCCGACGATGCCGTATATCTCGAACTCATCGACAGGCTCGAAGAACTGTATAATCGTTCGTTCGAAGAGTTCTCGCTCTACCTCCGTTCCGCGTAACGGGTACACCACCCTGCACGCTTTCTCCCGTAAAAAAAACTCCGTAGGTTATATCCGGCTGCCTGAGCAGCCGGTCCTGTTTGTATCGCATACAGTCTACTCCGGAGCGAATCGATGTACATCTTGCTTTTCCTGGTTCTGTCTTCCGCCGCCGCACTTGCGGTTACATCGGCTGCGTTTTGGAAGGGGTTCATCAAAGCGCGCCGGACTATCGCCGGAACCGCACCATCGCGGAGTGCAGTCACTGTTCTCGTCGCGGCGAGGAACGAAGAACGCCGCCTCCCTGCGCTCCTTGCAGCGCTTGAACATCAGGACTATCCGCCGGAGCTTCTTTCCTTCATCATAGTGGACGACAGATCGACCGACGGTACCGCGCGGATTCTGGAAGCGTTCTCGCCGCCGGCAAAGACAGTAACGATTCTGAGGATCGATGAAATCGAGCCGGGCATATCGGGGAAAAAGAACGCGCTGGCAAAGGCAATCGAGCAGGCGGATACGGACATTCTTCTGTTCACCGACGCCGATTGCGTACCCGGTCCGCAGTGGGTGCGCCGAATGACGGATGCAATGCACAACGCCGACGCAGTACTCGGCGCATCGCCGGTGAAACCGGAGAACGGCTCCTTCGTAGAACGCTACATTGCGTATGAAACCGCCAGGACAATGTTCTTCATGCACGGCGCAAACGGGCTGGGACGCCCGTATATGTCGCTCGGGCGGAACTGGGTATATAGAAAATCGCTCTTCCTCCGATGCGGCGGTTTCACGGGAATGATGGACATTCCCGGCGGCGACGACGATCTGTTGCTTCAGCGGTTCGCCGCCAGTGGCGCTCGAATCGTCTCCTGTCTGACGCCCGACTCCTGGACAGACACAGGCGCGCCCGCGTCGTTCGGGGATATGTTCCGTCAAAAACGCCGTCACTACGGCGCAGCGAAGCGGTATGCCTCCGCGCCGAAGTTTTTTCTCGGAGGAATTCAAATCCTCGAATGGGTTTGCATTATATGTTCGGGAATCGGCATCTTTGCGCTTCCCTTTCCGGCGGGCTGTCTTCCAGCCGGAATGTTGCTCTTGATTGCTTGTGTTCAGATGTCGATTATTCAAAAAGAAAAAACGTTGTTACGAATCTCCGCGGCCTCCGCGCCGCTCTGGGAAGCATTCCATTTGTTTTTCTCCACAGTATCGGGAGTCGCGGGCTTATTCCGCTCCTCTTCGTGGTGATCGATGACGACTGAATTTTCATATCCGTTGAATACAGACCATCCCAATTACTCCCGTTGGAAACGCGGCATCGAAAATTCCGTGGAACGCGGGAGGCTGGTGTGTTCGCTGCTGAGCGAGTTTCTGCCGTTGAAGGACTGTGTCGTTCTCGATGCCGGGTGCGGTGTCGGAGGAACCAGTATCGCGCTGCATGAAATCGGCACCGACGTGATTGCGTACGACCGCAATCCTTCGCGTATCGAAGCATTACAGCAGCACCAGCTCGATATCGATTACGAGCTGGGCAGCCTCGAAGAGCTGCCGTTCCCCGACGGTTCGTTCGACTGCATCATTCTGCAGGATGTGATCGAACATCTGCCCGATCCGTTCCGCGTGCTCAGCGAAGCGTACCGGACACTTCTTCCGCAGGGAATTCTGTACATAAGCACTCCGAACAAGCAATCGCTGATCAATGTCGTCTCCGATCCGCATTGGGGCCTGCCATTCGCATCGCTGAAAACAAGAAATGAGCTTCGCGCCTTCCTCGCATCCCGGCGTCCGGACGACGCCAACCGCGACGATCTGGCGCAGCTGTTCTCCCTCTCCGAACTCCTGAACCTGCTTGCATCTGTCCGCTTCGAACCGGTATTATTACAACCAAAGGTTGTGGACGTCCTCTTTTCCGAACCCAATAAAGTTGTCTGGAGCGATCTGCATCTGAAAGCCGTGCGTTTTCTAAAAAACGCCGGTCTGGAAGGGATCGTCCGGACGCTTGTCAACGACCGTCCGGGATTCGTGAATACGTGGCTCAGTCCGACATGGTACATGGTTTGTCGAAAGGCGGATGAATGACCCTTCAAACATGCAGAAACCTGCTGCGCTGCGTCACGCTCCCGCGTCTCTGGAATTTCGTCCTCGTCTACTTCTCATACAAGCTTTCTTCCCTCCTCCGCCGGCCGGTGGTCTGGGGCATGCCGTACACGCTCACCATCGAACCCACAAACCGTTGCAACCTCAAATGCCCGGAATGCCCGTCCGGAAACGGCGCCATGGTACGTCCGCTTGGCATGATGGACTTCGAGGTGTTCCGTTCCATCGTCGATGAGACGGCCTCCAATACCTTCTATCTTCAGCTTTTTTTCCAGGGCGAACCGTTCATCAACAACCGCCTTATGGATATGATCCGGTATGCGCGGCAAAAGCGCGTCTACACCTCCGTCAGTACAAACGCCCACTTTATCCGCCGCGAAACGGCGGAACAACTTGTCGACGCGGGGCTGGACAAACTTATCGTCTCGATCGATGGCGTTACGGAGGAAAGCTACCGCGCATACAGAATCGGCGGTTCGCTCGCAAAAGTGCATGAAGCGCTCGGTTCCCTGCTCGAAAGCCGCCGTTCCGCGAAAAGCGCGATGGAGGTAACGCTGCAGTTCCTGGTAACGAAACAAAACGAGAGCGAAATTCCTGCCCTGAAAGAGATTTCCCGAAAATACCACGCCACTGTCGCATTAAAAACGATCCAGGTCTACAGCATCGAGAGCGCGGAACTGTTTCTGCCCAACGACGAGCGCTACAGACGCTATTACATCAGGAACGGCGAGCTGCACACAAAAAGCGCCATGCGGAACCGCTGCGTCCGGCTGTGGGAACGCAGCGTCATCACGTGGGACGGCGTGGCGGTTCCATGCTGTTTCGATAAGAACGCCGAATACCCTCTTGGGAACGCCATCGAGGATTCCTTCGCAGGAGTCTGGCGGAACGGCGCGTATTCTTCGTTCAGAAAGCGTATTTTAGAGAACCGGCGCGCCGTGCCGATGTGTACGAACTGCACCGAAGGACTGAAAGTCTACCGTTAACCAACTGACTCATGCGAACATTCGGGATCGCCGCCATAGGCAGAAAAACAATGACGTTCCTGACCGAATTCGGTCAGGTGAACATCATGTTGTTTCAGATATTCCGAAGCTTGAAAAGGTTCTTCCGCGACAGGAAGCTGATTCTCGCGCAAATGGAGCATATCGGCGTCGGCTCGCTGCCGCTGGTGCTCATCATCGGGTTGTTCACGGGCATGGTTTCTTCGTGGCAGGCGGCGTATCAGTTTCAGGGAATGATCTCGTTCTCGCTAATCGGCGGCGCGGTCAGCCGGGCGATCTTCATCGAACTCGGTCCCGTGCTGACCGGGATCGTCATCGCAGGGCGCGTCGGCGCGTCGATTGCGGCGGAGATCGGCACAATGAAGGTCACCGAGCAGATCGACGCGCTCGAAAGCATGTCTATCAATCCCATCCGCTACCTTGCCATGCCGCGCGTAGTGGCGGCAATTTGCATGATGCCGGTTCTGGTTACCTTCGCGAACGGCATTGCGCTGTTCGGCGCCTACATCGTCGCCAATTTCTTTCTGGGACTGACGCCCGAGGTGTTTTTCGGGAGCGTGAAACGGTTTTTCCAGAGCAAGGACATCTTCGGAGGTCTGATAAAGGCCATCACCTTCGGCGGCACGACGGCACTTCTCGGCTGCCACATCGGTTTCAAGACGGAAGGCGGCGCCGAGGGCGTTGGCAACTCCACCATCCGCTCGTTCGTCCTCTCCTCGGCCATGATCCTCATCCTTGACTATGGGCTGTGGAGTTTCCTGTTCTGAGATTCCAAGTCGCACCAGAGCTATCCTTCCAGGCTTGCCGGCATGTTATTCTTCCCGGACCGCAAATCCAATTCTGAATAGTCATTAGACTAAGTGGCAAGCTGGGGATCCTACCCATTTATACGGATTTTTTTCTTCACTTGTCACAAA
>CAYPBB010000018.1:14096-30447 GCA_964408855.1 uncultured Ectothiorhodospiraceae bacterium
TTCGGGCGACTATTACAGTGTGCGGAGACTCCGTGCTACATTCTCCGCGCGATCTGTGCTTCAATACTGCCATCGAACGCGACGCTCAACACCTTCCAACCGGAGGGCGGACGATATCGGCATTGAAACTACCGGTCGTACAATTACATGAAAGAATGGAACAATGGATACACCATATCTCTTTCTCATCTTCTGCTCCGTCAGCTTCTTCTTCCTTTTTGTGTATTTCTTCCTGCGCGAGCGAATGCTCGTAAAGAAATACGGCTCTATCGTCAATATGGATATTGAGTTGAAGAAGCGCGAACGGCTCGTGAAAGACCTCGAAGCGAGGTATATCTCCCTACTCATGCGCGACGCTCGCAAACATGCCTCGGAACACGGCGAGTACGCCGATCCGCAGGTACGGTACGCCCACATCGACTCCCGGGCGGTGATTACCAAAGACGCCTGAACAGACCATCGGCAGAAACCTCAGAATGGTATCCTGTGAATCGGGTCGCCAGGACGGGCGGTTGCCTGAAGTAACCCCGCGTTATTCGGCCTCGTATTTCCCGGTTTTCTTTTCCTTGAGCGTGCGCGCCTTGACGCGGAGATCGACGTCGCTGTCGAACTCGTCCACGATTTCTCCGACGAGTTGCTCGAGGATATCTTCGAGCGTGATCACGCCCGCCATCCCGCCGTATTCGTCGATAACAACGGCAAAATGCTCCCTGTTGCGCTGAAAGTCCTTCAGCAACTGGTCCGCCTTTGCGTTATCCGGCACGAACGCCACTTCCTCTGTGAATTCCCTGACTGTAAGATCGCGTTTGCCCCTTCCGATACCTTCGAGTAAGTCCCGGATGTATGCGATTCCGATCACATCGTCCAGGTCCTCTTCGTATACCGGAAACCGGCTGAATGGAGACTTATAGAGCTGCTTTTCGATACTCTCGAGAGTCTGGTCGGCATGCAGAGCAACCACAACGGTTCGGGGCGTCATAATGTCCCGCGCGAGAATATCGTTGAGATGGAACACCTTCCGGATAAGGAGGTTTTCCGATTCAAGAATCGCCCCATGCCGGTGACCGAGTTTTGCCAGCGTTGTGATATGCTCCTCGGAGCCGGGCGATGAGGAATCGCTGCGCTTCGCAAGCGGGCGCGTTAATAACCGGATAAGCACGATAAACGGATGAAATGCAATCCTGAGAATCCAGACAATATCGGCGGTAATGCGCGCATATACGGGAGCATACCGTTCGCCGACTGTCTTGGGAATCACTTCGCCGATGAGAATGATCACGAAGGTCAATCCACCTGAAAAAATCCCCAGCCACAACTCGTTAAACACATCCGCGGCGATGGAGCCGACGATAATCGATCCGGAGATATTGGCGAGATTGTTCAGCACGACGATTGCGGAAATCGAATCCTGGATATTCTCCTTGTTCGATTTCAGCCTCAAAGCGCCATTGCGCTTCGCTTCCACCATTTGTTCGATCTGTACAAGCGAGACGGAGAAAAGCGAGGCTTCCATGCTCGATGCAAGAAACGAAAGCAGTATAATGACAAAGGTTGTTAGTGCGAGAAGCAGCATAATATCGATTCTTGTTCGTACAAACATACGGAGAAACGCTCAAAACTTCTCTGCAGCAAGGCGCTGCAACTGATTTTCCGTCCTACCGGCTACCGGGTAGCCATACGGATGCAGCAGGGATCAATCGGCAATCTTTTCACACAAATCCATTACGCTGGACGCTCCCCAAAGTCGCAGGTTACGCAAAGTCACCATTTATGGGTATTTATATGCGCTGTTTAGCGCAATTACAACGCTTTTTCTGGTATTACAAGGCTTTTTACAATTTTTAGTAAAAGCATTTTTTACAGTATAAAATATAATATTACAGTAAATCAGTAGTCGGATAATATTCACGCCCTATTTATAACGATTTACGATACGGCACAGACTTTGCCTAACACAGTGTGGTAGACAGTGCCCCAATCAATAGCTTTACAACCATGAAGATTCAGATGACAAAACTCGAGAAGGCTCGATGGACGTACATCAACACGCCGGATGCAAGCGAAAGCGACTCCGATTGCCATGTGCTGATGCGTCGTCCCTGCCTCGCCGTAACAATCGATACCACCAAACAAAACGAATTCCAGGGCGCAACCTGGGCGCATCAGACGATCGACCACGTCTATGTTTCGCTCATCGGTACGGACAAGCGCGTACTCGTCCGATTTTGCAGTAAAGTGCGTAACATGATCGAAGACAAAATCAATGAAGGAGAAAACCTGAGCCTCGAAACCGTGCCGCTCCCCGACGGCATCAAAGAACTGCTTGTATCTCCCCCTTCATCGTGGAAGTATTACATAAAACATCCCAATCCACCGGCTAAGGCGGCGGATCCGGTATAAAATTTCAGGCGGGTCAGACGCTCTCCGGCGGCACGCTGCCTCGCAAGCCGCCGGAGAGTATCGATGTATCGCCTATCCGCAATTCCATCACCCTGCATCAGTATTTCAGAATTCCCGGCCCGCCATATATTGACAACCGGCGAGCGCCCGTCCGGGCGTTCTCCTTGTTTCACCGTCCCGCGTTTATTAATTTGCGAAGTCTCGTGATTTTTCACGTTCTTTTCATCACCGATATGTGGAATAGACCCATGAACCTCGATCGCGACCTCGAATCCATTCAACAGGCAAGAGACCTCACAAAGAAAGCCCACGACGCGTATCTGGAATTCAAGCAGTTCACGCAGGCGCAGGTTGATACTGTTGTCGAAGCCATGGCGCAGGCAGGATTCCGTGAAGCAGAGCGGCTCGCGAAGATGGCAGCGGAAGAAACGGGATTCGGCAATTGGAAAGACAAGGTCATCAAGAATATCTTCGCAACGAAACACACATGGGACTCGATCAAGGATCTGAAAACGGTCGGGATCGTGAAATCCTGCTGCAACGGAACGGTGATCGAAATTGCCGAACCGATGGGCGTGGTGGCTGCGCTTGTACCATGCACCAATCCCACATCGACGGCGATATTCAAAGCGATCATCTCGCTCAAAGGCCGGAACGCCATGGTTGCAAGCCCGCACCCGCGGAGCATTAAATCGACAACTGAGGCGCTGCGCGTGCTCTCCGAAGCCGCCGAAAAAGCGGGCGCGCCAAAAGGCTTGATCCAGTGCCTGCAGGAAGTGAGTCTCGAAGGCACGCAGGAACTGATGAAGAACAAATTCACCGCCGTGATTCTCGCGACGGGAAGCACCGCGATGGTGCGCGCGGCGCAGTCTGTCGGCAAACCGGCGCTGGGCGTCGGCGCCGGCAACGTTCCCGCCTTCATCGAACGCACTGCGAATGTGAAAAAGGCGGTCGCCGATATCATGACCGGTAAGAAATTCGACAACGGCGTGCTCTGCTCCACCGAAGCCTCGGCGGTTATCGATAAACCGCTGTTCGAAGAAGCGAAGCGGCTCATGAAGGAGCATAATGGCTTTTTCTGCGACGGAGCGGACAAAGAGAAACTACGGAACACCGTCTTCCCAGGGGGCAAACTGAATGCAGATCTTGTCGGGAAACCGGCAACCTACATCGCCGAACGCGCGGGTATTTCCTGCCCCTCGAACACGGAAGTGCTGATAGCCGAGATAACCGAAATCGGTAAAAACGAACCGCTGTCGAAGGAAAAGCTCAGCCCGGTTCTTTCCGTGATCGTCGCCGACGGATGGCGCGACGGCTGCCACAAATGCATTGAACTGTTGGAATTCGGCGGAATCGGCCATACGATGGCGATCCATTCCACCGATAAGGAAGTGGTCATGCAGTTCGCGCTCGAAAAACCGGCACAGCGCATCATCGTCAATTCTATCTCCGCTGTCGGCGCCGTGGGATACACAAACAATCTCATGCCGTCGCTCACGCTCGGACCGGGTACCATCGGCGGTTCCATCGTCTCCGAAAACGTAACTGCGGAACACCTGATTAACATCAAGCGGGTGGCGTTCGAAACCAATCCGATGAACGACTCTCAGGGCAAACCCGTATCGCAGGAAAAACAACTGCAGTGGAACCTTACGAAGCCCGCTTCGTCTACACGTTCGGAATCGCGCGAACGCCAGAGCTGGATGCAGGAAATCGACGACCGTATCCGCCAGAAGGCGGGAAATCCCGTCGTACAGCCTTCGCAGAGTCCCAAGCCCGCGAAACCGGCAAAACCGGTGAAATCGGGCGTGGTGTACGGCTCGGGCATCACCGAAGACGAAATCCGTAAAATAATTTCCGAATTCTCATTAAAGTAAGATTCTATGACTGAATCCCGGGGGAATATCCTGTGGGTCGACGATGAAGTCGATCTGCTGCGTCCGCATATTATGTTTTTGCAACAACGCGGATACAACGTCGCCACCGTCACCAACGGCTCGGACGCCATCGAATGGGTACGTCAGGCGCAGTGCGACCTCATCCTCCTCGACGAGTCCATGCCCGGCATGGGCGGACTGGAAACGCTGGCGAAAATCAAGGAATTGAAGCCCGCTCTTCCCGTTGTCATGGTGACGAAAAACGAGGAAGAGAGTCTGATGGAAGAGGCAATCGGCGAGAAAATCAACGATTACCTCACAAAACCCGTGAATCCAAGCCAGATTCTGCTCGTGGTGAAGAAATTCCTCGAAGGAAGGCAGATCGTCCAGAATAAGACGTCGCAGGATTATATTCAGGAATTCAATAAGATATCCGCATCCATGCTCGGTTCGCTCGATCTTGGGGAGTGGGTGGACATCTACCGGAAGCTTGTCGAATGGGAGGTAGAACTCGACCGTCACCCGGAACTTGGTCTCAGTCAAACTGTGCTCGACCAGCGCAAGGAATGCAACCGCGAGTTTTGCCGGTTGTTCGAAAAAAGCTACCGCGACTGGCTCGACGATAAAAACGTCACTCTATCGCCCGACGTGGTCGATAAATACGTGATCCCCCACCTTGCGGGGAAGGAATCCGTCTTTTTCTTCGTGGTCGATTGTATGCGCTACGACCAGTGGCTGGTGATGGAACAGCACCTGCAGGAATTGTTCGACATCGAGCGCGATTTTTATCTGGGCATCATCCCTTCGGCGACGCCGTATGCCCGGAATGCGATTTTCAGCGGCTATTACCCCGACGATATCGAGAAAGCGTTCCCCGAACTCTGGTCGCAGGGCGACGACGACGATTATTCGATGAATAAATACGAAAAGGAATTCCTCGAAAAACTCCTCGAGCGCCGCCGCGTCAAACTGCGCAACGATCTGAAGTACGTCAAAATTATCGATCCGGAATACGGCAAGCAGATGGTGGGCAATATCAATGCATTCACCGCCAATCACCTCACCGCAATCGTCGTGAATTTCGTCGATATGCTGGCGCACAGCCGCTCGGATTATCCCATTTTGAAGGAAATCGCCCCCGACGAATCGGCGTACCGTTCGCTGACGAATTCCTGGTTTACGCACTCCTCGCTGCTGAATATGTTCAAGCAGCTCGCGCACAAACCAAACATCAAGATTGTTGTCACGACCGATCACGGCAGTATGCGGTGCATGCGCGGCTCGAAGGTACTCGGCGACCGCGAAACCTCGACAAACCTTCGCTACAAGTACGGTAAAAATGTCAAGATCGATCCGAAGCATGCGCTGTATATCAATAAACCATCGGAATACCGCCTGCCGCGCCGCGGTCTGACGATCAATTATGTCGTCGCTAAGGAAGATTTCTACTTCGTGTATCCGACGGACTACAACAAATACCTGGCATACTACCGCGACAGCTTCCAGCATGGCGGCATATCGCTGGAAGAACTCATTCTTCCGGTCATTACCATGAAATCGAAAGCATAAGGGCGGGGACGCCGGAAAAGAGCGGGATAGTGGAAGAATTGATAACGCATAGCGAAGCCGAAACCTACGCATTCGGGAAATCGCTGGCGAAACGGTACGGAAAACCGGGAATGGTGTTTGCCTTTTTCGGCGACTTGGGTACGGGAAAAACGGTCCTCGTTCGCGGTATCTGTGCGCACTTCGGTTGCGAAGAACAGGTCACCAGTCCCACCTTCACATTGATTAACGAGTACTCCGGCGAAATTGATATCGTTCACAGCGATTTGTACCGGCTTTCCGATTCCCGCGAGATTCTCGAAACGGGTCTCGATGAAATGATGAAGCAGGACCGTCTGGTGCTGATTGAATGGGCGGAAAAAGCGCTGATGCTGCTCCCGGAAACGCGGCTCGAGATTATCGCGGCGCATTCGGACCAGGACGACACCCGGATTTATAGGTGGCAATACCGCACCAACGCCGCACAGCCATCCATAATTCCGCCGAACGGCGGACGGAGCGCATTCCATTGATCCTCGGAATCGAGACAGCATCATCCGCGCTCAGCGTCGCCGTTGTCGACGCTCTGACGCCAATAGCATCCGTCGAAATCATGCGGGCAAACGTGCACGACGAGTGGCTGCCTGCTGCAATCACTGATACGCTCCGGTTTGCCGGAATCGGCGCTTCGCGGCTCTCGGCCGTCGCTGTTTCCGCCGGTCCCGGATCCTTTACGGGGCTCCGTATTGGAATGGCTTCGGCAAAGGGTCTGGCGCTTGCGCTGGGCATTGCGCTTATTGCCGTTCCCACCTTCGATGCGATGGCAAACCGCGCGGCGAGACTGGCAACGCAGTCGACGTTCAGGTTTGCTCCGGTATTCGACGCAAAACGGGAAGATGTTTATTACGGCATGTATGAAATAAAAGAACGCCTCCCTATCAGAATACGGGAAGCCTCGGCAGATACAGCCGAAGCGGCTGCGGCGGCGCTTCAACCGGGTACATTTCTTCTCGGCGACGGAGCGGAAAAAATACGTTCGGCACGGAATGCGGATTTTGTTATTTTACAGGGCTTGATTCCGGCCACCCACGCAGAGGATGTGGCAATCGCCGCCGCGCATATGTTCAATCGCGGAGAAACAACCGATCTCGACGCCTGCGAACCGATCTATGTTCGTTCGTTCAGAACCACAACACCGAAACAATTGTTGTGAATCGGGTCTTTCGAAACAACATTGAATAGTGAATGTCCTGGTTTAAACGCGAAAAATCCAACATTGACGCCTCTTCCCAAAAGAAGGACGTTCCCGACGGTTCGTGGGTGAAGTGCCGGGAATGCGGCGAAATGATGCACATCAAGCAATTAAAGGATGCGGCATACACCTGCAATTCCTGTGCGACACCCTTCCGTATCTCCGCGCTCGAATACATCCAGTTTCTGCTCGACGATGGTCACTTCAAGGAATACGACCGTAAGATGAAGGCGAAGGATCCGCTCCATTTTGTGGACACGAAAAGCTATTCCGACCGCATCCGCTCGACCATCCTCTCGACCGAATTGAACGATGCCATGCGGGCGGGAATGGGGAAAATCGGCGGAATTCAGATATCGATCGCAGCGATGGACTTCGGTTTTATCGGCGGAAGTATGGGCGCCGTGGTCGGCGAAAAGATTGCCCGCGCTGCGAACCGCGCCATCAAGCATAAATGCCCGCTCATCATCATTTCCGCCTCCGGCGGTGCACGGATGATGGAAGGCGCGTTTTCGTTGATGCAAATGGCGAAAACCTCCGCCCGCCTCTCGCTTCTCGCAAGGGAACACCTTCCCTACATCTCCATTATGCTCGATCCGACGACAGGCGGCGTGACGGCAAGCTTTGCCATGCTCGGCGACATCAACATTGCCGAACCCAAAGCCCTGATCGGCTTCGCCGGTCCGCGCGTGATCAAGCAAACAATCGGCAAGGATCTTCCCGAAGGATTCCAGCGGGCGGAATTCCTTGTCGAAAAAGGATTTCTCGATATGGTCGTCCCTCGCAGGGACATGCGGCAAACACTCATTACCGTCCTCACCCACCTGTTATCGACGAACTAATCATAACGCTTCGCATTCATGAACATTATTACCTCCATTCGCGCCATGCAGCAGGAAGCCGACCGGCTTCGCAGCGAAGGAATCCGGATCGCGTGCGTTCCCACGATGGGATATCTGCACGAAGGACATCTCAGCCTCGTCCGGACTGCGCGAATGCATGCCGATATCGTAATCGTCACCATTTTCGTCAATCCGACGCAATTTGCGCCCAATGAAGACTTTTCGCGCTACCCGCGCGATCTGAGTAGGGATATCGAGCTTCTGAAAAAGGAAGGAACCGAATACGTGTTCGCGCCCTCGAACGAAGAGGTCTATCCGGCGGCTCATTCTACTGTTGTCCGTGTCGATGGAATCACGTCCACTCTCGAAGGCGCATCGCGACCGACGCATTTTCAGGGGGTGACGACGGTGGTCGCGAAGCTTCTCAATATCACTAAACCGCACGTCATGGTACTCGGACAGAAAGACGCGCAACAGATCGCCGTCCTGAAGAGGATGAGCGCCGATCTGAACTTTGACGCAAAAATCGTTGTTTCACCAACGGTACGGGAAGCCGGCGGTTTGGCTCTCAGTTCGAGAAATACGTATCTTTCGGAACAGGAACGGGTCGAAGCGCTGGCGATAAGCCGCTCGCTGTTCCTGGCGAAACAAATGTTCGAGAGCGGCGTACGAGATACCGAAACGCTCCGGACCGCCGTCGAATCGGAAATTACCAAAACCGGAGCCTTGACACTCGATTATGCAGCGGTCGTTGATCCAGATACATTCTCAGCGCCCGCGGACAACGATACCATGAACAGACTACTTATTGCCGTCGCCGCGCGCATAGGAAATGTACGACTCATCGATAATATTCTTTTAGGTTCCGAGGCGGAATAGCATGAAACGCATTTTGTATAAGTCCAAAATCCATCGCGCGAGAATAACGCAGGCGGAGCTGTACTACGAAGGCAGCCTGACGATCGACCGCGAGCTAATGGACATGGCGGACATCCTGCCGTTCGAGAAGGTGCAGGTTGTGAACGTCAACAACGGACAGCGGTTCGAGACCTACGCCATTGAAGGCGTACCCGGTAGCGGAACAATCTGCCTCAACGGCGCCGCCGCCCGGCTCGGACATCCCGGAGATGAAATTATCATCATCACCTATGCCGAATATTCCGACGAAGAAGCGAGAGCCCATACACCGACCACCGTGCTGGTCGATGAACACAACAAGGTGAAGAAAATCACATCTTCCCGCGTCTCGCCGGCGCTCGAAGCGCCTTCGGTATGACGGTTGCCTGATGATACCCGGTTGCAATTAGCACACCCTCCCGAAAACGCGAGGGTATTCTCTTACATCATAGCTTCATCCGATGCAAATAGCGAACCTTGCAGCTGTCATTATGGCGGCAGGAATGGGCAAACGCATGAAAAATCCGGATATCCCCAAAGTGATGCACACGCTTGGCGGGATGCCGCTCGTTGAACATGTCGTCCGGCTTGCCGATTCCTGTGGAGCTTCTCCTATTGCCGTCATCGTTGGTCACAAAAAAGAAATCGTCATCGAACATCTCGAATCCCTCCGGATGAATATCCGGATTGCCGTTCAGGAAGAACAACTCGGCACGGGGCATGCAGTGCTGCAGGCAAAATCCGCATTGGAGGATTTCGACGGCGATGTGATGATTCTTAGCGGCGATGTTCCGCTTACCAAAAGGGAAACCCTCGCTTCCATGCTCGAAACGCACAGAAACAGCGGAGCGGTTGTCACGGTCCTGACAACGGTCCTCCCCGATCCCACCGGTTACGGAAGGGTGCTGCGCGACGCGGAAGGCAATGTTATCCGCATTGTGGAACACAAGGACGCGACCGAGGAAGAACGGGCAGTACGTGAAATAAATAGCGGAATTTATATATTTAACAAGAACGCGCTTTTCGAGGCGCTCGCAAACGTAACGAATGACAACGCGCAGGGCGAGTATTACCTCCCCGATGTTTTTTCCATGTTTGCTCAACAGGGTAAAAAAATGTCGCCGTTTGTAAGCGATTCGTTTGATGAAATCCGCGGAGTGAACACCGCCGAACAGCTCCAGGAACTCGAACTCATTTACGCTAACTCATAGGATCACTACTCACTACCATTTCTCCCATTACCGCAATGGCAAAACGATATCGTATTCAGCCGGATACGCCGCAGCTTCGGTTAATTGATCAGGTCGTCGCCGAACTGCGCAAAGGCGCCGTCATGCTTTACCCCACGGATACCGTCTACGCAATAGGATGCGACATCAAGAACAAAGAAGGTCAGGAACGCATCCGGAAACTACGCGACCATCCGGGGAACAAGCCCCTCACATTTATCGCGCACTCCATCTCCGATATATCGGAGTATGCCCATGTTTCCGATCAATCGTATAAAATCATCCGAAAGCTGGCTCCAGGGCCGTTTACATTCCTGCTTCCTTCGACCAAGCTGGTCCCCAAACTTGTCTCGAACGAAAAACGCACAACCACCGGCATCCGCGTTCCCGATCATGCCATTTGTTCGGCGCTGTTGAACGTTCTGGGAAATCCACTGATCTCCATGTCCGCGCGGCTTCCACAAAACATCGACCCGTTTTCGCTCGACGAACTGTTTGATCAGTTCGAACCGCATGTCGACATCATTATCGACGATGAAACCAACTTCTACCGGTCGCCGTATTCCGGGCTTGTCTCAACAATGATCGATCTCACAGCAGATACGCCGGAAATAGTCCGCGAAGGTCTCGGCGTCGAACTCGCTCAGGCTGAACTGCTGTAATACGATATTCCCATGTATCTCAAAAGAGGCATCCATCGCTGGAGAGGCATCCATCGCTGGATGCCTCTTTGCTTTACGTAACCAAAAAAAAATCGGGAAATCAAGAAACGCTCTCGTTCGTTACCGCGATACAGTAAATGGGAGGGACGACGAAAGCGATAATCCGAAGAAGAAATTCGCGCCGTCGCGGAAATGGTTCATCCGCCATGCGAAGTCGAATCTGAGAAATGCCAGGACGCGATCGATGCCGAACCCAACCTCGTAGAACGGAGAGCGGACAGGTTGCGTGTTGAACAACAGCATGTCCTTCGTCGAATTCCGCATATCCGCCCAGCCGGCGTTCGCAAACAGGATATACCCCCAATCCTGAATGGCCAGCAACGGAACATCGGGCAAGCCAAGAATCCGGTACGGCATCGATCCGAGGTTGTACTCAACGAATGCCGTCGCGGTTCTATCGCCGCCGTACTCGCGCATCCGCAGCGTCCGGAAATTATGCGGCGAGGTAAGGCCTTCTTCGGTACCGGGAAGCGTGAGCAGCCGCTGCGTCGGCAGTTTGTTATCGGAATACAGCCCCGTACAGGTGTACGAGAAATCGCCCCAGCCGCCGAGACTGAATTCGCCCTTCAACTGCGCTTTGTAGATCGAAAACGTCCAGCTGTCGCTGGCGAACTCCGCGCGGTTGATTTCAGCGCCGATCGAAGGGACATGCAGGTATTTGTCCGATCCGCGCGTCACAGATCCTTTGTCGAGTATGCGCGCCCGGAAATCCAGCATCATCCCGGCGCCCAGCGAGGAAATGTACCCTTCGTCGATCGCCGGGTTCGGCGGATACTCGAAGGGTTCCCGGAACAACCGCTCGTTTGTATTCACCGACGCAGAAGTATAATGCCTGTACCTTGCATCGAGCAAAAGTTGAAGAAAGAGCCATGAATAGGAACTCACGCCGGCATCGAATCCCGATTGGTAGAAATAATGCCTTGGATCGTATTCGAATAACGCTTCGAATATCGTCGAACTCTCGTCCCGGACAATCAGCGAGCCGGCATCGATAAACGAAAGCTCGTTGAATAACCGTCCGTGTACCGTCGTCGTATAATACTTGTCCGCCAGAACATCTCCACCCAGCGACCACTTCCACTGCTTATCGGAAAAGCCATATCCGGCATACGCCGAGAACGATGTCACTGGCTCGAAGGGATCGGTTGCGGTAAAAGGAAGACGAAATCCGTGCCCCTCGATTCGATTAAAGCGGTACACCGAAAGGAATCCCGGGACAGCGTAGAACGATTCGTCAAACTCGAGTCTCTTGCCAAGAATGAGATCTGTATACCCGAACTTCTTAGCCTCTTCCTTTCGCTGTGTTTCCATGCTGTCGGTGAGGCGGTAGGTATACTGCTCGAGCGGCGTGTTTTCGATCATCGCGCGGCGGTTCCATTCGGCCGAATCGACATCGTCGGCCTCCTCCGATACCACCAGCCTGAAATCGTCGAACACGTTCGACACCTCCGGATCGTTCACACGGTACTTTTTCAGCACCGAAAATACGTCGAACGATATCCCGAGTTCGATCATCATACGGATGGATACTTTTCCTCGTATCAACACATCTGTCGGCAGCCAGAATTCGTCCCCGACAAGCGAGAACTGTTGCCTGAAGTTTAGCGAATCGATGTACGGTCCCCGGGCCGCTGCATTAAAATCGACATCCACCATTACCACCAGGAACGTCGAATCGGCGATGTACAACATCCCCTCGATCAACGGCTGGATGGAAGAACGGGGTGACACTCTGATTTTATACACCATCTGCTCGTCGTATTCCGTCGTACCCAGCAAATCGTACCAATAATCGCCGAGACCGTCTTCGCTGATCGGTCCGGTGACGCCGGTTTTCCCGAACATGATCTGATCTCGCGAGAAATTGACGCGCGCGGGCATACTGTTGATCAGATTCATCGACCTGCCTCCGAAGTTTATCTGCCGGCGCGCATTGATGATCTCTTTCGATTTATCCGGTTTTTCCCAGTATGCTTCGGTGAGCGATTCGAAGGGAAAGTACAGGCTGTCCATCTGACGCAACCGGGCGCTGTCCGCTTCGCCTGAAATGCTGTTCATATGCGCTGTCAGTTTAGTGTGCGCCTCCACCCTGTAGTTATGCAACCGGTCTTCGATCCGCCGTTTTGCAAGAATTGCTTTGCGAATGATGGGTATTGCAGGATTCTCGCCAGGAACGACAACGATCTCCGGAAATTCAATGGTACTGGGCTTCAGATCGATGTTCAGTATCAGGGTAGAATCGTCCGCCCTGGCGGTCAGCGACCGGCTGACATAGCCAAGGTAGCTCGCCCGCAACGAATAGGTACCCTTTGGAATGGTAAGGATATACTTCCCTGCCTTTCCCGAGGTTGTTCCGGTGTTCAGCGATTTAATCCAGATATGTGCGAATTCAAGAGGCTCTCCCGATGCCTCGTCCCGGATTGTGCCTGTAATCCGGCATTGTTGTGAGATCGCGGTTGCAGAAAGCAGAATGAAAATGGAAAGAAACGGACTGAAACGGCGTACAGTCATTGATGACGCTCCAACGCTAGATGGATAGTGTACAGATTGGCGGCAACACCATGCTACCGCAGTCCGGCGAGCCAACATGCCAACGGATCAATCGTTGCCGAGGAATTACACCGATACGGAGCGGATTAACCTCAATACTACTTTGACCACCGGTTGTATCACTTTGTTCCCTGTGCGCCGCTCCTGTTTTCGCTTTTCTCCGGAAATTGGATCCATGATCTGAAATCCTTCAGCCACGGCTTGAATCCGTACTTCCGGGCTTCCCTGTACGCTTGTTCCGGATTGCACTGGTTTGTTTCGAGGCGGTATTTCGCGACGATCGCGCCGGTCCTGTCTGCTCCGTGCGCGCAGTGTATGTACGCTTTACCTTGCGCCAGCTTCGATTTGATAAGCTCCCAATCCTTTGACGATGGAGGTTTCGTTCCGAGATACACGTGGACGTACTCCATGCCCAGTTCTTTCGACCACTGGATTTCTGATTCGCCCTTTTTCGGGAGCGCATCCTTCGCAAGGTTGATAATTGTTGTAATTCCGTAAATACGCTTCATCGAATCGAGCTGCGCCTTGCTAGTAATTCTTGCGCCCCTGAAATTTCCATTCACCGTGGTATCGAAGTTCGAAGGCGCCCATTTAGGACCGGTCGCGACCTGGGCGACGACAGGAAGTGGAGCCAGAAGAACGAGAACGATAAAAAAATTACGCATTGAGTTCCTTTCGTATGAAGCAAGAGCGGGCGACGACCCGCTCCTGCCGGAATACACATTTTCCGCCGATGTCTGTTACCGCGTCACCGGGGTTGTTACGTCGATTGTCACGGTACGGCAATAGAATCTTCCTTCCGGCGACGTATTGTCGTACAGCAACTGCAACTCGCCGACGCCCTTCGCATTCTCCGCGGGAACGCTCAGAGCGCGCGCCGTGGACATTGCGCGTCCTTCCGAAAGACGCTGGTTGAATTCGGTCTCTCCGATGCGGTCGGTATATCCCGTAATCTGCACCGACGATTCCGGCTTGATGCGGTCCTTGATAAACCGCGCGATCCGCTGATTGCGGGCATCGAGTTCGGGCGAAGCGAAGTCGAACAGAATCAGATTGTAGGTATCGATTTCCTTATCCGCGATTTGTTCGCTGCGCTTCTTCTTGATGGTAATCTGTTGCACGTCGATGGTGTTGACCGGTGTTTTGTACGTCTTTCCGTCGTTATCGGCGACTTCAAGCTGATAGATGATCGGCGCGGTCGACGAACGGTCGAGCTTTCCGCGGGTATCGATCCGCATATCGAGCTTTTCAGGCAACAGACTCGCGCCGTTGAAATCCTGAATCGTGCGGCCGTCCTGCTGAGCGAGCAGCTTCCAACTCTTCAACCCTGCTTCGGCTGTCGCCGCAGGTCTGAACCTGATCGTCGGCGGGGAGATAACCTGAACCGTATCCTCGATCACAACCGGTTCGATGATCGCCCAGGTATCGGACTGAATTTCCACGCGGCGGTTCTCGGCGATACCTTCAGGTTCATCCTGGTTGGACGGTTTATCGGGAAGATTGCGCGTTTCGATCCTGATTTTATTCGAAGGAATTCCCCACACCGAAACAAGGTAGTCTTTCACCGATTCGGCGCGTTTGCGCGAGAGTTCCACATTTCCGGCTTCCGGGCCTGTGTTGGAATTCGTACCAACCAGCGTCAAAGATGCCGAAGGATTATCCTTCATTCTTCTGCCCACGATATTCAACACATGGTAGTAGATAGGCATCGTTTCAAGCCCCTGGAGCTTCTCCATCGAGAACGCCTGCGCTTCCGCCTGCTGCAGCTTGTTGTATCGCGGCGGCACCGCCGATGCGTTCTCATCGAAGAACACGTAATTCAACAGCGGACGCATCTGAGTGGAGACGAATTCTTCGACGCGGATATTGACGACGGGTTCTTCGACGTCGTCCTGATTGACTCCACGGGCTTCCACCGATGCAGCGAGCGCCTTGTCTTTCGGCGGAGGCGGCGGAGGCGGGGGCGGCGGAGGCGGGGGCGGCGGAGCGGGCGGTTCTTCCTTCAGAACATACGACACACGGACGCCTGCGCGAAGACCGTGCATTTTCCATTCTTCCTGCTGCGTAACGTTGGTCAATGCCAGATTATACATGACTTCCGGAGCCGCCCAGAGGGTGCCATCTCTGTTCAAGGGAACTTCGTAACTCAACCCGAACAACAAAGCTGCCTGAAGCGAGGAAGTCTCGTTTATATCGCCGCTGTATACGTTGCGGATACGCGATTGTTCAACCTGAAACACTCCTCTGTCGGCAGGATCGACAATCTGCTCCTTTTGGGAATATGTCGCGGATGTGAGAAATCCGACTCGCAACCCGCCGTGCGCATACAATCCGGCGACAATGTTGTAATTGAGCAGCGGTTCTATTCCGATGGTGCTCAAACCTGCGTCGATCGTATGCTCGAATTTCCCCATATACGGAGCGCTATTGACGCTCAACATCTCTTCTTCGGTCACGACCAGCTCGGCATCGTGATTGACGTAATTCAATCCGAGATCGATGCTGAGTTTATCGGTGAATGGATGCCGGTAAAACGCGCCGAAATAAAATCCCGTGCCGTCGCCTTCGGTAAACCGCGGGCAGCAGTTTGGCACTCCGGGGAGCGCTCTGAAATCGGCGGAATGCATATTGAATTGTACTCCGCCCATCAATCCGATGCGCGGAAGGAGTTTGTAGTCTTCCTTGATGTTTCTACTCTGTCCCGCAGCAATGAGCGGAAGAATCAGAGTGAACATAAATAATGTAGCGACGGTCTTCTTTGTCATGGATAGCCTGCCAAGTTTGACACGTTGAAAATATAGACACTTCAAACGTGAAATGAAACGATTTCCGTAAATCGTTTGAAAAATGGACAATCGGGATTGCAGCCGGCTGCTATTTTACTAGCTGCATCATCCGCACCAGCGTGCCCGTCGGGGTCGAGAGCACATAGAAATACCTGCCCGACGGCAGAGCGCCGGAATCGAAACGCGTTTCATATTCGCCCGGTTCGGCAGGTCCGGATCGAAGCACTGTCACCTCCCTGCCGAGAAGATCG
>CAYPBB010000018.1:30457-77841 GCA_964408855.1 uncultured Ectothiorhodospiraceae bacterium
AAGCCGTGTGTTGCCCCGTTCTATCAGCGAATACCGGATGACGGTGGATGCGTTGAATGGATTGGGCGAATTCTGCGCGAGCTGTAGCGGCTTCGACGAATCGAACAGTCGCGCGCCGCCTTGTTCGCAAACGATAAGCTTGAAGTTTCCGTTGTTCCGTGTCACGCGCACGATGCCTTCGTTCCATTCAAACCGCTCGATCGTCAGCGGCGTGGATTGCGCGCTGCCCAGCATCGCAAGCACGTCGAACGACGATAGCTCCGCTTCGCCCGGGGTCCATGCGCCGGAAAGATCGAGGATTCTATCCGCCGCGTCTTCCTGCCAACCTGTTCCCGGCGCCATGTTGAACAGTATGTTTTTATCGAATCTGATACGCGCCGTGAATGTGCGTGCGCCGCTTTCCACAAGCAGATCGGACGACTGAATCCTGAGCGGGACAGTCAGCAGCACGCCGGGTTCCGCTTCGAGAGAAGGCAACGAAACGGTAACCGTTGCAATCGTCACCTGCAACGGATCGGATTCGACGCTACATCCTTCCGGAGATATGGCGAGTACTGTGAACCTGCCGGAACGGGGCACGAGAAGAAACCGTCCTGTTTCGCCGTTGATTTCCTGACCGTCGATTTTCCATTGATAGCCCGGCGATGTGGTGCTGAACAGCGTATCGCGCACCTGGGTAATTGCCGGTTTCGCGGGGAGCGCCCACACGACGACGGTTGCGGTGTCGGATATGTTCGCACAACCATCCATCGATACCGTCCGCACAAAATAGATCCCGGCGGTTCTTACGACGATAGATTGCGTTGAACTTCCGTTTGACCACTGATAGGATGAAAACCCAGCCCCGGCGTCCAGCGTCACGCTGTCGCCGTCGCAGAATGAAAGCGGTCCCGAGAGATCGAGGCGCGGTTTGGGATTCGGGAAGACGGTAATGTTCACAGGCGGACTCGTCGCGGTGCAACCGTTCGCATCCGAGACAGTCACCGTATAGATGCCGCTTGTCTGCGGTACGATCGTCCGCGTTGTTTCGCCGCTCGACCAGCGATAGGTTATATAGCCTGCACCGGCATCGAGCGAGCCTTCTCCTTCGCAAAACGAGGTTCCGTTCAATGCAGTAATGACCGGCGTCGGCAGGGGATGAACGGTGACGCTCACCGGCGCAGATGTATTCTCGCAGCCGTTGCTGTCGGTGATGCGCACGCTGAACGTTCCGCTTGACCGGACGGTTATCTGACGACCCACTTCGTTGTTGGACCAGGAATAGCCGACATATCCCGCGCCCGCATCCAAAACGACGCTATCGCCGGAGCAGAATACCGTCGGACCGGAAGGCACGATAACCGGCTGTGGGAGTGGAAACACCGTCACATCAACCGGAGGGGAAAGCGCCGTACAATTGAACTGGTTCTCGACTCTCACCGTATATGTTCCACTCGTCCGTACTGTAATCGTTTGGGTCGTCGCGCCTGTGGACCAGACATAGCTGAGGTACCCTGCCCCCACGTCGAGGATGACGGAATCGCCCTGGCAAAACGATGTCTGTCCGCTGGGGTTAATAACAGGCACGGGCAATGGATTGACCGTAACTGTAACATCCGGCGCGCTGCCCGAGCAGCCGTTCGTATCGACGACCGAGACGGAGTACACACCGGACTGTTTCACGGTTATTGTTCTCGTCGCCGAACCCGTCGACCAATGGTAGACAGCGTATCCCGCACCGCCGTCGAGTACAACGCTGTCGCCTTCGCAGAATGTCAGCGGTCCCGAGACGGCAATGACCGGTTGCGGCGGTTGATTGACGACGACGCGCAACGGTGGCGAATCGGCGGCACAGTCGTTCGTATCGCTGACCGTGACGAAATACTCTCCGCTTTGCCTGACAGTGATGGATTGCGCGGTATCCCCTGTAGACCACACATAGGTACGATATCCGTTCGCGGCGCTGAGTGTCACGCTGTCGCCGTCGCAGAATTCGAGCGGTCCCTGCGCCGAAATCACCGGCGGAGGCGTAACCGTGCAGTTGAATTTGGTGACGGTGGCGTCCCATGCGCCTGCGCTGTCGGGCTGATCGGGGTTCAGTACAGGGAAAGCGCCCTCCTTCGTCCGGCTGACGAACACCGCCTGACCGCGGTTATTCGTACTGAGCGCCATCTGCCCCCTGAGACTGTTATCATACTCCCATCCGGCGCCTCCCAAATAGGTGGCATAGACTGGCGTTCCGAAGGGATTCGTTTTCATGATATACCCGTCCATTTTCCCCGCGTTCGCCGATTGGAATGCATCCGGAGTGGTGTACATCGCCTTGCTGTCGGATGCTCCAGCGACGACGATATTGCCGCTCGGAAACACATCGATTGCATAGAACGAATCGTTTCCTTCGCCGCCGACGAAGGTACTCCAGCTCAATGAACCGTCGCCCGCCGCCGTCATAAGGAAGCAATCCCCCTGTCCGGCAAGCGCTGCCTGAAACGCTCCCGGCGAAACCTGAAAGTCGGTGGACCAGATTGTCCCACCGACAACCGCTCCGTTCAACGGGCTTGCAACAACGCAATAGGCATCGTCGAATCCGTTCCCGCCCACCATCGTCGCCCAGAGCCGCGTTCCGTCGGGCGCAAATTTCACGAGGTACCCGTCGCGCTGTCCGCGCATCGAATTCTGAAAACTTCCGGCAGCCGGGAAGTTTTTACTTTCCGTATGACCGACCATGTAAATATTTCCCGCTGCATCGGCGCTGATGGAATGCCCCCAGTCTTCGTTGTCGCCTCCGTAATACGTGGCGTACAAACGCGCGCCCGCCGGGCTTAGCTTCGCCATATATGCATCCATATCGCCGGGGAAACCTCCTCGGACGAGCTGGAACGCATTCGCGGTGCGCGGGAAATTCGGACTTTGTGTTCTGCCTGTGAATACGATGTTCCCCTGCCGGTCGAGAGCCAGGCCTTCGACATTTTCGTCCTGCGAGCCTCCGAAGCGCGTGCACCAGATGATTGAGCCGTCGCCGTTCAGTTTCGCCACGAACGCATCCATCCCGCCCGCCAGCGCAGTTTGAAACGCTCCCGGGGTTGTTGGAAACGCGGAACTCGTCGTGTACCCGCCGATGACAATTTCACCGGATGGAGCAACATCCAACGCCATGACCGCGTCTTCGATATCGCCGCCGATAAAAGTCGTCCACAGCCGCGTGCCAGTGGGACTATACCGGGCGATGAACCCATCGATGACGCCGGCATGAACCGGCTGCGGTACGCCCGGCGTCGACGGAAAATCGATGCTGCTCGTATAGCCGGCGGCGATGATATCTCCGTTTGGAGCAAAACCGCCGGAGTTTCCTCCATCGTCGAGGCTGCCGCCAAGGTACGTCGACCATTCGACGAACGGATCGATGACAAGCGTTTCGTTGACGCTCCTGTTCTCGAGGTCGAAGCCGATCGCCTTCCCCTTGAGCGTGAACCTGCCCTGTACGGGTGTTTTTCCGGCTGGATAGCCGTGTATCCACGATGTCTCCTGGGAATAGCAGACCGGAGTATGCTCTTTTACCGAACCAAACAACGTCTCGATAAGCAGCGCTCCGCCAGGGAGGAGCGACACCTCTTCGGCGCCATCGCAGCGGAGTTGGATACAAGACGGATCGGCGCCGGGGTGAACGATAAAATCGTATTTCAATCCCCCGTCCTTCAAATAAAAACGGAGATCGATGCCTGGATAGATTTCCCTGTACACGACCTCCTGAAACGACGATGCGATAATCGGAGCTTTCCCGCCATGGTAATACCTCGCCGACGCGGCAAGCGGTTGCGATCGTACAATCGAGGGATTGGTATTTGCTCCTTCGAATTGAATATCTACGCGCAGCTGCTCTGCCGGTGCAACAAACGACAGCCGTTCTTCGCACCGGTCATGTACCGCGCAATCGCCGCGATGGCTGAAGGGCGTTTTCCGCTCGAACCGCGTAAAGACATAGCTGATACCGGTCTTCCTGAGAAAAACGGTCATATTGCCTTTCGAGGCAACGAACAACACCGGATCGGACTTCGAATCGGGAAATGTAAACTGACCGGCGTTTTCGAGGAACGCGGGCGGCTCCGCCTGTTTGACCGGCGGAAGGGGGTGTTCGCCGCATATCAGTGGCGCCGGCGCCGCAACGAGCGCCGCCACCATCATGAATGGAAGCAGGAATTGCGTTGTATGTCGTGTATTCGATGCTTTCATCTGCCTTGCCCAAAGTATGAATGACAGTACTATCTAGGGAAAACAGGCGAAAATTACAAGGCATTCCGCCGTCGCTCCGGCTATTTGACGACCTCCATCGTCCGCATTCTGGTGACGGTAGGCGTGCGCAGCACAGCGACATAGACTCCCGACGGCAGTTCGGATGCATCGAACCGGGCTGTATAGCTGCCCGGCGGGAAGCTGCCCGAAACAAGCGTCGCGGCGCGGCGTCCCAGTTGATCGATCACAAATAGTTCGGTATGCTCTTGTTCAATAATGGTAAACGAAAGCGTCGTCGAGGCGTTGAATGGATTCGGATGGTTCTTCTCGAGCACAACCGCGGGGCTGTCGTCGAAAAGCCTCGGTCCGCCCTCGCGGCAAATCTTTAGTCTGACTTCGCCATGCCGCGGAAGAATGCGCACGAAGGTATTCACCCACCTGAATTGTTCGAGGCGGACATCCGTGCGTTCCGCCGCTCCGAGCGTGGCGATGAATTCGGGCGAGACAAGGATGCCCAGCGTATCGGCGCCGAGCGTGCCGCGAAGCTGAAGCAGCAGATCGGAACCGGCAACTGATTTTACAAGCGAAGGATCGACAGGAGACATGAGCGTAGCATCGAACCTGAGCGTCATTTCGAAATCCGTCACACCCGCGGCGCGAAGGTTTTCAGAAGCGGCGATAGTGACCGGAAGTGTGAACCGCTCCCCTGGCGATACCTCCAGCGATGGCAACGCGATGGTCGATGTCGCCAGCGGGGTGATGACCTCGAACGGCTCGCTTTCAGATGCGCAGCCAGTGCCGTCCGTAATGCGGACCCTGTACACGCCCTCCAGCGTCATGACATAGAATGAACCTGTCGCGCCTGCGAGCAGTGTATCGTTTCTGTACCATTGGTACGTCGCAGCCGGAGTCGAATACAGCGTATCGATGCCGCGTGAAATCACCGGCTGCGGAGGCGCCGGGATAATTTGCACTATCGCCGGATCGGATGTGCCGATACATCCGTTGGCATTCTGAACCTGAACCGTATACGCTCCCGCCTCCCCTATCCTGACTGTTCTGCCTGATGCCCCGTTCGACCACCGGTACCACTGGAATCCCGCACCGGCATCCAGCGTCACACTGTCGCCTTCGCAAACGATGAGCGAACCCGGCGCGGTAATGACCGGTTTCGGATTCGGTTCGAACGCAATCGTCACTGGAGCGGATGTGCCGGTGCATTGCGGATCGAGTTCAACGTACACCGAATACGTTCCCGCTGCTACCGCCCGGATCGATTCTGTTGTGGCGCCGGTGTTCCACCTGTAAACGGTATATCCCGCAGGCGCGATAAGCGTGATGGTATCGCCGGCGCAATACGGCGAAGGTTTATCGGCTTCGACAACCGGATTCAGCGCATCGGCAACGGTAACCTGATACTGCACCGTGCCTGCGCAGCCCGTCGCCCCGGCAACCTCGCGAAACTGGAGCAGCCCGGTACCATACTCCGTCCACTCGATCGTGACCTGCGGCGTTCCCTGCCCCGCACGGATAATTCCCCCCGCCACCGACCATGAATAAGCATTCCCCGGATCGGTGTCGGCAGAGTATACCACCACCGAATTGCGGCAGACGGAATTTGGACCGTCGATCGACGGATCCGGCAGTGGATGGCTGGTAACCGCAATGGGTGCGGATGTGCCGCTGCACCCGAAATTATCGGTGACTGTTACCGTAACCATCACAGTGCTATCGATAGTGATGACCGGTCCGGATGCGCCGTTCGACCAGACATAGCTGTCGTACCCGCTGGTGGCGCTCAATTGAACCGTCTCGCCCTCGCATATATCGGTGTTTCCCAGAGGCGTGATCACCGGAGAAATCACATCGCCGACCGTCACCGTCACCGAGTCGAAGGATGTACAGCCGTAAGAATCCTGCACATGGACGACATAGATCGTTGTTACCGGCGGAGACGCCACCGGGTATTGCGCTCCGGGATTCGTCAGGTTTGCCGCCGGCGTCCATTGGTACGAATACGGCGGCACTCCGTTACGGGGATTCCCGCCGATGACAATACTGGCGCCCGCACAAATCTGTTTGTCCTCGCCTGCCGAAGCCCTCACACGGTTGATATCGACAAAGATGGAATCAGAAATACTGCATCCTTCGCTATCCGTCGCCAGCACGTAGTACATCGTCGGCACATCGGGCGAGGCAACCGGCGCCGGGCTGGTTGTACTGTTCAACGAAGCTGCCGGGGACCATTGATACGAATAGCCTCCCGCTCCGCCGGAGATCGACGGACGCAAAACCGCCTGCGAATTCTCACAAATCATTGTGTCATTGCCTGCATTCAACTCCAGGCGGTCTCCCACCGTGACGATCACCGTATCCCGGTCGATACAGCCCCCGGCTCCACGCACTTCGACAATATAACTTGTCGTGACTAGAGGCGACGCCATCGGCATGGAGGCAGTGTCGTCCGATAGTCCAACGGGAGGAAACCAGGAATAGGTATACGGTTGCGCGCCTCCCGTTGCCGTTCCGCCTATCTGCGCGGCAGATCCGTAACAGATACGGATATCATTCCCCGCATTCGCTTTCATATCGTCGACATCGACCATGACATTGCGAACCGTAGAGCATCCGTAGGAATCGAAGATTGTCACGGTATACAACGTCGATGTCTGAGGCCGGGCAACGGGCGTGGCGATTGCCGGGTCGCTAAGGGACGTCTTCGGAACCCAGGAATAGGAGTACGGCGGAGCGCCGCTCAGAACTCTTGCATGCAACTGCGCCGAAGAACCGCGGCAGATGCTTGTATCCGCGCTGATATCGGTTTCGAGACCGTCTTCAAGAATCGTCATGAAATCGACGGAAGGATCGGTGCCGATGCATTTGTTATCGAGAGTGATGATGATACGTTCGTTCGGATCGAACGTCATATCCTGAATCGCCTTGATATTGAATTGAGTCTGGAATTGACCTGGCAGGAGCGTGACCGAGGTCGGGAAGGCGGAATAATCGATGCCTTGCGTCGCGTTGCCGGATATCAGCAGGTTGACAATCAGCGTGTCGGTTGCGTCCTCCTTCCGGGAGATTTTGACGATCCCGTCGCGGCAGCCTTCAACCGCGTCGTCGATGGTTTCGATGGTGATGCGTTCGCCGCTTCTGAAGCTGCCGGCTTCCAAAAAGACTCCCGAATCGGTCTGATAATCGCCTGCGTCTGCAATCGCGATTTTCATATGATATGTTTCGCCGGGGATGACGCCTATTTTCGCTTCGAGCGGGATGGTGAACCCATCGTACTGTACAGATGATCCGCCGATATTATTTACGTAATACGCTGCATTCTTGCCGCCGTTCACATTGTCGATGGTGACAGGAATCGATGTATTGGGAATCAGGGCGATGTTTTTCTTGCCCGTAATGCCTGGTCCCTGGACGTAAAACACAAACACATCGTTATACCCCTGACCGACGAATTCCGGGTATTCTTCGCTTGCGAAGACGTAATTGAATTTGACTGTATCGGACGAGGACACGAAATCGAACTCGAGCACTGCGGCGTCCAGAGTGGGAACCGTCGTAATTGCGCTGAGATCGGCATCTCCGGGCATACCAAATTCGGAGGATCTGCCTGGATTATCGTTCGGTCCACGCGCATTACTGATGTGCCCCGTTGAAATAATCAGTCCCTCTTCGAGTCCCACGTTTGTGTTCCTTGCATTAAAATACCCGATGCCCGACCTCGAGCCGCGGTACTTGACGTTGTTCACCGCCACGCAGGAGCCGAGAAGTACCGAATTAACCAGACTATCGACGGTATAGGTGGAATCGACCCGCAGTTGCGCCTGAACCGGATTCGGAAGCCCTGCCAACGCCAGAAGAACGGCGGCAGAAATCCAGACCGGTACACCGGGTATCCGGTTGAAATGATGCAGGCGATTGAGTGGTACGTGGTCTGCTCGCAATGAAGGGCACTCCTGAAAATGAATACGATACGATACGTGCGACTGGAAAGGGAGCCTTTCTTTCTCGAAAGTTACGGCTCTTTTTCTTGCCGTGCCACACCGCGCATGCGCGCGAGAATCCGGTTTGGAAATCAATCCCGGTGTGGCTACCTTTGTTGAATTATTCATTTTGGCGGTCAAGGTTTACAATCGACACAAGAGCCCATGAAACCGTTCAAGGGAATTGATTTCTACCTCATCGAGAGGCTGTTCAGCGAAGAGGAGCTTCTGGCCAGAAACACTGTGCGCGATATTGTCGAAAAACGCGTGCTTCCCATCATCGAAGAAGCCAACCGTACGAATACGTTTCCCCGCGCCCTTCTCCCCGAACTTGGCGAAATCGGCGTATTCGGCGCCACTTTGCCGGCTGAGTACGGATGCGCCGGAGCGAGCAACGTTATCTACGGCCTGATGATGCAGGAACTCGAGCGCGGCGATAGCGGTCTGCGCAGTTTCGCCTCGGTGCAAAGCGGACTCGTCATGTACCCGATTTTCAGATTCGGCAGCGAAGAACAAAAACGGCGCTGGCTGCCGAAGCTCGCCGCCGCCGAAGCGATCGGATGTTTCGGATTGACCGAACCCGATCATGGATCCGACCCCGGCGGAATGGAAACCAAAGCCGTCCGCGATGGCGACTGGTTTGTCCTCAACGGCGCGAAGATGTGGATCACCAATGGAACCATCGCCGATGTCGCCGTCGTCTGGGCGAAGCTCGACGGCGCCGTCCGCGGTTTTTTGGTTGAAAAAGGAACTCCCGGATTCACCGCGCCGGAAATGAAAGGCAAACATTCCCTGAAAGCTTCGGTGACCTCGGAGTTGATATTCCAGGATTGCAGAATTCCAGCCGGAAATCTCCTGCCCGGCACCGAGGGATTAAAATCTGCTCTCGCCTGTCTGACGCAGGCGCGGTACGGTATCGCATGGGGCGCTGTCGGCGCAGCCATGGCGTGCTATCACTTCGCGCTGGATTACGCGCAGACAAGAAAACAATTCGATAAGCCGATTGCCTCGTTCCAGCTCGTACAAGAAAAGCTGGTCTACATGGCAACGGAAATCACGAAGGCGCAGCTTCTCTGCCTCCACTTAGGCCGGCTGAAGGACGAAGGCGCAATGACATTCGCGCATGTCTCCATGGCAAAACGGAACAACGTGGATATTGCGCTGACAACCGCCCGTCTCGCCCGCGACATACTCGGCGCCAACGGCATTCTCGACGAATATCCCGTCATGCGGCACATGAACAACCTCGAATCGGTGAAGACATACGAAGGCACGCATGATATTCATACACTCATTCTCGGTCACGAACTGACGGGAATCGAAGCATATTCTTAACTCTTACGCGGAATTATAATGGCTATCTTCCAAAAAGAAATCCGGACTGCGCTGACATTCGACGACGTGCTGATTATCCCACGGCATTCCGAAATAATGCCGAGAGAATCGGATATCCGCACACGGCTGACCAACTCGATCTCGCTGAACATCCCCATTGTCAGCGCCGCGATGGATACGGTCACCGAATCGGAAATGGCAATTGCACTGGCGCGCGAAGGCGGCATCGGAATCCTGCACAAGAATATGTCGATCGAACGCCAGGCGGAAGAAACCGACCGCGTCAAGCGTTCAGAAAGCGGAATGATTCTCCATCCCATCACGCTGGGACCGAACAATACCATCCGCGATGCGCTTCTTATCATGAATAAGTTCAGCATCTCGGGAATTCCGATCGTCGACGATAAAGACTTCCTTATCGGTATTCTCACAAACCGCGACATGAGGTTCGAGCCGAAACTCGATTCGCTTATTTCCGACGTCATGACCCGCGCAAACCTTGTCACGGCTCCGCTTGGTACCACATTCGAAACGGCTGAAGCGATCCTGCAGCAGCACCGCATCGAAAAGCTGCCGGTGGTGGACGAAGAAGGCAAGCTCAAGGGACTGATTACATTCAAAGATATTATCAAGAAGAAGCGACACCCGAACGCTTGTAAGGACGAGCTTGGACGATTGCGCGTCGGAGCAGCCGTCGGCAATACCGCCGATACGTTCGACCGGGTTAAAGCTCTTGTCGAGGCGCATGTCGATGTAATCGTGATGGACTCCGCGCACGGACATTCGGAACCGCTCCTGCGCACGGTGAGAAAAATCAAATCGAAATATCCCGATCTACAGTTGATCGTCGGAAACGTCGCAACCGCAAGCGGCACCGAAGCAATCATTGCCGCCGGAGCAGACGCGGTAAAAGTCGGAATCGGTCCCGGAAGTATTTGCACTACCCGCGTCGTGGCAGGTATCGGCGTTCCGCAGGTGACGGCAATCATGGATTGCGCCGAAGCCGCATGGAAGCACAATATCCCTGTTGTCGCAGACGGAGGCATCAAACAAACCGGCGACGTCGCCAAAGCCCTGGCGGCGGGCGCATCGTCGGTGATGATCGGCGGGTTGTTCGCCGGTCTCGATGAAAGTCCGGGCGAAAAGGTACTCTACGAAGGACGCACCTATAAAATGTACCGCGGCATGGGCTCGCTTGGCGCAATGAAGGAAGGCAGCAAAGACCGCTACTTCCAGGATGTGGAAGACGATATCCGAAAGCTTGTGCCGGAAGGAATCGAGGGGCGCGTCGCGTACCGCGGTCCGCTCGACGATACCGTCTACCAGATGATCGGTGGACTTCGGGCTGCAATGGGGTATTGCGGCGTCAGGACAATTACCGAACTTCAAACGGATACCGAGTTTATTCAGATCACGCTTGCAGGGCTTAAAGAAAGCCATCCGCATGATGTGTTCATCACAAAGGAAGCCCCGAACTACCAAGTTCCAGGTAGACAGTAGGCAGGTTATCCACATTTTTTCGAAAGTTATCCACACCCGCAGAGCTATTGCGTGTTTGCGCATATTAATTGCGGACAAGTGCTAATATCCTTTATTTACAGGGTATTAAACACTCCAATACCGTTTTTCGTGGAACGCATCCAACGTAGTTTCCAAAGTTATCCACATTTGAAGCGCTAAATCCCGTCATACTGGTTGTTTACCCAGCATTATCCAGACAATCCGGCCGTGAAACACTCATCGTTAATTTCATTAGTTCATCAACGAGTCCGAAATACGCTCGTCGAGCGGAATATCGATGCACTTTTGAGTTTCCACCTTCCAAACGTCGCGTACCTTACCGGATTCCGCGGCAGCGCCGGAGCTGTTTTTATTACGAAAACGTCCGCGCATTTCGTCACCGATTCCCGGTATGCGCTGCAAGCCGGAAAGGAAGTGCGTTCATGCGAAATCGTTGTGTCGACCGATGTCAGTCTCTCCCAAACAATTGCCGACCACCGGCTTGCTAAAGGATGCGCAACGATAGGATTCGAAGAGACATCGATCGATGTCGGACACTACAGGAATCTTAAGAGTCTGTTTGCCCCCTCGCAACTGGTTCCGGCGGGCGACATTGTGCCGGCATGCAGATCAGTGAAGAACGAGCAGGAATTGCGTTCGCTCCGGAAAGCGGCCATGCTCGCCGATACGGTGTTCGAAGAAATGCTGCCGGTGATACAACCCGGGATCAGCGAAAAGGACCTCGAAACAGAACTACGATACCGGGTGGCGAAAGCCGGCAGCGAACGCGATGCGTTCGATCCCATCGTCGTATCCGGAACGCGCACAGCAATGATACACGGGAAAGCAGGCACTCGCAGGCTCCGTCATGGAGATGCGGTGCTGCTCGATTTCGGTTGCGTCTGGAACGGCTATTCGAGCGATCTCACAAGAACGGTATTCCTGGGCAAGGTATCTGCCCGACAAAAGAGCATGTACCATTGCGTAGCGGCAGCCCTGACCGAGACAATAGATGCGCTGCAGGCAGGAATGCAGACGAGACAGGTTGACGCTTTTGCACGCAACGTTATTGCTCGTTGGGGGATGGAACGCCATTTTCAGCACGCACTGGGACATGGGCTCGGTCTCGAAGTTCACGAACTGCCGAGGATCTCCGCCCGGTCGGCGGAGACAGTGCAGGCGGGAAATGTCGTCACCATAGAGCCGGGAGTATACATACAGGGAGTTGGAGGTGTAAGGATTGAAGACGATATTGTAGTTCACGCGCGAAGAATTGAAATTCTGAACCGGTCTACAAAAGAACTGCTTATTCTCTGATACTTTCAGGTATGTCCGAAGCACAGCAAAAACGCAAAGTCCTCGTTATTGCCTATTACTTCCCTCCGCTGGGATTGAGCGGGGTGCAGCGGACGCTGAAATTTGTCAAATATCTGCCGTCATTCGGTTGGGAGCCGACCGTTCTGACCGTCGAAGAACGCGGCTATTTTGCGAAAGATGCTACCTTCCTCGGCGAACTCAGCGAGATGCATATCAACATCATCCGGACCCAATCGTTCGATCCCTGGCATATTCTGAGAAACAAAGGGGTCGTACACCTGCCTTCCGGCGCATCGCATAATCTTCTTTCCAAACTCAGTCAGTTTTTCCTGATCCCGGATAACAAAATCGGTTGGAAAAAACACGCGATCCGCGCTGCGCGCAAACTTCTCGCCGCGGAACACTTCGACGCAATCTACTCCACCGCTCCGCCGTATACCGATTTCCTGATCGCCGCGGAACTCAGGCGTGAATTCGGCCTCCCTCTGGTTGTCGATTACCGCGATGCATGGCTGGAGAACCCTCTTCATTTGTACGCAACGCCGTTACACCGCCTGCGGCACCGGCAGCTCGAACGTTCCGTCCTCCGGTACAGCGATCACATCATCACGATCAACCGCAGGATAAAGGAAACGATCATCCGGAACTACCCATTCCTGCAACACAACGATATCAGCATCATTTCCCAGGGATTCGATGCGGAAGATTTCCAGGGTATTCAGACGGAACAGCGGAAGAAATTCAGAATCACGCATTCTGGAACCTTCTATTACAACCGGACGCCGAGGTACTTCCTCAAGGCGCTTCAGGAATTCATTCGGGAAACGCCCGAGGCGGCGAACAATATTGAAGCATGCTTTGCAGGCACATGGCGCGATGAAGACGCAAAACTGGTGAAGAAATTCGGACTGGAGGGCGTCGTCAACGCGCTCGGCTACCGCCCGCATAAAGAATGCGTCGCACTTCTTCAAAACTCCGACGCTTTATGGATGATTATCGGCAACGGAAAAGGGGAAGAGATGATGTCGACCGGGAAACTGTACGAATATCTCGGAGCCGGCAAACCCATTCTGGGATGCGTACCCGGCGGGATGGCGAAGCAACTTCTCGAAAAATCCGGATGCGCATATATCAGCCCTCCTGAGGACATACAGACGATCAAGAACCACCTAACGACCTTGTATCGGCAGTTCAAAAGTGGTAGATTGCCCCGTCCAGCGCCCGAATTTGTCATGCAATTCGAACGCCGCGCGCTCACCGAAGAGTTGGCGCGCATACTCTCCCGCGTTACCCATATCGGACCTCCAGAAACGCGCGTCGTTCAGTCGAAGGACTTCGGGTAACGCCCTGTTGAATGTACATCACACTATGAATTTAGCACCAACACCACCATGAACATTCTGGTCATCGGGAATGGCGGAAGAGAACACGCCATTGCCTGGAAATTACGGCAAAGTCCGCTGGTCGAGTCGCTGTATATCGCCCCCGGTAATGCAGGCACAGCTCAAACCGGAGAAAACATCTCTATCGAAGCGACCGATATTCCGGCTTTACTCGCATTCGCGAAAGAACGGCGCATCGATCTTACCGTCGTCGGTCCCGAAGCCCCGCTCGCCGAAGGTATCGTCGACGCATTCCGGAGCGAACACCTGGTCATTTTCGGACCCACCCGCGCCGCCGCGAAGCTCGAATCGAGCAAGGCATTCGCGAAGGAATTCATGAAACGTCATCACATCCCGACTGCCGATTATCGAACTTTTACATCGGGGCAGGAAAACGAAGCGCGGAAATATCTCTCGAAACTAAATCCGCCGTACGTTCTGAAAGCGGACGGTCTTGCTGCCGGGAAAGGCGTGGTTATCGCCGAATCGCTCGACGAGGCAGAGATTGCGGTAATGGAAATGCTTTCGGGTTCAAAATTCGGCGAATCGGGCACGACACTGGTGATCGAAGAATTCATGACCGGAATCGAGGTTTCTGTGTTCGTCATTACCGACGGAACGCGGTTCGCCGTTCTGGCGCCGTCGCAGGATCATAAACGAATTCTGGACAACGATCAGGGGCTCAACACCGGCGGCATGGGGGCATTCGCGCCTACGCCGCATCTGACCACTCAGGATATGGCCGACATCAAAATCCGTATCATCAAGCCGGTACTCGACGGAATGACAAAAGACGGGACGCCGTATACCGGAGTCTTGTTCCTGGGACTGATGTTGACCTCTAGCGGAGCGAAGGTTCTTGAGTTCAATTGCCGCTTCGGCGATCCGGAGACGCAGGTGGTGGTTCCGCTGATAGCCGAGGATTTCGCCGCATTGCTGTACGCCGCCGCAAATGGAACCATGCAGCATAACAGAATCGAGCAACACGACGCCAACGCCGTATGCGTCGTGATGGCTTCCAGCGGTTATCCGGGCGATTACGCCAAAGGAAAGGTTATTTCCGGACTCGATGGAATAAACGAACACGACGAAGGCATACTCGTCTTTCATGCCGGGACGAAGAGGGAAAAAAATGCCGTTCTTACAAACGGAGGCAGGGTATTAGGTGTGACAGCCCTCGGAGAGGGAACCGATTTTGCGCCTTCTATCCGCCTGGCATACAATGCCGTGAGCAGAATATGTTTCGACGGCGCCTACTACCGGAAGGATATCGGTCAGAAAGCGCTCTTTCACAACGACCAGTCACTATCCGAAAGGGAAATCTAGCAATGCAGGACAACGGCACATCTGTCGGCAAAAAATGGGGGATCGTTCCCTGGCTGACCATCCGTATCGACGAACAGCCGGAATATCTCAAAGACCTTGTCACGCAATACTGCGAGGATAACAAATTCGCCAGGCAGGGCGTGTGCGACCTGGCGTTCGTCGCTCCGACTTCGGCTGCGGTCTGGAAACAGAAAGCCCGCAGGCTGAAACCCGCGATCGATCCGGACGGAACGATCTGGGTCATCTATCCCCGCGACGAGTACCGCGAAAAGTATCATTTCGACGGAAGCCTCGAGGAAATGATAGCAATCGTGCGCGATTTGGGACTCGTGAAAGGAAACGACGTCCCCATCAACGACGAACTGCTGTCGACGGCATTTGTAATTCCACCGGCTTCGACAGAAAAAGTGTAGATACAGAAGAGGAGGCACAAATCAACAGGGAGGCGGCGAGTAATCCTGCCGGTTCAACGCAATCATACTCCCGATCAGGGAAATGGTGCCTACGACGAGGATACCGATCACGAACACCTTGCAGGCATCGCCGAGATCGTAGCTCCCCCAAAGCGGAATAGCATTCCATGGCGAGTTGGTACCGAGCCATTCTACGATCAGATACAACAAGCCGATCGAAACCGCGTGTTCGGTAAGCACCAGCCACCTACGGGGATGCCGGTTGCCCAACGCCTGCAACAGCTTATAGAAGTGTATATAAAACAGCAATATTCCCGCGAGTCCTATGGCGATCGCCAGTAAACCGAGGACTTCCTGCGTTAAAAGGCTTTCGCCCCGGACAAACGAAACGACAAGCAAGAGCAGCGCTGTTCCGGGGAGAACGGCGAATAGAAACACGCGGCACTGAAAAAGGTTTGTGCTTTCACGCGGCATGCATGAACCTGATGAAATTTGCCGAATCAGTCGTACAATGACGGTCACTCCATCCATAAGGGAGGACAACGCATGGACACATCTTTGTTGATGTACAATAACTTACGAGTGCCGGTATCAAATGTCAATAACCTCCGGCAGACGTAATACGTCCGTAACAATATGATTTCCAGCCGCGAAGTCTATTTTATCCACACCGATTTGATGTTCACGAATTCTTTCATGCCGTAGTGCGAAAGCTCGCGGCCGTAGCCCGACAGTTTCACCCCGCCGAACGGCAGCCGCGGATCCGATTTCACCATTCCATTGATGAATACGGAGCCGGTTTCCAATTGTGAGGCGATACGTTTTGCCTTTCCGGTGTCCGAGGTCCACAGACTGGCGCCGAGCCCGAAGAGCGACCGGTTCGCCAATTCCACCGCTTCGATTTCGTCGACTGCTTCGATTAACGCGGCAACCGGTCCGAATGTTTCCTCGTCGAATGCGGGCATTCCCGGACGAACCCCGCCGAGCACCGTTGGCAGGTAATACGATCCGGATAACGCAGGGCGGATTCCGCCGCACAGAATTTCGGCGCCCATTTCAACCGATCTCGTCACCTGTTTCGCCAAATCGTCCACCAGATCCATCCGGGCAAGCGGACCGACGGTGGTATGCTCATCCATCGGATCGCCGACGACCTGTTGTTTCACCAGTTCGACAAATATCCGCCGGAACTCCGGCATCGCTTCGGAAACGACAATAAACCGCTTCGCTGCAATACAGCTTTGCCCGTTGTTGATAAGTCTCGCCGTCACCGCCGTTGTTGCCGCGGCCCCGATATCTGCATCGGCGAGAACGATGAACGGATCGGATCCGCCGAGTTCGAGGACTGTCTTTTTCAGCACGCTTCCGCATGTAGCCGCCACCGCCCTCCCTGCCGGATCGCTTCCCGTCAGTGTCGCGGCGGCAACATCAGGATGCCCGAGGATACCATCGACAGCCTTCGATTCAATAAGGAGTGTACGGAAAATGTCGTCGGGGAACCCTGCGTTCCGAAAGACATCTTCTATAAGGAGCGCACATCGAGGCACATTCGAGGCATGTTTGAGCAGACACCCATTGCCCGCCATCAGCGCGGGCGCGGCGAACCGGAACACCTGCCAGAACGGAAAGTTCCACGGCATCACCGCCAACACAACGCCAATTGGATCGAAACGGATAAAACTCTCGGATGCATCGGTCGTCGTCATTTCAGGTTTCAGGAACTCTTCGGCGTTCGAAGCGTAGTATTCGCAGACCCAGGCGCATTTCTCCACTTCGGCGGAGGCTTGTTTCAGCGGTTTGCCCATCTCGAGGGTCATTTCACGGGCATAACGCTCGATGCCGGTACGCAATACTGTTGCAGCCCGATGCATGAGCTCCGTACGCACGCTGAAAGGAACCTTGCGCCAGGCGCGCTGAGCGCCGGCGACAGCCTCAATTATCGCCGATACTTCAGCCGCCGTATACGGGGTAAATGTAGCCATGACCGTTCCGGTTGCGGGATTGATGGATTCGATCGCCATGAGTTTTCCTCGTAAAACACGTGAAGTTGTCAGAAATGCTACTATATTACGAAAAACCCGGAGTGTTTTACTAAATCAACTGCGAAAGCGAAATTTGCAGATATTGCGCCTTCGGGTTTGCAACTGGTTTCTTGGCTTTTTATTTTGTTTTCGCTCTATATGTACCAACCTCAAGAATGATCATGAAAAATCTCATTTCTTCATTCCTCATCGTCTGTGCGGTAGTCTGTAACGCGCCTGATCTCAGGGCACAATATTCTTTCGGGATGGAAGCAGCATTCGCACCAAAGGATTCATACGCCGAAGTATCCATTCCTGCAACTTCGCTGCGGACCATTATCGAAGACAACCTAAAGGGGATGGACGATAGAGATGTCTGCCTGAATCTTAAACCTGAAGGTCAGATGGCCGGTTTTCAGGCCGATTTTGACGGCGACAAGACCGAAGAAATGTGGCTGTTATATCACATCGGGCCGGAGTTCGAAGGATGCAACGTCATGATTGCCGTTGCTCCGATCGGCGGCGGGAAATACAAACTGTTCGACGTGATGTCCCTGCCTCCCGGGAAAGTAAAAATTCACCCGGTGAAAGCGCTCAGCGAAGGTTTGCAGATGTACCTCGAAAGCGCATACAATCTGGGCGATGGAACCCGCGAAACGAAGGGCACCATCCTGGCCTACAAACAAACAACAATGGTGATTCTTACGTCGTGGACGACGAAGAATTACTCCGCGAACGGCGCGATGGTCTATCAGGATGTCCGTGCCGCGATGTTCGATTCGAATTTCGATCAGACAAAGGAAATCGCCTTGCTGGTTAGCAAATACAGCAATCCTTCAAAAAAGGATAAAGCCCTCATCGAGCGGTATGTACTCACGCTCGACTACGTGCCCGAAAACCTGCGCTATTCCATTTACGATTCCGCGGGATTCGACAAAGTACAGGAAGCGGTGAAAAATGCCGCAGCCGGCAAACGGATGCTGCACCGCCCCGCGACATCGATGGAAGGCGTCGTGAAGATCAAGCAGGCGCTCGAAGTTAATCCGTTTTTAACCGATGTCCGCGTATATCTCGGGCAGTATTTCCTTAACGCAGGGAAATACGGCGACGCCGAGCATGCGCTCGTCGCTGCGACCGAAATCGACAATACTTCGCAAAAAGGCTTCATGTATCTCGGCGATACATACCTGAGATTGAACGATCTGCAAAAAGCCAAAGCCGCGTACGAAAAATATCTGGCATTCAAACCAACGGGTATGAACGCCAGACGCGTGAAACAAAACCTGGACCGGATAACAAACCCAAGATAGATTTGTAAAACGACACCGGCTCTGCCGGTGTCGTCGTATTGGAGCAAACGCACATCAATGCCTCGATTTAATTTTGCGGGCCCACCGGAACAACCCGCACAGGAACCACAAAAACGAACCGAAACCGGTTCGCCACATACCGGCGATCCCGAGACCGGGCAGGATGGACTTTCGACAGTACTGTCACCGGAACGCGCCTCGACCTCCGCGATCCCCGATGAAACGCTCGCCGAAGAACGCCTCCATTCCGGCGACTCTCTCGACGCAGAACTGGAAACTATTCGCGACATCGCTGAGCCGCTTCCGGAAGAAAACCTCCTTGTGCATACCGATCCCGAACCGCCGCAAGCCGTCATCGAGACAGAGATGTCGAGCGGTAATGCATATGAGGAAACACCGATCATAGCGGATCATACGACCGGAAGCGCTGCTCCTGACGAATTCGCCATCGAGGAAATTCGCGGTAGCATTGACGCATCTGAAATGCCGGAATCGATCGATGAAGAGTTGCCGTTCCGCAACGAGTACGCGCTGGATGATTCGGATGATATTCACATTTTCGATTCGATGCATGAGGAATCCGCCGAAAGGCCGAAACTATCGTTCGAAGAAACAATCCCGCAGGAATACCGCGCTCCCATGCCTGAATTCACGCCGGTCGCCCAATCCTCTCCCATCCCCTCCGGTCCGCCGGTAACGCCGGCGCAGGAAGAAGCGTACGTGGGTAGCGCCGTATTCGAAGAAGATCCGTTATTCGATGGAACGGACATAAGACTTGATTCCGATCCACTCGATTCCATCCCAGGCAGCGCCCAGGCGCCCGAGTACCACGAAGAGGCAGTAAAACACTCGCGGCTGCCGCTCGTGGGCTTTATCATCACCGGTGCTATTCTCGTCGGAGTCTCTGCAATCTGGTTTCTCGATCCCTACCCTCCGTTGCGGAAGTCGCTTCAGGATCTAATCAATCCAAATGCGCCGCCCGTCAGAACAACAAGCGTTTCCCACACACCACCAGATGTGGAGAAAAACGTCCCAACCTCGGGTACCGCGAGAGAGTGGAATTATTACCTACAGGTAGGCGCGTTCAACGAACTCTACCAGGCGCAAGCGGACGCGAACAGATTAAAGAAGCTGGGAATTAATGCGAAAGTGGAAGGCGATTTCATTCCAACAAAACGGCGGACGCTGTACAAAGTGCGTCTCGGTCCCTATCCGTCGCTCGCAGCGGCGCAGACCCAAATTGACTCGCTGGAAGGCATCATCCCTGCGACGGCGTTTATCGACAGTATCCGTGTTGAGGCGGACGTTGCCGATACAAGTGGTTTACCGCCCGTCGTGCAACCGTTAATCAGAAAACCGGCGCAAACCGCAACGAATGCCGGGACGCAACAGCTTCCGGGGAAGCAGGCGCCGGCGCAACCTGTGAAGGCGTCCGGCGGATTCGCCGTTCATGTTTCGTCGTTCAAGTCGCTCGAATCGGCGCAGACGGAAACCCGCTCGTTGATAACGCGAGGATTGCCTGCATATACCTCCAAGGCGTCCAGCGACGGCACCGATTGGTACCGTGTGCTTGTCGGACCATTCCGGTCGCGTCAGGAAGCCGACCGCTATCTGGAGATCGTGCGCAAGGAATTCGGAAACGCCGCATACGTCCGCAGCCTCAGCAACTGACAGACGTTTTTTTCCGTATTGATGCTTTCATTTTTGTCAATGATTTCGTAGTATTTGCCCGTATGATGCGGGGTTGAACGCAGCCTCGGGTATATTGAATTGTCCCTAAAAAAATGTACCTTGAAAGTTGTGTACGGATGGAATACACGTTCATTCCGGTTCACCTGCACTCGCAAAACTGCTGATAAAAGAATCAACGTATTCGTTTATACGTATTCCTTATAACTATTACGTCAAGGAGGATCTCATGAAATTTGTTTCACGGGCATTCTTTGTTGTTGCAGTCATCGGTGTAATACTCGCACAGCCGATGATGGCGCAGCAATACAGCAAGATATCCGATTCGGAACAACCGCCTGCGTCCATGAAGTATGTACCGCTTCATGAATATCTCAAGGCACAGGAAACCGTACCCCAATCGCCGAATTTCCATCCGCCGCTCGCGCCGCCGCAACTTCCGAACGGTCAGCGGGCGCTCGCCGGAATCATGATCAACGCATACTCCTCGCAAAGTACGTTGACCAACCAATTGGGTTACGATTATGTCAACAATGTCGCTACAGTCATTTTCCGCGCAGGTCCCTCGGAGCAATACCCGAATGCCGGTAACGGTTCGCTGGTGTTGAACACCACCGCCAACGGCGGCGAAAGCTGGAGCGGTAACAGCGACATCTTTAACGAAGACCTTCCGGGAAATATCCAGGGACAGGAACTGAGCGCCCGGCATCCGAATATTTATTCAATGAATGTCGGCGGTACCACGCATATCGCCTCGACCTGGTCGAGCATTTACGCGACATTCCTCACTCCGACAGGCGTTCTTGGCGAAGTTGCGCACAAGGCCGGTCCGCTGGCAGGGCCATACCAGGGCGGCGTGCTCGACAAAACATCGATGCTTCAATACTTCCCGACTCGAATGGTCGCCTCACAGAGTGGGACGCTGTTCTCCGTGTTCCAGAGCATCAACCCCGATCAGGACGAACTGACCGGCGAATACTACCTGATGAAATCAACCGATAACGGCATTACCTGGACCGTCAGCGCTCAGCCCGTTCTCAGAGAATCGGATCTCGAAGACGGCTATCAGATGTTCTACAGTGCCACAACTCTCGACGTTTCGCCCGATGGAACCACTCTCTATATCGGGTTCCTCGGCATTTTCGTGGAAGATGGAAGCTTTACTTTCACCGAAAACCGTTTCGGTTACACACGATCCACCGACGGCGGCGCAACCTGGTCGGCTCCTGTCATGTACCCGCTGTACGACTGGGATTTCGGAAACACCCCGATCAACTCCCTCGAAGGCTGGATGCTTCCTTCCATAGCAGTCGCAGTCGACGGACAGAACAAGCCCCACTTCCTGATGTCGGTCAACGGTCAGGATACCTTCTATCCGCTGGATAGCATGCTGATCGGAGAAATTACCGTCAATCCGGACGACCAGACAGAAGTGCCGAAATTCTTCGCGCTTGCGCAGAACATTCTACCGGATTTCCGCCGCAAGATCAATCCGCGTGGAGCTGCAAGCGGAGCCCAACCCACATTCTCGATCTGGGCGGAACACGAATGGTCGAAGTCGCCCGACGGAATGAAACTTATCGCGAAATGGATCGACGCCGACTCCCTGTTTGTAACCACCCCTGCCGGACACGCGCAACCGTATGTACGCGATTCCACCCACGATATCTTCATTCTCGAGAAGGATATCGCCAATGCAGGCAACACCAACCAGGGCTGGAAAACCGTTACCGTGAATGTCGGCGGTCAGGACGTTGAAGTATTCGATATTCAGAACGTGACCCAATCAGTCGGCACAGACGAAAAATTCACGAAAATGAATCCGATTTACGATCCGGGCACGAACAATGTGTTCTTCCTGTACACGATCATGGCGACAGGAGAATTTGTCGTCGGACAAATCTACCCGGATACCGACGATACAGGACCATCGGAATTGTATTTCGTGCCGTTCAACATCCCCGTGGGCATCAACGATCGTCCCGATGCAATGCCGGAAGGTTTCACGCTATCACAGAACTTCCCGAATCCGTTCAATCCGACAACCACCATCAGGTTCTCGGTACATGCAGCCGGAAACGTGAAAATCAAAGTGTTGAACATGCTTGGACAGGAAATGGCGACGGCATTCGAAGGATTCGTAGAACCGGGCGTCCAAACCGTATCCTTCAATGCGAAGGACCTTCCCAGCGGTCAGTACATGTACCGGCTTGAAAGCAACGGGTACACCCTGGCAAGAATCATGACGCTGATGAAGTAAATCTTCTTGATTCCGATTTCAAAGTCCGGCGATTGCCGGACTTTTTTTTGTATCCATGTATCCTTTTTTACAGATGCGTTGTCATAATTAATGGAATGGTAGGTTCTACACGAAAGTGTCGCGTTTTTTCGTCCGTTTTCAGCGAAATTCGCGATGTCCCGCCCTTCCGGAATTAACGTACTTTCAGGCTTCAGATACCGGCTGATATATCTGTTTATCGTCAACAACATACCCTCAGAATGACCATTCACTCTTGTGACTTAAGCTTCGATCGAATATACCATTCCATACAAATGTCAAAACGTCATCAACCAACACCCTTCAACGGAGGATTTATGAATCAAGCAGTACGAGTATGTTTTGCTGTCGCATGTATCGCCGCGATACTTGCTCAGCCGGTACTCGCTCAACAGAATCAACGGATTTCGGAATCGGAACGCACTGCTCCTTCCATGCGGTATGCACCGCTTCAGAAGTCGATCGAACAACAATCTGTTCCTTCGAGCAACTATGTTCCTTCGCCGCTTGCAAAATCAGCGACTGTCTCGCGAGCAGGAATCATGATCAATGCATACACAAGTTCAACTGTTCGTACCAATCAGCTTGGCTACGATTACGTGAACGACGTTGTGACAGTCATTTTCCGCGGCGGTCCGGTTGAATCCTATCCGGATCAGGGAAACGGGTCGCTGGTACTCAATACCACCACCGACGGCGGTACTACGTGGTCGGGGAACAGCGCAATTTTCAACGAAGAATTCCCCAGCGATGTCGAAGATTCAAGACTTTGCGCACGCCTTCCGAATATCTATTCGATGAACGATAACGGGACATCCAGAATTGCTACTATCTGGAATCAGTTCCATACGACCTTCCTTACCCCCGCCGGAATTCTTGGAACGATGATCCATAAAGCCGGCCCAGTCGCCGGTCCGTACCAAGGCGCCAAATTCGACAATACAAATGTCTACCAATACTATGCCAACCGTATCGTGTCCGACAACAACGGAGCGCTGTATACGTTTTTCCAGACGATTAACACCGATCAGGATCAGCTTACCGGCGAATATTTCCTTACGAAATCGACCGATAACGGCATTACGTGGACTGTCAGCACCCTGCCGATTCTTACCGAATCGAGCCTCGAAGACAGCTACCAGATTTTCGGCGATGCTATGACATTCGATGTGTCGCCCGACGGTACGACGATGTACCTCGGCTTTGTCGGCATCTTCGTTGAAGACGGCAGCTTTACCTTCACCGAAAACCGCTTGGGTTATGTCCGTTCCACGGACGGCGGCGCAACCTGGTCGGCTCCGGTCATGTACCCGTTGTACGACTGGACGTTTGAGAACACTCCGAGTGGAGCAGGCGTGAACACGCTGGAAGGCTGGATGCTTCCCTCCATTTCCGTCGCCGTCGACGGCTTGAATAAACCGCACTTCCTGATGTCTGTGAACGGTCAGGATACATTCTATCCCCTCGACAGCATGCTTGTCGGCGAGATCACGATCAACCCGGCAGATCAGACCGTTCCGCCGACATTCTGGGCATTTACATCGAATATCCTTCCCGATTTCCGCCGCAAGATCAACCCGAGAGGCGCAACCACCGGCGCGCAGCCCGATTTCTCCATCTGGGCAGAACATGAATGGTCGAAATCGCCCGACGGTATGAAGCTTATTGCGAAGTGGATCGATGCCGACTCCCTCTTCGTGACGACGCCCGCCGGTCATGCACAACCGTATGTCCGCGATTCAACGCATGATATTTTTATTCTCCAGAACGACGTCGCTTCGGCCGGAAATGCCAACCATGGATGGGCTACGACAACAATCACTGTCGACGGTCAGCCATACGAAGTGCTTGATATTCTTAATGTAACGCAGTCCGTCGGAACCGACGAGAAGTTCACGAAGATGGTTCCGAAATTCAATCCGGCAACCGGGAAATTGTATTTCCTGTACACCATCATGGCGACGGGAGAATTCGTACCGGGACAGATCTACCCTGATACGGACGATATAGGTCCGGGTGAACTGTTTTTTGTACCGTATAGCATCGTTGCAGGTATCGACGAACGTCCGGAAGGCTTGCCCGAAGGCTTCTCGCTTTCGCAGAACTTCCCGAATCCGTTCAATCCGACCACGAGCATTGCGTTCTCCGTCCATCAGGCCGGTAACGTGAAGATCAAGGTACTCAACCTCCTCGGGCAGGAAATCGGCGTTGCGTTCGACGCGTTCGTCGAAGCCGGTTCGCATACCGCAAGCTTTGACGCAAAGAACCTTCCCAGCGGTCAGTATATGTACCGTCTGGAAAGCAGCGGCTACTCCGTCTCCAAAATCATGACGTTGATGAAGTAATACTTCTTCAAGCAATTCGCATTCGAAAGGCTGCCGTCATGGCAGCCTTTCGTATATGTACGGCGTAGGCCATCGCGAAAACACAAGAACTTGTAAGAACAAGCACAGATGCTTTCACGGGCGTTACACAACAAATCCAGATTTCCGGCTTGAACTCTTCGGGATCTCCGCCGTACACAAATACTGACACTCGCCCTTGCTGTATCCATTCTGATTTGGTATTGTCATACCGTTGTATCCATTTTGTATCGATGATTTGAAGAGGTAGTTATGCGCATTCTCGTAACGTTTGTCTTTTGCGCCGTATTGGCACTCCTATCCATGTTTGTTACCGAGGCACAAGTCCGCGTCGGCACGATGATTAATGCCTACTCGTGCCAGAGCCGGTTTACCAATCAGATTGCGTACGACTGGGAGCATTACGCCTATAGCGTCCTCGTTCGCGGCGGACCAATCGAGAATTACCCTGATGAAGGAATGGGATCGCTTGTTCTGGCATCTTCAAAGAACCTCGCAGTATGGAAGCAGGATACAGGCATATTCAATTCCGGCACCCCATCCAATCTTCACGGAAAAACATACACAGCGCGACATCCGAACATCATTGCATGGCCATCCGGCATAACGACCGGCGCTGCGGCTCTGTGGGGTCAGCTTACGGCAACCCAAATGTTCCAGGATGGCATACTGGGAGAAATGGCATATAAATCGGGTACTATCAATGGTCCATTTTCTACCGGGGTACTGCAAACGAACGACTTCATGCCCTACTTCCCTTCGCGAATCGTCCGCAGCAATAGCGGGATGATGTATTCGCTGTTTCAATCAAGGGAAACGAATACAGGTAATTACACCGGGAGTTTTTATTTGCTGAAATCAACCGATGCGGGGACAACATGGAATGTAACTCCCACTCCCGCACTCGTACGGACGGCGCTACCGTCCGGCTATACGCTTTCAGAGGAGGCGCTGTCGTTCGACGTCTCACCTGATGGAAACGTACTGTATGCCGGATTCGTCGCATACGTTCCCGTCCCCGATACGGCGCAAGTTACAGATACCTATTTCGGATGGGTCCGTTCGACCGATCAGGGGGCGTCGTGGACGGAACCGCTTCTGTACCGGCTCGCCGACTGCATTGTACACATCTCAGGACTTTCGACTGTAACGGGCTGGATATATCCATCTATCGGAACGGTCGTAGATGGACTCAACCAACCGCATTTCCTGTGTACTATTCAGGGCAAACCGGAAAACTTCGTCACCGATAGCGCGTACGTTGGCGAATTCATCATCGATCCGTTGAATCTGAACGCCCCGCCAATTTTCAAGGATATCGCAACGCACAGGTTGCCAGAGTTTCACCGCATGATAAATCCTGCCGGATCGCAAACTGGTCCGCAACCGGTATTCATTATTCGCGGCGAACACGAATGGTCTAAATCGCCGGATGGGATGAAACTCATCGCCAAATGGCTCGACGCCGATTCGGTATGGAAGACCGCACCCGCCGGATATCCGCATGCATTTGTCCGCGACACGGCGCATGACGTGTACACGGCGTACGCCGGTTGGGTGGATCGGTACCCGTGGGGAGCGGTATGGGTACAAAGCGAAATGTCACTGGTAGCGATTGCGAATATGACGCAGTCACCCGATACAGACGAGAAGTTCACCAAAATCCCCCCGGTGTTCGGCGATTGGAGCGACTCCTACACGCCGCTCGGAATGATTTACACCATCATGGCCGGAGCTGATTGGCCGCCAAACGCGATACAGGATATTGATGATCAAGGACCGGCAGAGCTGTATTTTATTATTAGAAGTGTACGTACCGGCGTACAAAATGCGCCTCCGGCGATTGGCGGACTCGCCCTCTCCCAAAATTACCCCAATCCGTTCAACCCGTCGACAACCATTCGATTTAGTATTGAAAACGCCGGACATGTAACGATCAGGGTGTTCGATCTCCTCGGCAAACGGGTAGGAACGGTGTACGAAGCATTCACCGAAGCCGGGAGCCATACAGCCGAATTCACTGCTTCTCATCTTCCAGGCGGACAATATACATACCGTCTCGAATGCAACGGTTCTACAGCGTCGCGGCTTATGACGTTGATAAAATAGCCAAGAATTGTCGTGCACGTTACACAAGCCGTCCCTAGGGACGGCTTTGTTTTTCTTAGTGTATCCTTTCGCCGGCATAGTTTGTCACTTCTCTAAACAGAATATATACAACGAGGAGGCTGCATTCTGAAATGTCCTGCACTGGATGCAATGTTGCCGCACACAGGGCGGACAGAACATTCAAAAATATAACCTTCTAAAACGATGAAGCACCCTACAATTTCATGCAGGGAGAGAGCGTATTGCCGCTCATTATTCCGGTAGCAATCCGAGGCTTGCACAAGATTCACTATACAATCATTTTTTTGCGGAGGCGTCAATGATATCGTATGTTCGTGTTTTTTCCATTGCAGTATGCGCAGCCGTTGCAATTCTAACTCCGGCACAGGCGCAGTTGTTTCCCAAACTTTCCGAACGGGAACTCCCGCCTTCCTCGCTCGAGATCGTTCCCTGGCATAACCGTGTCATAGAAGGCGTTGGTTCGGCAAAGTATATCATACCGAATCCCCAGCCTGTACCCTCGCCGACGGCAACGGAACGAGTACGCGTCGGAGTCGCCATTAATGCGTATACATCATCGACGGTACGAACCAATCAGCTGGGGTACGATTATGTAAACGATGTTCTTTCCGTCATCTTCCGGGGCGGACCCCGGGATGAGTATCCGAATCAGGGGAACGGTTCGCTCGTAATAAATACTACAACCAACAGCGGAAAGGACTGGAGCGGAAACAGCCCGGTGTTCAATGCTGAGTACCCGAGCGACATTGTCGATATGGAACTTGTGGCGCGCCTTCCGAACCTCGTTGCGTACAACGACAACGGAACAACGCGCATCACCGGACTATGGAATCAATTCCATACAACATTCATCAATCCGACGGGATTACTGGGAACGATGATCTTCAAGTCCGGGCCGCTCAACGGTCCGTATCAGGGCACGGTACTGGATAAATCGAATTACTACGAGTATTTTCCAAACCGTATTGTGTCGGATAATGTTGGCAACCTGTATTCCTTCTGTCAAACCATCGATATCGATCAGGATGCGCTGACCGGGGAATATTTCCTGCTGAAGTCCACCGACAAGGGCGTCACATGGTCCATGAGCTCGCAACCCATTCTTCGCGAAGCCGATCTTGAACACGATTATCAATTCTTCGACGATGCGATGAGTCTGGATGTTTCGCCCGACGGGACGACTCTGTACATTGGATTCCTCAGCGTATACGTCCAGGACGGCAGCTTTACATTCACTGAAAACGAGTTGGGGTACATCTATTCCTCTGACGGTGGCGCGACATGGTCGGCGCCGGTCTCGTACCCGCTGTACGACTGGACCTTCCAAAACACGCCCGCAAACGGAGTAGACCAGCTCGAAGGCTGGATGCTCCCCTCTCTCTCTGTAGCCGTCGACGGCTTGAACAAAGCGCACTTCCTGATGTCGGTTTATAATAAGGAACAGTTCATCCCAGTGGACAGTACTCTTATCGGAGAAGTGACCGTGAATCCGGCGGATCAGACACAGGGACCGGTATTCTATGCCCTGACATCGAACATCCTTCCCGATTACCGGCGGAAGATCAATCCGCGCGGCGCGACAACCGGTCCTCAGCCTACATTTTCTATTTGGTCTGAACATGAATGGTCCAAGTCGCCGGATGGAATGCATCTAATTGCAAAATGGATCGACGCCGATTCGATATTTGTCACGACGCCCGATACGCACCCCCAGGCCTTCGTCCGCGATTCGACGCACGATATCTTCATCCTCGGCAAAACAATCGCGAATGAAGCGAACGAAAACCACGGCTGGAAAACACGCATGGAAACGATAGACGGGCAACAAGTGGAAGTGTTCGATATCGTCAACGTGACAAAATCGGTAGGCGTCGACGAAAAGTTTACCAAAATGAGCCCGGTTTTCGATCCCAATTCCATCGACCCGCTCACGCAGCGAGAAAAGGTGTACTTCCTCTATACCATCATGGCAACCGGCGAATTCGTGATCGGTCAGAGCTATCCCGATACCGACGATCAGGGACCGGCCGAGTTATATATGGTGCCTGCGCGTACGCAAAGCGGTATCGAAGACGAGATCAACCTCCCTTCCGGTGTTTCACTGTCCCAAAACTACCCCAACCCGTTCAACCCGGCGACAACCATCGCGTTCACAGTTGCACGACCGGGACACGCTGTCGTAAAAGTCATGAATCTATTGGGTCAGGAAGTGGGCATTGCCTTCGATGGCGAGGTTGAAGCCGGAACGCATAAAGCGAACTTCAATGCGGCAAACCTCCCCAGCGGTCAGTACATGTACCGGCTTGAAAGCAACGGGGCAACCGTTTCGCGCATGATGACGTTGATGAAATAGCAAATACCTGAAAGAGTAAAAACCAAAAACGGCTGACCTTTGCGGGTCAGCCGTCTGCATTCACTTTCGGGACAGCCGGATCGTCTATTTCAATGAAATGGAGGTCGAAGCGGAACCGAGAAGTGTGGTATTGGAAAAACCGCGGCGCCGCGTCGAATCGGCATTTTTCGCGATGGATTCCTTCAGCGATGAATCGAGGCTGCGCTTTTCCAGACATGCAGGAGAAATACATGCGGAACCGCGGCCGACATACGTTGCGAATTTTCCGTCCGCGAATACGCACCACACATCGAATCCCTCGGCGAGGTTCTCCATGAGCGTAACCGAGGCGACAAGCGAATCCGCCGCGCCGCGCGAAAGTCCGTGTTCCTTCTGAAGGTAGCGGAGGCACACCGCGCGGTGATCCTCGCCTTTTACGGCTCTATACGGCGATGGCATCTGCCTGCAGAGCGCCGTCATGCTCTCGGCAAGCTGCCTGATTTCTTCGTTCTTTTCCGCGATATCCGAGAGAATGGATTCGCATGAAGGATCCTCCTCGCCTTCGATCTGTTTTGCAAGAACGGCTTCCTCTGTCCCGCTGAACGCATACCCGTTTTCGAATTCAAGACTCAGCCTTCGTCCGGGGTTTACCGTCTGGTTGTAGGCGTTTAAACCGTCGCGAATGGCGTTCTGTTTCTCCTCGATTTGCTTTGCGTATGAATCCAGTTGCACCGTCAGGTCCATGAACCGGTCGATCGGACCGGGCCGCCTGACGCAGCCGGAAACAAAGAAAACGACAAGAACGCATACCAGTACAAATCGGTACATACGCAAAAGAAGTTGTTCTACAAAGTTGATTGAACTGAAATGCCGGGATGCCTGAGATTGAAATACATAAACGCTACGACCACCAGAGCATGCGATATCGCGCCGCTTGCGATAAGTCCGGGAATTTCATCGAGAGGAACCAGCCTCACGCGGATTTCCTCGAACTCATCGGGTTGAGTATCCATTGCAACCCGGACATTTCGTACAAGAAAGCTGTGACACTGGTTTGATTGAATTGCAGGATTCGGCGCGATGGTGCCCAGATGCACAATTTCTTCTCCGTCGTACCCCGTTTCTTCGTTCATTTCCCGGCGCGCCGCTTCCATCGGAGTTTCGCCGTCGTCGATCAATCCACCGGGAATTTCAAGCGTTACTTCCTGCGTCCCATGACGGAACTGTTCCACCATGACCACTTCATTCTTCCCGGTAAGCGGAATAATATTCACCCAGTCGTTTCCGGAAAGCACAAAGAAATCGCCTTTCTTGCGGGAATTTGCCCGGGAGTGTTTATCGAGCCGGAAAACGCGGCAGTCGTATGCCGGTTCCGACGATATCGTTTTCCAGCCGAAGTCGGCGGCATCAGCCATTGCGGCGCCCCAGACTACGGATACGGGAAGATAAGGGTAGCTGTCTTGAAACGTGTATCATGCATTCACTTGTACGAATACCCCTACGTAGGCGCAGGGGTACTCAATTTCGGAAGAATCCTGGAAAGTTCAAAAGGAGCGGCGGCTCCGTTTCCCGAATGCGGAACGCGCTAGAGCGGGATGGTTTCGCCGAATTTCATGACTCTTGCATGTTTCCCTATCGCCTCGACCTTGCGCTTGAATTCGCCGGGATCGGCTTTGATGACTGGAAACGTGTTGAAATGCATCGGAATAGCCAGTTTGGGATTGACAAACTCGACTGCCTTCACCCCATCATCGATGCCCATCGTGAAATTATCTCCTATCGGCAGCAGCATATAATCGACGGGATGCAGTTCGCCGATGAGTTTCATGTCAAGGAACAAACCAGTATCTCCGCAGTGGTAGACCGTCTTCCCGTCGAGCATTAGAAGAACGCCGGCGGGCGAGCCCATGTACGTTCCGTCGGGCGCCGCGGAACCGTGATGCGCGATGGTGAACTTCAACCTGCCGAACGGAAACTGCCACGATCCCCCGATGTGCATGTTGTGCGCCTTGCAGCCTTTCGATGCGGCGTAGTTGGCAAGTTCGTTCACGGCAATGATGGTGGCGTTATGTTGTTTCGCAAGCGCGATTCCATCGCCGAGATGATCGCCGTGCGCATGGGTTAGGACCACAAAATCCGGCTTCAGAGAATCGAACGCTACCGGCATGGTCGGATTGCCATTGATGAACGGATCGATGATGATGGAATGTCCGTCATGGTTGATGATAAACGAAGAATGGCTCAGGTACGTTAATTCAGACATCGCGTCCTCCTCACAAGTCGAACGAAGATTGATTGCACAGGGTTCAAGTATACGCATATTCCCTGCGCGCGCGCAACGAAAAAAATCTTTATTTCGGACAGCACACGTCCTCTTTTAATCGAAGCAACGCCTATATTTGTACTGCGAAGCTTCAACGCACATAGTAGTTCCACTTTCCGAACCATCTCAAGGTTACACTCATGGCGAACCATAAATCGTTCTATGCCGATGTGATGTCGTTCTTCGACAAGGCGGCGGCGTTTACCAGCCACCCCAAGGGCTTGCTGGACCAGATGAAGTACTGCAACAGCACCTACGAGGTGAAATTTCCCGTACGGTTGGATAACGGCGATATCGACCTTGTCTATGCATACCGTGTCGAGCACAGCCACCACAAGCTGCCCGTCAAGGGCGGAATCCGCTACTCCGAACTTGTCACCGTCGACGAAGTGAAGGCGCTCGCGGCGTTGATGACGTTCAAATGCGCCTGCGTCGATGTACCGTTCGGCGGCGCGAAAGGTGGAATCAAGATCAATCCGAAAAAGTATAGCGAACCGGTCCTCGAACGCATTACCCGCCGCTATACCGCCGAGCTTGTGAAAAAGAACTTCATCGGTCCCGGCGTCGACGTGCCCGCACCAGATATGGGTACAAGCTCGCGCGAAATGGCATGGATATTCGATACCTACATGCAGATTACTCCGCCTCATATCGACTCCGCAGGATGCGTTACCGGCAAGCCGATTCCCCAGGGCGGCGTGGCGGGCAGAACCGAAGCCACCGGGCGGGGTGTGTTCTTTGCCATCCGCGAGGCGTGCAGTATTGCCGAGGATATGACCGCTCTCGGACTGACGCCGGGAATCGAAGGCAAGCGCTGCGTGGTCCAGGGACTCGGCAATGTGGGATATTATGCCGCGAAGTTTCTTCAGGAAAGCGGCGCGGTACTCACGGCCTTGATCGAATACGAAGGCGCTATCTATAATCCCAACGGACTGGACGTCGACGATGTGGTGCGCCATCGGACCGACACAGGCTCGATACTGAATTATCCAAAGGGGACGAATTTCAACGCCTCCGCCGAAGGGCTGGAATACGAATGCGATATCCTTGTGCCTGCAGCCATCGAGGATCAGATCAGGGCGGATAACATGGGACGTATCAAGGCAAAGGTCATCGCTGAAGCGGCGAACGGCCCGATAACTGCCGAGGCAGCGGATTTCCTTTCCGGCAAAGGCATCCTCATCATCCCGGATTTGTATTGCAATGCGGGCGGCGTGACGGTATCGTATTTCGAATGGCTGAAGAACCTCCAGCATGTGCGTTTCGGACGGATGGATAAGCGTTTCGAGGAATCGACCAACTCGAAGCTGCTTCACGCCATCGAACGGGTTACGGGACACTCATTTTCGCCGGAAGAAAAACACCTCATCGTCAAAGGACCCGAAGAGATCGATCTTGTTATCAGCGGACTGGAAGAAACGATGATCGAGGGCTATCACGAGATCCGCCATACATACAAGAGCACAACCGGCGTGCCGGACTACCGCACCGCAGCATTCATCAACGCCATCAACAAGGTCGCCCTGAGCTATATGCAATTGGGGATATTCCCGTAGGAAATAAAGCGAACCGAAGTGTCAAAGAGCCGGTATGTAGCCGGCTCTTTGAGATCGCTGACAAAGCAGAGTTCTACAAAATAATGATGTTCGGTCGCAGCATCCCCCCTCAGCGAAGAGTCGTCCGAAGCTGGGATATAGCTTTGTCGAGGGGGGACAACAGGGGGGAGCGCAACAACCGAAATTTTTTCCCGTCGATAAACGCCTGAGAGAAGACGCTGTTAACAGCCTGGAGCAGGTATTGTACCCGGCTCTTTGTAATTATATGAGAACGATTATCCGAGTTCGATCCTCCGTTTCGCATCTTCCCGCAGGTTTGTATATCTTGCGCCTGAAAACCGAGGTTGGCATTCAAAGCCGTTTGATGATGATTGAGAGGTAACCGGTGAAAAAATGCATCTGCTCCCGCGCAATTTTTAATAGGTTATACCTCTGTAAAACAAGGAAGAATTCAATTGGATACCGTCAGGGCTGGGTAATATGCCAGCCTTTTATTGTTGATATACATACGGCAATCATAACTACTCTATCACAACCGCATATTCCAATCATATACTAAATTACACTTGCGCGCATATTCCTAACGCGTCTTTTCACCAATTCCAGCAAAGTTTTATGCAAGATTTTGTAGGTTTTTTCCTACATCGAGCAATTTGCAAGAATTTTCACGCAAACCTGCGGAAACGCGCTCTTCAACCGGCTATAAAAAACGGCAAAAACGGGCTATAAACGCTGATTCTATTAGAAAAGGCGTCACAAATGGAGATATTCGCTTCTCTTACTGTTTTTTGGTATTTGATTGGGAAGAACAAACCAGTACTTTTGCGGTGAAACAGTTTTACATACTTACAAAAAACTCACCTCATAAGGAGTTTCTTATGTCCAGCATGCTCGAAGATTTCATGGCAAGAGTCAGAGCCAAAAATCCCAATGAGCCGGAGTTCCTTCAGGCGGTAGAAGAAGTTATTACCTCCCTGATTCCGGTCATTGAAAAACATCCGGAGTACCAGAAGGCAAAGATTCTTGAGCGAATTGTTGAACCCGAGCGCGTCATCATGTTCCGCGTTCCATGGGTGGACGATAGCGGCGATATTCAGGTGAATCGCGGCTACCGTATTGAATTCAATTCCGCAATCGGTCCCTACAAGGGCGGCTTGCGCTTCCATCCCAGCGTGAACCTCAGCATCCTGAAGTTCCTCGGTTTCGAGCAAGTGTTCAAAAACAGCCTTACCACGCTTCCCATGGGCGGCGGCAAAGGCGGCTCCGATTTCGATCCCAAAGGCAAATCCGATACCGAGGTCATGCACTTTACCCAAAGCTTCATGACCGAGCTCCAGCGCCACATCGGTCCTAATACCGACGTACCCGCAGGCGATATCGGCGTCGGCGGACGCGAAATCGGATTTATGTTCGGTCAGTACAAGAGAATCAGAAATGCATTCGAAGGCGTTCTTACCGGCAAGGGAATCCCCTGGGGCGGAAGCCTCATTCGTCCGGAAGCCACCGGCTACGGCTGCGTCTACTTCGCGCAGAACATGCTCGCCACCCGCGGCGAATCGTTCGAAGGCAAGACGGTTGTGGTCTCCGGCTCCGGCAACGTTGCCCAATATGCCGTTGAAAAGGTCAACCAGCTCGGCGGTAAGGTGGTAACGCTCTCCGATTCCAGCGGTTATATTATCGATATGGACGGAATCAAAGGCGAGAAATGGGATTTCATCATGGATCTCAAGAACGTCCGTCGCGGCAGAATCAAAGACTACGCGGACAAATATCCCGGCGCAGAATATCATGAAGGCGTCGGAGTGTGGAACGTACCTTGCCAAATCGCGCTCCCCTGCGCAACCCAGAACGAACTTAACGGCGTGGACGCGGAAACCCTCGTGAAAAACGGGTGCTACTGCGTATCCGAAGGCGCCAACATGCCGACCACGCCTGAAGGCGTCGATGTATTCATCACCAACAAGATCCTGTACGGTCCCGGCAAGGCGGCGAATGCCGGCGGCGTCGCGGTGTCCGGTCTCGAAATGAGCCAGAACTCGCTGCGTCTCTCCTGGACCCGCGAAGAAGTCGATCAGCGGCTGAAGGGCATCATGTGGAGCATCCACGAATCGGCAGTGAAAGCCGCCGAAGCCTACGGCACACCGGGTAACTACGTCAACGGCGCAAACATCGCCGGCTTCCTCAAGGTCGCCGAGTCCATGATGGCGCAAGGTTGCGTATAATAACAACGAAATTGGAAGTTTGATTGTAGGGGCGAAAGATTTTCGCCCCTACGCGTTTTATATACCGAATCTTCCCCATGGGCGAATGTGATTCGCCCCTACTTCACAACCGTCATACTCCGCTGGACGCGACGGCCGCCGGATTCAAGTGAATAATAATACACACCGCTCGGCAACGATTCGGCATTGAATTCCAGATTGTATTTCCCGGCAGTATACAATCCATCCGCCAACGTTTTCAGATACACACCGGAAGCATCGTACACACGCAGCGCAAGGCGGCTATCCTTCTGTAACGTGAAAGAAATGATAGTCGAGGGATTGAATGGATTTGGATGATTCTCGTGTAACGTGAGCAAAGGTAGTTCGCTATTCTTGTTCCTGATACCGTGTATCACCTGTAGTTCGGGCTGCTGAAATCCTTCGGTCAGAATCGCGCCATTGTTCGCCCTTGTGTCGATTGCCATTTCGCCGATAGTCCACGATAGCGTCACGGCCGTACCGGCGTGGGAACCGCCTGCCGTACCGAGAAATTCCGGCGAAAGCGATTGCGCGTATCCACTTGAAGACATCATTCCCAAGAAAAGGATACAATATGAGATTGTGATTTTGTTCACTTCCTGCCTCACTTCGCACTCATTTTTACAGACTTATACTCGGGAGCTAGACCGTTGCGTTCGAGCATTGCTTTGATAACAGCGAGTTCTTCGCGCATCGATTGCAAAGAGGCAACCTCTGCCTTCACCCGGGCAAGCTCGGCAGTTTTCAGGGCAAGCTCTGCCTTCACTTCGCGGAGTTCCTGTTCCATACGTTTCACGTTGGAGGTACGTTCGTCGAGCGCCTTCACCGCTGCAAGGTTCACGCCGTCGATATTCACGGTATTGATACCGAGACTATCCGTACCGCTGAGTTTGAATGCCTGCCAGAAGTCCTGCGCCATGGGACCCATATACCGCACCGAGGGGTCTGTTTGCTTGTAATTCCAGGTCGTTACCGGTACATCGCGTAATGCGGTAAGCACTTCCTCGCCGTCGACCTGCTGGAAATGTTCCTTTTTGTTCCGGTCGCACAGGTTCGTCCACGATCCTGCCCCAGCGGCAAGAGTAACGCCAGTCGTGAGCCCTTCATTTGAATAGAAAACATAGCCTCCGGCAAAGCGCATTGCCAATTGGTCGTCTGTAGTCGGAGTTAATTGCGTAAAACTATTTCCATCGCTTACAGCCATCGATCCGGAATAGTTTCCGGTTGAGGCCTTGTATCCGATTGCTACCGAATACTCGGCGCTGGCATCGCTACCGAAACCAATTGCCACTGAATACGGACCGGAAGCGGTGCTGGAGTACCCATACGCAGCGGCGAAATCCCCGGTTGCGTTGGTAGAGGTGCCAACAGCTACCGCAGCAAGGCCCAAAGCCTTTGAAAAGGCGCCAAGTGCATGTGCGTGTGACGCGGATGCAATTGAGCCTGCCCCGACTGCGAAGGAAAAGACGCCAGACGCTTTCGAATTATATCCAAGAGCTGTTGAATAGTTGCCAATATTCGCATCGTCCCATTCGTTGGTCATGGCATACCCAGCGCGAAATGCAGCTTTCCGCGGATACCACATCATACGCGGTCCTGTTCCCGTTGTCGGGATAACGCCGTGTCCAATTGCTCCATACGCTATAAAACCATCGTAGCCGGTCACTGCCAGTGCGCCTGCATCGGCAATAATGGTCCTGCCCGCTCCGCTGCCGCCGAAATCGTATGCTGCGTCAAGCGATCCGCCGCCGCCCGAGGGCGTCTCCCACGTTGCCAAGCCGCTTGCATCGGATGTGAGCACTTTGCCGGCGCCTGGCACGCCGCCTGTTATCTTGAGCTGTCCGGCAACTTCGAGCTTCGCACCCGGTGTAGGTATAGCCCCAATACCGACATTCCCCGCAACATCAGTTATTGTCCCGTTCACTAACGCGCTGCCGTTCCATACCGGAACGCTGTTCGCCGTTGCGGACAAAATTTTTGGATCGGTTTCGGTGTAGCTGGTCAGATATCCCGCCGATGCGTGGTTACCCCAGCCGTAGGCGGTGTTCCAATTCGCGATATCGGTTGATGCGATACCCGATGCCGGTGCAGCGTTGTATATCGGATCGGTTTCCGTATAACTGGTCAGATAGCCCGCCAGCGCATGGTTACCCCAGCCGTAGGCGGTGTTCCAGTTGGTGATATCGGTAGAGGCGATACCCGACGCCGGTGCAGCGCTATATAACGGATCGGTTTCCGTGTAACTGGTCAGATAGCCCGCAAGCGCATGGTTGCCCCAGCCGTAGGCGGTGTTCCAGTTGGTGATATCGGTTGAGGCGATACCCGCTGCTGGGGCTGCGCTATATATCGGATCGGTTTCCGTGTAGCTGGTCAGATAACCTGCCAGCGCGTGATTGCCCCAGCCAAAGGCGGTATTCCAATTTGTGATGTTAGCAGAAGTGATTCCAGATGCCGGGGCGACGCTGTAGATCGGGTCGGTTTCCGTATAGCTTGTGAGATAACCTGCCAGCGCGTGATTGCCCCAGCCAAAGGCGGTATTCCAATTTGTGATGTTAGCAGAAGTGATTCCAGATGCCGGGGCGACGCTGTAGATCGGGTCGGTTTCCGTATAGCTTGTGAGATAACCTGCCAGCGCGTGATTGCCCCAGCCAAAGGCGGTATTCCAATTTGTAATATTGTTTGAGGTAATTCCTGCTGCGGGTGCAGCATTATATACCGGATCGGTTTCCGTGAAACTTGTGAGATAGCCTACAAGTGCGTGGTTACCCCAACCGTATGCGGTATTCCAGTTGCTGATATTCGATGAGGTAATGCCAGACGCTGGTGCGGCGCTGTATAACGGGTCGGTTTCCGTGTAACTTGTGAGATAGCCTACAAGTGCATGGTTACCCCAACCGTATGCCGTGTTCCAGTTGCTGATATTCGATGAGGTAATGCCAGACGCTGGTGCGGCGCTGTATAACGGATCGGTTTCTTTCTGCCACGATGCCAAGCCGGTCGCATCGGAAACAAGCACTTTCCCGGCGCCGGGGTTTCCGCCGTCGATCTTCACCTGACCATTTACTTCCAGCTTTGCGCCGGGGTTCATTGTCCCGATACCCACGTTGCCGCTTTTATCCGTAATCGTCCCATCTACCAGGTTATTGCCATCCCAAACCGGAACGGAGTTCGTATTGAACACATTCACCTTGGGATCTTTCTCTTCCCCGGCTTTCAGGTACCCGGCAACATTATGGTTCCCCCAGGAGTAGGCAAGATTCCAATTCATCATTGTATAGTAATCGATCGAGGCAGCAACGGATCGTTCGAATATCGGGTCCGTCTCGCTCATGTCTGTCAGGTATCCTGCTTTTGTATGATCGCCCCAGCCGTATGCTGCATTCCAGCGCGAAATATCATCCGGACCGATACCGCTTGCCGTGCTGTTCCTGTACGCCGGATCGGTCTCGCGCGCTTCGTACGCGTAGTTCGCATACGGAACGGCAAGCATCTCGGAAGCGCCCATGAAGGCGTAGTCGGTTCCTGCATCCGGGTCAAGTTCCACAACAAGGAACTTCCTGCCCGACGACCAGGGAATAGTCGTGAAATTTCCCTGGACCGGCGTTCCTGCGCCGATATTCAGCATGATCAATCCAAAAGGATTGGTGGTATCGCGGTGAGTCTCACGGTACAGGATCATCCCGCTCTCCGATCCTTCGCGGATTGATAGCCGGAGCGTAACCGGTTGATTGACCAGCAGTGCGCCTGATGCATCGCGCGCCACCGCCTGGTAATGAATGTACTGCTGCGCCTGTGCCAGCGATTGTTGCGCGGACACAATCAGCAATAATGCGGCGAGAAGGAAAAGGGATGAATGCAGGTGCTTCATGGGATTACCCTTGTGCTGGATACGAGGTAAATTGGAAAACGTTCGGAATACACGGCTGTGACAAAACAACCTGATCACATCCCACTGTGCCGAACAGCGATCGACTCAATATGCTGTAATATATGCCGAATACGGCTATTATTCGCCGAAATGATAATCGGGAATGTAATTATTGCAACCATTGGTGACGTTGAATCATAAATATTGCACAAGTGTTGCACCGACCAGCATTACAATACACATTAATGGGTAGGAATTGTGATACATTGGGAGACGAGCGTTACGATAAACGACAGACGGATTTACGGCGGTTTATTCCTGATGCTGATAAACGATCCGATTACATGCCGATTTTTAGTATTATAGCGTGATTTCTGTTTATCGTCTGGATTTGCTTTGGTAGTACTTCATCTTTCTGCGATCGACTGGCTGCTTGTCGCCCTGTATCTGGGTCTTCTGATGTACCTGGGATTCCGGGCGACCGGAAAAACCTCGGGCGGGGATGATTTCATTCTCGGCGGGCGCATGCTCACGCTGCCTTCCTTCGTCGCCGCGCTGGTATCGACATGGTACGGCGGCATCCTCGGTATCGGGGAATTTACCTGGCTGTACGGCATCGCCAATTGGGTGGTGTTTGGAGCGCCGTACTATATCTTCGCCCTCATATTCGCTTTCTTTTTCGCCCGCAAAGTGCGCGAGTCCAAAGTCTACTCAATCTCCGATACGTTGTATTCGCTGTACGATAAAAAAACCGGGCTGTTCGGCTCGGCGCTGGTATTCTTCGTCACATCCCCGGCGCCCTACATTCTGATGCTGGCAATCCTCCTGCAGGTGGTAACCGGCTGGGGATTGCTTCTATCGCTGTTGATTACCACTGTCGCGTCGCTCATTTATGTGTATTGGGGAGGCTTCCGCTCCGTCGTTCGCACGGACATCGCACAGTTCATCCTGATGTTCAGCGGATTCATTGTCCTGCTGGTGTTTCTGATTCCTTCATACGGAATCATTCCCTTCATCCCCGAAAGCGTTCCGCCGGAACACATCACCCCCACCGGAGGCAATACCTGGCAGTATATCGTCGTCTGGTTTTTCATCGCCTTATGGACGCTGGTATCGCCGCCGTTCCACCAGTTTACACTAAGCGCGAAAAGCGCTGCCACGGCAAAATGGGGAATCGTCCTCTCGGTCGTATGCTGGATGTTTTTCGATGCGATGACGACGCTGAGCGGGTTGTATGCCCGAGCACTCCTACCCACGCTCGCCGAACCAGGTATGGCATTCCCGACCCTTGCCGAACAGACCCTTCCGGCTATTGCCAAGGGTTTGTTCTACATCGGCATGCTGGGTACGGTGATGTCAACGGTGGATGGATTCACGTTCGTGGCTGCACTGACAATTGGGCGCGATATCATTGCGCGGTTCACCGGAAACATGGAGGATTCCGTTGTCGAGCGCTACACAAAATCAGGCTTGATCATTACATCGGTAATCTCGCTGGTTTCCATTCTGCTTTTCCCTTCGGTCGTCAATCTCTGGTACGTCATTGGGACGCTGTTTATCCCCGCTCTGTTACTACCAATCATCACCGCCTACTACCCGCGGTTCCGCATCTCGCCGGGATACACGTTCGCGGCAATGGTTGCCGGGTTTACCCTCTCTCTCGCCTCGTTTCTATGGGGATCGCTCAATGCCACAGCCGCCGGTCCCGCCTACCCCTTCGGCATCGAGCCCATGTACCCGGGTCTCGCAGCGACGATATTGGTGTATGTGGCGGGCAATGTGGGGAAGAAAATGGAAACAGACGAAAACTTGACATTATCCTAACTAGTAACCCCCACCCGTTGGATGTTTTTCCGTTGAACACCTCAATAATTGCGGCCTTCGGCAGTAATCCGCAAAACACGACAGCCGCATGGACTGTCCCTATCGCTGGGATATAGGAATAAATCGGTGGCGGTCCGGGTGGTTCCGTTCCGCAGATGCAGTCCTGTGCAATTCCAGCCGCGCTTGAGTAAAAAAGGGCGGCGAAGATAAATAGCGCTTTTTTCATGCGATGTTCCCCCGTTAATAATGAATGAGTGTGTGCGTTTGTATATTGTATCCTGACGATACAACCACCAGGTAAATCCCCGGACTCAAGTACCGCCCATTATCGTTTGTTCCATTCCACTCAATCAATGTGCTTCCGCGTTTCACCGGCAAGGTTCTAGTTCTCTCGCCGAGAATATCATAGATAACCGCTTGTATAGAATCCATACCGTGCACGTCTATTCGAAGCGTTGTTTTTTCTCTAAAGGGATTCGGATATACCTCGATTATAATCCCGGATTCCTCCGGAAGCGGAACCGTGGGAACCGTGACAACGCTATCCCCGTTTTCGTCTACAACAAGATGACTGATATAAAGCTTCTCCGATCGTGTACCTTTCCCTCTCCTTGAAGCAAATACTAGCGTCTTACCATCCGGGGATACCGCTGGACAGTAATCCAAACCATTCACTTCCAACCTACCGGTTGAATCTCTTACATCAGCGTAAGAATTGATATTTAGCCTCTTTGATCTCGGCCAATTTCCCGTTGAGTCGCGGTATGATACATACAATTCATCACTATAGTGACTACCAACATTTTTCCCCAAATACATTTTTCTTCCATCAAAGGTGAAGGTTGGATGCATACTGTTGTTGTAGTTTACGGTTCCTGTGCCGCAATACAACGGATAGTTGATTTCATTACAGTCCAAACGCTGTCTTCGCCCCCACTTATTATTTACCAAGTCCCAGTTTGATATAAAAATATCGAACCCTGACGAGCATGCGTAGAAATCGCCGATTAGCGCACTGTAATACAGTTGCTTTCCATCGGGTGATATTTGCACTGTAAATTCCGACATATACGTTGTTACTTCGGAATCGGGCGGCGTGTCCGGTCCCCAGTACTTCACTTCATTGATTTGCTTTTCGGCGCCCCATCGTTGGGTTAGGCTATCCCATTCAGAATAGTAAATGTCCCATCCGGAATAATCGTTCCAGCCTGTAAAATAAAGCGTTCTGTTATCCGGCGATACGCATACAGAACGGAGTGGTTTGTTAAAACTCGCTGGAATCTGTACCGCCGGAGTAAACCCTGTATCCGTCAGCGTACTTTGCATGAAATTGTAGTACCCATACCAATACAATGTTTTGCCATCGTACGACCAGGAGGGAAAATCAGCGTATGCCTCGATGTTGGGAATATCAATAGGCTGCGGCTCACTCCATCTCTCCGGCGCGAGAGCCGTGTCGCATCGGAGAGTCATTTGCGCAATAGCAGAAATGGAAAATCCACCGGTCAGCATGCACGCCGCCAGCAGAGATGGAATGATTTTCCGTACAATGCAAAGACTCATAGCAGAATCTCACGTAAGCTTCTATGGTGTAATCACACCCAAAGTTACAAATGGTTACAAATTGAAGCGAGGTAATGTCGACTTGGTTACAAATGCGGAGCTGGAAACCGTGCAGAAACATCCCTGATCCGTCCGGCTGGGCTGACTGATATTCCCTTCCGGGGATCAAGAACAGACCAATTTGTAATCGGTAATGCGCATCAGAACAAGTCCCCCTTGGGGGATTTCTTTTCTCAATCATCTCACAGAAGGCCGCATACCCACCATCTTGCTCCCAACCGCAAATTTTCGGATTTTTAGCCATCTACAAGCACATGCATGAGATTTCCGGCGCCAGCCGGGAATGTAATTCACGACCGTTTCACCAATCCGCAGCCGGGATACGCTATGGAACACTTCCGTCAATCGATGCTCGAGCTTGTCATCCAGACCTCTACAAACCTCCCCGCCGATGTACGCACAGCCATGGCAAAGGTCATGGAACACGAAGAACCCGGGTCCCGCGCCGACCTCGCGCTGAAGACCATCGCCACCAATATCGACATGGCGTGCGATAACGAAGGCGCTATCTGCCAGGACACCGGCATGCCGACGTTCAAGATTAAAACGCCCGTCGGCGTCAACCAGATTGAAATGAAAAAAGATATTATCGAAGCAATCAAGGAAGCTACCAAACTTGGCAAACTGCGCCCGAATACGGTGGATTCCATCACCGGCAAAAACAGCGGCAACAACATCGGCGAAGGCGCGCCCATCATCTACTGGGAACAATGGGAAAAGGACTATATCGAAGTGAAACTCGTCCTGAAAGGCGGCGGCTGCGAGAACAAGAATATCCAATACTCCCTGCCGATGGAACTCGAACACCTCGGTAAAGCGGGACGCAATCTCGAAGGCGTCCGTAAATGCATCATGCATGCCGTGTGGCAGGCGCAGGGCGAAGGTTGTTCAGTCGGCGCAATCGGCGTGGCGATCGGCGGCGACCGCGCGTCGGGCTATGCGAACGCCAAGATGCAGCTCTTCCGCGAACTCGACGATACCAATCCCGATCCGCAACTTGCCGAACTGGAAGCCTACATCATGGAGAACGCCAACAAGCTGAACATCGGCACGATGGGCTTCGGCGGCAACGGCACGCTGATCGGCTGCAAGGTGGGCTCGTTCCACCGCCTCCCGGCGAGTTTCTTCGTCTCGGTGGCGTACGATTGCTGGGCGTTCCGCCGCCTCGGCGTGGAGATCGATCCCGCAACCGGCGCAATCAACAAGTGGCAATACCGCGACATGAATCCGGCGCATATGGCGAAGACGATGGGCATCCCGTTGACGGGTAAGGAAATCCGGCTTCAGACGCCCGTTTCGGAAGAAGCGATCCGCAGTCTGAAGGTCGGCGATATCGTCCTGATCGACGGACCGATGTACACCGGGCGCGATGCGCTGCACGGCTACCTTGTCGATCACGATTCGCCTGTGGATCTCAACGGCGGCATGATTTACCATTGCGGTCCCGTGATGCTGAAAGACGAAACGGGCAAATGGCATGTGAAAGCCGCCGGACCGACGACCTCCATCCGCGAGGAACCTTACCAGGCGGATGTGATCAGGAAGTTCGGCGTGCGCGGAATCATCGGCAAGGGCGGCATGGGCGCGAAGACGCTCGCTGCGTTAAAAGAGTGCGGAGCCGTATATTTGAATGCCATCGGCGGCGCGGCGCAATACTACGCCGAAACCATCAAGGATGTCACCGGCGTGCATTTCCTCGAGGAATTCGGAATTCCCGAAGCCATGTGGGCATTGCGCGTGGAAGGTTTCGCGGCGATTGTAACGATGGATGCGAACGGCAATTCGCTCCATGCAGAGGTGAAGGACGATTCCGCCGCCCGGCTCAAGGAATTTGCATTACCGGTTTTCAGTTAATACGGAAGGATTTCATGATTCAGCACATTACCGCCAGTTTCCGCGAAGCGCAGGATTGCCTCGCCGCGTTTATCGCCGACGAAGATTCCCTACGCAAGGTCGATACCTTTGCGCAGACGCTTGCGAAGGCGTTTCAAAACGAGTGTAAGGCAATGAGTTGCGGCAACGGCGGCTCGATGAGCGACGCCATGCATTTTGCCGAGGAATGGAGCGGACGCTACCGTAAGGAGCGTCCGCCGCTCCCGGCTATTGCGTTCAGCGATCCGGGACATATGAGCTGCGTGGCGAACGACTACGGATACGACGAGGTGTTCGCCCGCCAGGTGCAGGCGCTCGGGCGCGAGGGCGATGTGTTGCTCCTGCTTAGCACCAGCGGAAATTCCCCCAACCTCCTCCGCGCAGCCGAAGAGGCGAAGAAGCGCGGCGTTATCGTTGTCGGCTTGCTGGGCAAGGGCGGCGGCAAACTGCTGCCCTTGTGCGACATCCCCATCGTCGTGCCCGGCGCCACTAGCGACCGGATACAGGAGCTGCATATCAAAATCATCCATATTGTGATCGAGACAGTTGAGCGGATGATATTCCCGGAGCTGTACTAGGAACTATTTCCTGTACGCATTTCCCAAAATACAACAACGGAACGCCGGGATATCCTGACGTTCCGTTGATTGTTTTATAGCGTTACTACTATTTCATGAGCAGCATTTTCTTTGAAAGCAAGGCTTGTGATGCTCTATATCTTCTAAATACCGGCGCCCATTAAAACCGGGTTACGTCTCCAGGGATGGCGATGCCACCCACATGGTGGCGGAGATGTGGTAAATGCTCTGATATTATTTGTAGGGCAGAGCTACTTGTCCAGAGGAGCCAGAGGCGACGAAGGGTGCTCTGCCCAGGGCGTATTGCAATTCGCCCCACAATGATAATTTATCGGGCATCCCATATCATACTTGGATATTTATCAACGCATAACAACAAATTTCCCTGTATGCGACTGGTTGTTATGTGTCAGGGTATAGTAATAGACACCGTTATTAAGCCCCCCGGTGGGAATGCGAATAGATGACTCCCCATTACTACCTATTGCTCCTCCGGAGTGTAGCTCCAGCTTTCCGATCCGGTTATATATTGATATCTCATACTTCCCTACGCTTCCCGCAACTATATTGAGCGTTACACTCTCATACGCCGGGTTAGGGTAAATACTAGCGATCCTGAAATCACTTGCACATTGCACAGAAGAAACACCTGTCGATTTATTAAAGCTATATACCTCTGTAAAGCCGTCCCAAGTTGGAGACGATTGAGAGACGAGCAAATCATCTACTCCGTTACCATCGAGATCGAAAGTATTCACTTTAATTTCACTTTGGAATATTTTCATCCAAAAGATACTGTATTCATCGTTTCCGTTGCATTTGAGAACCATCAGAATCCCACCATCAATCAATATGAGTTCGTCTGCACCGTCTCCGTCTACATCTGAGGCATGGATAGCATGATTCAGCGAGCCAACGCCTGTTATTTCAATCCATGCGCTGATTTCGTACACATTGTCGCCAATAGATTCGTACACTGCGATATTGCTCTGACCACCGAAAAGTGAAGATCCGATAAATACTTCCGGTCTTCCGTCTTTATCAATATCATCTCCTTCTCGATGAAAGTCGCTATTTGAATAGCGCGTTGTGTCCACAAATACAGTATGATAATCCCCGGATACCTTGCTATATTCCACAAAAAACACCACACCGCCTATAGTGCCGGTTGCATACTCTCCTTGATGATCCATGTCAAAGTCGCCTACCGCCCATGAACCCCATGCCATCCTGTTTCCAAATCCATCCTGCGTCACGATTTCTAGCGTGTCTCTTCCTTCATCGTATTTCGTGATGGCAGATATACGGAACTCGCCCGGTTTGTCGCTGTAGAAGCCGGATAGTATTTCCATTTTTTTGTCATTATCAAAATCAAACACCCGTGGTCGTTGAGCAGATCCGGATTGTCCGAGCTTTTTTGCATAAGGAGCACGAGGTGTAAAATTCAGCGAATCCGAAATAACGACACCTATGTAGCCGGAACCTTCAATCGCAAGTTGAATACCTACTGTATCGCAATACTTACCAAATTCGATAGGCACAAAGTCTTCAATGTCATATGAATAATAGAGTTCCGTTGATCCCTGTAAGGCGTTGTATGCGTAAATTCGTGTTCCTTGAAACTGCATACTTTTACTCATACCGCCAGCGAGATATCTAGTATTATCGTTTAAATGTATGCCAATAATATGTTTGCTCGAATTTCCTATCGGTACGGATGCAATTTTCGAGAACATTACCCCAAATCCCGCGGTATCGATCGAAGGCACATGGAAGGTAATGATTTTTTTAGGCTGCAATCCTTGCACCGCTGAGTTGGCTGGCACATATTTGCGAAACGTCCGCCCTTCCACGTCTGTAAACTCCACCCATCCATCGCCCACGTACTTGTACGTTA
>CAYPBB010000019.1:0-76778 GCA_964408855.1 uncultured Ectothiorhodospiraceae bacterium
ATGAGCGGCTGTCCCCGTTCATCGGCAACAGTGCCTTTGACAATTGCCGTCTGTGCGAAAACAATGGATGGAAGAAGGAAGAGTAACAGAAGTATGATGGATCGCATGAAACACCGGTCGTAAGTTGGATCAATGCACAAGGCGCCGGATAGTGTGAACAATCTCCTCCTGCGCCTGAGTATCGTGGAGGAATTCGAATTTCCCTGCGTCGATGATAGTGAGCGGGCACTCGGTCATGTTTTCCGCCCAATCGTTGTACCGTTCGTTCAACTCTGCAATATAGCCGCGCGGGAGACTTCGCTCGTAATCCCGTCCCCTGTTCCTGATATTGGCAATCAGGGCTTCGGTATCCGCTCGAAGGTAGACCACCAGCTTCGGTTTCGGAATGACGGAAAGCAATCCCCGGTAAAACTCGCGGTAGGTCTCATAATCGCGATCACAGATCCATCTTTTACCGTACAGGAAAGCCGCGAAAATATCGGCGTCTTCGTAGATGGAACGGTCTTGTACGGCGACGGATTTACCGTCTGGAATTGTTTCCTTCGACGCGCAGTGTTTCGAAAGAAAATAGAGCTGCGAATGGTACGCCCATGCAGGCGGGTCTGCATAGAAATCAGCGAGGTACGGATTATCGAGCACCGACTCATACAGCGGTTTCCAGCCGTAATGCTCATGAAGGAGCGCAATAATCGACGATTTACCAGCTCCAATGTTTCCGGCAATAGAAATGAGCATGGCAATCCTCACAAGTTATGTGCGTGGAGATTTCCAGGGTATATCGGGTACGCCTTCAAGATAATTGGCGTAACGGGCAATCACAAATAGAAAATCAGACAATCTGTTGATATAAAGAATGTCTTCGTCCAGTATCCGCTCGCCATCGGCGAGAGCGACGATCGCGCGCTCGGCGCGGCGGCATACGGTGCGGCAAAGATGCAGCCTCGACGCCAGTTCCGATCCGCCGGGAAGAATGAAGTATTTGATCGGCGGCATTTCCGCTTCCATTGCGTCGATACCCGCCTCGAGAACATCTACCATTGCGGATGAAACACGTTCGATGCGCGCGTTTTCCTTGTTCAATGGCGTTGCAAGGTCCGCTCCGAGAGTGAACAAATCGTGTTGCACCGTTTCGAGATATTTGGTAATGCTCTCGAGCCGCGAAGCCGCGCGCGCAAACCCGACGGCGCTATTCAACTCGTCGACGGTTCCGTAGGCCTCGATCCGTCGCGAATTCTTACGGACCCTATCGCCTCCAAACAAGGAAGTATCGCCGGTATCGCCCGTTTTCGTATAGATTTTCAATGATTACTCCCTCTTTATTCGATCTTCGTGTTCAACGCGTTCAACACCTCGGAAGGCGCCGGGATTTCGGACCACGTTTCGGCAACCTTTCCATTTTTAAGAATAAATGTTCTCGGCAGTTTACGATACAGATTTCTTGCGAACCGCGGTTCGATAGCCCCGGCTGGAAATGAAGCGCCGTACTGAAACATCAGGGTCGTTAATTGTCCCGAACCGTCGGTGATCAATCCGATCGCTGATTCGATGCCCTTCGATTGCGCAATTTCGTTCATCCGCTGAATGCGCTTGTCCGCGTTTTCCATCTCGAGCGAAAACAGAAACACCACATGCGTGCCGGTGTTGAGACTATCGTACAATCCTTCAACAGGCCATGCTGTGAAATGGGATCCCGGCTTGAGTTGCGTTGCCAGGTCGTCGGCGGGTATCGAAAGATGAAACACCCCGACAAGCGCACCTGCCACACCAAGCGCCCCGGTAAAAATATACTTCGGAATGCCGGCGGAAGTCTTCCGCTTCCAGGTAACGGCAGTCGAAAAAACAAGCGCCGCAACCATGATCAGGTCTTCGACGAGAGTCTGTTCCGGAGTGCGGGGCATGATATTCCCGAAACATCCGCAATTGGAAAGCGCTCCCGTGAACACCGCATACGCGGTGACGCCGGAAAACATCAACAGTAATCCAGCCGATGCCGTCTGGCCTATTCTGGGATACAGATTTACGAGAAGCATCCCGGCAAGGATGCATTCGAAGACAATGAAAAACCAGGCTCCGAAGGGCGCCAGTTGCGGAAAGATGCCGTAAGCCGCAATCTGATCGACAAACGCAGGCGGATCGAGCGCTTTGGAAAGCGCCGCAACGATAAATACGCCGGCGATGATGAATTGAATGATCCTCGCAATGACGTATAAGGTGCTGTTCTTCTGTTCCATGATGCTATTATTTTCCTCTGATGAGCAAATCGGCGACGCTGCGTTCGAATGCGCCGGGCGTATCGCCGATGATGCGTCCTATTTCTTTCCCGTTGGAATAGAAAATGAATGCGGGGTAGTCGTGACCGTATTTGTCGAGCTCTTCGCGCGGTTCGTTTCCGCCCATCGCAATGCCGATATATTTGATTGTAAAATTCTTGTTCTGCGCCGTTCTCATCACTTTCATGAACTTCGGCAACGCCTGTTTGCATGTCGAACACCAGGTTGCGAACATCACCACCACTTCGACGGGCTTCGAATACTTTTTAATGGTCGCGATATTCTTGGCGTTCGTTTTGTATCTGTCGCGGAGAACTGCGTATTCCGGGCTGTGCGCCAATATGATCGCCTCCGTCACCAGACCGACAAGAGTTTCCTTCACCTTGATGTTGACGATCTTGCCGCGATACTTGAATGCCGTCACACCCGATTTCACGGAATAGCTTCCGGCAGGCTTCGATTTGGGCACCGACTTCGACTCGAGCGCATACTCGTCTCTGGCTGGGATGCTCTCGGTGACCTCTGAGACCGATTTATCGGAGAGATTGATAAGCAGGATAGATTTGAACTTCTCGCTCTTGAGAAGCAAATAGGGTTTGTTGCCGGAAGGACGGTAGATCTTTGCGCTGACATCCAGTTTCCCGTCGATATCGACGCGGAACTGCGGTTCTTCATCCCAGGTAATTTGCGAATCCGCGAACGCGGAAAAACCGGCGGCGAATAGAACCAACGCCGGAAACAGCATACGTAAAAAGGAAAAATGTTTCATATCAAATACTTTCTTGTGAGAAACGTTGTCTTCCGAGTCCTGGTGCAAGCCATGCACGCTCTTTCAGTATACCATGAATCGGCAGTAAAAGGTTTCAATTCGACAATTTCATACATTTACAGACGCAGAAGACATTCACTTTGATCCAAGGTACAAAACGATGACGGAAATCGCTGAATACATCGATTCGCTCTTAAATATAGCTCCTGAAACAATGCGCGGAAAGGCATTTTCGCAGTTGCACCCTGTTTGGGAATCGCTCGAGCGCGGCGAATTACGCGCGGCGCACAAGCATGAAACCGGATGGTCAGTCGATACGCGCGTTAAGTCCATTATTCTCTGGGCTTTCAAAGCCGGCGTCCTCATCGACTATCCGGCCGGCGAAGGCGGATCAGCCTTGATGTTCACGGATAAGGATACACTTCCGGTGCAGCGGTTCGATGCGGCGAGCGAGCGCCGGATCGTCCCAGGAGGCTCGTCGGTGCGAAGAGGGGCGTTCGTCGCTCCGGGCGTTATTGTCATGCCTCCCGCCTATATCAATATCGGCGCGTATGTCGACGAAGGGACGCTGATCGATAGTCACGCGCTCGTCGGCTCGTGCGCGCAGATCGGCAAGCGGGTTCATGTAAGCGCGGCGGTACAGATCGGCGGCGTGCTTGAACCCGTTGGCGCCGTCCCTGTCGTCATCGAAGACGACGTTATGATCGGCGGAAACAGCGGCATTTACGAAGGCACGATTGTCGGGCAGGGCGCGGTCATCGGCACAGGGGTGATCCTGAACGCGTCGACGCCGGTATACGATATCGTTCGGGAAACGGTCCACCGGAAAACGGAAACCTCGCCGCTTGTGATACCCGAAAACGCCGTGGTGGTGCAGGGAAGCCGTCCTGCGAAAGGAGCATTTGCCGCCGATCTTGGAATCCATTTATACACCCCGGTGATCGTGAAATACCGCGATTCGAAAACCAGTCTCGCCACGGCGTTGGAAGATTCGCTCCGGTAACCGCGGCGGCGGCGGCGGATAACGTTACCGCCATGGGCGATTTCACAAAAAATTCATTTGCGGCGGTGACATGATTTGTTGCCATTTCAAGGCTAAATGTGTAACTTGTGTTTCAATGTTTTTGCAGAATAATATTCGTAGCAAAACAGATAGGACGCCAAACCAGACCAACACACGGAAATTCCGTATAGACGGTGGCACTATCGTGCCTGATGTTGTATTTAATTGGAAACCTTCATGACGAGCGATTTGCAGAACCAGGACAATCTCGAGCAGGGCGCCGTAGAGCCGAATGCCGACGATGCAGCTATTCTTTCCCAAGCGGAAGAAACACCATCTTCAATTCAGGAACCAACGAACGCCGAGGAGGTCGTACCGGCGACGGAAGCGGTGACTGCGCCTGCCGTTGCTGAAACAGCTCCCGTCACAGAAAGTGCGGAACCTGCCGCTCTCCCATCGGAGCAACCCGCGGAGACGCCGTCTCCGGCAGCAGAAACGCCTGAAGCTGCCGCTCAGGACGAACAGGCGGCGAAGACAGAAGAAGCCCACAAACAGCCGAAGATGTCCGACGAGGAAGCGCAACCTATCTGGAACGAACTCACCAAAGCGCTGGAAGATAACACGATCCTGAAAGTGCTTTGCGAACGCTCCATCAGCGGCGGCGCCATCGTCAGCTTCAAGGGCATCGAAGGGTTTGTGCCAAAATCCCAGTTCTCCGCCGAAAAGAACGTCCCACAAACGGAAATCGACGTTCATAAAGGTCAGGAAATGGAGATCATGGTGATCGAGCTTTCGGGCTTCGAAAAACGCCGGTTCGTCGGCAGCCGCAAGAAAGCCATGAAGGAACAACGATACTCCGAACTGAAGGTCGGCGATGTCGTCGAGGGTACCATCACATCCCTCACCGATTATGGCGCATTCGTCAACCTCGGCGGCGGAATCGATGGTTTGATTCACATTTCCCGTATGAGTAAGGCGCATGTCGATAAACCGAACGATATGCTCGCCGTAAACGATATGGTGAAGGTCCGTATTGTCGATATCAATAAAGAAAAAGACCGCGTTTCGCTGAGCATGAAGGAATTCACGGAATCGCCGTGGTCGGCTATCGAAGGCCGCTATCAGCTCGGCGCTGTGGTGAAAGGCACCATCCGCAGCCTTACCGATTTCGGCGCGTATGTAAAACTGGATCAGGATTTCTCCGGACTCATTCACATCTCCGATCTGTCGTGGACAAAGCGTGTGGAACATCCTTCGGAAATCGTGACAGTCGGTCAGGAAGTCGACGTCAAGATTCTGGATATCAACCGTAAAAAACGCCGCATCAGCCTCAGTCTCCGCGATGCCCTGCCCGATCCATGGCCGCAAATCGCGAACCTGTACGCGGTAGGCAGCACAGTCAACGGCAGAATCAAGCGGTTGTTCGAACCCGGCATGATCGTCGAACTCGATCATGATGTAGACTGCTTCGTTCCGCGCGGCCGGATGGGACAGCGCAAACCCAAGCAGGAAGAACCGACCTACAAACTCGGCGATACAATCGAATTGAAAGTCATCGAAATCGACCCTGATAAGCGGACGCTGGTTTGCGGCGTTCCCCGCGAAGAACAGCCGCATCAGGACAGACGCCGCGAAGATACGCAACCGAAGTATAAAGTGCCTGCGACAACGGACGAGCATGCCGGCTTTACTCTCGGCGAAATCTCCGGCTTAAGCAAGCTTCTGCTGAAGACAGAACCGGAAGCGCCTGTAGCGGATGCAGCCCCTGCAACGGATGCAACGCCTGTAGCAGATGCAGCCCCTGTAACGGATGCAACGCCTGTAGCGGATGCAGCCCCTGTAACGGATGCAACGCCCACCGAAACGCCGGCGCCGGAGCAGGCCGATATTGTTAATCCGGATACTCCGGCTGCCGAACCGACGGAAATGCAACCGGAAGCCTGATAACTGCAACCATCAGCAACTCAGCTATCTCGGCGTCCGTCAAAAGCGGACGCCGCTTTTTTTCCAGGCCGGTCTATTCTCCGAGCAACCGCTGGCGTTCGGAGCGCGGCAATCCGGCGGCGACAAGCTCGTAGGAATGATCGATCCACTCGCGGACCTCGCGGTCTGGAACCGTACCATTCAAAACGACGGTATTCCAATGCCGCTTGTTCATGTGATAGCCCGGCGTTACGGCTTCGTACCGGTCGCGAAGCTCGAGCGCCTTTTCCGGATCGCATTTGAGATTGATTGTCAGCGGCGTGTTTTCCAGGTTCGCGAGAACGAACATTTTCCCTGCAACCCTGATAGCAAGCACCGTTTCGTCGAACGGAAAGTCTTCCGCCGTTCCCTTTTTGCCGAGACAGTATTCCCGGAGAGAGTCTATATTCATGCGCGTTCCTGAGTACGTCGACAGTTCACAATCGGCACTCTCCTGTCCCGCGCGGTACAATGAGCGGATGCGCTCAAGCCGGGACGGAGATTCGATGCTGCTGAATATACGCGAGGACGGTATCAATAGACAAATGCCTTGACAGGTTCAATCAGAATGCCGATTTTCCCGGCTGCAATTGCTGTATCAGGAATTCGTACAATGGATATGCAACTGTACTGTCCTCTTTACGTACACAGATTGCATCAGCCATCGAACTGCGTACATTGGTACATTCATTTAAACCCTGGCATCGGAAGGATGCCGTTGTTACGCGAGCAGTCATAATTCCTCATTCATGAGATATCAACGGACATTACTGGCACTTGTCACACTCGGCGCTTTGCTGGTTGACTTTGTGTACCTGGTGAGCATCAGCGCGATCCAGGGGGTAGCGTCTGCGGATGCGGGAATCATTCATTCCGCATTCCTTCTCGTGGGATTCGGATCGTTCGCCGCGCTTCACAAGTACCAGCGCGAAAAACAACGGGAAGCAAACCCTATCAACCTGATGCTTCGCGTGGTGATTGCCACAACGCTTTTGGTGGCATTGTTCGGCGTCGTCAGGCTGTTTTCGCCCCCGGGATTCACGCTCGATGGGGATAAAGTTGTCCCCGCTTCGATGGGCGCCATCATCCTTTCCGCCATATTGAGTATTGCCGCCTGCATCCTTGCGATCGTTTCGTTCACATCGCTGGGTCAACTGGTATTCATCAAGCGCAGGCGCACGACAAAACGAAATTTCCAGACGCTGCTGCTGGTAGGCGTCGTTTATGCCGTTATCGAATACGTTTCCTCGCCGAACGGATTGAATGCGTTCTCGGACGAAGGATTCAACACGGTCGTCTACGCGCTGCTCATCATCCTCATGATCGTCAACGCATTCCGGTTTTCCTGGATTGTTTATCTATCCAGAAAGGAAAAGCTCGCCAACCTTGCGCTGACATTCGCCGGTATGATCTTCCTCCTGTTTTTCTCGCTCGCATCGGGAATAGACAGCTATTTCATGCGTTCGCTTACCTATTACAGTCCTTTCATCTACGCGTTTGTTTACGGCATCAGCATTTTCAGCGGCATTTACATGGGGATCGGATTCGTGAGCACGTTGCTTCACCTACCGACGGCAAAGGAATTCGACCGCAAGAAAGTCGAAATCTCTTCGCTGCAGAACATGGGCCGCTTGATGACGCAGGTATTGGATTACGACGAACTGACCGCAACATCGACCCAGCTCGCCGTTGAGATGTGCGAAGGCGATTTCGGCTGGATCGAATTGCTCGACCGCTCCCCCGTTGACGAGGAATCGTTTAAAACATCGATTATTCAGGCGTCGCTGCAGAATATCACGGAATCGGATATCAACCTGCTGAAGCTCGACGATGGCAACGTACTGCAGTATCTTCCGCTGAAGACGGGTAAACCGCTGATTGTCAGCGATGTTAGAAGCGATAAACGCCTTGCCGCGCGCGAAGCGCTTTCCGAAGTATTCGGCTCCATCGTGCTGATTCCTCTGCAGAGCCACAAAGGCATGATCGGCCTGTTGTGCATCGCGAAACGGAATGCGTACGAGTTCGACAGCGACGTCCTGAACGGGCTCTCGGCGTTCGCCGATATGGTTTCCATCGCTCTGGAAAACTCGAAACTCATCGAACAGTCTATCGAAAAGCAGCGCATGGAACAGGAACTGCTTGTGGCGCAGCAGATGCAGCGCAAGCTGTTGCCGGGCAACCTCCCGAAATCGGAAGCATACGAAATTGCCGCCGTATCCGTACCGGCATACGAGGTTGGGGGCGATTACTACGATATTCTCCCTCTTGAGAACGGCTCCATCGGCGTCGTCGTCGGCGATGTGTCAGGTAAAGGCGCATCCGCGGCGTTGTATATGGCGCAAGTCAAAGGTATATTTCAGTCGCTCGGGACGTATATTCATCAACCGGGCGATTTATTGCGGCGAATGAACTCGACCTTGTGCCGCAATACCGACAAAAAATTCTTCGTCAGCCTGCTGTACGGTTTGCTTGATACGACAAGCGGTTCGCTTGTATTTTCGCGTGCGGGGCATTGCCCGCTTCTGCATATTTCCGGCGCCGAATCGCGCTTCATCAAGCCCCGCGGCATGGGTCTCGGTTTGAACAACACCAGCCCTTTTGCCGAATCTCTTGAAGAAACACGCCTGCAGCTTCATCCCGACGACCTTATCGTTCTCTATACCGACGGTATCACGGAGGCGAAAAATGCGGCGGGCGAAGAATACGACCAGGAACGGCTTGCGTCGATTGTCGAGCGCTACAAACCGTTTCGCACCGATGAAATTGTTTCGGCAATCGTCAGCGATGTGAAACAATTCCGCGACACGATGGAAGCCGAAGACGACATGACGGTTCTCGTTCTCCGATGGAACGGGAAGACACTGCACCGGTAGCGCCACTGGAACATGACGAAAGAATTATGATGCATTTCTTTGGAGTAATACTATGAATGAGTTCGAGGTGTCTGTACGGAAACGTGACGACATCGCAGTACTCGATGTGAAAGGGTACTTAGACGCACACACCGCCCCGCAACTTGAACAGGCATTTCAACGGAACATCGACGACCGGCAGTTCAACATTGTCGTCAACTTCCAGCATCTGAATTATATCAGTAGCGCTGGATTGGGCGTCTTAATGCAGTTCATCGAAGAAATCCGGGTCAACGAGGGCGATATAAAACTCAGCAATATGTCGCCCAGGGTGTTCAATGTGTTCGACCTCCTCGGTTTTCCGATGTTGTACGAAATTTTCAATAGCGAGGACGAAGCCGTCGCGCAATTTCAGAACAATTCGGAAAAACAATCGTAAAACCCGGTAAGCGATGGTATCGTACCCGACGTGAAACAGTTGAAGAACATATCGCGAAACCTCCAAATCGAAAGCCGCACCGATGTTCTGGCCGACGTACGCAAATTCGTCAGCACGGCCGCCCGCGATTTCGGTTTCAACGACGACGACGTCATGAAAATTGAAATCGCCGTCGACGAAGCCTGTACGAACATCATCAAACACGCTTACGCAAACCGCCCCGACGGATGGATTAAAATCGAAATCGACGGAAAATCAGGGAAATCTCAGGATAAATTCATCATCAGTATTACCGACGCAGGGAAGGCGTTCGACTCCTCCAAGTACGTAGCCCCGGATATGAAGGAGTACTTCAAGAATCTGAGACGCGGCGGACTGGGCGTTTTTCTTATGAAGAAGATTATGGACGAGGTGGAGTATGGCAACAACAACAGCGCCGAAAATTCGCTCCGGCTGGTAAAGTACCGCGCCCGGGCAGTCTAGCCGCTCCTCGCACCGCTTCTTGTCCTCTCGCTTGCAACCTTCCAAATCCGTACTTTCGAAGCATCACAGCCAGAATTCGTATGAACTCCGATTCAACATCATACCGCGAAGCCGTGTCCGATTCTGCAGCGCTTCTCGAACTCAGCAAAATCCTCAACGGGTCGCAGGATCTCGATTTCATCCTCGGCAATGTGATGCTTTCATCCATGGGAAAGCTGGTTCTGACGAAAGCATGCGTCTTTCTCCGCAACGATGCCGGCAAACTGTATCCCCGAACGTGGAAGGGTATCCGGTACGAGGGCGGCGTTCCCGAGTTCGAACTTCCGCAATTGGGAGATTCGTTCGTTGAACTGAACGTCTCTCCCGGGGAGACCGGCCCGGCTCCTGAATCGTTCGAAGCATTTTGCCTTTCGTTGCACCTCACATCCATTGTTCCGATGATCCTCGATGGATCGATCGTCGGAGTGCTCTGCTTCGGATCGAGGTTTAACGGAAAATCGTTCAACGAACGGGAAATCACGCTGTTGGAATCCATCGCCGCGATTGCCGCAACGGCGGTCAAAAATGCAATGCTTATCGAAGCGCTTCGGGCGGCCAACAGAAAACTCGACGAGCGGATCCAGGAACAGCAGACCCTTTACGAAATAAGCCGCGAAATGAATTCCAGCTTCGAAGAACGCAGTATCCTCCGCTTGCTGGGGTATGCCCTCATGGGACAGATGAAGATTCTCCGGTACGCCGTGATAACGCGAGCGGGAAATAGCTTCGAGATTGCCGCTATCAAATTGCCGGGCTACGAACATAACGAAACTGCAATCGGCGCACTGTTCGCGACGGAAGATCCGGCAATCCTGACGAACGGCGCCCGTCTTGCCGGTTATGTCCTCGAATGGACAGGCAAGATGGGAATCGAACTGGTCATTCCGATGGTATCGCAAAACGAAACGCGAGGCATTCTTTGTCTGGGACACCGGATGGGAATCGAAGGCTACCAGCCCCCGGAGGTGGAATTCCTCATCGCGCTGGCGAACAGAACCATCGTGGCGCTTGAAAACGCGCATATGCTGCGCGAGATGTTCGAAAAACAACGCCTCGACGAGCAACTTCAGGTAGCGCGCATCATTCAGCAGGATCTTCTTCCATCGGCGCTCCCCGAAATCGCGGGGTACGAACTCTGCGCGGAGAACACGCCGTCGCAGCAGGTCGGCGGCGACTACTACGATGTCGTCCCTCTCGATCCCGACCGTACGCTCATTGCCATCGCCGACGTCTCGGGAAAAGGAATACCAGCATCGCTTCTGATGGCGAACGTCCAGGCAGGGCTGCGCACGCTTTCGCCGCTCGATATCACGCTCTCCGAAGCAACGACTCGCCTGAACAAACTGATTTACGATAACACCAGCGCGGATAAGTTCATTACGTTCTTCTGGGGAATACTCGACAGGCGAACGCACGTATTCACGTACGTCAATGCCGGACATAATCCGCCAATCCTGGTACACAGAGGCGGCGCCTACGAAGAACTCGGCGAAGGCGGTATCATCCTCGGCGCGCTCCCCAGTACGCCGCCGTACGACACCGGTTCAGTCACGCTGCTCGAAGAAGATCTGCTTGTGCTGTACACCGACGGATTCAGCGAGGCGATGTCGTACGAAAACGAAGAATTCAGCGAAGAACGAGTCCGGAAAATCCTTACCCGTACGGCGTATCCTTCTGCGCGGAAATGCCTGACCACCATCCGCGAAGAGCTGATGTCGTTCACGCACGGCGCGGCACAGTCGGACGATATTACAATTATCGTGCTTCGCAGGCAATAACCGCGTTCTGCGCGAATCTCCCGGCATTTCGTATATTGGTTCCGATTCGTACGAGTCTGTTTCACTTTTATCAGACAAACCATGACAGCAGAACTCACCGCGGTAGACAACCGCCCCGCGCCGCCGTTCGTATACCGGTGGCTCGTACTCTTCGTCATCAGCCTGGCGATGGCAGGCAATTACTACCTGTACGATTGTATCAGTCCCCTCGCCGATATTCTGAAGGCGCAGCTCAATTTCAGCGATTCCGATCTGGGAACATTGCAGGGAATCTACAGTACGCCGAACATCATCATGGTGCTGATTGGCGGACTCATCATCGACCGCATCGGCGTCCGGAAATCCATCGCCATTTTCTCCATCCTTTGCCTTCTGGGCGCGATCATTACAGCCGCCACGAGTAATTTCTATGTCATGGCGTCGGGAAGATTGATCTTCGGTCTTGGAGCCGAGTCGCAGATTGTAGCAGTCACTACCACCCTCGCCCGCTGGTTCAAGGGCAAGGAGCTGAGCTTCGCATTCGGACTAAATCTCACACTGGCGCGTTTAGGATCGTTCGCCGCGCTGAATTCTCCGACCTGGGCGAAGCCGCTGTACGATTCGTGGCAACTGCCGCTGCTGCTTGCCGTCGGATTCGGCGTCTTGTGCGTGTTCGCGGCGTTAATCTATTTCTACCAGGATAAGCACGCAGAGATGCTGTACAATCTGGGGAAAGCCGGCGATACGGATAAGGTAAACCTGAAGGATATCTTCAAGTTCGGAACCTCCTACTGGTTTGTGGTTCTTCTTTGCCTTACGTTCTACTCCGGCATCTTCCCGTTCCAGACATTCGCCATTAAATTGTTCCAGGAAGTACACGGCGCAACGCGTGAGAACGCCGGATTCCTTTCCAGTATGCTCACGCTGTTTGCGATGATCTGCACGCCGTTGTTTGGGCTGTTGGCTGATTTTATCGGAAAACGATCCCTCTTCATGATTGCAGGGACAATACTGCTGCTGCCCGTCTACCTGATCATCGGTTACACGGATGTTACGCTCTATGTTCCGATGGCGATGATGGGAATCGCCTTCTCGATGATCCCGGCGGTGATGTGGCCCTCGGTCGCGTATATCGTACGAGAGGAATCCAAACTGGGCACCGCATACGGCCTGATGACGATGATCCAGAACATCGGATTGACGGGATTCAACTTCCTCATCGGCTGGGCGAACGATACGTCGGGCGCCAGCGCCGAGAATCCGGGCGGTTACCATCTCGGATTGTGGATATTCACCGGTATGGCGTTCGTCGGATTGCTGCTGGCAATACTGCTCCGCCGCAACGAGATGGGTCCCAATAGTCACGGACTCGATACCATTACCAAGCACAGCGAAGCCGCCCGGCTGGCCGCCGAAGCGGAAAAATAGGAAATCCAGCAGAAGGAGCGCAGAAATGCGCTCCTTCTTGTTCCTTCCGGTTTCCTCCAAATACCAGAAAAGCAACGAATGTAATATTTCAGGGCGCACCCTTCGCCGCGAATGCGGTAAAGACTGCGCCCTGAACAATCAAAGACGGATTCTATCAGCCGTGCATCGTGTACTGCACGATTTCCGGAAGCGCCCGCTCGCCTGCGTATTTTTTTCCATAAAAGAAGAAGCCCGCGAAATAGCATAGGAGCAACGCTGTTGCCAGCGCGAACGAATACAGTTCCGGAGAGGGCGATTGATTGAAAACCTTCATGCCGAGAAACAGCGCCGCGAGAAACAGCAACAACGGAACGCCGTACATCAGCATGCTGGCCGTCATCACCACGCTGCCTTTCACCATAATCCGCACCCTGTCGCCCGGATGGACTCCGAACGGATCGCGTACAAGCAATGTGCGTTCCTTACTGCGTTCAAGATCGGATTTGCAGAAGATTTTCGCCGTGCATTCCTCGCACTCGTCCTTTTGCGGGATAATCACATACGCCTTTCCTGATTCGGTGGATGCGACAATTCCTTCCTCGACGAATTGCTCTCCATGCGAAGAGCTATGTGACATATGAGCGCCCATCGAAGCTAATTCAGGTTCTGATGCCGTTCCGGATGCAGGAAGCCGATTGCGCCGGTCGTACATTTTTCGAGCGGCACTTTTTCGAGATCAAGGCGCTCGTAGTCGATGATGGCGAGGTTGTCTTCCATCACCACGCTGCCGTCGGATTTGCGGGAGCAAATACCGCAGCCAAGGCACGCAACCACGCACACCTTCTTCGCCGTTTTCGGATCGTCGTGGTTCTTGCAGAACACAAACAATTCGCGGTTTTCGGGGTGCATTTCAATGACATTGCGCGGACAGGCGGTAACGCATGCGCCGCAGCCTTTGCACAATTCGTCGATGATGTGCGGCATGCCGTTTTCGTCCATGAACATAGCGTCGAACTGGCAGGCGTTCACGCAGTCTCCGCCGCCGATACAGCCATAAAGACACTGCTTGTCGCCGCCGGAAACCAGCGCGGTCGCCGCGCAACTGTATGCGCCTTTGTATTCGACGCCTTTCTTCGCCGCCTCGACATTGCCGCCGCGGCAGAGAACGCGGGCAACCATTCGGACGGTATCTCCGGCTTCAACGCCCAGAATCGACGCAATTTTCTGCGCAGTTTCCGCGCCTCCGACCGGGCATCCCGTGATGGAAACCTGCCCATCGACGGCCTTCACGGCAAAATCGTAACATCCCGCTTTCCCGCAGGCGCCGCAGTTTGCGCCGGGAAGCGCTTCGTTTATTGCTACCACCCGGGGATCTTCCTCGACCCGGAGTTTGCGGTCGGCAAGCGCCAACGCACCGGCGAAGAAGAAGCCTAAACCGCCCATGGTGGAAAGTGCGATGATTAAAGAAAGGTCCATATCAATATCCTCTCAACGAGACTTCGTGTGCTTGTGATACATTCGAATGTACTAAACCATCACATTAAAGACAATTGTCATCTTTAATATGTTATTATATCAACCCTGCAAAACCCATAAACGCCATCGCAAGAATGCCTGCGACAATCAGCGTGATAGGCACACCGAGCAGCGGTTTCGGGATATCGGCGAGTTCGAGTTCCTCGCGGATGCCTGCCATAAGCGCAATCGCGATGGTGAAGCCGGCGCCGGCGCCGACGGCGAATACGATGCTTTCAAGAAATGTGTATTCGCGCATCGAGGCAAAAAGCGCCAAACCTAGCACTGCACAGTTGGTCGTTATCAACGGCAGAAATATGCCGAGCGAGTTATACAGCGGACGGCTCACTTTCTTGATAAACATCTCGACAAACTGCACCAGAGCGGCAATCGTCAGGATAAACGACGGGATTTGAAGGAATTCGAGGTGATACGGTATTAACACCATGTGCCATACCAACCAGCTCACAACTGCCGTCAGTACGAGAACAAAGGTAACGGCCAGCCCCATCGGCACCGCAGAACTCATCTTGTTCGATACGCCGATGAACGGGCAGATACCGAGAAAGTAAACAAGAACGAAGTTGTTTACGATGGCTGCGGATAGGAAAATAATGAAGAGTTCCATGCTTAGCCCTCCTGTCCTTCCGCCACTGCCGGACGGGTAACCTTGAAAATGCGTTTGATGTTTTCCTGCCGTTCGGAATTCGTTTTCCTGATTTTAAGCAGGTTGCCGGCGGCGACGACGAGACCGTAGCAGAAAAATGCTCCAGCCGGGAGGATCATGACGATCCATGGTTCGAACGAATCCGGAAGCACCTGGAATCCGAACAGCATCCGCGAGCCGAGAATTTCACGCGTCGAGCTGATGAGCATCAGCGCAATCAGGAATCCGACACCCATGCCGAGCGCATCGAGAATGGAACGGAACACGCCGTTCTTCGACGCGAACGCTTCGGCGCGGCCGAGAATGATGCAGTTCACAACGATGAGCGGAATGAATGGACCGAGCGCCTTGCTGAGATCGGGAAATTGCGCCTTCATCACCAGGTCGGCTATCGTAACGAAGGTTGCGATAATGACGATATATGCGGCGATCCGCACCTGACCGGGGATGAGCTTACGTACAAGCGAAATAAAGATGCTCGAAAAGACAAGCACGAATGTCGTTGCAAGCGCCATCGCGATACCGTTCATCATTGAAACAGTTACCGCAAGTGTAGGACAAGTGCCGAGAATCTGGCGCAACACGGGATTCTGCTCCCAGAATCCTTTGAAGAATTCTTTCGAATAGCTTGGACCCTGGCTCATTGCGCACCTCCGAACTTTTTACGCAGTTGCTCGAGTCCGGCGGTAACAATCGCCGCAACTGCTCTTGAAGAAATAGTAGCGCCGGTTACCGCCTGCACCTCGCCGGGAGCGGATGCGGGCACACCTTTTACGATCACGACGCTTGGATCGACAACCAGACCTTTGTACTGACCTTTGTAGGGTTCTTCCAGCACCTTCGTGCCGAGCCCCGGGGTTTCCGATTGTTCGAGTACTTCGATGGAATTCACCGTCTTCAGATCCGGTGCGACGCCGATCATCACGCGGATGTTTCCCTGGAATCCGTTGCCGTTGTAGATCATGGAATAACCCAGCGGCTGGTTCGCTTCGTCGAATACCTGGTAAATTTCCAGCGCAGGATCGTCGATTTTTTTGTACGATTTGGCTTTGGGATTCACCAGATACACTGCCTTTTCCGTTTCGGCAATGCGGTTTTTCTCGATAAGAGGATTCGCCCACCCAGCGACGAGCGCCAGCGACAAACCGGCGATACTGCCAATAATGGTGAGCGTGGCAAGAATATGAAGGATGCCTTTCATGCTTTCACCTCCCCGAATATTCTGGGACGAGTGTAACGATTGATCAACGGCACCGTGGCATTCATCAACAGAATCGAATACATCACGCCTTCAGGTAACCCACCAAAAAGCCGGATGATAATCGTGAAAAGCGAGATGCCGATTCCGAAAATCCACATACCCTTGCCGGTTATTGGCGAGGTTACCATGTCGGTTGCCATGAACATGGCGCCGAACATAAAACCGCCAGCGAAAATATGAAACCAGGGCGCGGGATACGTTGCCGGATCGATGAGCCAGAACACTCCGCCGATTACAACCGCGCCTACGATCATCGAGACCGGGATGCGCCAGTTTGCGATCCCCAGAACGATGAGAAATATTCCGCCGATCAAGACCGCGATTGCGGAGGTTTCGCCGAGGGAACCGCCGATGTTGCCAATGAACATGGAACCCGTATCGGCAAAGACTTTATCGAACTTCATCGCCGAAAGCGGCGTTGCGCTGGTCACTCCGTCGATCGCCATATTCGGCTTCACCCAGGTAGTCATTGGAACCGGGAAGGCGGCCTGCAGGAATGCTCTGCCGACCAGCGCCGGATTGAAAATATTGTATCCGAGTCCCCCGAACAGCTGTTTGCCGATCGCAATGGAGACGATGGAACCGATGGTAACGAAGAAGAGATTGAAATTCGGCGGGATGATAAGCCCGAGGAGAAGACCGGTGATGGCGGCGCTGCCATCCATGATGGTAACCGGTTTCTTCCGGATCGCCTGAATTCCGGCTTCGGTACCGAGGCAGACGGCCGTCGCCACGGCGATGACGACCAGTTGATAGATGCCGAAAAAGAGAACCGAAGCAATGATACACGGAACAAGCGAAACAACGACAAACCACATTATCTGCTTTGTCGTCCATCGCGAGTGTAAGTGCGGCGAACTTTCCAGCCGTAGATCGACCGGAGTCGCCGCTTCTTTAACCTCTAGTGTAGACATGTGCGTGATCGCTTTGATGTATGAAACACTTGTATTTTCAATATCGACTGAATGCAACTCCGCAATCCCGCCGAACCGGGCGGCGCAATGCGGGGCGATAACGGCTGACCGGAGGTTAATTCCCCTTCGACTGACGTTCGCGCTGCATCTTCATGACCTCCTGCTTGCCGAGCCGTAACCACTGCACAAGCGGGATGTTCGCCGGGCACGTGAACGCGCATGTTCCGCATTCCATGCATACGGTAATGCCCAACGCTTCCGCGTCTTCCATTCTGCCGAGTTGGGAATATCTCGCCAATTTCGTCGGCACGAGATGGAGCGGACAAGCATCGATACACTTACCGCAACGAAGGCACGGAGTTTCCTCCTGCGCTTTCATCTCGTTCTTCGTCAGAACGACGATTCCGGATGTTGCTTTCATGATAGGCGCGGTAAGATCGTACTGCGCGACGCCCATCATCGGTCCTCCGACCACTACCTTGGCAGCGTCTTCGGTCACACCGCCGCAAAATTCCAGAACTTCATTGATCGGCGTTCCGACGTGAACAATCAGGTTCTTGGGATTCCTGATTCCCTTGCCCGATACCGTCAGTGCCGCTGTCGTCTGCGGGAGCCCATTCACGACCGCATCGTGAATTGCGATGGCGGTGCCGATATTCTGTATAACGACGCCCACGTCGAGAGGAAGCTTTCCCGGCGGCACTTCGCGTCCGTTGACCGCCTTGATAAGCATTTTTTCGGCGCCCTGGGGATACTTCGTTTTGAGCGAGACGACTTCCACGCCGCTTTCAGATGTCGTTTTTTCGGTGAGAATTCTAATCGCTTCCGGCTTGTTGTCTTCAATGCCGATATAGCCTTTCGCAACGCTAAGCGCTTTCATAATGAGCTTAAGCCCGGAAATAAGCGCGTCGGGTTGCTCGACCATAAACCGGTAGTCGCGAGTGAGGTAGGGTTCGCACTCACAACCGTTGATAATGACGGCTTCGATGGTCTTGTCTTTCGGAGGAGCAAGCTTCACCGACGTCGGAAACGCGGCTCCGCCCTGTCCGACAATACCCGCTTCCGCCACACGTTTGCGGATATCGTCCGATGTAACAGTCGACGGATCAAGTGGAGGAAAACGGAGTACTTCGCTCTGACCGTCGGGGATGATGACGACTGCATCTTTCGGGAAACCGCCTGAATTCGCTTCCCGCGAAATGCTTTTCACTTTTCCAGCCACAGGGCTGTGAACCGGAGCAGAGACAAATCCTTCGGCTTCGGCAACCAACGCTCCTGCCTGAATATCCTCGCCCTTCTTCACGCGCGGCGTCGAAGCCTTGCCGATATGCTGCGAAAGAGGGAGAATAATGACGGACGGGGAAGGCATGGTTTCGAACGGAAGGCGCTCTGTCAGTTCTTTTTCTTCCGGAGGATGGACTCCGCCGGGAAAGGTTTTGGTAGCCACAGATGTACTTCTTTCTCTATTATGAAACGAATCTGAGAAACGCAATCAGCCGGAGTAAATCGAAAAGACTCATGAACTTGCGTTCATCGTCGGGCGGCAGGCGCCAAGCTGAGAAATTCTTTTCACGCGGTTTTGGAACCCGGTTGGAAAAGAATTCCGTATTTTCTTCGCGAGCGAATTGTTCGTAGTTTTCCGGGCGGAAACATCGGAACCATACTCCGTCTCGTGATACTCCGCAATCGATTCCAAATATAACAGGATATCGTGAAAATTTCCACTAATAGGATTCCTTTATCTGAAATTCTTTCCATGGAAAAATGGTTATAATGAAATTCGGCGGTACTTCCGTTCAGGACGCCGCCGCGATACGAAATGTCTGCGAAATCGTTCAATCCCGGAAACAACTACAACCGGTCGTCGTTCTCTCGGCGTGCGCGGGGATAACCAACGCGCTTCTTCTCTGCGCCGAACTCGCCGCCGCCGGCAAGGAACACGAAGCGCAACAGCGCCTTCGCGACGTCATCTTCGAACGGCATTACAACCTCATTCAGGAGCTGCTCGACAATCTACGCGACCAGGACACCCTTCTCCGCGAGTTCACTACCTACCGCGAGGAACTGGAACACGTCCTCTACGGAATCAGCATCACCGGCGACCTCTCGCCGAGAGTGCTGGACTTCGTCCTCTCCTACGGTGAACGCCTGTCGTCCACCATCGTCGCTACCGCGCTCAGGGAACGGGGTCTGAAATCGGTCCTCACCGATTCGCGCAAATGCATCGTCACCAACAGCACGTTCGGAAAAGCCGATCCCGACTTCGCTGAAACAAAAACACGCTGCCAGCATCACATCGTACCGATGCTCCGTAAAGGCAACATCCCCGTCATGCAGGGATTCATCGCCAGCAACGCCCAGGGCATTACTACAACCCTCGGACGCGGCGGCTCGGACTATACCGCCGCTATCGTCGGCGCCGTGCTGAAAGCGGAGTTGATCGAGATCTGGACCGATGTCGACGGCATCCTTACCGCCGATCCGAACATCGTGAAAAACGCATTGCGCGTCCGCGAAATGTCGTTCCAGGAAGCGTCCGAACTGGCATACTTCGGCGCGAAGGTGTTGCACCCCAGCACCCTCCTCCCCGCTATCGAGGATAATATCCCCGTGCTCATCCTCAACTCGAAACGTCCCAAATTGCAGGGTACGTCGATTACCGCCACTGCCAAACCGACCGACGTCGCGGTGAAGTCCATTTCGTATAAACGGGGCATCACGGTGCTCAACATCTCCTCGACGCGTATGCTCGGAAGCCACGGCTTCATGAAGAAAATCTTCGACATCTTCAACGATCACCGCACATCGGTAGACCTGGTGACGACGAGCGAGGTGAGCGTTTCGCTCAGTATCGAACATTCGCCCAATCTCGCGTCGCTCGTATCGGAGCTGGAACAATACGGCAGCGTATCGGTGCAGGACCGCCGTGCGATTGTCTGCATCGTCGGTGAGAATATTAAACGCGAACGGGGTCTCGCGGCGCGTATCTTCGGGCGGCTCCGCGACGTTACCATCGATATGATCTCCCAGGGAGGTTCGGAGACAAACATCACCTTCGTCATCCACGAGGAAGACGTCAAACGCACGGTTCAGGAGCTTCACGAAGAATTCTTCTCCACCATCAGTGTGCCCGGTGTCTTCGAATAATCCGGCACTCAGCGGCGGTATGCCCTTCCTCGATGGTTTCGAGTACCGGGACGGCGAACTGTATTGCGGTTCCGCGCCTGTTGCCGAGCTTCTTGCCGGTCACTCGACGCCGCTGTACTGCTACAACTACGATGCGGTGGTCGAGACCTACCGAACGTACGCATCAGCGTTCGAACCTCTCAATCACCGGGCATGTTTCGCCGTGAAAGCGCATTCCAACATTCACCTGCTCGCCCTGCTCTCCCATGCAGGCTGCGGATTGGATGTAAACTCGCGCGGCGAACTCCATCGTGCGCTGCATGCCGGCGCGCCACCAAATACAATTACCATGACGGGCGTCGGGAAAACCCTTGCCGATATCTCCGCGGGGCTTGATGCGGGTATCCTCGCGTTCAACTGCGAATCGCTCGACGAATGCGCCCGCATCGATGCGGCGGCCGTGGAGCGCGGCAAGACAGCGGACATCCTGCTGCGTATCAATCCCGACGTCAACGCCGAGACGCACCCCTATATTGCCACGGGACTGAGCGAACACAAATTCGGGATCGGTCTGCCGGAAATGGAGGCGGCGATACCGGTCATCGCTGCAATGAAGCATCTCCGTATCGTTGGTATCGGCATGCATCTCGGCTCGCAGTTGTTCGATATAGACGCGTACGAAGAAGGTATGCAGGTGCTGACAGACGTGGCTTTGCGCCTTAGGAGCGAGCATGGAATCGCGGTGTCGTATATCGATTTCGGCGGGGGGATGGGCGTTGCCTACGACGCCTCCACGACTGCCTTTCCGCTCGGCGACCTCGCAAGGCGCACTGCCGGCGCGCTGCGGCAACTCGACTGGGACGTAACGCTTCTCAGCGAACCGGGCAGATTTCTGACGGCGAACGCGGGCATTCTGCTGACACGCGTCGAATATGTAAAAACCAATGCGGGGAAGACCTTCGTCATCACCGATGCGGGTATGAACGACCTTCTCCGTCCGGCGCTGTACCAGGCGCATCACGAAATCATCCCCGTGCACAGGCATCCCGAACGCCCCGACATTACTGCCGATATCGTCGGACCCGTCTGCGAGTCGGGGGATACGTTCGCAACGCAACGGAGCATCGAAGAAGTGCGGCCGGGCGAATACCTCGCTATTGCGTCTGCGGGAGCGTACGGCGCGGCGATGAGCTCGCGCTACAACAGCCGTCCCTTTGCCGCAGAGGCAGCCCTCATCGGCAGCGTCTTCCGGACCGTTCGCCGGGCAGAATCCCTCGACGATATGATCGCGCTCGAGCGCTGACATCCTTCCCGCCAAACGGACGGGTCGTAGATTTTTATCTATTTACCAATTTCATCCATTTATGCCGATCGAAGACGGTCGGCAGTCCGCCACGGCGGACAGAGACCCCTGCTTTCGCAGGGGTGAGGAGGATTACGTATATCTCATTTTTGTGTGGAATAGCTACCTGGAAATTACAAACGCCCGGACACGTCGGTATCCGGGCGTTGAATGAATATGAAGCCGGCTGATTCCGGACTGCGGTTGAATCAGAATACGCTGAAAAACTTCAGCGCAATGACCACCATGCCGATTACCAGCGAACTAAGCATCACCAGCAGAGGAAGCGGCAGCTTCCCCGGCTTTTGGGATTCTTCAGACATGATTTCCTCCAGGGTATAATATGTACGTATGTGTATTATTCGGAATTCAGCACACGGCTGGAGGAGCGCGGGGAGATATATCGGGGTGTTCGGCCGGAAGGACGGGATATGGCGTCGCTGCACGGACCCAAAGTTTGGGGCGGTCGGCAATGCGGTTTATTCTTATGGGCAACCGCCGCTGAACCGGACGCTGTGCGACGGCATTCGCTTCCGTCGGGGCGCCTTTACGGCGGCTTTCGCTACCGGTATTCTGCGCCGGGATAGAGGATTGCTGGGAGAGCACCGATTCGCCGTACACGCGCAGGATTGTCTCCTGCTGAAACGGCAACGGCGCGGTAATGAGGCAGCACAAACTGAGGAATATCAGCGCCATACGCCATCGCAGCGATGCGTATCCGCCTATACCTGTTCCTATATGTGCTGTTTCGTTCATTTCTATGCGCTTGTTCGTTCTGCGGCGAGTTCTCAGTCGTATCATCTAGTATGAAGATACCGATTTATACTGACTGTTGCCAACGAGAACGGGAGACGAGGCTGGTTCGTACTGCCTACCGTCAAAGTATGGTTGACTCTCTCAAGTACAGGGCGTAGATTGCGCGAAACACAGAGAAATGCAGGTAAGAGATACCCCCTTAATAAGGGGGTCGATGCGTCGCTTCAATTTCCTGCGACGCATCGGGGGGATCACAATTATTGAGATGCAGTTTTGCGTTCTGGAAGAAGGAAATGAACTCCAACATATCATTGGTAGGCGAACAACATGCCCCTCCGTCCGGCTGCCGCCGGACACCTCCCCAGCCTGGGGAGGATGGCTTCACCTTTACGCAAGCTATAATGAGTTAACCGTACAGTGACAATTCCGGTATGATGCCGACAATCGCTGTTTTGCGATTATCTGCGTCACCTTGGGGTTGAAAACCCTGCAACCGACAGAGACGAATCATCGCGATGAATTTGAGCGATGATTCAGGGAGAGAATGCTTCTATTTCAGGATTGTTCCGTCTTGAAGTTTGAAGCGCAGAAATCCACGTTGTTTGAGCAGACGGAGAAAATTGGGGAGGCGTTCTTCGATAGGCTGGACTTGTTCGCCGAATTCTTCAACCATCGCATCGGCAATGCCGGCGACGGTGATGATGCCGTCGATTCGTTTCCATGCATGCGAGCCGAACTCGTCGAGCGTAATCTTGATGTACGGACTTTTACTGCTGGGGATAAGGTATTTCTGCATCCATGCCACGTGGAAACGCGGCATGTTCACGACAACCTGATGCTCGTCGTTTTCCTGCCAGGTGAACAGGGTTTCGGGAATGCAGTCGAACAGATTGATATCGGGAGAGGTTTTCTTCGCCATAGGTGGGAAATGATTGAAGTGATATACCAATGGGGCACGGCTAGCCGTGCCCCAATAGCAATGATAGATGAATTACATCGCTCTCGGCGGAGCGGGATCGTTCGGATTTCCGGCATTCGATGTCGGAATCTTCACAAGCAACCAGCCGATGAAGAGGAATACGAGCAGACTGGGAAGGAACTGCACCATGGAACCCGACTGCGCGAATACCGCCGGAATCTGGATATCGAATACCGCGAATGCAGCAAAGAGAAGTCCGATCAACGCTTCGCCGGCGATAAGACCGGCCGCGATCAGCACGCCGACGTTTTCCACACGGGCGCTCTGTGCTTCGTTGAATTTCTTCTTCGCCACAACTTTATCGGCGATACCGCGGATCAGACCGCCGATGAAAATCGCGAACGAGGTTTCGAGCGGAAGGTACATACCCACGCATACGAGCATCGGACTTTTTACCTTCACGAGGATGAAGCCGATCGCCATCAGAATACCGACGATGATCAGCGGCCATGCCATGTCGCCGCCGACGATGCCGCCGGCGAGGATTGCCATGAGGGACGCCTGGGGAGCAGGGTACTGCTTGCCGCCGAGACCCGTGCCGCCTGCGCTGATATCGCCCTGGTGGAGAATCCACAACGGGATGAACATCACTGCCGCGGATACAACCACGCCCATGAAATCGCCGACCTGCATTTTCCACGGCGTACCGCCGAGAATGTGACCGACTTTCAGGTCCTGCAACATTTCACCGGCGACAGCAGCCGCGACGCAGATAACCGCCGCCACGCCGAGAACCGCCGCAATACCAGGCATGCCCTTTACACCGAGCGCAACCATGAGAATGGCTGCCACAATCAACGTGGAAATGGTCAAACCGCTGATGGGATTATTGCTGGAACCGATAAGTCCGACGAGGTATCCGGAAACCGCCGCAAAAAAGAAGCCTGCGATAACCATGACGACCGTTGCCGTCAACGCTGCAACAAAATCGCCGCTGAAATACAGGTAAATGAAGAATGTTGCGATGGATGCCGCGATGAGACCGAGAAATACGACCTTGAAATTGAGGTCCTTTTCGGTGCGGTCTTCAGCCGTCGAGCCGCCCGCCGCTTTCTTGATGTCGGCAATGGCACGCTTGATGCCGCCGATGAGGCTGGAGCGCATTCTATAGAGCGTAAACGCCGCGCTCATCAACATACCGCCGATAGCGATTGGACGGACGATATCTTTCCATACCTGAACGGACGCCTTGATCCATGTGCCTTCCGAGGCAGCGTCGCCGCCTGCGGCAATAATGCCGTCTGCGATCTGCGGTCCCAGGAAGTACAACAGAAGCGGAACGAACAATCCCCATGCGAGCAAGCCGCCGGTGAAGTTCAATGCCGCCAACTGCGGTCCGATAATGTAACCGACGCCCATGTAGGCCGGGGATACGCCCGGAGTCGAGATGAGGGCGCCGCCGCTGGCGTTGACGTTTGCGATGGAGCCGAGCTTCACGGTTTTAGCCGGGAATGCGATAAACGCTTCGCCCGAACTGGCGAATACGGAGAACTGTTTCAGGAACTGAACCAGTGCACCGACGCCCATTGCGATGAACAGGTGCTTGGCCCCGCTTGCGCCCGAACGTCCGGCTTTGTGAATTTCAGCCGCCGCGACGGATTCGGGGAACGGAAGATCGCGATCTTCCACCATCACGCGGCGAAGGATGGTGACGAAGAGAATGCCGATAAATCCGCCGACGAGCATGATGGCCGTCGCTTCCAGATAATGGGAAACGGTCATGAAATCGCCGGTCCATACGCCGGAGATCATGAACGCCGGAATGGTGAAAATGGCGCCCGCCGCGATGGATTCGCCGATGGAACCGACGGTACGGGTGATGTTTTCTTCGAGAATGGAGCCTTTCATGAGCTTCAGGAGAGCCATACCGATCACCGCCGCGGGGTAGGTCGCTGCGATGGTCATACCGGCTTTCAATCCCAGGTAGGCGTTCGCGGCTCCGAGAACAACCGACATAACGAGACCAATGAGAAGGGCGCGAACAGTCATTTCCGCCATTTCCATAGTAGGAGGAACGAACGGAACGTGTTTGTACCCAGAGTTCGTGCTGCTATCAGCCATACACTACTCCTTTTTGAGCCAATGGTGAGTAATTAATATATCGTGAAAAGAATGTTCGAGCGGAACTGCGGACAGTCAGGCAGAAGCGGAACGGCGAAATCCGCACAATGGCGGTTTCGGCAATATTCATCCGGGACGTACGGAAAAAGCGCATCAGCTACCTGGTTTGATGGATTCGGGACAGATCCCGCTGGTGAAACGCACGGAAGCGGCCGCCCGAAGCGCATGCGATTTCCGTCCGTCGTGTTCTATCGGCGAGTGGAATGAGCGTTCCACCGCATAGAATGGCTAAAGATACAGCCTAAATGCCTGAAACACAAGGTACGGAATTGTGCCGGGCGCACCCAAGGCACAGCTTATTTCGTTTTCGGAGGCGCGACGACGCCGGAGCCGTCGGAGCCGTCTTCATGCGTTTCCGGTTTTGGTTCGGGGGGAACGGGGTACTTATCGGGATAGGCTTTGCGGGCAAGTCCGACGAGATCCTTTTCGAGCGATGCAAGTGGCGCTTCGACAATACGGCCCACTTCCTTACCGTCCTTGAGCACAATGAACGTCGGTACTTTCTCGATGCCGAAGGGCGCGGTTTCACCGCCGGGACTCTTCTTGCTGCGGTCGACTCCGATCATCTCAAACAACGCCGGGTCCACGCTTCCCTGCTGAAGAACCTTCAGCATTCGCGGCACTTGAATCTTCGAATCGTCGCACCAGGTCCCCATGAAACAGAGGATCTTCAATCCCTGAAGATATTCCTTCAGCAGCGCAGTATAGCCCCTGTCGGGTGCGTACCCGATGAAATCGGGACCGAACCAGCCCTCGAGATCGAATAGTTGATCGATCCGGATGGGACCGGTAAGCACTTTGGAATCGCCCTGCGTTTCCTGTTGTGCGTAGGCGGGAGACAATTGAAGAACGGCGCCGAACAGTACGGCAATCGCGACGATCAGAAGACTGGTGGTTTTCATATGCGCTCCGGAATCATACATCGGATGACGTTTTTTTCGATTTGCGGGCATCAGTCGCCCAATTCAGTTTTTCTCGCAACATAGTATAATACGACGGTCCGATGCCTTTCACAAGTTTCACGTATTGCTGCGATTTTTCGATATGAAGCGTCAGATTGCGAAGGTTTTCGGCGATCACGACGCCGTCGGTCATCACCATCGCAACGCCGTCGGTCGAGCGCGTCTTCAGTTGTATACGGCACGACGACGGAATAATCATCGGACGCGCCGTCAGCGCATGAGCGCTGATCGGGCTGAGGACAATCGCTTCGCAGCCGGGCACGACAATCGGACCGCCGGTTGCCAGCGAATACGCCGTCGAACCGGTCGGCGTGCTGACGATAAATCCGTCGGCGAAAAACGTGGCGAGGTATTCGCCGTTGATAAACGCATCGATCTCGATGACTTTCGTGCTGCCGCTCTTGCTGACGACGATATCATTCAGACTGAAAAACGTCTCGGTTTTGCCTTCGAGCCTGCCCTGCAACGTCATGCGGCGTTCCACCACATACTGATCGTCCATGATGTGCTCGATGGCGCCGATTACTTCGGCGGGGCGGATATCGGCGAGAAAGCCGAGCTTTCCAAGATTCACGCCCAGAACCGGAACATCGTATTGCAGACTGTACTGCGCAACGGTGAGCAAGGTTCCGTCGCCGCCGTAGGTAATGATGACGGACGATTTTTCCGCGATTTCCTGCCGCGTGGCCGTTTCGTAGTTCGCCGCCGGGTATCCTTCCGCTTCGAGAAGCGCTGCATGTTCCGTTTCGATAATACAACGCTGTTCGCGGCCGACAAGATACCGGAGAACGTCCACGGTAATGCCGGCAATGTTTTCGCGCGTGGGATTGATCATGATCCCGAACACTAACGCATGAGGATTTACCATCGGCGTGCCGCCTGATTTGGTGAATGGATGCCGGTCACTGAACCGCTTCGATCCGGCGGATGCCCGGAACGGCATTCAGGATGATGCGTTCGATACCCGCGCGGAGCGTCATAATTGCCAGCGAACACCCGGCGCACTCGCCAAGAAGCCGCACCTCGACAATCCCGTCCGGCGATACCGAGACAAACTCAACATCGCCGCCGTCTTCCTGAAGATACGGGCGGACTGTTTCAAGCGCTTCCACGATGCGCCGGCTGGTTTCATTCAGATCCGAAATCAATATGCGTCCTTTGCTAAGCCACAGGTACTATGGTTACAAACCAAGATCGATGTCGATTTCCGGCGCAGCGGAGCCGGTGAGCGACGCGCGCGATATCGTGCCTGCCAATTGAAGCGCCGCCTCGCCGATGCTCTGTGCGATCGCCGATCCGGGTTCCAGTTCCACCACCGGCACGCCCTGATCGCCGCCGATGCGCACGTTCGTCTGAACGGGGATTTCGCCGAGGAACGGCACGCCCATTTCTTCCGCCGTCGCTTTACCGCCGCCGTGACTGAAAATTTCGTCGCGGTGACCGCAGTTGGAACAAACATGGTAGCTCATGTTCTCGATGAAGCCGAGAATCGGAACTTCCACCTTCTGGAACATCCGCACGCCTTTCCGGGCGTCGATGAGGGAAATATCCTGCGGCGTTGTAACGATAACCGCGCCCGTAAGCGGCAGGCTCTGCGAGAGTGTCAGTTGGATATCGCCTGTCCCTGGAGGAAGATCGAAGATCATATAATCGAGATCGCCCCAGTCCACGTCGGTGATGAACTGCTTCATCGCGCCGCTTGCCATGGGTCCGCGCCAGATCAGCGCCGAATCGTTATCCACAAGGAAACCGATGGACATCACCTTGACGCCGTAATTATCCTGCGGGAGAAGGCGCGTTTTCCCGTCTTCCTTGTACGCCTGCGGCTGACCGGTGATTCCCATCATGGTGGGGATGCTGGGACCGTAGATATCGGCGTCGAGCAATCCGACGCGCGCTCCAAGCTGGGCAAGCGATACCGCAAGGTTCACCGCCACGGTGCTTTTTCCGACGCCCCCTTTTCCGCTGGCGACGGCGATGGTGTGCTTTACGCCGGGAAGGATTTCCATGTCCTTATGCTCCGGAGCCGGAATCCTTGTCCGCGTTTCCACTTCCACATTGCCGAGTCCGGGAAGGTGTTTCGCGAGGTAGGCTTTCACCTGCTCCTGTGTCTTCTCGCGGATCGACCGCGAAGGGACCTTAAACTCAACGGTAAGACGGACGTTGTTTCCGTCGATCGCGATATCGTGAATCATATCTGCCGTGACCACATCCATACCGAGGTAATCGGCTTCGAGGGTGCGGAGGGCGTTCAGTACGTCGTTCTGATTGAATGAATTCGTCATGATTTCAGTTCTATTGTAAAAAAGTGTCGTTTCCGGCGTTCGCCATCCACTGAACATATTTACTGACGGAATGAATTCCAAGAAAGAGGGTACAATATTCCCATCAATCGGAAAAAGAAGCAGGAAACGGCAATTATGCCGGTCGCAGCCACAAGCTTCCATTCCGGCGCGTGGCGGAGGAATTCCGTATATTACCAAAGCTATAGGTAAGCCTAAAAACACATACCAGCATGAACATTGAGAATAAACGCGTCCTGATCACGGGCGCATCGTCGGGGATTGGGAAGGAGACGGCAATGTTGTTCGCATCGCACGGAGCCTCGCTTGTCCTCGCCGCCCGGAGAGCGAATGCGTTGGAGGAACTGGCGTCGACTCTCCGCGAAACATACCGTTGCAATGCCGACATACTCCCGCTCGATGCATCCGAAACACAGTCGGCAAGGAACGCCGTTCAGACCTATCTACTCGACCATCCTATCGATATCGCAATCGTCAACCATGGAATCGGTCAGTACGGCAGGTTCGCGCAATCGGCATGGAGCGATCTGGAACCGGTTTTGCTGACGAATTTTATCGGCGCGGCGAATATCGCACACACCGTTCTACCAGGAATGGTTGAACGAAAACAAGGCTCGGTCGTGTTTATTTCGTCGGTGCTGGGTAAACGCGCCGTGCCGAACAACGCCGTTTACTGCGCCAGTAAATTCGCACTGCACGGTCTTGCCGATGCGCTCAGACTCGAGGTGCGGAAATCGGGCGTGCATATCGGCGTGGTTGCTCCCTCGCGCACCGATACACCGTTTTTCCGGTCGATGAAATACAGCGAACGGCAGGGCAAACCCGCGTTTCAGCAATTCAATCCGCCGTCCTTCGTTGCCGGGCAAATCTATCGATGTGTCGCGGAAGAAAAGCGAGAGATCATTGTCAGCCTTCCGGGAAAGGTGTTCTGCGCCGCGGGGTATCACTTCCCCCGGCTGACCGACTGGATTCTTGCCCGGAAAGTGCCCGTTCCGCAGGGGTCCGGCGATGAGTAAGCGGCTTGTACTATTCGACATCGACGGTACGCTTGTCACCACCAACGGGCTTGCGCGCCACCATTTCGCCGATGCGCTGGAAGCGGTTGCCGGAGTGCCGACCAATGCGCGGATGCACGATTTCGCCGGGAAAATGGACCCGCAGATATACTACGAGTTGCTTCGCGACGCAGGAATCGATTCCGCGCGGGCGGCGGAAATGTTTCACGCATTCGCCGCCGAGTTCTACCGCCGGTTGGCGCCCGAATTGACGGTTGACACGATCGAGGTGCTGCCGGGGATAAAAAATGTCCTTGAAGCATTGCAGTCGAATAGCGATATTACCCTTGCCCTACTCACCGGTAATATGCACGAAGGTGCGCGGCTGAAACTTTCGCCGGTCGGATTGTTCCGGTACTTCGCATTTGGAGCCTTCGGCGACGACGCCATGTACCGGCATGAATTGCCCGCCGTCGCCCTTGACCGGGCAAAATCGGTCACCGGTCGCGGCTTTTCAGGAAAAGAAATTGTTATTATCGGAGATACTCCGCACGATATTTCGTGCGGACAGGCGTTTCAGGTCAGATCAATTGCAGTTGCCACTGGTACATATAGCTATGATTCCCTTGCCGAATATTCACCCGATTATCTGTTCCATACGCTCGAGGATACGCAGGCGGTGGTTCGAAGCATCAGAGAGTAACCACACCCGCCCGCATTCCATTCTCCTGCTCTGCGCCTGTTTCACTGTTCTCGCGGTTCTACCGTGGTTTTCCGTGCCGGCGCAACACGTCATTCAATGGAGAAAAACGATCTGGACCGACGATTACTCCAAACCCGGCATATATCCGTACGTTACCGGCGAGGACGCCTCGATCGATACCCAGCAGGGCTTCGTCATGCTCACGCCGAACGAGCCGGGGAAATCGGGAAGAATCTTTCTTCCGCGAAAACAGGAGATGGAGTTCTTCTCTATCCGGTTCAAAGGCTACTTCGGGAATCAGGCGGGAGCCGGAGGCGGCGCGGATGGGATCGTCGCGGTGTTCGCTCCCCGGTATGTATACCCCCCTACTTCGGGCGAGCAGCTCGATTTCGATGGCTGCGGCGGTTTCGGCGTTGAATTCGATACCTATCAGAACGCGTCGGCAAACGATCCCGACGGTCAGCATGTTGCGGTTATCAGGGATATGACAAACAACCATTTGAAATCCGAAGCATTCACCGCGAACGAACTTGAAAACGACGCATGGCATGAATTTGAAATAAGGAACAGCGCCGGTACTATTAACGTGTTCTTCGACGGAAGCAGCAGGTTGACCTACACAATCCCCAATTTCGTGCCGTTCGATGGGTATTTCGGATTTACCGCCGCCACAGCCGTTTCGTACAATCCCCATTACATCGATGATGTCGAAATCGATGTGCCGTCAAGAACGAAAACCGATTTCGGCGTCTGGTACGCCTGTAATCCCGTTCAAACCGATACTATCGTCGTATTACAAAACAACCTGCCCGGCCTGCAATCCCTCACGATCGACTCGGTTCGTATCCATCATATTGCCGGACCGGGGATGTACATCCTTCCTTCGCCGGTGCTGCCGGTGACATTACGCCAAGGCGAATCGACATCCATTCCTGTGCGTTTTCTTGGAGCGGCAGCCGGAACTTCGAAAGCGCTGCTTATCGCGTATTCGGCTTCAGGCGAGCGCGTTATCGATACCCTTACAATTGAATTACAAAAACCCGTTCTCACATGGTCCGATACAGAACCCGGCTTTCCCGTGACGCATGTCGACGCACGGTCAACGGTAACGGTCTTCCTGCGGAACGATGGCCGCTACCCGGTTAACATCTTCGGATTCCGGACGACCTGGTACGAGTTCAGCGTCTTGAAGCCGGACCGGTTTCCATTGACAATACAACCGGGCGATTCGGTGGAAGTCGTGATTCAATTTGCGCCACGCACGGCAGGCGATCCGAACGCACTTCTTTATATCGACGGCGAATGCGACTCGCTTCCGTATGTTATCCTGAGCGGGAAGGCCCGGAAGGAATTCGTTCATTTCGCGTTCAAGGAACCCTTCGTCGTCCGTCCTGGAGGGGAAGGCTATCAATCCATCATGCTTGCCAGTTCGCCGGGAGATTTCAGCATCAGGGAAATAAAGCTTAGGATATCGTTCGATACATCGGTCGTCGAATTCCTCGGCGCAACGGATGCAGGCTCGATCCTCCCGTCAAACAGGACGTTCGAGACATGGCTGGCGGCGTCGAACCGGTCGATGTTCGCGTTTATTCAAACGCCGGCCCCGCTCGGTTTGCAGGGCGAGCTTTTCAAAATCCGGTTCAAGGAGAAAGCCGGCGATTTTGCATGCGCGCCTATCACCATCGATAGCGTGATCCTGAACGAGCATTCCGAGTATCCGGGAATTCCGTACGCCGTCGGCGATACATCGACAACCTGCGTGAATGCCTCGTGCCGAATCCCCGGCGGCGTGATCCGTACCGGTACCGCGAGGACGTCGGCATCCCCCAACCCGTTCTCTTCAACCATTCACCTGGCGGTCGAACTCGATGCCGGCGCCGATGTACGCATCGAGATTCGGGACGGCTTCGGGAGAATTCTGGAGACCATTCACAACGGACCGCTCGGGAAAGGCAAATCGCTCTTCACCGCCGGTCTCGGCAGATACTCCAACGGCGTGTATTATTTCGTCTGCGAAAGCCCCGGCGGACGCAGCGTTCATCCGGTCGTACTTCGAAAGTAGTTGTGCATTCGTTTGTGCAAAACCGGCAATCCGGCGGTTTTTTCCGTTGAGTTTTGGCGGTAATTTTCGGAACATTGGATATTCGGATTATTACCGGGCTGTGAGCGCTCATCGTTGATGCATCATGGTAGTTTGTTTTTTCAACACTTCCGGAGAGGATGTATGTATCGGATTGCTATTGTATTCGTTATTGCCGTCCTGGCGGCGCCGCTGTACGCGCAAATGCCGGTGGATTATAACGACGTGGGGGTTATTATCAACCAGAACGATTCGGGTTCCGTGTATATCGGGCAATACTTTGCGCAAAAGCGTAATGTTCCACAGAAAAACCTGATTTATGTCGACGCGCCTGCGAAGGAGGTCATCACCATTGAAGAGTTCACAGCGATGCGAACCCAGATCGAATCCTACCTTCAAACCAACAACCTGACCAACCAGCTCAATTATCTGGTGACCACCAAGGGCGTACCCTTGAGCATCAATCAAAACGACGTCAACGATCCGGAACTGAAAACCAAATCCGCCTCGGTCGACGCCGAACTGATGCTCATCCTCGGGCCCTATACCGACCACATCGGGATGGGGACGCTCGTCAACCAGCAGGGACAGGTGCAGGTGCATCCGTATTACAATAAGAACGAGAAGTTCTCGCGCAGCAAATTCGGCATGTACCTCGTGACCCGGTTGATAGCGCTCACCAAAGAGCGTGTGATCGAGATGATCGATCGCACGGGACCGTTCACCTACGTGAACAAGGACTCGGCAAAGTTTGTCCTCGATTACGATCCGACGCGTCTTTCGGCGGGCTACAAGCAGTACAACGACAATATGGTGGCCGCCGCCCAGATTCTTCAGAACGACGGCTGGAACGTACTCATGAATATGGACAGCGTTTACGTGACCGATCAGCGCAATGTCATCGGCTATGTCAGCTGGGGATCGAACGACAACCACAGCGGACAGTTTTCTGTGAAGGCACGCCCGCGCAACCACTGGCTACCGGGATCGATCGCGGAAACATACGTATCCACGGGAGCGAGAAATTTCATTCCGGGTCAGGAAGGGGGACAATCGCGTATCGCCGATTTGTTCGAGGAAGGCTGCACCGCCGCGAGCGGGTATGTATTCGAACCGTACACCGTCGCGCTGGCATGGGTGAACATTCTCTTTCCGCGGTATACAAGCGGACACTTCCTCGCCGACAGCTACTACATGTCGCTTCCAACCATGTCGTGGATGGCGATTGTGGTCGGCGATCCGAAAGCGTTCATCATCACAAGTACGCCGTCGGCGCCCGCACCCATCTTCCCACCCACTATCACTGTATGCAAGAACGAGAACATTACGCTGAAGCCGCAGAATCTCAAAAAGGGCGTTATTCTCTGGTTCAACGCCGATTCCAATACCGTCAAAGCCGCCGGTCCGGTCAATTCATCGCATCCGAACTATATCAGCTCCGACTCGACATATGTTCCGCTGACCAGCGCCGAGGGTACGTCGACGTATTGCGTCTACAATGAGAACTATCTCGGAAAGGCGTTCGCGCAGGTGCAGTTCATCGTCGCGCCGGAATTGCGTGCCGGATTCACCGTCTCGTCCGACAGCGTGTATCTCGATCAGAGCAATACCGTGCAGTTCACCGACACGACGTCGGCGGCAGTGGCGTGGCTGTGGGATTTCGGCGATGGAACGCCCACATCGGCCGAGCGCGCTCCCTCCCACGCCTACACCGCGCCGGGCGAGTACGACGTCAAACTCACGGTATCCAGCGTAAGCTGCAGCAAAATGCTGACCTATACTGTGTATGTCTTCAACACCTTGCCTATCGTGGTAGTGACACCGGATACCTATGATTTCGGAGGCGTGAAACAGAATTCGTCGAAGGATGTGGATGTCACCATCGAAAACCGCACCCCGCTCGCGGCATTCGTACAAGCGGCGGTGTTCGAAGGATCGGACAAGAACAAGTTCTCCATTGTCGGAACGAATATCCCCTTCTCGGTACCTGAAGGATCGAGCAAGACGTTTACAGTGCGATACACGCCGACAACCCTCGGACCGCATGGAGTGACGCTACGAATCGCGTACGCTCTCACCGGACTTCCGGCAGAGCTTAAATTCGTCACCTTTACCGGCGAAGGCACCGACCCGACATCCATTGGAGCGATTCCGTCGATCTCGGAGTACACCCTTGAACAGAACTACCCGAATCCTTTCAATCCGGGTACAACCATCCGGTTCTCGTTGCCCGGTTCTGAACGCATCGCGATGAAAGTGTTCAACGCCGCAGGAAAAGAAGTGGCGACGCTTGCAGAGGGACTGTTCTCCCCCGGCGCCCATGAAATCCGCTGGGACGCGTCCGGCGTTCCGTCGGGTATGTACACCTGTAAGCTCTATACCCGCGCAGGCGTCCTGAGCCGCAGCATGACGCTGCAGAAATGATGATTTGAAATAGCAGATTCGATTAGTAGCGAAGGGTAACGAAGTTGTACCGCAAACGGTACCTTCGTTACCCTTCCTTTTTAAATGGATGCTGTACTCGCTACTCCGTCAGCTTCCTGATGCGCTCGATGTTCTTCGAGGCTTCGGCTTTGAAGCGCGGATCGGCGCCGGGAGTATCGATGATCTTCTGATACATTTCGATAGCGAGGCTGTACTTCGCCAGTTCTTCGTACGATTTTCCGGCGTATCCGTACGCCGACGACGCCCAGTCGATTTCGGTTTTCTGCACTACCAGGTACGGCACCTTCAGGAATTCGAGCGCCGCCTGCTTGAAATCGCCTTTATAGAAATAGCTCTCGCCGATATAAAAACGGATCTCCGCCTGGTCGTCGGGCGGGGCTTCCTTCAACAGGCTCTCGAGGTGCGTTATTGCCTGATCGAAATACCGAAGCGAATAGTAGAACTGTCCCATATCCACTTTCTTGCGGAACACCGTGGGATCGTTCGGATAGGCAGCGATGAACCGTTTCGTCATCTCGATGGCGGCGTCGTAAAACTGCAGAAAATCGAAGCAGGTGATAAGCCCCGAAAGCGCTTCCTTCAACTGCGCATCGTTCACGCCCGGCTCGTCGACGACTTTCTTATACTGCACCGCCGCATCCTGAAACTTCTCGGCGCGGAGTTCCATCTTTCCCAACGCCAGCATGGAAAGGATGCTCCCTTCGGTCTTCGGGAAATCCTCGATCACTTCGGCATACTTTTCTTTCGCCTTGTCGTTCAGATTCCGTTCTTCGAGCGTTCTGCCGAGCCAGTATTGCGAACGCGACGCAATTTCCTTATTGTTCGAATCCTCCGTCTGCTCGAAATAATTCTCCGCCGATTCGTACTGCTTCTTCCGGAAATAATGCCTGCCCTGCTCGATGATGAATTCCTCGGCAACCGATCCGGCATCCGGATAGGCGGCTTTGAATGCATCCGCTTCTTTCAGCGCTTCGCTCAGACTGTCCGCGCGGAACAGCGCCACCACTGCGCGCGACTGCGCGTAGGTTTTCCCGACGACGGTTTGATCCGATGCTGCAAGCGCCCGGTAGGCTTTCACGGCGGCGAGGTAATTGCCGTTTTCCAAATACATATCCGCAGCGGCGCGTCCCGCCTGCGTGTTGTTGCCCTTGCTTCCCGCCTGCTGGAGATACATGGAAGCGAGATTGATCTTGCCTTCGTCCTTATACATTTGTCCCAGCGCGAAATACGCGTCGCTGATATTCGCTCCCGAAGGGAAGCGGTCGATATACTCGTGCAGCGTTTTCTTGGCGCCCGAGGCGTCCTTGGCTTTCGCGAGAACGACCGAATACTGGTACAGGGAGCGCGCGGCGTCTTCATCCGGAACAAAGGGATTCTGCGAAACGGCGTTCCAGTTTTCGCGCGCCTTGAACACTGCGCGTTCGTTCATTCCGCCTTCGGTAAGCGCATTCAGCATCGCCGTTTCGGCGTCGCCTTTCAGCCGGGAATACGGGAACCGCTGCGCAAGCATTTCGAACGATTTCGCCGCCGTCTGATAGTCGCCGAGTCGGGCGCTTACCTTACCTAGTTCCATCAGCGCGGCGGCGGAATACTTCGAGTACGCCGATTTCTGGATATACATCGAAAGGTCGTCCTTCGCGCCGGTAAAGTTCGAGGCAGCGCTTCGGGCGATACCACGGAGGTAGTACGCCTGAGCATGTTTCGGATCGGATGCAAAGCCTGAGATGATGGAAGCGAATTCGCTCTCGGCATCGGCGGTTTTTCCCAGTCCGCGCAATGCGTTTCCTCTGGCAAGACGGACGTCGATCAGTTGGTCCTTGCAGCCGGTGGCGATATAGTCCTCGCAAGCGGCGAGACGGTCCGCATCTGACGCATTTTCGGTACGGATCTGGAAGAGTTCAAACGCAGCCGCTTCCTTGTCTGCGGCCTGCGGATACTTCATGATGAACTGCGAGAGCTGGGTTTCGGCGTCGGATTTCGAGCCTGAACCCGCTTGAAATTTTCTTGCGGCGGCGATGGCTTTTCCGAACGCAGCGTGCTCCGCGTTGGCTCCGGAGACTCCCTTCTGTTCCGCCGACGCGAAATGCGATGCGGCTTCGTCGTATTTCTTGAGATCGTAGAGATAGAGATTCGCAAGCAGGTACTCGGCGTCGGCGCCGCCCTGCTGGGCGTTCATCGCGCTGAGCACCTCCACGATGCGCCCCACGGCGTCCTGGGCATTCCCCTGTTGAAACCTGTCGATCGCGAGAATCCGGCGTTCGGCTTCATCGGCGAACGAGGACGATGGGAACTGCGCCAGCATCTGGGAATAGGCTTCCTTCGCGCCCGCGAAATCCATAGCGGCTTCCTGCGCCTGCGCTTTCCGGAATTGCGCCTCGTCTGCGACCGGGCTGGCATTAAACCGGTCGACGATCCGGGAGAAGAATTCTATCGCCTGCGTATGATTGCGGAATTGAGCGCTGAAGATTTTACCCAGTTCAAGAAGCGCGAACGGCGCGCCGGGATTCGCCGGGTACTTCGAGGCGTATTCCTGATAGCGCTGCACTGCCTCGTTGTAGTTTCCGCCGTCAGAAGCGATGCGCGCGATTTCGGCGAGGATGAGAGGTTTATCCGTCTGCTGCAGGGTATCGTTGTACAGGGTTTCCAGGTAGCTCGATGCAAGCTGGAAGTTTCCCGCGCTCTGTGCGGCGCGCGCCGCGTCGAGATACACTTCGGGGGCGGCGGGGACACCCTTGAACGCCGCGAACATCTCCGAATACAGTTTCGACGCTTTTGTTTTATCGCCGGACCTTGCTGCGCAGTCGGCGGCGCCACGGTACGCATCCTGACGCACCGCCGCGGGCGCATCGGGATTCTTCATCACGGTAGAGTAGTTGATTTCCGCTTCCGCGCACTTGCCCTGCTTACGCTGCACGTCGCCCAGTCGAACATAGGCTTCGAACGCCGCCTTGCTTTTCGGGTAAGAGGCAATGACCTGCTGGAACGAAAGCTCGGCGCTCTGCCGCTCGCCCATGTTATCCTGCACCGATCCGATCGCAACAATCGTTCGCGCCTTCAGGTCGGCGGGAACATCGGGCGAGGAAACCATCCGGTTGAATTCGCGGAGCGCCTTCTGGTATTCGCCTTCGGCGGCGTAGATTTCTCCGAGCGTGAAGTTGGCTTCCTTGACGGCATCGGACTGCGGGTATTCCTGGATAACGGCATTCAGGACGAGCTTCGCGCTCTCGATATCGCCGGCCTTTAGGTAGTTGCGGCTGGCGGCGACCAGCGCCGCCGGGGCTTTGGTATGTTTGGGATAGAACGTCTTGATGCGCGAGTATGCCGACGCCGCTTCGGCGTAATTCCGCAATTGTTCGAACGCTTCGCCGACAAACCACCAGGCATCGGGAGCTTTCGGGTTATCGGAATACCGCAGGGCGAAATCCTGGAATGAATTCTTCGCGCCCGATGCATTGTTGCGCTTCAACTGGCACATGCCCAGATAATAGCGCGCCTCGGTACTCAAGGATGTGGAGGGAAATTTATCGATGAACACTTTGAACTGATCTTCCGCCAGTTCGAACAATCCATCGTTGTACAATCCAAGCGCGAGCTTGAATTCGGCGTTTTCCGGCGTATCCTGCGCCTCGAGTCTGACGTAACCCATCAGCAAGAGAGGGACAAGAACAAGGAGAGCGGTGTAATGCTTCATAGTTCCGTAGTATTGTTATCCTACCTGACACCAAACATAGCCATTAACAGCGGGGGAGACAAGAATCTGATCCAATTAAGCTCGTGCCGCGACCGTCAAGAAAACCACAGCTTTGAGACTGGAAATGAGAATATTTTCTTATGATTGACTCCGGGTATTGCATCAATCTGCAAAACTATTTATGTTGACATCAAATAAGACAATCGGCTTACAAAACACACAGCAATACAATGTCTCAAATAACGATCGATCATGTTGCCGATTACTTCATCTGTGCAGTCGACCGGGAGTCGGGGGATGAAATCACGCCATTGAAGCTTCAAAAGATGGTGTATTACGCTCAAGCATGGCATCTCGCCCTGTATGGAGAGCCGTTGTTCGATGCTCAGTTTCAAGCATGGCCGCACGGTCCGGCGAATTACGAGCTATTCAAACGCTTCGAAGACTATAAGTATAATCCCATTCCGGCTGAGGCGGCGAACAACTCCCTCGGAGCCATTCCAGCAGAGAAAGCGGAATTTTTAGACGAAATCTGGGATGTATTCGGCAAGTATACTGCCAAAGCCCTTGAGAATATGACCCATGTCGAAACTCCGTGGATTGAAGCAAGGGGCGCCCTCCCACCTGAACTAGCCAGCCAAACGGTTATCTCTGAAGAGACAATGAGAGACTATTACAGAAGCAAAATGGACGCCAAAACATGACCAGGCGCCGCGTTATACAAGAGACTGAGCCTGTAAAAAGGGAATAATTCGCGAAACCGTAACAACCGGCGCATCTACAGACGACCTCCCGGCCAGGTTTTCCTTCGAGTATTTCGATATTAATCGAGAATGTCCGTCCAAATGGCAACGGCAGGAATTGCGGGGACTATTCGAGGCTTTCAGAAAAGCATCGAGTTTGACATGGAGGCAGATTCTCAGAACCGGAGGAAAACCTTTCAGTAAAGATGGAAAAGTCGGGCTGGGATATACCCCGCTTAAAAACCCGGATACAACAATTCCATCCGCTATTCATTCGAAGGATCTAACAATTTCGGAAATGCGGGCTACTGCTGCCGCTCGTTTTTTTGGGGTACGTATCGGGCAAGTGTATTTTGTGCTCCAGCTTGCGCGAGAGCATTTATAGGTTTAATCCCGATATAAGCAGGTCGTTTTCAGCGGACAATCCGATAATTACATCGATCACTCGGTACCTCTTTCACATCTGTATCTTTCCGACCGCAATCACAGACAGGGAGCGCTGCATGGGTTGTTCCGGTGTGCGATTTCTCTTACTTTATAAATCTGCGATATCATGCACAGGTTCCCCGAAAATGATATCCGTTCAACCGATTTTGACCGATCACACATAACAAAGGAGCAACACCGTGGCTGACGTTATCGCCGGATTGCAACCGGAACCAGTATGGCGGCATTTCTATGGACTTACCCAGGTCCCCCGCCCGTCGAAAAAAGAAGAAAAAGTCCTCGCCTACCTGAAAGACGTGGTGAAAGGCATGGGATATGACTACGAACAGGACGCAGTCGGGAATATCGTCGTGCGCAAGCCCGCCACACCGGGTCACGAACAGGCGCCGATGGTCCTCATTCAGGGACACGTCGATATGGTCTGCGAAAAGAACAAGGGCAACGACCACGATTTCGAAAATCAACCGTTGACCATTCTCCGCGACGGCGATTGGATCAAAGCGAACGGAACCACGCTGGGCGCCGACAACGGCATCGGTCTCGCCGCCGGTCTTGCGGTGCTGGAAGCGAAGAACCTCGTTCACGGTCCGATGGAGTTCCTCTTCACGGTCGACGAGGAAACGGGTCTCACCGGCGCGAAGGCGCTTCAGCCGGGCTTCCTGAAATCCGAAATCATGCTGAACCTCGATTCCGAAGAAGACGGCACGCTGTACGTCGGCTGCGCAGGCGGTATCGATACGGCGGGCGTGCTGTTCTTCACGCTGACCGGCGCTCCGGCCACGCATGTGCCGCTGCTCGTCAGCGTCGGCGGATTGAAAGGCGGACATTCGGGACTCGATATTCACACCGGCCGCGGCAATGCGATCAAGATGCTTGCGCGTACCCTGAAGGTAATCTTCGGCGGACACGACGCCTACCTCAGCGTTATCTCCGGCGGCAGCAAGCGCAACGCGATTCCGCGCGAAGCCGAAGCGGTCGTCTACGTCCCGAAAGCAGATGCGCCCGCCATCATCGCGAAGATGAACGAAATCACCGCGATGATTCACAACGAAATCAAATCGGTGGAACCCGACGTGTTCATCGACGCGAAGGAATGCGAAGGCAACGGCATGATCGCCGCGAAGAACGAAACGGCTACCCTGATCGATACGCTGTATGCCCTTCCCCACGGCGTTCTCAAGATGAGCGCGGACATCGAAGGTCTGGTCGAGACCTCCACCAACCTCGCCACGTTGACGATGGACGGCAACAAGCTCACCATCGGCACGAGCCAGCGCAGTTCCGTCGCCAGCGAAAAGAATGACGCGGCGGATATGGTGAAGGCGGTCCTCTCGCTTGCCAGACTTACCATCGAAACGGGCGACGGCTATCCGGGATGGCAGCCGAACATGGACTCGGTCGCGTTGAAGAATACGAAGGAAGCGTACAAGGAATTGTACGGCGCATATCCCGAAATCAAGGCGATCCACGCCGGACTGGAATGCGGTTTGATCGGCGAAGTGTTCCCGAAAATGGATATGATTTCCTTCGGACCGACCATTCAGGGCGCGCATTCCCCCGACGAACGCCTGAACATTCCGACGACCGAAAAATTCTGGAATCTGCTCGTGAAGCTTCTCGAAAACCTCGCGAAGCAGAAATAATCCTTTTCCGCATAGGAAACGAAAACGGAGGCCCTCAAGAGCCTCCGTTTTTGTGTGTACGCTCTGTTAATCAACGACGAGGTAACTCAGCGCTCCGTTCAATATGACTCCTTTCCCGCTGGCGGCGTCGTTTCCAGCCAGGACGAATTGAGTCCGATCAATTGCAACGCCGCACCATTGATACGAAGCTGATTTCTCTCCATACATCATGGAAAGCCACGAGACGCCGTCGTAGCACAATACCTCGCCGCCCGATCCGGGACAGATCATGCAAAATCCTCCGCGGATGCGCGCGGGCTGAAAGCCCTGCGGTATTGAATACGGAACGAGATTCCCGTTATGGATAAAATTGATGCTCGATGTTCCGGTGACATAGAGTTGATTACTTCCATCGATCCAAGTAGATGTTAGATTCGTCGCACCGTTCAACGGAACGGCGGAGCCTTGTTTGTTGACGAACTTGAATATCAATCCTCCGCCGGTGTTATCCTTCCCGACGAAATACGCGGTATCGCCGATTCCGTACACATCGGTGCAACGGATATTTGCCATCAACTGCGTCACCTGTTTGTTAATTCCGTCCCACAGGAATGCGCCGTCGTCGCCGGCGACATAAATGGCTTTCGGACTGTTGCCCCAGGCGCTTCTTGGATTTCTGCCGACGCAAAGCCGTGTTTCGAACATATTCGCCGCGGTTGCAGTCTGCTCGGTTATATAGCCATTCGAGGAGAAGCACCAGGCGCTTTCTCCGATGACACAGACAGTCGTAACCGTATCGGATTTATTCCCGGGCAGCGGCGCTCCGTTCGTGTGAAATGGAACTTTCATATACTGCATTTGCGAATTAGAAAACCATGCGGTATTGCATTCCAACAACTCGCCTCCCGGCTGCAAGCGGTACAGAATGATACCGGCAGCCACTCCGCTATAATTGAGGAGTGAAACATCGAACAACCGCGTACCGGGTTCGCCGATTGTGAGCGCATTTCCTACCTCGAAGGGCGCAAAAACGATCGGATCCTGCGTCGAAAACGTACTGGACGGGCTTTGATCTACCTGACTGCCATTTTCGTACTTCACAACCTGATATATGTACGAAGTTGAAGCGGTAAGACCAAAATCGCGATAATACGCAGGCGATCCGTTCATTCCAATGGTGGCAACATACGCCGAATTGCGAAACAGTTTGTACTCGGCGCTAGCGGAGTATGCCGGATCAACGATCCGAAACCGAACCGAATTACAATCATGTGAAAGAAAAGTTATCGAAATATTGTCCTTATTGTTTACGCCGGGATTGTCGTCGTCCGAACAAGCCGAAGAAAAGACAATGTAACACAGCGCTACAATAGCAATAAACGGGAAAGACCTGTAGAAGTTCTTCATTTTATTCCTGGTCGAGGTGATGGAATCGGCAACAACCTACTCGATTATCCTCTACCGGTCAAGTCATAAAGCTATCCCTACCGGGATCATACGGCGTATCCGGAGTCTACTTTTTTGCAGTTCCTTTCAAATACAATGCCCGGCCAAACTCATCCGCTCCGGCAACGTGGAATACGCGTTCCTGCGGTGCGTTATATATGAGTGCGTTGAAGCGCATTCCTTCCAGCGGAAAAGGCGTCTGGACCGGCGCCCACCACTCGCCGTCGAAGTGCATAAGTTTGCCGCCTGAACCGATGGCAATCATATCCCGTTCGGCGCCGCGTACTATCGTCCCGCTCCACTCACCCATCGAACGCACCGGCGTCAATGTGGAGCCGTTGAGGATATACCCTCCACCATCGCCGACGAACATATTCCCGCACATGCTGCATATTCCCGGAGGAAATGTGATGTCGGGATACAACGCTTCCAGGCCGTTACCGCTTACTCTATATACAGTATGTGGCGAGCCCGGCGCGACGATGACCGGATAACCGGAGCCCGTGATATCGGTGATGTCGTTCGAGATGCCTGTCTGCACACGCACGAACCCCGTCCCATCGAAGCGCCAGAGCAATCCGTTCTTGCCGGCGAAGTACACATTATCGCTTCTATTCCCCCATATTTTCGTAATACCCGAGCCAAGATTTACTGAGCCGGGATATATGGTGCCGTTTAAACCCCTCCAACTGATTAGTGCGCCGCCCTGACCGACGATCCATGCTGTTCGATCACCGATTGATCCAATCGCCGTGACCGGTTCAAACACTTGTCTGTCAGTCGAATCAGTCTTGTAAAGGAAACGAAAAGCATCCATCATCACCCTTTCGCTAATAGTAACAGTATTTAAGGACGACTCCTTCGTCTCAATTATCCCAGCCAAATAGATTCCGCCTCCCTCACCAGACGTCATATCGAAAAACTCGCTTTCTTTTATGCCGTAGACATTCCTGGTAATATCAAACGCGGATTCAGACCGGTCGCTGACACGCACCGTAAACGGCAACGTCGTATCCGATACGATGCCATCGTCGTTATACCTGTAACCCTTATAGGTATAATCGACGCCCCACCGTACATCGGTATCTGTCAGGACTGTATCTGGGGCGATAAGCCTCCCTTCAAATTTCACTACTCCATTTTTAAAGATCATGTAATGACACGGCGAACCGTCGGAATGATTTTCCACACGCAAGGCGATGGATGTGAATGTAATCTTGCTGACTGATAAAAACTCATACTGATTCTTCGGATCCACGCCATTATCCGAACATGCCGGCAGAAGGAACAGGCAAAGCGATGCCGCGAGTACATACGTCCTCATACATACCTCCCGGTATTGTTTACGTATTATTTAGATACAGAAATGACAAACCCGCCGTACCGGAAGGTTACAGTTAACGGTAGCGGCGATCGCCGTTTCAGACGCGCGGCGGAGTCATCGCAGGCTTATTTCTTGGTGATGATAATTTCGGTGCGGCGGTTGAGTTGGCGCCCTTCTTCGGTATCGTTCGGGGCGATTGGATAGGATTTTCCCATTCCCTTGGTGGCGACGCGGAATGTTTCCACGCCGTGGTCGGTGAAGTACTTTTTCACCGCGCGTGCGCGCGCGTCGGAAAGAGCAATGTTGTATTCGTCGCTGCCGATAAAATCGGTATGTCCGCGCACTTCGATTTCCATGTTCGGATATGCCCGTAAAATATCCACCATCCGGTTGAGGTCGGGTACGGCGCTTTGGTTGAGCTTCGCCTGGTTGAACTCGAAAAGAATGCTCTCCTCGAGAATGAACTTCTTATCGACATCGAGAATCGGCACAGTTTCCATCAACACCGTTTCGTCTGCGAAGTTGCGGATTTCGAGACTGATGGATTCGGGCGGCACTTCGTCGGGCAGGCGGTACCGGACGGCGTAGAGGTTGGTGATGGATTCAGAGAACTCGTCGAGGATCGAACTGAACGAATCGGAGAAATTGAACCGGCGCCCGCGCGTGACATCGGCAAGAAGCTGATAGTCCTGCACCTCGGGCGGAGTGACACAGAAGAGCCGGACATTCTTGCTGAACAGCAACCCCGCCATCGTCTTCGTGGTCCACTCGGTTCTCCCGTCGCCGTTGTCGCCTTTCTGATGGAACATCGCGTCGGAGATGAGAATGATAATCCGCTGTGCCGATCTGCGATATTTCAATTCCGAGGCTTCAAACATCCCTTCGAGAGCATTTTCGGGCGTATCGCCGCCGCCGCCGATACGCAGTTCGTCGATCCAGCCGATGAATTCGTTCACATCTTCGGTGAACTCTCGCCGGCGTTCGATCCGGTCGCTGAAGCTGATCATACCGAGGCGGTAGTCGACGCCTCGCGCGGAAAGGCGCTGGGTGAACTCGGCGATGTTGGACTTCACCTCGTTCACTTTCGGCTGCATGCTGTATGTCTGATCGATCACAAACACGATATCGACGGGAACGCTGTTCTCGGTGGAGATGCGCTCCAGGCTTTCGATTTTCATGGGACGCGAATCCTGATAGATCATCAGATCGCTTTTAACAAGACCGGGGTAGTGCCTTCCCGATGAATCCCTTGCATCGAGGATGATGCTCACCATGGGAAAACGGCTGATGTCGATGGAGCGGATGCCGATATTGACGCGCTGGGGATCGACGCTTCGCGCTGAAATGATCGCTGCTTTTGCAAGAAGCGTATCCTTCGTCTGCGCCGACGCGCCGCCGGACGGACCCAGCGCCGCGAACAGCAGAATCCCTACAACGAAGATCATCGCTTGTCTGCGTGCAGGCTCAGGAAACATCTGTTTCATGCGCGGATATCTTGAAGCGGAGTATTCCAGAGCCTGAGAAATCATGCTGATTGTACCTACACTCCACGAATGTACTGAAATTGCATCCGGCATTGGACCAACCTGCCGGGCGCTTCCTCATCGGAATCTGCAAGCGTAGACGAAGAATAGAAAAAGGGACCGGGTTTCCCCCGATCCCTTTGGTATCCTGATCTTCGTTAGAACGCGAATTTAATTGCGAGTCCGGGTACAATCATTTCTTCATGTTCCCACTTCTCGACATCGCGGAAGAAAATACGGGAGTATTTTACCTGTGCGCGCATCCAACTGAAGATATTCAGATAGAGTTCGCCCATCAAACCGCTATTGAAATACTGCACAGCGGCGCCGTAGGTGGTTTTTCCGCGGTGATTGTATTCCAGACGCGCCCACGGGCTGAGAGCGGAGTGATCTCTCACGATAATCACGCTATCTCCGCGAGGATCTCCCTGCACGAAATCGATGCCGAAGACAGGAAGACGCGCTTCATTCAGTTTCTGGTATCCGAGACCGAGCGAACCGCGCAAGCCGTTGAGCATGAAACCGAGGTCTCTCCAGTAATAGGCTGTTGCAGTCGATGTCAGATAGTAAAAATGAGTGTTTTGTTTCACTTCATCGGGAAGACCGTCGTACTTTGCCGATCCCGAACCGTTGATGATCATACCGGTCGGCGCTGTCAGTTTTTTCTTCCCGAACGTTTTCAAACCGAATGAGACGAACGCCGCTGCTCCGATACCGTCGGCATCGGTCCCCGGCGATCCGGAAATATTCGAAAGCTGTTTCCAATACTCTCCGCTTGCGCCCCATGTACCGTTTAGCCGGCGTTCTTTGAAGAGCGGGAAGTCGGTATTGATGCTTTCATCGCCCCATGTAAACGGAATTGCGGGACCGACCTTGATGATTTCGAACGGCGTCGGTTCGTATGCGATGAGCGCATTCCACTGCGGACCGTAATGGAACGGGAGGTTCACCCAGTCGTTTCCGATTTTCAATTCGAATCCGGCGCGGATACGCGAAACCTGCAACGAGACGCCGCCGTCGGCGCGTTCGTCGGCTTCGAGCGTCCACATGAAACCGCCGCCGAACGGAATGCTCAGGTTTGCTTCCGCTACATATGGTTCCGGTTTGATGGCGCCGGTTTCCATCAGATGGGGATATTCTTCCTTCTTGACGACCTTATCGTACAAATCCGGGGTCAGGATTTCGCGAAGGCTGCGGCGTCCGACAATACGGTAATCTTCAAAGTTCGAATCGTCCTTGTTCGTGAGAAAACCAGCCGATTCGGGATTATCCAGACTGACGGGACGGGCTTTTTCGATAATGATGGCAATCAGATTGTCCTGATCCTGCGGGCTTTGCACGACGCGCAGACGAGCTTTCCCAGTGAGAACACGTTCCGCAATCGAGACCGCTTCCGCATCGCGAAGATCGTCACGGTTGTCGCGGACTTTGCGCATGACTTCCAGAATCGTCGGTTCATCCTGCACAACCCATTGCGGGAAATATTTCTGAACAAGCGGATCGAGCGTTGTGACCGCGCGCAGAAGAATACGCAACCTGACGTTTTCGTCCTGATAGTGATTGATTGCAATATCGAGCAGACGCAGGTAATTCTGACGGTCGTCGTCGACAGGGCGATACGATGCCATTTCATTGACCAACTGGTCGGTCCAACCGATGCGGCGCAACAATTCCTCTTCGGAATAATTGGCGCTTCTCATGAAACGCATAACCTGGTCGACGCTGACAAATGCGTCGCCGGAATTAGCCGGCTTTTGCGCATGCAATGACGGAACCGCCAATACGAAAAGCAACACAACTGCAAGAAGCGAGAAGAGCGCGCGGCTGCGGGATACGAACATTGCTCTATCCGTTTGTTTGTAGTTCATAAAAAGTGTCATATCTGCCTCCATTAATTAAACAGTGATGGAAGGCCGAAACGGAATCTCGGTGTGAGCATGAAGTGTGTTTTTTCCAGTTCCCATACTTCTCTATCGCGAAGGAGGAACGAGTATTTCATCTCCACTCTTAACCAGCTCGTAAGTTCGAGCCATGCATCGGTCATCAGGCTGCCGTTAAAGTACTGCAATCCGATACTGTAGTTGTTCTTGGCGCGAAGGTTAATAAAGGAAAGACGGAAGTACACATCGACATAGTCGTCGAACTTGCCGAGAGTGAACATCTTGCCTTCGTCGCCCGGCTGGAATGATACGCCTTCCTTCTCCGTTTCGAATTGCTGAACGAGATGGTCTCTATCCACGCGCAGATAACCGCCGCCGAGGTCGAGACGGAATGCGACGTTCGGGTTATCCTGCCGGTCCTTGAACATGATCGGGTAATAGACCTGGGCAATCGTATTGATATGGAAGAAGTCGTTCGAATAGTCGGGTTCGCCTTCAAGCGGGGTATACGGCTGAATGACCTGTAATCCCTTGTAGGCATCCTCGCCCTTGAACGTCGTCATGACCGACACGTTTGCGCCGATCGAGAACGGGAACCCGAGCGTCAGATCGAGCGCTCCGTATCCGCCTGTGGTGGACGAAAGCAGATTGCGTTCGTACGCAAGCGGAGAAGGAAGATCTCCGGTATACACTTCGAACGGCGTGATGAGTCCGACGAACACCTGGTTTTTATAACCGACACCAACTGTGGCAATGCTGGACGCCCAGCGCGGCATGTTGATTTCCGGATTACCAATCATGTACGAAAGCTTCCAGTCCGGCGCGAAACCGGAACGGGAGGGCGAGCGAAGTTCAAGTTTATCGAGCGATGCATCGATCACCATGAAATCCGCCGGGAAAATTCCAGCATTGGCGATCACTTCCATGCCCTGCGAAAGGCGTGCATCCGCCGCTTCGATGAACAACTCGCCGCGAACTTCGTACGGCGATGTGCCGGCGTATTCGAATGCGATATCGTATTTATCGTCCGATTCGCCGCGCGCTGCAAGCATGATCGGCATTTTGGAAGTAACATTGAACATCGACGCATTCTCGCCGGTGAAGTACGCGCTGGTAATCTTCAACGGTTCCTTGTTCGGGTTCTTGATACGAACCTTTACAACTTCGGGATAAAGCAGCGGCACTTCGGAGGTCGAGAAAGGACCCGAAGCTTCGGAGGTTGCCGGCACTTTGGCGATTGTCAGCGTGTCGCGTTCGTTCCAGAAATCCCGGAAACGGCTGTTGGCTGTTTCCAGATCGCGTTGGTTCATGATGACGAACGGGCCGCGCTTGTCGGCGGTGAACATACCTTCGGGAAGATTGATCGAGGCTTCCTGGGAGCGGCGCGCGAGTACGTCGTCGTACAACGCCTTATCGGTGATATCGATGACCGCCCATAGGTCGGTGCCCGACAGCGTAAACGATTTCGTGATGGTTTCGCCGCCTACTGCGCCGAATCCACCCAAACCGCCTTCTTCGCCGCCTTCGGTAGTCTGCTCCTCCGGCGGAAGTTGTTCGTTCTTAATCACGCGAATTTCGATGAGATCGAATGGTTCGACGCCGTAAGTCTCGATTTCTTCGGGACTGGCTTCGACGTAATACACTTCGATGCGGCTCATTTGTGAACTGGCGAGCCCTGTGCGGCCGGCGACGTTGAACGTGCCGTCCTTATGATACGGCTCGTCGAACAAACCGATTTCAGCTGCATTGTTGAACAACTCGTCGAGCCGGTCGTACATCGCGCGGAGGGTGTAGCCTTTCACCTGGGTAAAGTCGTACCCGGTGGTCTGGGTTCCTCTGCGGCGGCCGCTGCTCGAACGCGGTTTATCCTGCGCCGCGTCCTTGATGATGTCCTGTTTTTCTTTTGCCTGGTTATATTCTTTTTTGAGTTCCAACTGTTTATTAGTCACTTCTCGATCCTGTTGAGCCACCACGGAAGCACCGGTGAAGGCAACAAGCGCTACAATGAGAAGCGAACGCACAACGATGTTGTTGGCCATGTAACTACCTCGTCTATGAAATAAATCTGTCTTGTTTGCGGTTGTTGGCATCTGTCGATGACTCAGATTAATCCGGGAACAGGGTGACTTGGTATCGTTTGTCGACCGAGCCGAAACGGATACGGATGGTAGCGTCCGTTCCATCTTTGCTCACCTTTCCTTTCAGATAGAACTTCACGAGCGTTCCGGCATCGGTTCCGGTCGTCGGATTTTTCCGCGGCTGTGCATCCACCTGGTCGAGAAGGTCCTGCCCATCGGCGGTTTCGACTTCGATTCTCATTTCGTTCCTCTGAATATTCTGGATATTCGCGGACGTGCAAATACCGCAGCGGGCAGCGACAAACTGGAAGACGTTGTTGACCGGGTATTCCTGACCGGTGGCAAACGATTCAGATGTAACGCGATCGATCGGCGAACTGATCGGGAAAATGAATTCCGAGGTGGTCATATCCTTGGCGGCGGAATCGGGCAGAATCTGGTACGGCATATTGCGGTAGGTTGCAAGAATTTTCAATGTCTTGCCAAGCGCATCCGTGGGCACGCTGAATTTTACCATGTTTCCGACGCCGGCTTCCACTTCCTTGTTTTCGATATATAGTTTCCACCTATAATCGCCGACATCTTCAAGACCGGCAACGTTGACGCTCATATTGAACACCTCGCCTGCGAATGCGCCGCGCGGTTTTTCGCGTGCCAGGAACGGCTCTTTCACGATGACCCGGAATTCGATCGGTTTGGCGCTGCTGAGCGCCCCTGCGCCGCGGCGGTCGGAGCCGTTCACGCGGACGTTGATTTCGCCCGGTTTCTGGAACGTGTTCCGCCATGCCCATGCGCCTTCGGCCGGCTTGTTCGCCACGGCGAATGGATTATCGCCGTTACCCGACGACAACACGATACCGGGGCCTTCGATCACGTTGATCGATGCAACCTTGTCGGGCGAGGTGCCTTCGACGTTCAACCGGTTGAAGACCGGGTAACCGACCGCAGTGACAACCTGGCGCGAAGCCGGCTTGATAACGAATTGCTCGAAGTTGTCGGAGACGACGTCGACCACGAACTTCGCCGGATCGAGGCTTTCGCTTCGACGGATGAACGAGGCAATCGGCGTGCCCTTCAAAATCGGGTCTGTATTGATTGCGTTTTGGATTTCTTCGGTTGTGAATTCCAGCGAACCGACCTTCACCTTCGCATCGGATTTCAGATCGGGGCTAAGCATGATACGGTTGGTACCGGCTTCGACCCAGAATTCGAATCTTCCAGGTCCGAATGTGGCGACCCAATTGAACCGGTACAGCTTTTCGCCGGTGGTCGACTGTTGGGTGGAATCCCGGATGTCTTCGGGATACCGCATCGTCTGAATTTCTTCGCCTTCTTTATAAACGTGAACAATCGGCGGAGTGGTAACTTCGTCCTTTTCGCCGAGACCTTTCACACGGATGGTGAAGTAACGGGTTTCGTTCACTTTCAACTGGTTATCGCCGGCGGCGGCAACCGCAGGCATATTCTTGAGAAGCTCGAGAATGATCGCCCTGTTCTTCTGCTCAAGCTGGCGCTGTTGAAACAGCAGGCTCTCTTCAGCTTCATCGCGTTCCACGATGATGATGAGGAGCTCGCAGATCACCGCCAGATAGAGGAAGAAGTAGACTTGGTATTTTTTATAGTGATCGGCTTGTTGTGCCATGGTGTAATACTCCTCCTATTGGAACGTTTGAGAAATCATTGATTCAACTGGCGCGCTTATTGACGCAGTCCCATTTCAGAATCAACTGTTTTCTCAAGTTCGCTCTTCAAGGCGTCGAGTTTCTCGCTGACTTCGCGCAGCGTCAACTGCTTACCGGTCACTCCGGCGCCAAGACCTGCCGCTTCTTCTTCTTCTTCCTTCTCGTACCAGGTGGTCAGACCGAGGAGGCACAACACCGTGATTTCGACAAGGATTGCGATAATAATCATGTCCGGCTGGTGGGCGACCATGAACTTCACACCGCGAAGACCGATGTTGAGAATCAGGAATGCCGTTCCGATGAAGGCGATAGCGGTGATGTTGTTTTTATAATCGGGAATGAATTCGTTGTGCATGTACAACGCAAACGCCTGGCGAACGCTCTTTTCGCGCTGCAACCACTTCTTCGGCTCCTTTATCAGGTGTTCGCCGAATTTCTTCGAGATACCGGTGGCTTTCAATAATGCGCCGACAAATGCATGAAGATTGCCTCTGAAGAGTGCCAGACCGATCGGCGTGAAAAACATCAGGATGACGAACGCCGAGATCATGCCGACAATCAGGATCAGCAGTTCATTGATAACGAAGGTGGAGATACCGATTTTCAACACGGTTTCGGTCATCGGCCCGCCCGGTTTCAACTTGGTGAGTTCCTCATGAGTTGCTTGACTAAGGTTTCTATCTTCCTTTTTCAGTGCTTCCTTGAACTCTCCAATGGTCATCATTTCTTCCGACGATTGCGCGAATGCGATTGGTGCAACCACTGGCAGAATGAGAGTCAGAATAAACAAACTCATGATGAAAGATCGAAGGGATCTTTGCGTCTTCATTGTTGAACCTCCTAAAAAACAACGTAATTCTGGCACGGCTGTGATGAGAGTGCCGGTAGGTGAATTAATTCATGTATTCCAGTTTTTTTATTTCCATTCAGAAATTGCGTGTATGTCTTCGGGATAGAGTGGGCAGCAAAAACATGTAATATTACCCACCTTCGCGATCAAATCCAACCGTCATTTTATTAAAATCACGGATTTTTCGATTGACGCCTCGTTGACGTGTACCTTCATATCGAGCTTCAGTCCGCCTGACGGTATATCGTCGTTGTAAATCACGGCGAATTCAAACCGTCCCGGCGCGAGCATCCGCACATTCGTTTGCACCGGCTTGCCGTTTTTACGCATCAAGGTCACCTTGACGTCGTCCAGACCGCTGACGGGCTGATCGTACCGGTATTCGATCAGACTGTACCTGTATGCAGTAAACCGGTACACTTCGCCGACGGTGAGCTTCTGAGGGAATTCTCCCTCGATCTGCACCGGGGCATCGACGACGGGAACGGAGAACGACGATTCCGTCCGCTTGCCTGAAACGGCGTCGTACTGCAAATACGGCCTGCCGTTATACATGGCTTTCACGATAAGCGTTTTGCCGGTGAAACCGCTGGGAATCCGGTAAAAGACCTTCGGACCGATGCCGTCGAACTTCGTTATCAACGGTCCCCTTCCGGCAGATTCGAAGAGCTTCCACGAGTAGAGATTATCGTTGTCCAGGCCCTGTACCTTGACGTTCATGCTCAATACTTCGCCGCTGTACACGCTTTCGGGAAGCGATTCAACGAGATATGGCAGCACCGGCTCAACGGTGAAACGCGTTCTCGCAATATCCTTGCCGCCTGCTTTCCTCGCCACGCGCGCTTCGACAATGACATCGTAGGGGTACTTGCGAACAGGTCCGCGCCAGATATACGAATCCACCTTCCCATCGGAACCTTGCCGCTCGAGTCGGCCCGGACCCTCGACCATACGAACGACCGGTTTGTTGAAGCTGAGATTCACCTGCAGATTGTTCATCTCTTCGAATCCGAGGGCGGATGTGACAACCGTTTTCTCGGGGGTGAGAACGAGGTTCGGAGCGAGAATGGGCTTCGCGGCGCTGGTGTCTTCGACGATCACCGTCAACTGCGCCCGTGAATCCTCGATCTTTTCGAGCAATTCGCGGGAAATATATTCTTTCGGAAAAACGATTCCATTATAGGCGTACGAGTGTTCGTCGTGGAAGTGAATACGGTTCGTCTTCGCCGCGAGCGTGACGACATACGTTCCGGTACGCTTGAATCTGCACTCGACCGGGTAGCGGACGATTCTGTCGGAAAAGTCGCCGAACACCCTCCGCCCCACCGGATGTACCGATTTGGGCGAAACAAGAAGATTGTTATATGTGATGGAGTTCACCACAAGGCGGACTGAGTCTTCCGGACCGATGTCGTGAATTTTTATGTCGGCGACCAACGGAGCGGAAACTCGTAGTTCGCCGTCCTTTGACGGCGAAGAAACGTACCACCACAGCGTATCGTTCGGAAACTCGATTTCCACCGGCTGGAGAAAGGCCTTCAGGAAGTTTTCCTTCTGCTGATCGACGCGGAGATCGTGTTTATCCCGCTCTTTCGAAACGACGACAAAACCAACAAGCGCGGTCAGGTACAGAACAAAAAATATTTCTACTCGCCTTCTACGCATCATCGTTTTTGTGAGTGGCTATGACTGGTCCGGTTAAAAATCGTCGTTGTTTCCGTATGACGAACCGAGCAACGGATCGACCGGTTTGCTCTGTTCCTGTTGATCGGCGCTTCCGTCCGGGTCATCGCCGTGTGTTTCGCCGGTTTCGAGTTCCTCCGCCAAACCCTGTAACTTTTGCCGGGTCTGCTCTGTCTTCTCGGTGACCTTGACGTATTCTTCGCGAATACGGTACTGATTCAAGGCGAGTTCATCGGCAAAGGATTTCAACGTTTCGTGGATCTCGTTCAATTTTTCGACCTGCATGCGCGCGCTTTCGGCGGTGGTTTTCGAAAGGAACTCACTCAAGCGGGTAAGCAGCACATCCTGACGCAGATCTGTCTGGGAAGCGAGACGGAAAAGATCGGAAACCGAATTGGTCATATCGCGGACGCTGTTGCTCAACTGTGTGAGCGTCACGTCGAGCGACGACTTACCGGCCGAAGCGCCTCCGGCGCTTTCCGGCGGGCTGTACGCAGTCACGACTGCGAACATCAGCAACAACAATGCTTCGATGCCGAATCCTGCGACGGCTACCCACAACGGGGCGCCGGCAAGGTAAAATCCGACGGCGACAAGCACGAGCATCGCTCCGCCGTATACCATTCCCTGAATGAAATTGTAGTAGAACGTACCGACAATTTCTTCAAGGAAAACGCGAGTACCGAGTTTGAATCCGAGCATCGTTTCGAACCTCACACGGCGTCCATCGGACAACTGGATTTCGCGGCCTTTCATGCAAAAGCGCCAGCAATCGAGTAGCGTACGGGTTTCGAGCGTGTTCTTCTGACGGCGCTCATGATAGAACTCATGGAGAAGGCGTCGGCCTTCCGGTACTTCAAGATCTCTTATTGTCTCGGTTGTGTCAATCAATGGCGAGGGTATTAGGTTATTGGTGACAATCAGCCGGCTTGAGAAAGCCGTCACACAATATAATCAGATTTCATGCCAAAAGTGCAATACCCGTAACTTATTGTTATTTCGTTACGATACGGTAATATATCGTGAATCATCTTCACAGTAAGTGAGTGCGATTCACACCGGTTTTCTCACCATTATTGGGGAGCGGATTTCGTAGAAAAAGAAATATTCCTCCGGACCGCATCAATCGTTCCGGAGAAATATTTACACATTGCGGATAATCTAGTCGAATTGCTCTTTGAAGAAGGCGAACGTCTCGACAATCCCTTTCTCGAACGGCGTCTGCGGACGCCATCCGAGCGCTCCTTCAATCTTTCCATACGTACACACGCTACGTTGCTGCTCGCCTTTTTTCGCGGGCGCATGCTGTTCCTTCGCGACATTGCCCGCGCTTGCATTCAATAACGCGAAAATTGTGTTCACGTCGGTCTCGGCGCCTGTGCATACGTTAAAGGTATCGGTTCCTTCCATTCCGAGCGCAAGCACGTTCGCGCGGACCACATCTTTCACGAATACATAATCGCGGGTTTGCTTTCCATCGCCATTGATAACCGGCTGTTTACCGTTCAGCAGTTTGTCCGCGAAAATCGCGACCACGCCGGCTTCGCCGTGCGGATTCTGTCGCGGGCCGTAGACATTGGTATAGCGCAACACCGTGTATGTCAGATTTCGCTCGAGCCGGTAGTAGTGAAGGTATTTTTCGACAGTGAGCTTCGTGATCCCGTACGGCGAAATCGGCGCAGTCGGATGGCGCTCGTCCGCCGGAAAATATTCCTGCTCTCCGTAGATCGCGCCGCCGGTCGATGCGAAGATGAACCGCTTTATTCCGGCATCGAGCCCCGCTTCGAGGAGATTGAGCGTCCCCAGCACATTGACCGACAGATCGTATTTCGGATCTTCGACCGATTTCCTCACATCGATTTGAGCCGCATGATGATTGATGATATCGATTTTGTGCTCCGACAGCACTTCGCTGATATCTTCGTCGCGAATATCCATTTGATAGAATGCGGCGCCCTTCGGAACGTTCTCGAGTTTTCCCGTCGTCAGGTTGTCGATGATGACAATTTCGTGACCGAGCGCTTTATATGCGTCCGCGATGTTCGATCCGATAAATCCCGCGCCGCCGGTGATTAAAATATTCATAGCCTCTCTTCAGTTTATTCCATTGGAGAAATGTACGAATTCTTTCGTATTTCGCGCGAGGCACGATCGAATACCCTATCGAACATCGGCTGCGTGAGCCGCCCGGTAAATGTATTCTGTTGACTCGGATGGTACGAGGCAAGCAGCAACGCGCCCCCTGGAAGATGCATCTCTACGCCGTGCGCAAACGGAGGCGCATTGCGTTTCGTATCCGGCGCGAGATGTGCGAGGCATTGCGCGTATGCCGTCGCGCCGAGAGCGAGGTACACGCGCACATGTGTGCAGACCCGAAGCTCGGCTGCAAGATGCATAGAACAGGCGCGGATTTCTCCCGCCGTGAGTTTATTCTGCGGAGGAGCGCAATGCGCCACAGCCGTGATGCGGGCGTCGATGAGTTCGAGTCCGTCGCCCCGTCCGGCGGATTCTGCGCGCGAGGAAAAGCCGAAGCGGTGCAGCGCTCCGAAGAGCCATTCTCCGCTCCGGTCGCCGGTAAACATGCGTCCCGTGCGGTTGGCGCCTTGTGCGGCGGGCGCCAGCCCGACAATCAGCAACCGCGCATCGAGCGGTCCGAACGACGGCACGGGTTTGCCCCAATATTCTTCTTCAGCGTAGCGTTTGGTTTTCTCCCGTGCGACCGTTTCGCACCATTGCCGCAAGCGGGGACACGCCTCGCAAGCGGTCACTGCGCGTTCCAGCGCAATGAATGCTTGTTCGATTTCGTTCATCGTTCCAACCTTTTTCGCGAATGTATGAATTTGCGTTGTAACTGCTATTTTGTGCCCATGAATTGCATCAGAACCGGAAGATGAAAGAGCATCTCAAACGTCTGACCTCCGAAAGCGCCTATTATGGCATCAGCACCATCGGCGCGCGGATGTTGGGCTTCCTTCTCGTTCCCTTCTACTCCAATGTGCTGCTTACCGCCGAGTACGGCGTCGTCAGCAATGTATACGCATATCTCGCATTCCTTACCGTCATTTTCACGTTCGGACTCGAGCCGGCGTTCATGCGGTACTACGCCGATTGTCCCGAAGAACGGCGCAAGATCCTTTTCAGCGCCCCGCTGCTTTCCATCAGTATCGTTAGCGCGATTATCGCGGCAGCGTGCCATGTCTTCCAGGCGGAAATCGCCGTATTCTGGTCCGTGCCAATGGAATACACCGATATCATCCCGCTCGGCGTCTGGACCATTGTTATCGATTCGCTGAACACCATTCCCTTTGCGACTCTGCGCATGCAAAACCGCCCGCGGCGGTTCGCGTTCATCCGCCTCGCGTCGATCGTCGTGAACGTCGCGTTGAACATGTACTTCATTCTCGGACTTGGCATGGGAATCGACGCGGTGTTCCTCGCGGGCATCATTTCCTCCGGCGTTTCCACCCTGCTGCTGCTTCCCACCATCGCAGGACTGCTCCGGTTCCGGATCGACTGGACAACGCTGAAACCGCTGCTGGCGTTCGGCCTCCCCGCGCTTCCCGCCCTGCTTGCATCGATCACCGTATCGACCATCGACAAGCCGATGATCAACTGGCTGATGGACTCCTCAGCCGTCGGCGTATACCATACGAACTACAAGCTCGGCATATTCATGATGCTGATCGTCAGTATGTTCCAATTCGCTTGGCAACCGTTCTATCTCCAGTTGAAGGACGATCCGAATGCAAAGCCGATGTTTGCCCGCGTGATGACGTATTTCACGCTGATCGCGATGGCGGTCACGCTCGCCGTTTCGCTGTTCATCGCCGACCTTGTCGCGATTCCGGTCTTCGGACGGCACATCATCCATCCCGATTACTGGGCGGGACTCGGTATCGTGCCGATTATTTTGTTCAGCTATGTTTGGACGGGAATGTATTACATCTCCAATGCGGGCATCTTCATCCAGAAAAAGACAAAATACCTGCCCTGGATTTCCGGCGCGGGAGCGGTCACCAACGTCGTAACAAATTATCTCTGGATTCCTGCGTTCGGCATGTACGGCGCCGCATTCGCGACGCTGGCTGCGTATATCGTGATGGCGGCGCTTTCATACGCCTTCACCCAGCGTTGCTACCCGATGCGCTACGAATACGCCCGCCTCGCGAAAATCATGTTCGCATCGGCTGTGCCCGCAGTTATCTGGTACAGTAACATCGGCGAATCGCTTGTTCCCCCGCTCGTAGAAAAAATGTTCCTGCTCGCCCTTTTCGCTGCGCTTCTTCTTGCAACGCGGTTCTTCTCGCGCGGCGAACTCGCGCAACTGAAATCGATGGCGGCGCGGTTCGTCCCCTCCGGCGCATCCCAACGCGGCTGACCGGGAAACGATTCCGTCCCCGGCCGCTGTTATACATCCGAACAACAGAGGACGAACGATGGCGGCAAAACGCTATTGGCTTTTTAAAAGCGAACCCGGCGAATTCAGTATCGGCGATCTGGAGAACGCGCCGGATAAAACCACCTTCTGGGACGGTGTGCGCAATTATCAGGCGCGCAATCACCTCCGCGACGATGTTTCCGCAGGCGACGGAGTGCTGTTTTATTACAGCAACGCGCAACCCAACGCCGTCGTAGGAACCGCCCGCGTCGTCAGGGCGGGCTACCCCGACCATACCCAGTTCGATCCCGGCCACATCCATTACGACGGGAAATCGAATCCGGATAATCCGCGATGGTTCATGGTGGATATCCGGTGGGAATCGACATTCAAAGCTCCTATCCCCTCCGGCATATTAAAAGCCGATCCCGGGCTTTCGAACATGGTACTGTTCCAAAATAGCCGTCTCTCGGTGCAGCCGGTGAGCGAACGCGAATGGAAGCGCATCCTGGAACTGGCAAAAGCGGACCTGTAATTCTTATACAACGAGTTGTGTTAGGAAAATGTTATCCCTGGTTTTTTTCCGCGTCCGGTGAAACCCCCGGCCGCTGGTTGCGTATATATGTGCAGTTACAACATAATGTAAACACGTACCAGGAGATACAATGAAAATCATCAACACCATCGTATTGGCGGCGTTTCTCTCGACGGCGGCAATCGCATCATCGCCGCAGGAGATGAAAGCGGAGATATCGCGGCGCGCAGACAAAATCGAGAAAAACATCGTCGCGAATCTGAACAGCGGCATCGCCGATGTGCAGGCGAATACGATGCAATTGATTATCGATCTGAGCAAAACGAACACAAATGTGAACCTCGGCGAAACGGTGATACCGCTGCTTCGTATCCTCAAATCGGATGCGCGCCCCGAACTCAGAGTGTATTCCGCCCTCGCGCTCTACCACCTGAAATCGAACCTCGGCAAATTCGCCGTCGAACAACGGATGGTGTACGACGACGACCCGCGCGTCAATAAAGTATGCAGCCTCCTCATCCATAACTGGAACGAAAAAACGAACCCGGGCGACGCATTCGGATACACGACCGTTCCCGGCTTCTAACACAATCATCCATTATATAAAAATGCGCCTGTCTCCGGACGAATCCGGGACAGGCGTTTTTCTATTATTATAAACTACTATATAATTCTACAACCGGTTCCGGCGGATACGTATCCGCTGTTTACTCCAACGCGCCGATGCGAGCGAGCAGATCGCGGATAATGAATGCCGTCGCGCCCCAGATGGTTTCGCCGTCGTATGTGTAGAAATACACATCGCGCGTATAGCCGTTGACGACGACCTGTTTCACTTCCGCATGTTCCTTCGCCGCGAAATAATCCACCGGAACGGTGAACACCCGATCCACTTCCGATGGATTGGCGGTCAACCTCTCCGCCGATTCGATCAATCCGACGACGGGCGTGATGATGTACTGCGACGGCGTCCAGATATCGTTCAAACGGCAGACGATACGCACGCGATCTGAAGCAAGTGCGATCTCTTCCATGGATTCGCGGAGCGCTGTTTCCTCGGCCGATTCACCCTCTTCCATCGCGCCGCCGGGAAACGAAATCTGTCCCTTGTGGTGGGGAAGATGCTCCGACCGCCGGGTGAGTACGAAACAATCCGCACCGCTCTCTCTAACAATGGGCACAAGCACCGCCGAATGCCGGAAGCCGTTCTTCTTCAACGGAACAGCCCCGGCGGATTGCAGCAGATCGATATGACGGCGGTCGAATACCATACGTTTGCTTAGCGTTACCTCGGTGCAATATCGAGAGAGATATCCAACGCCCTGACGGAATGCGTGAACGCGCCGACCGAAATCATATCAACTCCCGTCTCGGCGATACCGCGCACCGTCGATTCGTTGACGTTGCCGGACGCTTCGATCTTCACGTCCGGTCGCGCTTCGCGGATCATTGCAACGGCGGCGCGCATGTCTTCGAGCGTGTAATTGTCGAGCATGATGACGTCGACGCGCGGACACAAAATGGCTTCGCGCACCTGTTCGATAGTGTCGGTCTCGACTTCGATTTTGATGGGACTCCCCACGGGTATCCGCGACGCGACGCGGTTGACGGCTTCGGTCAGTCCGCCGGCGACGGCGATATGATTATCCTTGATGAGCGCCATATCGTCGAGTCCGAACCGGTGGTTGACGCCCCGTCCGTGTTTCACCGCAAGCTTGTCGAACGCCCGCAACCCCGGCGCTGTCTTGCGCGTATCCATCACGGCTGCGCCGGTACCCTCCACAAGTTTGACAAACGATGCCGTCATGGTAGCAATACCCGACATGCGTTGCATGAAATTCAGCGCCAGGCGCTCGGCGGTCAGCATTGCAGCATAGGGACCCGTCACGGTGGCGATCACGCCGCCTTTCAATACGGGCATTCCGTCGGTCAGCACGGCGTCGACCCGGATACGGCCGTCCATCAGTTCGAACACCGTTGCAGTGATCTCAAGTCCTGAGAGCACGCCGTTCGCCTTCGCGACAAACGTGCCCGTCCCCTCCAGATCGTCCGGAACGATAGACGACGTCGTGATGTCGCCGATGCCGACGTCTTCGCGGATTGCCGCCTCAATAACGGCAAGCATTCTGCTGTCGTGAACTGCCGATAGTCTCATAACACGCCCTCCTGTTTTCTGCGCAGGTATTCCTCGAACGGTATTCCTTTCTGATGATCGCCGTGTTGCCGGTACACGCCGACGTAGTGCATATAGTTTTTCGCCGACTGCCCGATATACGCGCGTTCCTCCCCGCTGAGCTGCCTGACGATCTTGCCAGGAACGCCCGCAACAAGCGAACCTTCCGGGACCTCGAATCCTTCGCGGACGAGCGTCCCCGCGGCGATGAGCGATTCGCTGCCGATCACTGCCCGGTCCAGGATTTTCGCGCCCATGCCGATGAGACACCGGTCGCGGACGGTGCAGCCGTGGAGAATCGCGCCGTGACCGATTGTGACGTCGGCGCCGATAACGAGAGGATATTTTTTCCACGTGACGTGGAGAATGCAATTGTCCTGCACATTCGTGCGCGCGCCGATGCGGATGGAATTCACGTCGCCGCGTATGACCGTACCAAACCAGACGCTGACGTCCTCCGCCAGCGTTGCGTCGCCGAGTATTACGACGCCATCCGTCATGAAGACGGATGGGTGGATATCGGGATAGATACCTTCGTAGGGGTAAATCATGTTCGTACCTGCGTTATGTTCCTGGAGGGGACCAGCCCTTTTTTTTCCAACGGATTAATTCAAGTTTTATCGATCCGATCAGCACATGCATTTTGGCGTAGATGGGCACGGCGGCGTAATCGTCGCTGAACCAGCCTTCGAATTCACCGGTCAGTCCGAATATCCCCGTGAATTTGCCTTCGCCTTCGAGCTTCACGGTCTTGATTGGATAGTCGACCTTGTCGATTTCCATTTCCTCGCGCTCCGATCCGAAATGGATGAAGGTCTTCGCTTTGTTGATATACATCATCACCGGAACCGTATCGCGGTACGTTTGAAGCGCGTGCGCGCGGGCATAGAACAGGAGCGAAAGCCCGTCCTGCCACCGGTAGCCGTCGAGCGGAACGGTCAGATATTTATCCTGCAGAATTTCATTCCCGATCCGCTCCATTATATACAACGAATCGCGGCGCGGTTTGTATTTATAATGTATATACTTCCACGTCGTATCCTGGACATATTCCTTCGTCGAAAAGGATACCGACGAGACATTCCTGTCGAATGTGCTCTGGAAAATGGTATTCAACGTGACGAAGGGCACGCCCTTGTACGTTTTGATCAATCCCTCCGCCTTGATATACACATTGTTGCGGATGGTGTCGATATGCGTCACGCGCGAGGTAACCGTTCCGAGAGCGATTCCCATGTACGACACCTCGTAGGTCAGTTCTTCGCCTTCGGAAAACGCGCCGAGATTCGGCGGATGCTGCGCGTCTTCGCTTTTCAGCAAATGTCTCGCCGAACCGTGCTGCGCCTGCATTGCGCAGGTCAGCGTTACGGCGAGGAGGCAAAACAAAACGCAGCCCTGGAACGGACTGCGTTTCGCTATACAATGAGTGGTATTCAATGAACTTCGATGGTTATTTCAAACCGGCGATCTTCTTCGCTTCGGGGAACAGTTTGAGCGCCTTCTTCACCTGATTGTCGATTTCAAGGAACGTCTTGAAATAGGCGTCGTTGCCGAAGAGGTTGCGGGCGATCTGCGCCTTCAACCAGACCTTCAGCGCGTCCTTGTCCATTTCGTACTGCTTCTCGTTGAACTCGTCGCCTTTCGCAGCCACCAGATCGATCCAACCCTTCATCGCGGCGTCGGTTACTCTGTATTCTGCCAGAAACTTGTCCATATCGTTTTTAGCGTATTTCTCGCGAAGTTTCGGTCCTTCGCGGTCCATGAAGCTCTGGAAATACTCGTACAAACGGGCGCGCAATTTCGTGCTGTACTTCTGCATGGTATCGGCTTCGACGATATAGTCGGGTGTGATGCCGCCGCCGCCGTACACCGTGCGTCCGCCGTCGGTCTTGAATTTCGGTCGGGTGGAATCGAGCTGGTCGTGCTTATGCTCGATGTTGTCGCCTTCCTCTTCTTCCCGGCCGCGCGCTTCGCTATAGTATTCTTCGAGGCTCTTGTCCTTGTAGTCGCGCTGAATCAGTCTTCCGCTCGGGGTGTAGTACCGCGCGGTCGTCAGCCGGATGGCGGAACCGTCGCTGAGAGGGATCTGGCGCTGAACCAGCCCCTTGCCGAACGAGGTGGTACCGACAACCAATCCGCGGTCGTGATCCTGCACTGCGCCGGAAACGATTTCGCTCGCCGACGCGCTGTAATTGCTGATCAGCACAATAAGCGGAATATCCTGGAATTCGCCGGCGCCGTTGGCGTTATAATCTTCGCTGTATTCCTGCCGTCTGCCCTTGGTGTAGACGATTTTTTCGCCCTTGCCGAGGAATTCGTTCGCCATCTGGAACGATTGTTCGAGATAGCCGCCGGGATTGTAGCGCAGATCGAGCATGAGTTTCTTCATGCCTTTCGAACGCAGATCGCGGAGCGCGTCCATCATTTCCGAATAGGTGGTGGCGGCGAACCGGTTGATGCTCACGTAGCCCACTTCGTCGTCGATCATGAAATGCGAATCGACGGTATAGAGCGGAATCTTGTCGCGGATGATCTTGTATTCGAGAATGCCGTCGACGCCGGGACGGACGATATCGACCGTCACTTCCGTGCCTTTTTCGCCGCGGAGCCGCTTGAAGACATCCTCGTTCTTGAATCCGATCGCGGATTCGCCGTTGATCTTCACGATTTTATCGCCGGCAAGAATGCCGACCTTTTCGCTCGGTCCTCCGAAGATGGGCATGCCCACGCGGATGGTATCATTGAGAATGCTGAACTCGACGCCGATGCCTTCGAAGCTGCCCTTGAATTCTTCTTCCACTTTTTCGAGCTGCTTGGGCGCGATGTAGACCGAATGCGGGTCGAGCTCTTTTAGCATGCCTATAACGGCGGATTCGACGAGTTTGGAGGTGTTCACTTCATCGACGTAGAATTTCTGCGTGTTGAAGAGCACGTCCTGGAATTTCCTGACCTGTTCGTAGATGTTGTCTTCGGAAATGGCGCGGATTTGCGTGCCGATAAACACGCCGAATACAAGCAACACAAAAACGGTCGGGACGGAAAAGTGTTTGCGGAACATCGATGTTGCCTCTCTATGCTTCAAATTCATTCATTTCGATACAGCAAGTCAAAAACAAACCTAGCGAAAGAAAGCCGGGCGCGCAACGGATAAAACCGTGCCCTTTGCAATCCATTCCTACCGGTTGAACGGGCGGAATCAGCGCACAGGTTCCCAGGTATCGGACGATGATGCGTTCCGGAATACGACGGAGAGCGCATTTTTCGTCCAGCCCCAGATAATCCGCGAATAGCCGTATTTCCGGAACCGGCGCGGCGATTCGTACAGCACTGTGTCGGGCAGAAACACAATAGGTCCATGCTTGCGGACGCGCCGGAACAGATCGTAGTCCTCGCCGGCCACCATTGCGCCGTTGTACCCGCCCACGCGGGCGAACATCTCGCGGGTCAGAATCTGGCATTCCCCGCGACCCATTCCCTCGCCGATTGCGTTCAGGAAGCGCACGTAGAGGTTATGGACGACGTGGAAAGCGCGGTCGTTCCAGCGTTCTTCTTCTGGAAAGACATGCACCAGGCAGGTTGCGCCCGCGCAGACCTGCCGGCTGAACGTTTCTTCCACCTTTGCAAGGAAACCGGGAAAATCCTTGAACCGGACATCGGCGTTGATGAATGCGAAGACGTCGCCTGCCGCCGAAGCCGCGCCGAGATTCCGCCCGAGGGCGATTGTCTGGAGCGTGGATGGATCTGCATGCACGATGCGAACCGGGAATTGCGCCGCCTGTTCAACGGTGGCGTCCGTGCTGCCGCCGTCGCTGACGACGACCTCGAAAGGATTCAGAGCGGCTTCGTCTACGAACATTTGCGCAAGAAGTTGCGGCAGCAGCTTTTCTTCGTTAAGAGTCGGGATGATGAAACTGATCACAGCGGGTGCGTGGCTAGTAGAAATATAGTCCGTAAGCGATGAAACCAGGCGATATCCTGATCGCGGGCGCCGGGAAATGGATGTAGTTCAGCGCTTCCTTCAACGAACACAGCCACCAGCTATCGCCCGGAATGATCTTCGTCCAGTCGTAATCCAGCGAAAGAATCACGTTACGGTGCATCGAGGGAGTGTCCATATCGCGGATGGAAACGCCGACGGCGATAGCCAGCCAGTCGGGCCAGTATTTCGCCGCCGCCTCCGGCAGCAAACCGTCCAGATGGATCCCCATCCAGTACGTCTGACCTTCGTAATCGTCAATCGCGTTGCCGTGATGCGTGCCGTCCCGGAAGGCTTTCGAGGGAAAATACGAATATTTGGGCTGAAAGTGTTTCATGCCGGGGATGTAATACTGCCCGACAGGGAACGCCGCACCCAGAACATCGGCATAGGCATCGCCGGGACTGAACCCCCAGTCGCGGGCGAATCCGTCTTCAAATTCAACGTATAGCTCGAAAATCGAGCCGATGGCGAATCCTCCCCACACCGAGGATTCGACGGAAAAGCCCGACCATTGCATCGCCTTTTGCCCGACGAACGACGAAAACGCGCCGCCGAACAGATGACCGCATTTGTCGATGTTCAACGCATAGTCGGGGTCCTCGACAATATGGAAATCAGACCGCTGGTCGGCCCACCAGGCATTCGCCTGGTAGAAGTGGATCGCCGTGATGACGCCCGCAAGCGTACCGCCGGTGATAAGTGCATGCGTCGCGTTAATGTTCGTCTCCTCCGGATTGTAACCCTCGAACGGCGCCGGGTACGACGAACGCCCGGAATCCTCGACGGCATAGAGCGGCGACATCCAGCGGCTCCTGAAATACGGATCGCCGGGCGAAGACAGGCTATCCGTCGCGGAATGGGAGAGCGAATCGTCGCCGGTACACTGACAGGAATCGGGTAGCGATACCGGCCGGTCCCAACCGGGGAATGCGCCCGCAGCTGCCGATGAAACGGCGATGACAAGGAAAAGCGCGCTTCTAAAAATAGACGCCATACCAGATAATTCCGGGTGTAAGCCTGACAGCCGGGGCAGGAAACTTGATGTAGTTCAGGTACCGCATGATCGTTTCCCACACGGGGCTATCCGACGGAAGGATTGCGGTGATATCGACATCGAGGGCAAGATAGAGTTCGAGATTCCCCCGGTCGTATCCCGGTTTGTTCTGATCGACGACGCCGGTAAGATTCTCGTCCACGCCGATTCCGGCGGCAAGGGCGAGCCATGCGGGGTAATACTTTTGCCAGCGGTGCGGAAGAAACTTATGCACCTTCACCGATGCCCAATACGTCTGGTTGATGTAGTCGTCGTTCCAGGTGCCGGTTCCGTCTGTTTTGATTTTGGTGAAATACTTGCTGGTATGCTGGTAGTAGCTGAACTTGATATCCACGTTCCGGAGCGGCTCGAAATAGTACTGCGCGACAGGATACAGGCTTCCGAGCGTCCCCAGACCGACATCGTACAGGCTGAAACCCCAGCGCGGAGAAAAGCCGTCCTTCACTTCGATCGCCGCCTGAATAAACGCCGCGAACAACACGCCGTACCAATGCGCCTGTGTTTCGGTCAGTCCCGCCCATCGGAGCGCGCCGTATGAAAGATCGGCGGCAATGATCCCGCCGTAGAAATGCGCCAGTTTATCGAGGTTTTTCGCGTAATGAAGGTCGTTTCCGCTGTCGAGGTGGAATTTCGTCGTGCCATCTTTCCACCATGTATCCTGAAGATACAAGTAGGTCGCGCCGAGAGTGGAAACCGCAGTTCCGCCGACCGCGGCAAGCCGCCAGTAATCGACGTTCGAGGGAGGAGGGGTTCTGATTCCCGCTTCGGTCGTGTCGGAGACGGAACGCACGCCGGAAGCATTCAGCAGATGCTGAAGTGAATCGGCAAGTGCGCCGCCGCCGTCCTGGGCTGCGGCATTCAGGGGAAACGCCGCAAGCGCGGTCAGAACAACGCAGGCCGCTGCGAGAAAGCGCGGAAGGCTATTCATGATGCCTGTCGAACCTGTGCATGCCTTCGAGCGTCCATGCTTCGCCAAGCCGGACGTCCCAAACCGCCACGACGGTTGAGCCTTGATATGTGCGTTCGAATCCATCTTCCGATAGCGACACTGTTTCGATGGGGCAGCGCCACCATTCGGCCGGCGCGCTGCATTCCGTGTACGCGACAAAGTTATCCCATTCATCGGTAAGAGAAAACCACGATGCATTTTTCACAATCCCTGCCGATCCCGGACGCCGTTCTTCATCGCCGAGCGAAGCATCCTCGAACTGATAGTATCTGTCGAATGCCTCGCCCGAAAAGGCGTTGAGATTCCACTCGATCCCGAACCGGAGCGTTACCGGCACGCCTCCAAGATTCGTTATCCGGTATGCGAATCGGATAACCGCCCCTTCCTCCTCGAAACGGAATCGTTTCTCGATCCTCAACGGGTGCCTGACGCCGCGATGCCACCTGCCGCCCTCGCGGGAAAGGGTGAATCCGTCCGGTGTCAGACCGGTAACGATATACGGTTGATTCGCGAAATCGCCGCATTCCCCGTAATCGGCGGTAGCAAATTGTTCCACCGATGCCTCGCCGGGAAAGAGATGATCGATGAACGAGCCTTTCCGGTACCAGTCGTACCTAAGGTAGCGTTCCAATTGCGCTTCCTTTGCCTTCGGCTGATTGATGAGTTTTTCGCCGGCTGATTCGCCCGCTTTCTTCACGACCGCATCGCGCACATCGGCGTGGTACGCCTCTTCCCTTCGGCTGAGCACGTCGAGGGGATTGACCGCCGACGGCTTGAATCCGGCTTCTACCAGTTTCCCTCCGTCGGACGGGAGAAAGCATAGCGAGAGATCCGGCGTTTCGACGAGAAGCTCTTCCTTCCCGTCGGAATCGAAATCGGTTTGCTGAATAGCGATCCCTTCGCGCTCTTCGAGCGAATCGAGCATTGCGCCCGCGCGAAGAAGATTGCGGAACACCGTCTGGCGGATATGCGGCAGATATACCCCGCCGAATACCCCGTGCCAGTATGAACAGTTGCACTGCGCCGCCCAAAGCCTGTCGCGCGCTTCGAGGAATTGCGGATCGGCCCGGCGGGAAGGATTCAACTCAAGAAAATCCCGGTACCGTTGCGAAATCTTCAGCATCCGCTTGTGCATCTGGTTGATTTCCGGGTATTTGACGAGAAAATTCCGCCAGAATCCGCCCTTCATATACCCGGTGTACTGTTGAAGCGCAGGCTGCCGCCGTGTTTCCTGTTCGAACGCAGAATACGTGCGCTGGCTTTCCGGCGTAAGGAGCGCCCACAGCATCATTTCGGCATAGGATGCATCGGGAAGGTAGATTCGTCCGAGGGGCGGGATGGTATCGAGCGCGTCGCGGAAATGCGCCGTGCGCAACCATGACTTGTTTTCTTCCAGCAGGATAAAAAACCGCTCCAGCCATCCGTCTTCCCATACATGCTTTTTCGTATCGGGCCACACGCCGAATTTTTCGCCGTCGTCGGCATAGAGCAGCAGAGCCGAGCCGCCCGAATCGGCGTGACGCCGGAAATACGAAAGCGTGTTTTCGATGGTTCCGAAGGGAATCAGGTACCGAAGCTCCTTATCGGCGGGGAACAACCGCAGACTGCTTCCCTGCTCTTCGGTGATGTAATACCCTTGAAGTTGCTCCTGATGCAATCCAGCATAGAGAAAATGCGTATCATCGAGCACCGTGAATTCCATTCCCGCATCGGCAAGAGGTTTGGCAAGCGATTGCTCCCATATCCGCTCTGCGAGCCACATGCCGCGCGGGCGGACATTGAATTTTTTATCGATATACGACGTCAGTTTCCCGATCTGACCGATTTTATCGTCGTCAGGAATCGCCGGAAGCACCGGTTCGTGAAACCCGCCGCTGAGGAGTTCCACCTGTCCGGCGGCAACCCGCTGTTTCAGCAAATCGAATATCGCCGGGCGGTTGCGCTCGAGCCATTCAAGCAGGATCCCGGTGAAATGCATCGAAACCCTGACCGCGGGATATTTCGCCAACAATTCGAGAAACGGAAGGTACGCGTCCGCGGCGGCGGAGCTGAACACGCTATCGAAATTGCCTTCGGGCTGATGATTATGGATACAAAAAATGAACGAGACGGTCGGCTGCATCGGCAATGGGGCAAAACATGGAAAAAGGAGTTCCTGAGGAGAACGTATCCTGTAATTTACGCAATAAATTAGGATATTGACTATCGTGTATTTACACCATTTAAAGCCGGGCATGGACACAACCGCAACAAACATATTTGGAATGAACCTCGAAGAACTCGGCATACTCTGCGCCGAAAACGGTATGGAGCGCTTCCGCGCCGGGCAAATCTTCGAATGGATGTATGGGCGAGGAGCGGTATCATTTGAGGAAATGACAAATCTCAGCCTCGGGCTACGCGCAGCGCTTCAAGGCAAGTATGCAATCCGGCGTCCGGTGCCGGAAAGGTCGGCAACATCCGCCGATGGCACGACGAAATACCTGTTCCAGCTCGAAGACGGGAAACAGATCGAATCAGTGCTTATTCCCTCGGAACCCGTCGACGACGACGAGGGCGGCGAGCCGGCGACAGCACGGCGGCTGACGCTCTGCGTTTCCACCCAGGCAGGCTGCGCGCTGGATTGCAAGTTCTGCGCCACGGGCAGCATGAAACTGCTCCGCAATCTGACACCCGGCGAAATAGCCGGGCAATTCATGGAAGCGCAGTCGGCAAGCGCCGCCCCCATCACCAATATCGTGTACATGGGTATGGGCGAGCCGCTGATGAACTACGGCGCCGTGATGCAATCCATCGAAATTATTTCCAACGAAAAAGGTGCGGCAATCAGTCCGAACCGCATTACTATCAGCACTGCTGGCATCGTGCCCGCAATCAAGCGCATGGCAGACGAACAGCGCCGGAACAAGCTCGCGATATCGCTTCATTCCTGCGATAACGAAGTGCGCACGCGGCTTATGCCCATCACAAGAAAATACAACCTGAAATCCCTCCTCGACGCTGCAGAATATTACTACGCTAGGACGCGGAAGCGCGTTACATTCGAGTACATACTTTTCGAGGGGGTAAACGACAAACCCGCCGATATCCGGAACCTCGTCAAACTGACACGGCGGATTCCGTCGAAGGTCAATATCATCCCGTTTCATCCTATCGACGCGGCGTTTCCAGGCGGCGTTCCGTTAGCCCTGAACGCCGTTTCACCCGAGCGTATGGAGCGGTTCGCACAGGATTTACGCGCCGCCGGCGTCACGGTGATGTTCAGAAGCAGTTCGGGAAAAGATATCAACGCAGCGTGTGGACAACTGGCTGTCGCGACCTCCCGAGAAAAAAAAGTGACGGCAATAAAGCCTATCCAGAACTGATTTTGATAAATTTTTGTATGTTATACGGTAATAGCTCAACAAGCATTACATACGTCTAGCACCAGACACGAATCCGTTCGAGGCAACTATGTATTTGGTAATATTCGGACCTCCGGGCGCCGGAAAAGGCACCCAGGCTCAATACATATCCGAAAAATTTAACGTCCCGCACATTTCGACCGGGGATATTTTCCGCGAAAACATCAAACGGCAGACTCCGCTCGGTCTCGAGGCCAAACGGTATTCCGATTCGGGTAACCTTGTCCCCGACTCGGTGACAAACGCGATGATTCAGGACAGACTCCATCAGGACGATTGCCAGAAAGGCTTCCTCCTCGACGGATTCCCGAGAACCATCGATCAGGCGAACGAGCTCGACGGCATCCTCAGGGAAATGGACGTCGCCCTGCATGCCGTTATCAACCTGCTGGTGCCTGATGGAGAGATCATCACGAGACTTTCCAAACGCGGCCGCGCCGACGATGCGCCCGAAACCATCAAGCGCAGGCTCCAGATTTACCACGAAACCACCAGTCCGGTGAAAGAGTTTTACCGCGAGCGGGGTCAGTTAATCGATGTCAACGGAGTAGGGGATATCGGTGAAATCGCAAATATCATTCTCGAAAAAATCAACGGCGTGCCCTCGAATGCCCAGATGTAGGGCGTACATTGCAATAGCCGTTCTTTTCCTCTTCGGCGCGGGACGGGCCCGCGCCCAAAATATTTCCGACCTGCTGGAAGACCTCGGTATTCAGCAGATGGCATCCGGCTACCTTCGTCCCGCCGCCGACGCGATCGGGTACAGCTTCAACAGCGGACTGTACCATACCGCGGAGGTAAAAAAAGGCGCACACGTGTGGGTAGGCGTCCGGGGCGTGTGGACGTTCGTGCCCGATAATCAGAAAACCTTTACCGCGACGACACCGCAGGAACTCCGGCAATACGGCTACGCACCCAACATTGAAACCGCGACCGTCGTCGGAGACAAGGGCGCGGTATTACGATCCACGAATTCTCAATATCCCGATATCCAGCTCCCTGACGGAATCAATCAGCAAAGTGTCTACTTTGCGATGCCGCACATCACTGTCGGCTCCATAGCAGGATTCGAGGTGATGCTTCGCGGTATTCCGCCGGTGACATTCGATCCGAATGTCGGCAAGGTCAGCTTTATCGGGGCGGGATTGAAGTTCAGTCCCACCTCGCTCATGCGCGGCGTCCGTAAATCGAGGTTGAACATTGCGTTCATGGGCGCGGTGCAGCAATTCAAGGCCGGAGAATACGTGACGGTTTCGAACTACAACATCAATTTTCACGGCAGCCTCGATCTGGGCGTGTTGACGGCGTATTCCGGACTGGGGTACGAAGGCTACGACATCGACGCCAGCTACACGTACACCCCGACCGCTTCGAACCTTCCCGGCGGTCTGAACACGAAGCAGAAGATCGATCTTACGTTTTTCCGTACCAACCTCCGATACACGATCGGAGCAAATCTTACGCTGATTCCGATGGTGAATATCTGCGCCGACTACAGCTTCGGCGTGCAGGATAATTTCTCCTTCGGTGCAGGCATTACATTTTAAACTATTCGACTCGACGAGGAATACCTATGAAGAGCAGTACCCGTCTTATCATCCTGGGTTGCGTTATTCTCTTCGCCCCGGAATTCGTCTCCGCCCAATTTCAATTCAACACAAAGAAACTTCTCGAAGACTACTCGCTCGAGCTGTTCGAAAGCAACGCCGAAGCATATATGGGTCCGCTCGTGATCGTCTCGAACGTGGGCGCGAACGACGGTTTCTACCATTCCGCCTATGTCCCGAAGGAAGACAAGCTGCATTTCCGCTTCACCGTCGCCACCATGTCCGCATGGGTGCGCGACGATCAGAAAACCTACACCGCGCACCTGCCGCTGGCAATCAATCCCACCGACGATATCAACGTGCGGATATTCAAACTCGCGCTCGATAGCGCCGTGAAAGCCGGAGAACTTGTCCCGAACGTCCTGACATCGACCGTCTTCGGAGGCGAAGGATCGGGATTCGGTATTCCGAAAAATTTCATTCTCGGCCTCAATATTCCGGGACTCGATTCCGCTGCGCTCGCAGGCGTCCCCGACGAACTGCCGTTGACGCGCGGCACTAACCAGAAATTCGTGTTCGCCGCCGTTCCCCAGCTTGAAATCGGCACATTCATGAATACGCAGTTCCTCATCCGCTACATTCCGCCGGTGGAATTCGACACCGCCGTCGGCGATTTCTCGTTTACCGGCGTGGCATTGAAACACGGCTTCACGAACTGGATAAAGGATGTCCCGTTCGATGCAGCCGTCCAGGTGAGCTACCAGCATTCGACCATTAATAACAAGGTCGGCGACACGCAGGCTGAGCTCGCGGCAACGACCGACATGTTCTCAATCAACGTTCACGCCAGCCGCCGTTTCGGTTATGTAGAACCTTATATGGGCGTCTCGTATGAGCATCTTTCATCGAAGGGAACGTACAAGTTCGTCCTTCCGAAACGGCTTTCCACCCAGCTCGGCTACGATATCGACCCGCAAACGGCGCATATCAGTCTGAGCGACGACGCCATGAAGCTGACTCTCGGCGTCACCGGTCATCTCGATCCTGTTGAACTCAACATCGGTGTGGGCATCAGCAAACACGTCATCCTCGGTGCGGGACTGAGCGTGAAATTCGATCCGCCGTTTCTGTACGGCAACGAGTAACCGGCAATTGGATTGTGCAGACCGCCTAACGGCGGGACGCCGGGTAGTGCAACCCGGCGTTTTTTATCGGGAATAAGCGAGTCTCCCGGAGCCAACCCGTAGGAACAGGGCAATGAAGAGAATCGGAGCCTCTTTACCTGATGGTTATGATTTGTAAGGAGAAATGAGGAATTTTGTACTACTGAGGAATGTTCTTGTAACATGCCCTGTAGCTACGACTACGCTGCCCTGTTTTTATTTAGTCAACTCTCTGGACAACACGGTTAGATATATGGAAGCAAATTTTTCGAACAGGGTTCAGGAGGTCATCCGCCTCAGCCGGGAAGAGGCGCTGCGTCTTGGACACGATTACATAGGGACCGAACATCTTCTTCTTGGAATCATCCGGGAAGGAGAAGGAATCGCCGTAAAAATTCTCAGGAATCTTGGATGCGATTTGTATCAGGTGAAGAAAAGCATCGAGGAAACGGTCCGCTCATCCGGCGGCACGTTAACTATCGGCAACATCCCATTGACAAAACAAGCTGAAAAAGTACTTAAAATCACCTATCTTGAAGCGAAACTGTACAAATCCGACGTCATCGGCACGGAGCATCTGCTGCTTTCGCTGCTCCGCGACGACGATAATATTGCGGCGCAAATCCTGAATCAGTTCAACGTCCAGTACGATACCGTCCGGAACGAACTCGACAACATCATCAGCGGGAAACCGGCGCAGTCGTCGAAAGACTCCGACCAGCCGGGCGCTTCCTCCGCTCAGCAGGGCGGACAAGGTTCGGCGGAACGCCGGCAGGAACGCGTTAAAACGCCCGTTCTTGATAATTTTGGACGAGACCTGACCAAACTTGCCCTCGAAGACAAGCTCGACCCCATCGTCGGACGGGAAAAGGAAATCGAGCGCGTCGCGCAGGTGCTTTCGCGCAGAAAGAAAAACAATCCCGTCCTCATCGGCGAACCCGGCGTCGGCAAAACCGCTATCGCTGAGGGATTGGCCTTGCGCATCATCCAGAAAAAGGTGTCCCGCGTGCTGCACAACAAGCGCGTCGTAACGCTCGATCTCGCGGCGCTTGTCGCCGGCACGAAGTACCGGGGCCAGTTCGAAGAACGCATGAAAGCGGTGATGACCGAGTTGGAAAAAGCCGCCGACATCATCCTGTTCATCGACGAATTGCATACGATCGTCGGAGCCGGCGGCGCATCCGGATCCCTCGACGCGTCGAATATGTTCAAACCCGCGTTGGCGCGCGGGGAAATCCAGTGCATCGGCGCGACGACGCTCGACGAGTACCGTCAGTATATCGAAAAAGACGGCGCGCTCGACCGGCGGTTCCAGAAAATCATGGTCGACCCGACGACTGTCGACGAAACGATTACGATTCTCCAGAACATCAAATACAAATACGAAGAGCATCACAACGTCCGTTATTCCCGCAAAGCCGTCGACGAAGCGGTGCGTCTCAGCGACCGATACATCACCGACCGCTATCTGCCCGACAAGGCAATCGATGTGCTCGACGAGGCGGGCGCGCGCGTCCACCTGCAGAATATCGTCGTGCCCGACAATATCGTGAAGCTGGAAGAGGAAATCGAGGATATCAAGCAGCAGAAAAACCAGGTGGTCCGCAACCAGAATTTCGAGGAAGCCGCCCGTCTGCGCGATATCGAGAAAAAACTTCTGCACGATCTCGATCTGGCGAAACAGGAATGGGAAACCACCGCGCAATCGATCATTCACGAAGTCGACGACGAAGTGATGGCCGACGTGGTTTCGATGATGACGGGCATTCCTGTCAACCGGATCGCCCAGTCGGAATCGCAGAAACTGCTCAATATGGCGGAAGAACTCAAGCGCGAAATTGTCGGACAGGACGAAGCGATCGAAAAGCTCGCGAAAGCCATCCGCCGTACGCGCGCCGGATTGAAGGACCCCACCCGCCCGATCGGCTCGTTCGTCTTCCTCGGACCCACCGGCGTCGGTAAAACCGAATTGGCGAAGGTGTTGGCAAAGTATCTGTTCGACAGCGAAGACGCGCTTATCCGTATCGATATGAGCGAATACATGGAGAAATTCTCGGTTTCGCGGTTGGTTGGCGCGCCTCCTGGATACGTCGGCTACGAAGAAGGCGGGCAACTCACGGAAAAAATCCGCCGCAAGCCTTACTCCGTGGTGCTGCTCGACGAGATCGAAAAAGCGCATCCCGATGTATTCAATATCCTCCTTCAGGTTCTCGACGACGGCATCATCACCGACGGATTGGGAAGACGGGTGGATTTCAAGAACACCATTCTGATCATGACGTCGAATGTCGGTACCCGCGACATCAAGACCGGCAGCGTGTTCGGTTTCGGCGACGCCCCGATAGCGGAAGGCGCGTACGAGGACATGAAGAAGACGCTGGAAGAGTCGATGAAACGGCTGTTCAACCCCGAATTTCTCAACCGTATCGACGAAACGCTTGTGTTCCATTCGCTGACGAAAGATCATATCATGCAGATCATCGATATCATGTCGAAGCAGGTGTTCAAGCGGCTGGCGCATCTGGGCATGGATATCGAGCTTTCCGCCGATGCGAAAAATTATATCGTCGAGCGCGGTTTCGATCCGAAATTCGGCGCGCGTCCGTTGCGCCGCGCCGTGCAGAATCTCATCGAAGATCCGCTTGCGGAGGAGCTGCTCCGCGAATCGTTTATCCGCGGAGACAGAATCCTGGTGACGACGAACGATGAGAAGAACTCCATCGTCTTCAGGAAAATGGAAGGCGTCGCGGAAGCCTCGATCGCCCCGCCGGAAGAACCGCCCGCACACAGCGAAAACAAGCCCGGCCCCTCGTCTCCCGGTCCGGACGAGCTTTCGCCGCATTCGCTTGAAAGCGGTGCGAAATAGCCTGAATAAAACTGCATAAATGCAACGCGGCTGCCTCGCAAGGGCAGCCGTAGTGTTTAAAGGCGGGTTCCCGGTTACAAGCCGTCGGGGATGGTGTCGCCCATTTCGAGTGTCGTGCGCGCGAGGAGTTCATGGAACCGGTGAATCGCTTCGCGGATACTTTCTTCGCGGTGTTCCAGAAGGTCGGCGACCGCGCGGTCGAACGAACGGGTAATTTCGACCGTAATGTGTCCGATTAACGCGCTGGCGTTGTAGTAGAAACGACGTTGCGCTTCTGTCAGGTCGTCCCACGATGGAATGGACTCGTCGAAACGGAATGCTTCATAGGTTGTGCGCGGATTATCGGCAAGCCCGTATTCCTGCAGAATATCGCGTTCGATAAACTCCCTGATTCTGGGGTCGATGTGGTTCTGATCCGTACCGGTGTTTGTTACAGCTGACGTAAGGATCATCTCGCCCCTCCCGCTGAGCAGCCACAGCGGATCGCAACCCAATTCCATTGCGCGCTGGACAATTTCGACGGAAGGAGTGCGTTTACCCGAATAATAATTATTTAGGTAATACCCCGTCAAACCGGACCAACGAGATGCGTATATTGGAGCAAAAATGCG
>CAYPBB010000020.1:0-23627 GCA_964408855.1 uncultured Ectothiorhodospiraceae bacterium
ATCATCGGTAAAAGCAGCGGCGCTACCATCATCTACGCCAACGAGAAGTACGACCTCACGGAAGATCTGATCAAACGGATCGAGTCGACTCTTCCCGCGCGCCAGACATCGGCGACGCAGGAATTCGAAACGGGCAAGCAAAACACGACCGGCAATCAGGGCGTACAGGATCCGGGCAAGGTTTCCCCGCCTCCGAGCCAGGACAGACCCGGCGGAAAATAATCTGGTACAGCACGTGCAAATCACCGCTCAGGAACTCGCACAGATATTACAAGGAAAGGTTGACGGAAATGCTTCCGTCAGCCTTTCTCGTATTGCCGCCATCCAATCGGCCGATGAAGGCGACCTTTCGTTTCTCGCCAACAGGAGATACGAGAAATTTCTCGCCGAAACCAACGCCTCGGCGGTCATCGTCGCCGAATCTCAACCGGTCGATCGCCGGGATTTGACGCTCATCCGCGTGAAGGATCCGTATCTCGGATTTCTCCAGGCATTGAAGCTGTTCTATGAACCGGAACAGGCGCCATGGTCGGCTGTGCATCCGGCTGCGCTGATTGAGCCAACAGCATCGGTACATCCTTCCGCCGCCGTAGGACCGATGGCGTATGTCGGTACGAATGCAGCCGTCGGCGAAGGAAGCGTTGTCGGCGCAGGCTGCGTTATCGGAAACGGCGTGACCATTGGCAGGAATTGCCTGCTGCATCCCAACGTGACCGTGATAGCGAAAGCCACAATCGGCGATAGCGTCATCATTCATGCAGGAACTACTATCGGAAGCGATGGATTCGGTTTCGCTCCAAAAGGCGGCGCATACGAGAAAATTCCGCAGACAGGAACAGTCGTCATTGAAGATGATGTCGAAATCGGCGCGAATTGCGCCATCGACCGCGCGACCATCGGAAGCACCGTCATCGGAAAAGGCTCGAAGCTCGACAATCTGATTCAGGTCGCGCACAACGTCGAAATTGGAAGTAACACCGTCATCGCGGCGCAATCGGGCGTTTCCGGAAGCACGCGGCTTGGGAGTAATGTGATCATCGCCGGGCAGGTCGGACTTGTCGGGCATATCGACGTCGGCGACGGCGTTACCGTGACGGCACAATCAGGCGTATCGAAATCCATCTCCGGGACCGGAAAGGTTTTTCGCGGATCGCCTGCGCGCGAGATGCATGAAGAACTTCGCCAGGAAGCGGCGATTCGCCAGTTGCCCGATGTTATTGCCGCCGTGCGAAAGTTGGAAGCGCGGTTGAAGGAGCTGGAAGAGCTGACGCATCATCAAAGCGAAGCCGATCCCGGATCGGTATAGGATTCGCTCCCGGGATGCCGTAAGTTGTGAAAAACCGTTATTGTAACGGTTTTTCTTTTATCCCTTAAACATTGGTAGCCGTATGGAATCGCTAAAAAATAAGACTGTATTTATTACCGGTTGCAGCGCCGGTATCGGAAAGGCATGCGCCATCGCATTTGCCGGACAGGGCGCCCGGCTTATCATTTCCGCACGCAGGAAAGACAGGATCGATCAACTTGCCGGATCGCTGAGAAGCGACTACGGCGTCGAGGTTCTCGGACTGGAACTGGATGTCCGCGACCGGAAGGCGGTATTCGGCGCGGTGGAGTCGTTGCCGAATGAATGGAGCGCGATCGATATTCTCGTCAACAATGCCGGACTCGGCCGCGGTCTCGACAAACTGTACGAAGGCAATCCCGACGATTGGGACGAGATGATCGACACGAACGTGAAAGGTCTGTTGCATATCACGCGGGCGATTGTTCCGGGTATGGTTGCGCGCAACAGCGGACATATCATCAACATCGGTTCCATTGCCGGACATGAAGCATATCCGGGCGGCAACGTGTATAATGCCAGCAAGTTCGCTATCGACGGGCTGACGAAGGGATTGAGGATGGACCTTGTGGCGACCCCGCTGCGCGTCAGCACGGTAGATCCGGGTATGGTGGAGACCGATTTCAGCATCGTACGTTTTCACGGCGATACGGCGCGCGCCGCTGCGGTGTACTCCGATATCGACGCCTGTACTCCGCAGGATGTCGCCGAGGCGGTGATATTCATCGCCACCAGACCGCCGCATGTCAGCATCAATCAGATCGTCATCATGCCGACTGCGCAGGCTTCGGCGACGATAGTACACCGCCAGAAGAAAGACGCCTGAAGGATATGCAACGCGGATAATCGGTCAGGTATGTCTTTTGATTGATTATCCGCGCGGCGAGCGCCGGCATTCTTTCGGTACCGGATGCCGCCGCGATCTGAAGCCATGCCTCTCCGCAGCGTCACGCACTTCGGGCTACAGGCCGAATTCGCCTCTTCTCCTTTATTTTCTTATTTTAACTGCTTGTATTTCGGTCAATAACCACGTAACAGGCAGCATTTACCTGGGCATGCAAGAAACCGCCGGCGAGCCACTGGATCCATCAGTAGAACAGCCAATTCTCGAGAACGACGAGAAGGACACACCTGCTCCTCGCGGGGAAAAGGAAATGACCTTCCTCGATCATCTCGAAGAGCTTCGCTGGCGCATCATCTATTCCGCGATTGGAGTCGCCGTCGGCGCAATCGTAGTCTGGATTTTCAAAGACTACGTCATCGAAGACTTCCTCATCAAGCCCGCAATCGATAATAAAATCATTCTTCAGAATCTCAAGCCGTTTGGGCAGGTTTTCCTGTATATGCAGGTGGCGATATTCGGCGGAATTATCATCAGCATTCCGAATATTCTGTACCAGATTTGGAAGTTTGTCGCTCCGGGTCTCTATCCGCACGAGCGGAAGTATATACTCGGAATCGTCATTTTCTCGTCGATCTGTTTCCTGACGGGCGTGGCGTTCGCATATTTCATGATCCTCCCTTCGGCGTTCAGTTTCTTCGTATCGTTCGGCACTTCGAAGATCGAGAACAACATCGCCATCGACGAGTATTTCAATTTTATTCTGAATCTGATGCTGGGTGCGGGGCTGGTCTTCGAGCTTCCCATGCTCTCGTTTTTCCTTTCCAAGCTCGGATTGTTGACGCCGAAATTCATGCGCAAATACTGGCGCCATGCAATAACCATCATTTTTGTTCTTGCAGCCCTGCTCACGCCGGGCACCGATCCGGTGAGCATGGTGATGCTCGCGGTGCCGCTGATGGGCTTGTACGAAATCAGTATATGGATAAGTAAATTCAGTCAGAAAAAGAAGAAAACTGAAGAATAGCGCCCGATACCATTACGATCGAGGTATGTTTGGATATTAAAGCAGTAACAGAGCCCGTTAAAAAAGAGCTTCAGCAATTCGAAAAGCACTTTCGCGAATCCATCCGCTCGGATGTCGGATTGGTCGATACCATCGTCCGGTATGTCGTCAAACGGAAGGGAAAACGCATTCGTCCCGCGCTGGTGCTGCTATCCGCAGGCGCCTGCGGAGGTATCGACGAAGGCACGTTCCGCGGCGCGTCGCTGGTGGAACTGCTGCATACCGCGACGTTGATTCACGACGATGTTGTCGACGAAGCCGCCACCCGGCGCGGGTTGCCGTCGATTAACGCCGTCTGGAAAAACAAGGTCGCAGTGCTGATGGGCGACTACATCCTCGCGCGCGGGCTTCTTCTATCCCTCGATAGCAACGACGTCGAGTTCCTGCGCATTACCTCGCAGTCCGTGCGGCGCATGAGCGAGGGTGAATTGCTGCAAATTCAGAAATCGTGGCGGATGAACATCGACGAGGAGACCTATTTCCGGATCATCGGCGATAAAACCGCCTCGCTGCTTTCCACCTGTTGCGAAATCGGCGCGGTGAGCGCCACCCGCGACGCCGTCCGCCGGGAACGGATGAAGCAATACGGCGAATTTGTCGGGATCGCATTTCAGATACAGGACGATATACTCGATTTCACGGGCAATGAATCCAATACCGGCAAACCTGTCGGAGGCGATCTCAAGGAAAAGAAACTGACGCTTCCGTTGATACATTCGTTTGCACAGGCGACCCCGAAAACCAACCGCTCCATTCTGCGTATACTCAAGGAAGGCACAAGCCAGCAGCACATCGCCGATATCGTATCGTTCGTGCATGAATACGGCGGCATCGAGTATGCCCGGCGGCGCGCGAACGAATACCGCGACCGCGCGATCGAGGCGTTGGAGATTCTGCCCGATTCGCCGTGTAGGCAATCGCTCACGACGTTCGCGCATTTTGTTATCAACCGATCGAAATAACCGACTTTCAGATTTTGCATAACCGGAGATCACAGGAAATGAGTATTCCGAAGACTTCCCTTTTCATCCTGATGCTGACATGCGCTGTCGTGTCGGCGCAGGAATTACGCCCGGTGGAGACTCCACGCCGTCCGATTACGTTCGAAGATATGTACAAGATGGGACGCGTCGCGGACGCTCAGCCCTCCCCGGATGGACGGTTTATCCTCTACTCCATTACATGGTTCGATTTGGAGAAGAACTCATCCAACTCAGAAATATACCGGGTTCCGGTTGAGGGCGGAAATCCGAAACAGCTTACCGTGAATCAGGGCTACGACGGAAACGCCCGCTGGTCGCCCGACGGGAAAACCATTGCGTACATTTCTACGAAGGAGGAAGGTCCGCAGGTATGGCTGATGGACGCCGACGGGAGCAACCAACGGAGGATCACCTCCATCTCGACCGGCGCTTCGGGCGTTGTCTGGTCGCCGGATGGAACGCATCTTCTCTTCTCCTCGTCGGTATTTGCCGACTGCCCCGACGACGCATGCAACAAAGCCCGAAACGAAAAGCTGGAGCAGGCTCCCAAAGCGATGCTTGCCGATAAGCTTCCGTACCGGGTATGGAACAGTTGGAAGGAAGGCAAGTACAGCCATGTGTTCATTGTTCCCGTTGCGGGCGGAACGCCGCGCGACCTGACGCCGGGTGAATTCGACACACCGCCGATCGATCTCGGGAGCAGCGCCTCCGACTACGTCTTTTCGCAGGATGGGAGCGAGATTGCGTACGTCAAGAACACGGATACATTTATCGCCGCCAGCACGAATAACGATATCTGGCTTGTCAACGCCGACGGAAGCAACGCGCGTTGTATCACCATCGAAAACAAAGGCAACGACAACACGCCTACCTACTCGCCTGATGGACGATACATCGCCTACCGGTCGATGGCGCGCGCTGGATATGAAGCCGACAAATACGATCTGAAGATATATGACCGTCAGACGAAGCGCACATGGGTGTTGACCGACGGATTCGACCGCTCTGTTGGCGAGATCATCTGGCGTCCCGACGGTAAACGAATCCTGTTCACCGCCGATGACGAGGCATACAACTCGCTGTTCGAAGTGCCGTTCGAAGGCGGCGATATTCTCCGCGTGCTCAAGGGCGTCATTACGATGAAATACACCGCGAACGATTCAACGGTGGTATTCGATCTCGGTACCACACGCGATAATTTCAGCATTCTTAAGGACAATAAAACGCTTGTATTCACCGGTCAGCGGATGAACTATCCGAAGGAAGTGATGACGGCAGTGTACGACGGCGCTCAGGTGAAGGATTTCCGGCAGGTGACCAACACTAACGGCGAACTGATGAAGCAACTGGATATGAACATGCCCGAAAGCTTTACCTTCAAGAGTTTCGATGGAACGCCGGTACAGGGATGGATTCTCAATCCGCCGAATTTCGATCCGAAGAAGAAATACCCAATGATCTTCCTGGTTCATGGCGGACCGCAGGGCGTCTGGGGCGACGATTTCCATTACCGCTGGAATGCCGAGGTATTTGCATCTCCGGGCTTCGTGGTGGTGATGATCAACTGCCGCGGCAGCCAGGGCTTCGGGCAGGCGTTCACCGACGGCGTGAACCGCAGTTGGGGCGGCGCGCCGTACAAAGATCTGATGACGGGGCTGGATTTCGTCCTGAAGAAGTACCCGTACATCGATAAGGACCGCCTCGGTGCGGCGGGCGCATCGTACGGCGGCTACATGATGAACTGGTTCCTCGGAAATACCAAGCGGTTCAAGGCTCTCTTTTGTCACGCAGGCGTGTTCAATCTGACGAGCATGTACATGAGCACCGAAGAGCTCTGGTTCCCCGAATGGGAATTCGGCGGCACGCCGTGGACGAATCCGGAAGAATACAAGAAGTGGAGTCCGCACGAACTGGTGAAGAACTTCACTACGCCGACTTACGTTTCGCACGGGCAGCTCGATTTCCGCGTGCCGGTGGAACAGGGCATGCAGCTTTTCACCGCCTTGCAGAAGCAGGGCGTGGAAAGTAAGTTCATGTACTTCCCCGACGAAGGACATCTTGTGCTAAAGCCCAAAAACGCCCAACTCTGGTACGGCGAATTCGAACGCTGGTTCAAAAAGCATTTAATGAAGTAGGCAAAATACCCCCTTAATAAGGTGTCTTCACCCGGCATCTGACGGGGGGTCGGGGGGATCACTATTCTCTTCCGCTCGCCCGGTTGGTTTTTCCCGACCGGGCGTTTGGCGTTGAGCACTCTCCCTCCCCCTTTCCCCGCTTCTCCGTATATTTGAGGACGATGAATCCGTAGAGGTGTAATGCAAACGTCTACGGGCAGGTGCAAAACCTGCCCCTACGGTACAAACGAAATACCGGCTCTTGCCGGGATAACGCTTGAAAATGATGATAGAACGCAATGATATCCCTTAACGCAATAGCGAAACAGTACGGCGGAGAATACCTCTTTAAAAACCTTTCCCTGCGCATCGGCGACAGGGATCGCGTGGCGATTGTCGGCTCCAACGGCGCGGGCAAATCCACCCTCATGAAAATCATCATTGGAGAGATCGAGCCGGACGAGGGCGGTATCGCCAAATCGCGCACCAACACCGTCGGCTACCTGCCGCAGGACGGCGTGCATCACTTTGGACGCACCCTGCTGGAAGAAACCCGCCACGCCTTCGACGATATTCTCGAACTTCACGACCGCGTCGATATCCTCAGCGCCGAAATCAACCGCCTCAGTAACGGCGGCGGCGGCGATCACGGCAAACTCCTTCAACTAGTCGAAGAACTTGGCGAGGTGCAGCACCTGCTGGAACATCGCGAAGGCTACAATATCGATACGCAGATCGAACAGGTGCTATCGGGACTCGGCTTCCGGGCAAGCGAGTTCGGGAAGATGACCGACGAGTTCAGCGGCGGCTGGCAGATGCGTATCGCGCTCGCCAAACTGCTTCTACGCGAGCCGACCATTCTCCTCCTCGATGAGCCGACGAACCATCTGGATATCGACTCGCTGGAATGGCTCGAAGAATATATGAAGGCGTACGAGGGTTCCATCGTCCTCGTCTCGCATGACCGCACCTTTCTCGACAATGTCGTGAACCGCACGGTCGAAATATCGATGGGCAAGATGACGGAGTATTCCGGCAACTATAGTTTCTTCCTTGAAGCAAGAGCCGAGCGCATGGAACAGGTGCAGGCGGCGTACGAAAACCAGCAGGCGCAGATCAGGCAGACGATGCGTTTCGTTGAGCGGTTCCGCTATAAAGCCACCAAGGCGCGCCAGGTGCAAAGCCGCCTCAAGCAGATCGAAAAGATCGACCGCATTGAAATCGAAGACGAGGAAGGGGCGATATCGTTCAACTTCCCGGAACCGCCCTCCCCCGGCAAAATCCTGATGACGCTCGAAGGTGTCGCGAAATCGTACGGCGATAACCGCGTGTTTACCGGTCTCGATATGACGGTGGAACGCGGCGACCGGATTGCATTCATGGGCGTGAACGGCGCCGGGAAATCCACCCTTGCGCGCATTATTGCGGGTATAGAACCGCTGAGCGCCGGCGCGCGCAAGCCGGGACACAATCTCATTATCTCCTACTACGCGCAGAACCAGGCGGATTCCCTCACCCCCGATAAAACCGCGCTGCAAACGCTCGATGATATCGCCGTTGGCGAGGTGCGCAAACATCTCCGCACGTTGTTGGGGTGCTTCCTGTTCTCCGGCGACGATGTGTATAAGAAAGTCGCGGTGCTTTCGGGCGGCGAAAAGAGCCGTCTGGCATTGGCGAAGATGCTCCTCACGCCCGCCAACCTGCTTATCCTCGACGAGCCGACAAACCACCTCGATATCCGCTCGAAAGCCGTGCTGCAGGATGCGCTGGACAGGTTCCAGGGCTCGTATATCATCGTTTCGCACGACCGCGATTTTCTCGAGGGTATCGTGAACAAGGTGTACGATTTCAAGGAAGGCGAATTCCGCATGACGCTCGGCGGCGTGGAAGAATACCTGCGCAAACGGCACGAGGAGAAGGAAGCCGAAACCGCCCGGCACGACTCGCGCGGCAGAGAACTGCAGAAACGCGCCGTTCAGCATACCGACAAGGACCGCAAGCGCCAGGAAGCGGAACTGCGGCAGGAGCGCTACAAGAAGGTAAAACCGCTGAAGAACAAAGCCGGCAAACTGGAATCGGAGATTGCCGCACTCGAAACGCGGCAGGCGGAAGTGGAAGCCGCCCTTGGTTCGACGGAAACCTATAAAAACGATACGCTCGTCAAAGACCTGAACGCCGAATATAAAGACCTCACCGACCGCATCGCGAAACTCTATACCGACTGGGAATGGACGCTCGCGGAAATAGAAAAGCTCGAGGAAGAGGGGTAGAAACGCGAAGGGAAGAATATGGATCACCGGATTCTTCCTGCTAAATGTGTTTTCTCAACAAAGACGGGAGAAATGAAAAAGGATATGACTACGAATCCAGGGAAAACGCGATCGGGTGGTAATGATGTCATCCCATTGGCGCTTGTATCTGACATCCGCGATATTATCGTATCGGTCAAATCGGATACATATCAATACGTTAACTCGTCGTTGGTACGGATGTATTGGACAATCGGAAAGCGAATCAACAATGAGATATTGCATCGGAAGAGGGCTGCTTATGGGAGTGCAATTGTCGTAACATTGTCGCGACAATTGGTAATGGAGTTTGGACGGGGATTTACCGAGAAGAATCTGCGGAGAATGATGCAGTTTGCAGACGTATTTCAGGATGAAGAGATTGTCGCGACACTGTCACGTCATTTAAGCTGGAGTCACTTTATTCTATTGCTTCCGCTGAAGGATGAGATGCAGCGTGATTTTTATGCTACTGTAGGATATCAGGAGCGATGGAGCGTCAGAGCTCTTAGAGATAAGATAGAAAGCATGCTCTACGAACGAACCAGTATCTCGAGAAAGCCAATCGACACAATACGCAAGGAAATTCAGATGCTTCGCAATTCTGGGGCAATGAGTGAAAATCTTGTTTTCCGCGAACACTATCTGTTAAGCTTTCTTGGATTACGAGATGATTACAGCGAAAGTGAATTGGAGGATGCAATCCTAAATGAACTCGAGCGGTTTCTATTGGAACTCGGAAGCGGTTTTACGTTTATAGAACGTCAGAAACGAATGATCATAGACGGCGAGGATCATGCTCTTGATTTACTTCTGTTTCACAGAAAACTGCGTCGGCTTGTGGCTGTCGAGTTAAAACTTGGTAAGTTTAAAGCAGCGTATAAAGGTCAAATGGAGCTCTACTTGCGTTGGCTTGAAAGATATGAAATGATTGACGGGGAAAACCGGCCTCTCGGGCTGGTGCTCTGCTCGGAGGGCGCAAAAGAAACCATTGAATTGTTGCAACTGGATAAAGCCGGAATCCGTGTAGCAGAGTATACGACAGAGCTTCCTGAAAAAGCGCTTCTAAAACAGAAATTCCGCCAAGCGATTGATACAGCGAAACAGCAAATGGTTTTGAATAAATCGAAATCCGCAAATGATTGAAAGTGTGGCGACGGATGGTTGCAAGTAACAACATTTGCTTACGGAGCTCCCCCCGTTTCCCGGTTATCTCTCATAATCGTACATTTGTGAAACGGCGCGAACCGCTCTCAAAAGGCTGATTATGCGCCCTTATGTGTTTCCAGCCGCCGGGCGCGTTCAGGAATCTGAACGGTAACGGCGGTTTCGATCAAGAGAATTCGACGATACATGTCCGATCAACAATCCCCTCTCGTCAGCGTCCTCTGTTTGAATTACAATCAGAAGGACTTCGTCTGCCACGCACTCGAAACAATCCGCAACCAGACATACGGCAACATCGAACTACTCATCAATGACGATGCTTCCTCGGATGGTTCGCCGGAAGTGATCACCTCCTGGCTCGAACAGAACAATGTTCAAGCGAAGACGTTCTTCATGACCGAAAACAGCGGCGTGTGCAAGTCGCTGAACCGTTTGCTTGAACATGCTACGGGGGAATGGATTGCCGTACTTGCCGCCGACGATTACTGGGAACCGCACCACCTGCAAACCCTTGTCGAACGGGCGGTGTCGCTCTCTGACGACTACGGCGTGGTATACAGCGATAGTGTTCAGGTTGATGAGCAGTGCGAATCGCTCGGAAGGACGTTCATTTCCGATCACCGGAATCCGGAAGAAATCGAGAACGGCGACATCTTTTTCGAACTGGCAAACCGCAACTGGATCAGCGCCATATCGACGCTCACAAGAACGCGCATCTTCCACGAACTGGGATATTACGATGAACGGCTTGTCTACGAAGACTATGATATGTGGCTCCGGATAGCTCTGAAGTACAAATTCTGGTTCATCAACGAATGCACTTCGTCCACGCGCATCGTAAGTACGTCTATTACCCGCGTGCATCTGCATACGCGGTCCGTTGCCGCGGAGATGTCGGACTACTACATCGCGGTGAAACTGCTCGAATCGGGACGCCTGACCAAAGCGCAGCGCGCGAAGCAATACGATAAAATTACCCGCACAGCGAAGAAGCTGTACAGGCTCAAAGCCAAGGGTAGAGTGCCTGTAATGTGGAAAGCGCTCCGGGGCGGTTTCGACGTGAAGTTGTTTCTGAAGACGCTCGATTCCATGGTGCGGGGATGAAGGCGCTTTCCTTCGCAAAGATGATGTATTACACTAATGCATTAATACATCCGGGAGAGATGGCGATATTTGCGAATACATTTTGAAAATGTGCAAGAAATGAAAATAGAATTGTTCCTAAGTCTATTTAGCGCTTGAGTACCTCCTATTTTTTGTAAAAACGGACTTCTACCCATGAGTCAGGAGTAGGATGATAAAAAGATAGACTGTATCCAGATGAGTTGCTAGAGTATCTCGATTCTGAACATGAGAGAATTGCATCGCGTGCAACATCGCCATCAGCTCGATATATCGCGGAGTCGCTTGAAATCGTACCAATAAGAGATAAACCACGAATCTTGGCATATTTACTGCTTCCCGAGGATCCCATGCCATGATGTGAAGATCCATAACCGACAGTTAAAGAATCCAGCCTAAAACCTGATTTACTGAGATTGACATGAAAAGTACTTTTGTAATCATCCATACTTGCAATAAACACGCTATCATATTCGAGTTGTAAGTTGTTCCAATGAAGTCCTCCAAATGAACCGAATGAAAAGATGAGCGTATCGTTGGTTATCGTAGATGCAGGCGGAGCACCGGTCCAACTATAAAGTATTTCTCCGAAAACGGAAACTGTTACAGAATTCCACTCCTGCCAAACAGGATTTGTATTGTCAACTACAGAAACATCGACAGTATCCGTGAAATGCGCATGAGTCATATTGTCGGTAATGTGTATTATGGCAAGAAAGGGACCTTTGTCGAAGTAGATGTGGGATATCGTATCATTATCGGATACTATCTGATTTGACCCGTCCCCGAAATCCCATTCGTACATCGGCGCTGTAAGCGTTACGCCGGATACCGTTGCTTTGAACAGCACCGGCTGCCCTACTTCAGGCGAAGGAGTGAGTACCTCAATTTGTACCGAAGGTGTTACCTCCGGCGCGGCAGGATTATCGTCCGAGCAGGAGGTAAGGGCTGAAAAGAGAAGAGTGGAAAGAATGACAAAGGAAAGGACGATTATGGATTTCATAAAGACTCCGGAAAAGAAAACTGGAAAAGCAACGTTCTTCTTGAGAATACGATGAGAGCATCGTAACATCAAGACAACCGAGAATGCCAAAAGGCTACATCGATAAATCTGTGGAATGCAATCAGAAATCGGGCATATTCTGCGTTATGTTAATTCGGTATTTCCCTCATCCTCTGTATCCTCTCGCTTACCGGCGGATGGGAGTAATTCAGAAAAACGTAGAACGGGTGCGGCGTGAGGTTGCCAAGGTTGGACGCGGAGAGCTTTTTGAGCGCATCGATCAGCGGTTGCGCCGCGCCGCGGGTGCGGACGGCGAATGCATCTGCTTCAAACTCATGCCGGCGGGAGAGGATGTTCATGAAAATGCCGAGTGCGGATGAGACCGGTTCGTACAGCATACTGAAGAAAATAATTCCGGTGTACACCGTCGCCGCTGGCATGAAGAATGCCGACGCCAGTTCCCCGCTTCCGATGAAGAGGGAAAGAAGGTAGAACAATATGCCTGTCTGGACAAACCCGATGAGCATACCCTTCAGAATATGTTTCTTCTTGTAATGCCCTATCTCGTGCGCCAGAACCCCCACAAGCTCCTCGGTGCTGTGCTGCGCCAGAAGCGTATCGAAGAGGGCGATGCGTTTGTTCTTGCCGAAACCGGTGAAGAATGCGTTGGACTTCGTGGAGCGCTTGGAGCCGTCGATAACGAATACGCCGGAAAGCGGGAACCGCACGCGTTGAGCGTACTCGAGAATTTCTCTACGGAGACTGCCCTCTTCCAGCGGCGTGAACTTGTTGAACAGCGGCATGATCCACGTCGGCGCTATGTACTGTACTGCCAGCGTGAACGCCGTTACCGCACCCAATGCATACAGCCAAGCATAGGCTCCGGCAGACTCGAAGAACCAAAGCAACAGCCCCAATACCGGTGCACCAAGCAGGATTGCGAGAAGAAGCCCTTTGAGAAGATCGAGGATGAACGTCTTCGCCGTCGTCTTGTTGAATCCGAACCGCGCTTCGATCACAAAAGTGGAATAGACGGAGAACGGCAGATCGAGTGCGCCTTTGCCTGCGACGAGAATGCCGATATAGAGGATTCCTGTAACGATTGAACCATATCCCAATCCCCTGAGGAGTTCGTCGAGCCAGGGAAAGCCACCCGCGAACCAGAACAAGAGCAACACCAGCAGATCGAATGCGGCGGAAACGAAGCCGAAGCGCGTGAGGACGCGCGTATATTCCTGCGAACGCCGGTATTCGTCTACGGGATACACGTCCGCGAACTCCTCGGGCAAATGCGGGGAAAGCGCTTTCAGATTGAGGATATCGGCAATCGCATCCAGCGCTGTGGTAACGGCAATGCCGGCCAGAATAAGGATGGTGTACGTGTTCATGGGGGAAAGATGGACTGGTAATTGCCTAATCCAACAGCGTCCGGGCTTTTTGCAGCATTTCCAATATACACGCTTTGGGAAGCGAACATATATACACTGCCTTCCTCGCATCCCAGTCCATCGTTCTCATCTGATCCGTAATGATGACGCCAGTGACTGGTAATCCTTCTGGCAAGACGACTTCGAAGGGATAGCCTTTGATGTGTGATGTAACCGGCGAGAACAATGCGAGTCGCGTTTTGCGATTGTAGAGTTTAGGCGAAAGCGTAACCGCAGGCCGGCGCTTCGCTTGTTCATGACCTCTGGAAGGTTCAAAATCAAGCCAGACGACATCGCCTCTTTCGGGAATGTACGATGACATCAGATGATTTCCCTTCCTGCAGATGCGTCATCGAACTCCTCGCTATGCTGATTGCTGTCTGAAATGGATGCAACCAATCCGGCTAAACTGAATTCTGCATCTGCGGCACTGATGATGAGTTCATCCTCCTCCAAACGGATCGCGACAGGAGTGCCTTCACGCAGACGGAGGGCATCCACGAACGTTTTCGGAATCCGAATGCCGAGACTGTTTCCCCACCTTTGTATTGTTGTCGCCATATGAACGCCTTGTGTTTATACAATGAATATACGGAGCGCCAAGGACAAAGTAAAGCAAAGATCGATAAGGAACAGACTCTGCAGGAGAGTGAGAAGCCGGTACTTCGATGCGTCGTGTCTCGTCCTCTATAAAACATTCGTGAAAAAAGTACCTCCAGGTGTGTTTCGGCTTTGTCATTCGTGCATTTGTTCGCTAATTTAGTACCCTAAGTGTTGCCGGAATGTGAAACGCACCTGAGCGATATCCCTCCGCATGTCCATACATTTCAAGAATATAGAAAATCCACCATCGTATTTCATTGGAGGCTGACATGGATATTACTACCATCATTGTCCTCGCCGTACTGCTTGTGCTTATCGTGCTCGTAGTGTTATGGGTGACAAAGCAATACAGAAAGGTAGGTCCCAACGAAGTTCTCGTCATTTCAGGAAAGAAAAGCATCATTACCACCCCCGACGGCTCGAAGCAGGAAATCGGCTACCGGTTCCGCATCGGCGGTTCGGCGTTCGTGAATCCCTTTACCGAACAAGCCGACGCGATGCCCATCGAGGTCGTCAGCGTGCATGTAAAGACACCTGAAGTGCTTTCCAAGGACGGAATCGGCCTGATCAGCGAATCCTCCGCCCAGGTCAAGATTGAATCGAATGAATATGCCATCTTTCTTGCCACACAAAATTTTATGGGCGGCGGCACCGACGCCATCCGCGAAGTGGCGCAAACCGTGCTCGAAGGCAAAGTGCGCGAAGTACTCGGCAGCATGACCGTCGCAGAAATCTACCAGAACCGCAGCGCATTTAACCAGCGCGTACACGACGCTGTGATACGCGACCTCGGAAGCATGGGTCTTTCCATGATTTCCTATGCGCTGAAAGATATCAGCGATACGCAGGGCTACCTTGAAGCGCTCAGCAAGCCGATGGTTGCAGCGGCAAAACGCGACGCTATCGTGAAGCAGGCGGAATACGACCGCGACGCCGCCATTTTCGCATCGCAGGCGCGCAAGGAAGCAGAAGTGGCCCGCCTCGAAGCCGAAGCGCAGATTGCCGGCCGCAACTGGAAGAACGAAGAATTGAAAGCCAACTCGCAGATCAATGTGAACAAGGTCCGCGCGCAGGCCGATTCATCGTACGAACTCGAACGGTTCCGCCTGGCACAGACCGTGAAGCAGGAAGAGTACAAGGTCAAGATTATCGAGACCCAGGAAATGGCGAAGGTTCAGAGCGAAGAGATCCTCAGAAAAGAAAAGGAACTCGAAGCCTCCATCGTGAAGCCCGCCATTGCCCGCAAGCAGCAGATCGAGATGGAAGCCGAAGCCGAAGCGTTCCGCATGCGCAAGGAAGCCGAAGCGAAAGCCGAAATCAAGGCGAAACAGGATTCGATGGAAGCCGAACGCATCAAGATGCTGGGTCAGTCCGAAGCCGACGCCATGAAGGAAAAAGCGAAGGCGTTCGAGCATTACAACGAAGCGGCGAAGTACCAGATGATCGTGGATATCCTCCCCGAACTCACGAAGAATATCGCCGAACCGCTCTCGCGCATCGACAAGATCACCCTTATCGGCGGCATGGACGGCAGCCTCGGAACCGACAAGATCACGGGACAGATCACGAACGTCCTGGCACAGGCTCCGGAAGTCATCAAGTCGCTCACGGGCGTCGACCTCGCAAAGTACCTACGTGAAAAACTTTCCGGCGAAGAATAATCGGGCTCGCGCCTGACTATTCCGTGCGAAAGTTCACAACGTACCACTTAATTACAGAGGTTGATCCGTGACAGCAGATAGAATTCATTTAATAGGTTCGTCGCCAACGCTGAAGGTTGCCGCCAAAGCAAAAGCGCTGAAGGAGCAGGGGGTCGATGTCATCGACCTGAGCGTCGGCGAGCCGGACTTCCCCACGCCCGCCAATATTAAAGAGGCGGGCATCAAGGCGATCAAGGATGACTTCACGAAGTACACCGCCAACGAAGGAATCCTGCCGCTCCGGAAAGCGATCGCCAAAACCCTGAAGGAAGAAAACGGGCTCGATTACGAGCCTTCGGAAATCATCGTTTCCAGCGGCGCGAAGCACTCCCTCTATAATCTCATGATGGCAATCGTGAACGATAAGGAGGAAGTGATTATTCCCGCGCCCTATTGGGTCTCGTATCCGGAAATGGTAAAGCTCGCCAATGGCAAACCGGTGATTGTGCAGACGAAGGAAGAAAACGGATTCCGTATCACTCCCCAGCAATTGAAGGATACGATATCCGCCAGTACGAAAGCGCTGATTCTCAACAATCCGAGCAATCCCACCGGCAGCGGATACACACGCGAAGAGCTTGAAGAGATCGCCGCAATCGCCAAGGAGGAAAACATCCTCGTCGTATCCGATGAAATCTACGGCAAGCTCATGTACGACAGCATCCGGTTCCAGCGCTTTGCCGCGCTCGATCCGGAAACGAAAAAACGCACCGTCACCATCGACGGCGTATCGAAAGCGTATTCCATGACCGGATGGCGCATCGGTTTTGCGGCGGGTCCGAAAGACATCATCGCTGCAATGGCGAAAGTCCAGAGCCACGCCACGAGCAATGCCAGCTCCATATCGCAGATGGCGGCGCTGGAAGCGTATAAGGGGCCGCAGTACGAAATCTCGAAAATGGCGGCGGAATTCGAACGCCGGCGGAACTTCGTGGTGTACAAGCTTCAATCGCTTCCGGGCGTTTCATGCCCCATGCCGAGAGGCGCGTTCTATGCTTTCCCGAATGTATCGTCGTATTACGACAAGGAGTACGACGGGGTTCCGATACGCAACAGCTACGGTATGGCGTACTTCCTCCTGAAGCATGCCAATGTGGCGATCGTGCCCGGCGACGCGTTCGGCTCGGACGACTATATCCGTATCAGCTACGCAACCTCGATGCTGAATCTGGAAAAAGCGATGCAACGCATCACCGACGCGCTCCGTATGCTGAAACCGGCTCCGAAGAAGAAGCTCTCGGTATTGAACAATTTCAAAGCCGCGCACAAAGACGTTGTGCCGATGGAAACGGTGACGCAAACCGACCGCCGCGACGCGCTGGTTGCCGAAGCTGAAGCGGAACTGCACTACAGCAACTACTTCGAATGGAACGCCAATATCAACGGTCTGATCGTTCAACTTCGCACCAACGCGGGGCATCTGAACGATTTCTGGATGGAAAACTGGTACCCGGCGCAGCTCGAAGCCGATATCGAACCGCACGGCATTATCTATGCCGTCGACGGCATTCCCGGGCGCGAGCCGCATGGCTTCTATAATTCGGATACCAAGACAGGCGTATTGTTCAACACCGATCACTACGGCTCGCTTCGCTCGATGGCAATCGGACTCGTGAACGATGTCGGCGAACGACAGGCGGATCTTCACACCATCCGCGGGATGTCGCTCGATATCAACGGCGAAGGCGTGCTGTTTATCGGACCGTCGGGAACGAAGAAAACCGAGCTTGTCTGGCGTTTGTTTAATGAAGAGCCTGCTGTGGCATTCCACAGCAACGACGTGGTATTCCTCCGCTACGGCGGCGGCATTGCGGCGGCGGATAATCCGGAGCGCAAACTCTACATGCCGACGAACTCCGCGTACTCCTACGAACCGCTCGCGAAGCTGTTCGACAAGTGCAAATGCGAAAATGTTGTGACGAAACCGGAAGACTGCCGCAACGAACACCACAAGCAGCAGGACAACTGTCCTCTGAATCTGGGCGCTTCGTATTCGTTCACGTGCAGCAAGAAGAGCCACGCCATGCTGGATCCGTACTGGCTGGGAGGAATGGCGCGTCACGTGAAGCGCATCGATGTGCGGCACGTTTTCATTCTCCGCAACGATCCGGTGACGACGGCGCTGACGAAACTCAGTTCTGACGACGCCATTCACATTCTCGAAGGCGGATACCCTGCCGGTCCTCAGGGCGGCAAACAGGAGCCGTTTTACAACGCGCACCTCCTCCTGAAATCCGACGACCGTATGGAAAAACAGAAACGCATGTATGGGCGGCTGTTCCAGTCCGCGCAGGCATACCAGCTCAACGCGGGCACTGCAACGCTGACCGACATGGTAAAGCACGTTCTCAGCGTCATTGGCAAGTAGCAAAAAGGAAGGTACCCAATGGCTAAAGATTTATACGACGAGAAATTCTACAACGATTTCTACGAGCGCCTTCAGGAGGCGCTGAAAAGTCCGAACATCAAGGAAGTGGACATGGCGTGGCTGGAGACGAACGCGCGCAAGCACGCCGTCAAAACCGAGTTCGGATCATACGCCTGGCGGTCGGTGCAAAGTTCGCGGCTTGCGGCGAAGACGGTGTTCCTTGGTTCCGAGCGCGTTCGCCTGCCGGTATTTGTGCCGGGACAGGAAGACATCATCCGCAAGGCGCCCGAAGAGCTCGAGAAAGTGCTGAAACTGTTGAAAACGCTGCCCTTCGTGAAGCTCACGCGACAGATGGGAAACAATCCGGTGTACAATCCGAAATGCACTATCTATGTCTGCGTTTCCGATCCGAAGAACGTGCGCCTTCCGTACATGTGGGGCAGCCTGCTATTCGACTACGAGGGGCGTCCGGGACCGGAGTTCACGATGATTCATATTCCGGAAGAACACACTTCGCGGCAGCAGATTCTTTCGATGCCCGACCATAACCTGAACATCTGTCTCGGCAGCGATTACCTCGGCGAAGAGAAGAAGGGATTCCTCCGCCAGGGAATGTGGGGCGCCGACGAACGCGGGATGCTCGGATTGCATGCCGGATCGAAGGTTGTCGTTGCACGCGATGCGCAATCCAACGAACTCAAGCGCTACGGTGTAATCCTCTTCGGTATGACGGCGACGGGTAAATCCACCTGGAGCTGCCACCAGTTGCGAATGGATCACAAACGCGGCGAAATGACTTACGCCTCGCAGGACGATATCTGCTTCCTGAAAGACGACGGCTCGGCGTTCGGATCCGAAGCGAACTTCTACGTGAAGACCGACGTTATGCCGCATGAACAGGAAGCGATGTACCATGCCCTTACGCATAAAAGCTGCCTTATCGAGAACGTCTTCGTCGACGCGAACGGCAAGGTCGATTTCCTCGACGAGAGCCTGTGCGGTAACGGCCGCGCGGTTGTGCGTATGGACAAGCTTGCAGTGGAACGCGACGGCAAATTGGTTTCCATCGCCGCGCCGTCGATCAATCTGCCAAGTCTCGAAGAGAACGACGGATTGTTCTTTGCCTTTATTACCCGCCGCAATACCATCATGCCGTTTGCTCAGAAACTAACGGCGGAACAGGGCGTGCTGGCGTATCTCTTCGGCGAATCCACGCTCAGCTTCGCGGCGAATCCCGCGCGCGCAGGCGAATCGGTGCGTATCGTGGGCACAGACGACTTCATCGTCGGAAGCCGCGGACGCAAGGTGAACCGCTTCTACGATATCGTCATGAAGCTCGTGAACCGCTACCCCGGCAAGGTGCATTTCCGCATCTATAACACCGGCGGTATGGGCGAGATCATCGAGGAGTACGAAGAAGGCGGAAAGAAGAAGAAACGCATGGTGCGCAAAACCGAACGCGTTCCGCTGGACCTCATGGCGGCGATTCAGCGCGGCGATTTACGCGGAACCAACAAATGGGAACGCGGCGCTCTCGGTACCGAATCCATCGTCGAAGCCGACGGACGCAGCATGGCGGAATGGGACGTGCACAAGCTGTACACCCAGGAGCAGATCGACTATTACATCAAGGACATCATCGCAGGGCGGCGGGCATTCCTCGAAGAAATCGCGAAGGAAGGCCTGAAGCCTGAGATTATTGCCGCAGCCGAGCGCAGTTTCCGCGCGATGGGCGAAAAGACAAAGAGCGAGAGCAAATCGCTGTTTGCCGTGCCCACGTTCCAGAGCGGCGCAAAGGAAGGCGAACCCCGCGTGATCATCAAATCAGACGAGCCTGTTTCCCGTCCCCGCAAACCGGGTGTCTGGAGATGGAGATAGAAAAATGGCGTTTTAGCGTAAAAACACAACAGCCGCTCCGAAAGGGGCGGCTGTTTGCGTAGGGTGGGGGAAATGTCTGGATCGGCTATTGTTTGTCGGTCTTTTGTTGTTCACTTGTCTTAGATTGTTCTTCTACGTCGGAGACGGATTCCTGCTTGTATAGATCACGTTTCCATTCCGGCCAGTTGTTCACCATTCGAGCGGCTATTTCTGTACCTGCCCAGAAGTCCTTGTTAGGAGTCTGTTGCTCTTGATTTTGCATCGAATTGCTCTTTGAGTAGTTTGAGATGAGTTCCTATTCGTGTTTCTAGTTCAATGTAACTATCCGGTGAAATCGGAACTCGTACAACAGATTGCTTGCTGTTCCAAGGTACATATTTCCCATCTTTTTTCCTATCAAGCGGAATGCCCCGGCTGAGTCGCAGAGAGAACAGATCGATATATCGTCTCGCAGCAACACCCACGAAAGGGATAAACTCAACCTTATGTTTACTGGGAAATCCAGGTTTGTGAACGTCTAACGTCACCGAATCGTCGTGAAGCTCTCCAGCTTTGCTTTTAGGATATGGTTCGACGTAGAAGACTCTTGTAATACCCGCTGCAACTATATGCTTTGCGCAATTATGGCAAGGGAAAGTAGTACAAAACAGATAACCTCCACGCGTTGATATTCCATTTCTTGCGCAGGCAAGTAAAGCCTCCATTTCTGCATGCACAGCTCTGCCATACTCGGTTATGTCTAGCAACTTCGTCTTTTTGAATCTACGCTGCAGTTCGGAAGTGTCTCCGCTGTGTATGGAAAACTCGTTCTGTATTTCTTTCATCAATACTCGTTTTTGTTCCTCGTTTGAATCATATTTCTCATCAATATCTCTATGCTTTTCGTTATCGTCTTCCCAATACAGCCCACCGCCAAATTTAGGAGCATCGTTTGCGCCAACGGCTAAAATATCACCGTGTTCGTTTGTTATCACTGCACCCACCTGTCTCGATAAATCGCCGGATCTTAGAGAAGCAGCGAATGCCATAAACATAGCATACTCATTCTTCGTTGGTGTTCGTTCGTGACTTCCAAATATCAGATCCAATAATCGCTTGAGTTGGTTAGGCCAATCCTGAGTATCAATATCAATGAATCCGTCTGCTAATTCGAATACATCTCTTGTATGCTGACCATAGGCCATTTCTTCTGATTCATCTTTTTTAATGAGTTTCTCAGCTTCGGCCTCGTGCATTTGTAAATCATGGATGAGGTGGTGTTTCTTAGTAGCTTCTGATCCAGCAAAACCGATAAGGAAGAAGCCATCACCATACACTCGTCGAAGAAGTGTGACTTCTTCGCTGTGTTTAAGTGAACGTAGGACATGAATTGTTCGTGATAGAGGTTTTAACAAAGTCGACTTATCCATGTCAATTTCATCGATCGTAAGCTGTTCTCTCCGCTTTTCCCAAATTTCATAAACAGCCAATCCAGCAATAATGGCGTAGTCGTTTGAAATGGATTCACTTCTGATTTTATTACCAGCCTCCATCAGTGAAAATATCTTGTCATACCAGGAAGAGCTATCTGTCAGAAATTCTTTCATTCCTGGAAACTCCTTTATCAATGCGCTGAGTCGAATGACGTTTGCAGTATATCCGTAATGTGCGATGAACAATCGAAGTTTGCTCTCAATTTCATCCAGATCGATCCCAACCGGCGCCGCCAAGCCGAGAACTAGTTCACTTCCCTGGAAGAATGGGATTTTATCCATCGTTTTGTCGAGTAGTTGACCCATAAGAACCTCGAATGAAGACTGGAGTAGTCGTAATTTAGTAAGAAATTACGGAGTTTAAAATCTGATATGAGACTCATTCCCAAACCATGTCCCATTCCACTCACATAGAATGGATTAAATCCACATGGAACCCGGCTACCGGTTGCACGAAGATCAGTGCGGGATGTAAGAATTGCTACGCCGAGCGTATGGTAAAACGTCCTCAGGCGATGGGATCGACTAATTACGTAAATGGATTTGAATTGGCGTTACATCCTGAGTCGCTGGAATTGCCTTTGCGCTGGAAAAAGCCGCAGACAATATTCGTGAACTCCATGAGCGATTTGTTTCACAAGAATGTCCCTCTGGAATTTATTCAATCGGTGTTCGATATCATGCGGCGCGCAGACTGGCATTTATTTCAGGTGCTCACGAAGCGTAGCGCGCGGTTGAAGCAATTGAATGCACAACTTGAATGGGCAAAGAATATCTGGATGGGCGTAAGCGTTGAGTCGGAAAGGCATATCGATAGAATCGACGATTTTCGCGACACAGGTGCGGCTATCAAGTTTCTGTCGCTGGAACCACTACTTGGTCCTCTGCTGCAATTCAATCTGACTGGAATTGATTGGGTGATAGTCGGCGGTGAATCGGGTCCAAAAGCGAGACCGATGGAAGAACGCTGGGCGCTTGATATCCGCGATCAATGCCTGGCGCAGGAGGTACCGTTTTTCTTTAAACAATGGGGCGGTGTCCGGAAGAAGCAAGCCGGTCGGCTTCTTGATGGCAAAACCTGGGATCAAGTGCCGGCAAGAGCAGCGTAACACCACAATAATTCCTCACGGCTCCATCACGACAGACTCGAGAAGGATAATCCCCGTTTCCTTTTCATAGACTAGTATCAGGTACGGGCGGTCGAATGTAATATCCAGAGCGTCGGAGGCGCGTTGCTTGCCGAAATGCGTCATTATCTCCCCGGATTATTTGGATCTATTTGCGCTGTTGAACGAAGCGTCATGATATGTCTTTGACACATAAGATATGGAATGCATATTTCGGGCGCGATCTGACGAATAGTTGTGATACGATCGATACAATCGCCCAAAACCATTTAGGGCGATAGAGTAGACCAGCATATTCGCCTCGAATCGATTTTAGCCCGTTGAATCCTGATACCTTAAAGCCGTTTAATTGCATTTCATCGATATCCCATCCGGAAAGATGTTCCTGATATGGATTATCTGGATACGGACGTTGCGGAACAAAGCCGTTAGGAGTGGTGATAATGACCTTTTTATTGGCTATCTTCTGCATTTTTGATAGGAGCAAAATGCCGTCCTCTTTTGTCAGGTGCTCAATCAAATCGAATGCGATAACAGCATCGAATGAACCTTCGACAAAATGCTTATCGATGTCCATTACGTTCGTAATTACATAGTCATTATGTATACCGCCACGCCTGCTGATTTCGATCGATGGTTCGTGAATGTCCACGCCTGTCGAAACAATCGAGTTTTGTTTTATATACTTATATGGAGAATCCGAACCGCAGCCAACATCCAGAACGGTAGCGCAGCCCTCCAACGATTGCCTGATCATTTTAAATCCTCGAAGGAACTCGTTGACGATCAGATTGTATAGTTCATTTCTCATGGTAAATCTTAGTGAGCACTTGCCTTCTGTAAGGTTGCAGCAATACGTTCGTAGAAACCATTCCTCAGAACGCAATCTCTGAAGAACGACATCACATAAATGTACGTTTCACAGATGATAGAAACAAGAAACTCGGCATTGGAGGACCTGTCAATCTTTCGTTAATATAGCATCACTACTGTCCAAAACGTTTGTGATTGTATCGGATAGCTATCAAAAACAGCATGATTTGGACAGATTCGTCCCCCCCGCCCGCCCCCGCCCCCCGCGGCCGGGGGGGGCGGGCCCGGCGGGTGGGGGACCGAGGGGGAG
>CAYPBB010000020.1:23637-41655 GCA_964408855.1 uncultured Ectothiorhodospiraceae bacterium
CGCAAGCCCCCCCCCCCCCTCGCACTTCTTCTTCTCACACATCCAATGCTAAAAAAACTTGTATATCCGGTTCCCACGTCGGTTCGGGGAAGAGATGATCGAGCCAGGAACGTATATCGCCGTTTGTAAACAGCGTCAATCGCACCATGGAAACAAGGTTGGACATCGACCACCCAAACGACGAGAGCATCGGCACGCTTCCCATCGGTGATATGAGCGAACACGGGAAAATAGCCGTCGTGATCAAGGAGTACACGTACTTTCACCGCGCCCTTCGTTTGGCGGAACTTCGCCCAGGGAAACAGTGAGAGACCTAAATCAATCGTGGTCGCATCCATACTCAGCAACTTGTTCTTGAATCGGAGCGATGTCCCGGTACGGAACTGCGACTGGAAACGCTCTAACGCCGCGAATAACAACGAGCGGTACATCACAGACGGGCGGTGCGCGTTTGCATAGGAGAGCGTCGAGTGACCGGGAACCTTCTTCATACCAAGATGAGCGATTTTCCCTGCAACGGTCCGTAAGCCGTGTGTGATCTCGCGAAGTGAGGTCACGTTGCTCAAATGAAGGAAAAGCAGCGCGACCGGCTGCTCTCGGCAGCGCAGTCCCTTGCTATGCTTGTCTCCCTTGGAAGCTTCGACGATGCCGCGGAACTCTCCGGCATCAATGATCAATGTTATGATTTGTGAAAACAGACTGGTAGCGTTGCGTGTCATCATGACATCTCCGGGTTTGTCTGTGGGACTTCAGTGTTGCTACCGAAATCTACGACATCCCGGAGATTTTATTTTGGACAGGTGTGATATAGCATGTACTGCCAAATAGCTTCTACAACGCACTATATTTTCGGGACGCTCTCACGGTTGCATACTCGCTGCTTCCAGGAGTATGATTCCGGTTGTTTTTCCAGCGAAAAGGATAAAGTGCGGCAGGTCGATCGTCATATCCAATACGTCGAAGGCGCGTGCGTGACGACTTGCGAATCGTTGCAATACGCACTGGAAGCATTGCGAACAGAACGACAGGCCGGACGCACCCTTATGTAGTTATCGAAAATTAGAGCTATATAAAATCCTTCGCGATATACCGTGAGTGCATAAGCCGGGCTACTGCCATATAGTTTGGATGGAAATGCAACGTCTTGCCGACAGAAAGTGAATTTCTGTCTTTGCCCAAATCGTACACGCTCATGTCCGATGTTGTGCCGGCAAAACGGACACCTTCCTTCGTCGGCTGAAGATCGTCCACGTTCACATCGAGAATGCCGAAATCCACAATACCGCGATAGGACCAATCGAGCGATCTCGGTTCAGTATCGGCAACATGCCCAATATTGCTATCGCTCAGGTTGCCGTCTGGTATCGATTCTTTTTTCTCTATCTCCACAATTTCCGCTGTAAAATCGAATACATTGGTGGAAAGGTTGCGGAACCGTTTGCCCGTGAGCAGGTTACGTCCAAAAAAGGCTGTTTCGCCGATGCGCAGATGATTCACTCCAGGCGGCAACCGCTGGTTGGCAATCAGCGAGAGGGTGTTCGAACTTCCGCCTGAAACAAGCTCCAGCTTTTGCCCGAATCGTTCTTCGATCAGCATTTTGTACAGACAAAGCTGTATCAGTTTGTCGTATGTAGGTTCAATCCCATACATACAGCCGAGATTGGAACCAATACCGGCAACCTGAATGTGCGACAAATGAAATACGCTGTCGTAAAACCGCAGTACATTATCGCGCAAAATGCCTTCACGCAATTCGCCCAGCTCTATCATGATAATAATACGATGGCTTTTCCCCTGCCGTTCCGCCTCTGTATTGAGCGCCTGGATAGTTTTGAGCGATGTGTTCATCGATATATCGGCAAACGAAACGACGCTTTTGGCAAGATTATACGCCGCCGGTTTCATATACATAGTTACGATTGAGGGCTTGATGCTTTTGACGATACGGAGATTGGAAATACGCGAGTCACCGATGGAGTGTAGTTTTAGCACCGTATCGGAGGCGAGTAATCGTTCGAGCGTCGGTTTATGCCCGTTGAGCACTTTTGTGACAAGCGACCACGTGACACCATTTTTCTGCAGATACGCATCCATCCGGTCGATATTGCCGAGGATGCTTTGTATGTCGATCCTCAAAGCGGCCATCAGATGTTGACTCTGCGCATTTCTGCGTATTTGGTTGTAAAGCCCATGCGTTCGTACAAGCGTTTCGCCGGATTCTCGTATTCAACATGCAATGCAATCGGCGCATTGCCGGTTTCCTCGAAGACGCGTTCCATGAGTTGCCTGCCGATGCCCTGATTCCGCTGCCGCTCATCGACTGCAATGTAGACGAGGATGTATTCAGGGATGTACTCGCTCATGCCTGTGCGATTCATAATAACGACGCCGGAAAGCTGGTTCTGGCTGTGAGCCGTCAGCACAAAGCCGCCCATCCCTTCATTGGAGGAAAACGCATAATCGAGACATTTGTTGATTGCCTGTTTGCTATCGCCGAACTGCCCAAGATGATGATGGAGAAAGTCGACCAAAGAATCGCGCTGCGAATGACGTGGAAGTTGCGATTCGTTCGAATATTTACCGATTACTATCATTTTTCCTCCGTATTGTTATGCGGATAGCATGAAAAAAGGCACATAAATGGTGCCAGTTATTGCTCCCGTTCCGGCGGCGGGACGGGCGTATGGAGCGGGAATATGGTTGAATTTGGTTAATGAATCTCGTTCTCGTCGTTACACAATAAATCCTGTTGCTTTACACATAATAAAAATATATTGAAGAAATCAAAATGAATTTCATTTGTTCTATCTCCGATACGTAAGAACATTGTTCTCATAATCGGGGAAATAGCTTGTAAATCGCAGGTTGCGCTGTTTCCTACGGCTGCATAATCACTGCTTCCAGAAGAATGATCCCGGTCGCTTTTTCGTAGACGAGAATCAGGAACGGCCGGTCGATCGTGATATCCAGCGCGTCGGTAGCGCGCTGCTTGCCGAAATGCGTCATGCCGGTCGACGATGCGCCGTTGGCTGTGATACCGCTTTGCGACAGCGTCATCGAAGAACGATTGAGTATGGACGAGAGCCGCAGGCTTTTTGTGCTGTCCATCCCGCTGAAGTCGGCATCCTCTGTAAAGGCATCCTTCAGCTTTACATACTGGCGCAGATAGGAGGTGGGGTCCTCGTCGCTCGCGAATTGCACGGCAGGGATTCGGAGATTGATTTCCTTCGCGGTGAACCGCTTCACTACAGTCGCCCATTGTTTGTTGACCGGCGCCATGATGGGAATAACGGCGTAGGGACAACCGCAATCGGCCTGCACCACTGCCATCGACAACGCGCCGTCGCCGAGAGGCATGGAAACTCCGCGGTATCTGTTTACCGGGTCGGCATCGTAATACAGTCCGCCATGCGCAGCGGGGATAGTGAATTGGAGAAAGGGCACGTCTTTCACCGAACTGTCGGGGAAGTGAAAGGGGAGAGTTGAGATTTGGTTTACCTCGACTGCGTTATGCCATTGGGCGGTAAATGCGGCGAGCGTCAACAGCACCGCTGTTTCGCCGGGGGCGGGCTGCGCCAGCGGCGTACCAACGCCGTCGGTTTTACCGTTGAGCCATTGTTGCATGGATGTCCACGCAGTCTGACTTGAAAGATCCGCGGCGAATGCGTCGGCAAAAAGGAATTTCTTCAGGATATCGAAATACGATTGCTGAATATTCTGCGCCGGAGAATACCAGACGGAAGATGCGAACGTTGCTCTGCCGCCGAGCCGGTTTACGAGGCGGCGGTGCATCCGGAAATACTCTTCTCCCCAGTTCCATTTTACGCTGTGCCCGGAAATGCGCGACGTGCCTTTCGCTCCGAATTGCATCATCTCCATTCCCGTCATCAGCGCCACGGGGCTGAATACGACGTTGCGGGGATTGATTTTCAGTTGAAGGTTGTCGATATAATATCCTGCCGCGGCATTCAGATCCCCGATCATGGCAGGTTCGTCGATCAGGCTTTGCGCTTCGCGGATGCTATCCGCCTTGTCGGTTACCGCCGGGGGAGTAACGGGCGCGGAAGGATTCTCATCCTTACTGCATGAAACGGCGAGCAATGAAACGGTAAGAACAATCAGAATCCGGCGCATAATGCCCCCAGCGTTGAACAAAAGATAGCGTTGCGAATAATAGGCATTCCGGGAGAATCGGTCAACATACGGCGCGCATTGCTAATCGTGTCCGCAGCCGCATTCCTCGCCTTCCCAGTTTTCCCATCCCTCTCGGAAAAGGAACCATGCAATGACGACTGCGGCTATCGGATCGGCCTGCCAGAATCCGAACAGCGCATTACAACCGAGCCCCAGGAGGAGCGCTACGGAAAGCCAGGCGCAGGCAAGCGTTTCCCGCGAGTCGGCGATGAGCGCCCGGCTTCCGATCCGCTCGCCGATGATTCTCTTTCTGCGCGCCAGCACAGGCATGATAATGAGAGACAGGGTCGCAATAACGATGCCTGCGGGCGATACCTCAGGTTGTTCGCTGTGCAACAGTGATGTAAGCGCTTCGTAGCCGACATACGCACCAAGAATGAAAAAGGACGCCGCCACAAGCTTCTGCGCCCTGCGCTCCTTCAACTCGGTCTCTTCGGCATTCATGCGATGATGATCGTACAACCGCCAGACCAGGATGAATCCGGAGAGGGATTCCACGATGCTATCGAAGCCGAAACCGGTTAGGGCTACGCTCGCCGCGGCAAGACCGAAAAAAATGGATGCAGCGGCTTCGAGGAGGTTGTAGCCGATTGTGACGTATTCGAGAGTAAGGGCGCGCCGGTGATCGTTCATGGTAATCCGAAAGTGACGGCGGCAAAATACGGGATTCGGGAGAGATTCCGAACAGACGCAAGAATGCGGTGAAAGAGGTGCAAAGAAAACGGCGCCCGGCAAACGAATAATGCCGGACGCCGTAAAAGCCTGTTAATCGAAAAAGAAAGCTTCTTATTTCTTGAAGTGACCGTCGTCGTCGAGAACTGCGTCGGTCGGGCAATTGGTCATGCAGGAGGGCTCGTCCGCATAGCCTTCGCAATGGGTGCAGAGTTCTTTCACAATGTAGGAATGTTCGTCGGAAAGAGCGGGATGTTCTTCGCCGTTGAGGGTGTACGGTTCATCGGAGGCAAAGATCGCATTGCTTGGGCATTCGTCGATGCATGCGTTGCAATTGATGCATTCTTCGGTGATCAACATTTGAGTAAACCTTTCGTTTGTTCGTATTCGTGCAAGCACGGTTTGCTATAGCACTACAAAAATACGAGCCGTTGCTCTTTCGTCCAAGATAAAAGAGAGTAGAAGATGCAAATATGATAATTTGGAGGTTCTTTGGTTGTATTTATCCGGTTGCGTGAAAATCGCAACTCATGTCACCGGAATTGAATGAAAGAGCGGTATGTTTGCGGGAATGCCGAATCCGCTCCTGTGGGAATCTCGCCGGAATCGACGTAGATTTGCACACGGAATCCATTGTAGCCACAGCATTAGAGGGGATGATTGTCCCCGTACTTACTCAATTCTATTACCAGTGTTTGTTGACCTAATCAAGGAAGAGCTATGCTGAAATACGCGTTACCGGTTTTATTTCTTTTATTATCCGCATGCAGCGGTTACTACACGCAGTTCACCGATATGACCTCAGTACCTGATCCCTCATTTGAGGGGAGGTCGTACGAATCGTTCGCGGTCCAGATCAACCATGACGATTTACTTCTGAAGAAACGGTTGGAAGACCAGATTGTGGAAACCATGCGCAGCGCCGATTTGAAGGCATTCTCCATGTCGTCGCTGCTTCCTCCGACCCGCGACTGGAGTCCCGAGGAAGCGAAAAAGATGGTGCAGGAAAAAGGCATCCAGGCGGTGCTGGTTATCGAGCAGTTTGCCTTCGGCGGCGATTCGGTGTATGTCCCCGCTTCAACGAACGTCACCGATAAAACGGTTTCGTTCAAGGATACCACAAAGTCGGGAAAACCTGTCGAACGCAAAGAACGTCAGACAGTTGCCACGCACAGCGATGCGCGCATGGAGTTTCGTCCCTGGATGAACGCGCAGGCAACCCTGTTCGATGTAGCGACCGATTCAAAAGCCTGGGTTGGAACCATGCACTGCGCCAATTACCCATCGATGCCGATGCTATACCACGATATCGCGAACGCGGTGATGCGCGAACTGGGACAATACAAGCTGCGCATGCAGAAATAGCCGTGATGGAGTAGTGTGAATCAGCTCACTTCGGGCGGACCGATTATCGCCGTGATTCTAGCAGCTCGACAAATCAACCGCTGACCGGGAGTGATGATGGCAGGGTGGGCGACGGCGCTTGCGTCGGCCTCCGGCGCTTCGAGGATACGGCACTTGCCCTCCGCTACGGCAAGTCGGACAGTTCCAACTGCTCCCGCAATCTCGAATTCCACGTCTTCGGAAAGAGGCAGTACTCGAACTAACGCGTTCTCGCGGTAAATGGAAACATCCCGCGTGAACGGCGGTGTTTTATTCACAAATCGCACCAGCGTCGGATTTGTTTGAGGTTCAGCAGCGGCAAGCTCGCGGGCAAGTTCTCGCGCGGATGCGGCGAACATGCCGATACCCTGTTCGATATCCTTCCATTGGTTGTTTTCGAACGCTGCAACGTATCCTTCGAACGTTCCCTCCAGCTCCGACTGTTTCAGGCGCAGCATGGATTCGCCGAAGTAATCGCGGAGGAGTTCGTTGGCAAGCTGCTCGGCTTCGAGCGGTTTCGCCGTCAGGATGGAAACATCGAACGCCGGATCGAACTCTTTCGGTCGAAGGGGTTCGGGGGTTTTCTGAATAATCGCTTCGGTTATTTCCTTGAAGCCGGAGCGGAAAAACGATCGCCTGTTCATAGCGCGCTTCGGTAATGCTTCGTCAATTCCGTAGTTTACATCCGAAAGAACGAAATATACACGTACAACAATTCCGGATCACATTCATGGTAAAACATATCGTTTTCTGGCGACTGAAAGAAGAGTACGAAGGAAGGACGAAAAAGGTGCTGGCGGAAGAAATAAAGGAAGCCCTTGAAGCGATGGGGAAGAAGATTCCCGAAGTACAACATCTCGAAGTCGGCATCGACGAGGAACGCAGCGATGCCGCATCGGACATCGTCCTCTATTCCGAATTCGAAACATGGGAAGATCTTCGGATTTATCAGGATCACCCCGAGCATGTGAAGTTCAAGCAATTCGTTATGAATCGGCGTACCGAACGCCGAGTGGTGGATTACGAACTATAGAGTTCTGGATCTCCCGAAATAATCTGAGGCTGCCAGGTGGGCAGCCTCTTTTCGTACAAGCTATTTTACGGCTTCGAGGTGTGCCGTAATAAAATCATTATCGAAACCGTACCAACTGCCGGTCGCCGCGTCGACCACGATGGGGATGAGACCGAAAATTGCATCGAGGATGACCCACCCGATACCGACGGAATTGTTGATCAACACTGTGCGGCTTCCGAAACCGTCTTTGCGGAATTCAACGGTGTAGGACTTGTTCGTTTTTAGTTGAATCTGCACAGGCGCTTCACCCATGTATACGCCGTTGATATACACTTTTGCGCCCGAAGGTTCGGAACTGATGGCAACCGACTCGGTAGATCCGTTAAAAATTGTTGCGCATCCGCCAAAAATGATCATTGCACAGGCAATGAACGATAACACTGTTCCGGTTTTCGTTACAAGCTTCATGATAAACTCCGATAAACTGAGAATAACTGAGTAGATAATGCCCCTTTGAAGAACATCGTCAACCAATATAAAGAGAATGTTATCCGAATCGCAACGGTATTCTTTTTCCGATCGCCGATGAGGGCAGTATTTGCGTATCCTGTTTCCCTACCATACTTCCATAAGCGAGATGATGTTCCCTCAGCCGCGATAGGTTAGCGGTCCCATAGTTTCCAGGGCGGATTCCCGGAATGCCAAAGCTTATCCAACGTTTGATAGTCTTTCGGAGTATCCATGCACGCCCAAAAACCGTCATGTTCGAACGCGCCGACCTTCCCTTCCGTAACCAGCGTCCGTATCGGGGTTTCCTCGAACACGGTTTCGTCTCCTTCAAGATGCTCGAACACGCGCCGGCTGCAAGCGAAAAAGCCCCCATTGATTCGAACACTCACTCTCGGTTTTTCCTGGAACGAAACAACGCGATCGTTTTCTGTCTCGACGAGACCGAAGTTGGACGCGATCTCGACGGTAACCATCGTGAGATCGTTGCCGCTTGCCAGGTGACGTGCATGAACGGCGCCGATATCGACATTCGAAACGCCGTCGGCATAGGTGAGAAGGAAGTCTTCGCTGTCGATGTATTGTTCGATACGCTTGAGGCGGCCGCCTGTCATGGTGTCTTCGCCCGTATGCGCGAAGGTGATACTCCAGTCCCGTTCATCGGGGGGAAGTTCGGAACGGTAGATTCGTTGTTTATTCTTGTTGAGCGAAATGGTGTTATCGCAATGAAGTTTCTTGTAGTGTTCAAAGTAGTCCACAATACGGTCGCCTTTATAGCCAAGCGCAAGGATAAAATCCCTGAACCCATAATGCGAATAGAGCTTCATCACATGCCAGATAATCGGCTTCCCGCCGATTTGTACGAGAGGTTTCGGGAGACTTTCGGAATAGGCGCTCAATCGTACGCCTTTCCCTCCGCAGAGGATCACCACTTTGCATTGCCTTGCATCCATGCGCTTCCCCGTTCAACTAAACCGTCAGGTGAATAAACCGCCGAAAACTTGCTTGCACGGCTATTTACGAGATTCGGGACGAAATTGCAAGAACTGCTCCCTGGATTACCTGTTTGTTTATGCTGGTATCGTCCGTCCGGCCTCACTTTGCCATGTCCCAGGAATGAAATACATTTCGGATATACCGTACCTGTTCGAAATCCTGATTGAGTTGTATCGATGAATCCGGAGACTATCCTCGCATTACTAATCCTGGTGTTGTTCCTCGTTATCCCCTACGATGTATACGGTCAACAACCGGAATCCGGTGATAGCGGTTCTAACTGGTATCGGAACAATGCCGAATTCACATTGCGGGACTCAACCGGTACAACGGTCACAATTCGTATCCGGCACGGGTGGAACGCGCACTACGGCTCGACAACCGAGATCGGCTTTGTGCGCGATTCCAGCGGGATGAAAGTGCATGCGCTTATGAACATCGAATTGGAGATGCGTAATACCGGTAGAAGAGTAGCCGGCAGACAGTCCAGTTACAAGCAAATGCTGGAAGACCACGAGAACCGCATCCTCTGGTGGCGCGTCGCGGACGATTTCTACGGTAATCCGCGTTTCTCCATTACCAACGCTTTCAGAGGCGATATAACGATCGACTCCCGGCGATTTCCAATGCCGCAGGACCTGCTTAAAGCGCTGTATTCCCTGCCGGAGCCAGAGCCGGTGGAGGAATGAAATCGGAGGGGGCGGATATTCTATACGCCGGCAATTATTGGCGGCACGTGAGATTGATGCGATCTATCGCTCCCGGAGCTTCTTTGCTATCGCTCTCGCTTTGCTTCGTAGCTCCGGATCGCTGCCAAGATAGTCTGCGTTTTTATACACTATCCATTTATTGGGATGCTTCTCGGCGTAATACGACCACCGCGCTACCTCGCGGATAATGTTCTTCTCGCCGTCAAGCACAAGCACTTTGATTGAATCGCCTTCGTTGGTGAAAAGGTGATATGAATCGCCCGTTTTCTCCCGGACGGTATCCTTTGAGTAATTGCCTCCCATGATCATTGTATCGAGAGAAAGGATGGTTGCGTACTCTTTCCCATTGTGATACCAGACGGCCGCATCGAGCAACTCGCCGCGTTCGCAGGTGAAATGGGAGCTGTCCAATCTGCTGTTTCGACCGTTATTGATCTGGCTTTTGTGCAGGGCTTCTTCAAGCGCTGCGCACTGCGCGGTATTCCGTGTTCACACAAGCGCCGCAAGCTGAAATGCCTGGGCGGTAGAGATGTGAGCGAACATTTCGCAGCCTGTCAGAACCCCCGGTACTCGGAGTCGGTATCGCAGCGTCATCACAGCCCCCTTTTGTCCTTCGTCCGTTCAGTCCGCCTGCGACAGACGAACGGACTCCGGACAGGGGGCGATGGACTGTGTAATGATGCGATGGCTTCTTCCTCCCCAGCGGGCCTGCCCTGAGCCGCCGCAGGCGGACGAAGGGGAGATATGTCAATAGCCGTGGGTGAAACCCACGGACAGAAGAAGGCCGACTACCATTTTCCGTACGGCGTCGCAGACGCTGCGTTACGGTTCTAGGCAACATGCTTTTGTCCCATATCCACAAACCCTCCCGATGGGAGGGTGGCTACGTTGTCTGAAATGGAGCCGGGTGGGCGCAAAAAAGATGCTTTTTGGTTTTGTCGTTTATCTCTATATTGTTGTAGACATTATCAATGTTCGTTTATGCGATAAGGTGTAAAATGAAACCGTGGGACTTTATACAAAGGCTTAATGGGCCGGAATTCCAAAGCTTTGTAACAGAGCTTCTTGTGGCTGAATACCCTGATTTTCGCACAGTGGATGATACACGTGGGGATGAAGGATGCGATGGATTGGCAGATAAAGATCAGATATTTTTCCAGATCTATTCTCCCCAAGGAATAGCAGACGAACCACATAGACAAAAAAAAATAAAGGATAAAATTGGAAATTCGTTAAGAAAGTTAAAACAGAACTCATTACCTACCATTAAACACATCTATTTCATCATTTCATGCGAACCAGAACAAGCTATCAACAAATACCTTATTCATAAAAGCAAAGAATGGGTGTCTTATGAAATATTAGTCTGGGGTGAGGCGAAACTTCGCACATTAGCTAGCAAATACGACTATATTGCAAAAACATGGGAAGACAAAATTGTAGGATCAACCGATCACACAATCATCGTTTCGGCAGAAGCATATAAAGCTAGCGATAAACTAGGTCCTATAAGTAAATTGATTGAAGCTGTAGGCAAACCGTGGCAAGCATCGGAGATCACCAAATCTCACACAATCGAAGCTTCGTTCGGAAAACAAACCTATTTATCAATTAAACGCAATGCTAATGCAAATCCCGGCTTGGATCGACTTGAAATACACATTGAATTCAAAAGAGATTACATCGAATCTAGCAATGCATTGTTAAAAAATATAGCCTCACCATATTTTGACGAAGCAGTCCGGTTAACCAGCACAGAAGTACAGAAAGTAGTCATTCAAATAGGGAAAACTGTATTAGATACAATCAGCGAACTCGACGAGCTAATTATCACTCCCATTTCGGGTAAACTGATCGATAGCAAAATAAAATTGTTCCTCAACAAAAAAAAGCTCCTCGAAGTAGAATACCGAGCTACTTTAAGACGATTAAGCGATAGCCAATTTGTGATAAATAAGACGCCAGCCTCACCAACAGATTTTGTATTTGATTGGTACTTGGATAATCTCGACGATGATCGTACTTGGAAAACCCATGCATCTTTCACTACCTCTTCTACAAATGCGAACACCGCTCGTAATTTCTTAGAATTCTACATCGCTCTTCATAAGGCCAACCACATAATGTTTGAATTTGACGAGCAAAATATAATTGAATTTGACAAACCTGCGGAACATCTAAATGATGATATCAATTGGCTTTATAGTTTAGCAATCAAGATCTGCGAAATACAAGATGCATACGATTTGTGTATGCCATCAATTTTAGGGATTGTAGTTGACGAAATATTAAGCAATACAATAGAACATGTTCATACAATAACCATGCACGGCGTTATACGAGGAAAGTACAAAAATATTTCGGGTACACTTGAAAGTTTGAATATCGATTTTTTCAATGGAAATCCTGGATTACTTGATAACGCTGAGTATATGATAAAGCAAATCGCTTCAGACTATTCGGTGGAACTTCTTGGTAACGAGTTACACTTTGGTCCAGCCTTAAGGTTCATGAAGGGGTCATTATCACATACCTGTATTACTAATATCAAAACTGCAATCGCGAGAAACGATACTGGCCCAATTCAAATAGAATTTGTCCCCAATACTTCCAACGAAGCAATTGAATTTTATCCAAATTATATGAATTCAATCGAACAGATAATGGAATATGATCCATCATTTGAACTGGATCAACTAAAAGAATTGGAACCATAAATTGCATGCAATTACTTTACATAAACAAACGCCCGCTCCTTGATAGGAGCGGGCGTTTGTGCGTTAATTTCCGAATTTATGTTAATGGATTTCGATTTGTTTCGGTTTGGCTTCTTCCGCCTTCGGAACCGTGATGCTCAGTACGCCGTCGGCGAACTTCGCGTCGATCTTCTCTGGATTTACCTGGGTTCGGAACGAAAACGTGCGGACAAACTTGCCGTACACACGCTCTTCGCGGTGACAGGTGGTTCCTTCCTTCACGTCGGCGCTTTTGCGCTCGCCGCTGACAGTGAGTACGTTTTCCTTGAAATTCAGCGTCACGTGTTCCTTCGTCATGCCGGGCATGTCGAGCTGCACGGTGTATTTGTCGTGATCTTCGATCACGTCCGCAAGGGGACTCCATGTTGCGGATTCGTATTCCTCGTTGTTCGAAACGGGCGCGGCGTTGAAAATGCGGTTCAGTTCGTTCTGCAGCGTCATCATATCGCGCATCGGGCTAAAGCGTACAAGTGTCATGGCGGTTCTCCTTCTCTGATCTATGCAATTCTTGTTGTTCATTGTTAGCGGATTTCGATTTGCTTGGGTTTCATTTCTTCGGCCTTCGGCACGGTCACCGTCAGGACGCCGTGTTCGTACGCAGCCTTGATATTGTCCGGATTCACACGCGCGGGAAACGAAAACCGGCGGTAGAATTTACCATACGAGCGCTCCACATATTGGCTTGCAACATTATCGAACTTCTCCACACGGCGCTCGCCGCTTACGGTCAGCACGTTGTCGTTGAAATTGATCTTTACCTCCTTCTTGTCGATCCCCGGGAGGTCCAGCTCAAGCGTGAACTGGTCGTCGTTCTCGGTGATATCCACCATAGGGGACCACACTGCGGAGTCGTATCCTTCTTCGGTCTTGGTTTGCGGGACTGCCTGATTGAAAACGCGGTTCAGCTCGCGTTGCAGGGTCAGCATGTCGCGCATCGGGTTCCAACGTGTCAGTGTCATGTTCATTCCTCCTGTGTAGTGGGTTCAGTTGTGTTCATTCAATTCGTTCAGTTGCCCCATATATTTCACATCCTGTGCCAAATGAAGACTGATGCCATTATGACATAAACACGAGTCGAATGTCAGCCATAATGACCGGCGCTCTGACACGCGTTGGGACAGAATTTCCATTGCCCGCCATATCGTCATTATAATTGCGTCATTATGGCGCATGTATACTCATGGTATGTGATTTGCGCTATGCTTTATTGTAACGATGAACAAGAATTGGAGAATTGAATATGCTTGCGACCGATAGATTCATGCGCACAATGACCACGCCGGGCGTCACCTTCCGGATGCTTTCCGCTGTGAGCGGGATTACCCTCATTATAGCCGGACTGACGATTCTGCTCTTTCCGCAGATCCTTATCGCGATGATAGCGGCGGTATTCATAGCCGCCGGAATACTCACTCTGGCGGGCGCCTTCCGGCGCTCCCGGCGCAGCACGGTACGATATACATATTGGAATGAGTAACTTCAGGAAAGCAATTCGACCAGGAACGGAATTCCCATGCAGCAGAAAGATTATTATAAAATCCTCGGCGTAGCCGAAAACGCTCCGGCAGACGAAATCAAGAAGGCGTACCGCGAGCTGGCGAAAAAATTCCATCCCGATAAAAACGCGGGCAACGCTGCAGCGGAGGCGAAGTTCAAGGAAGCGAACGAAGCCTACGAGGTGCTGGGCAACGAGGAAAAGCGCCGCAAGTACGACGAGCTGCGCAAATACGCATCCGGCGGCGGAGGTGCGGGATCGATGTCGTACGAGGAGTTCATGCGCAAGTTCGGCGGTCAGAAGACGAGCGAGGACGATACCAACTGGGGGTTCGGCAATGTGCCGCTGAACGATATCTTTTCGAATCTCTTCGGCGGCATGGGTGGCGGAGGATTCCACTTCCAGTCCGGCGGCGGTTCCCGTCGCGCGAGCGGCAGGCAGCGGCGCGCGCAGACGTTCGATTTCATGAATTCCTCTGCCCGCGCAACCGAGCCGCAACCGACGGACGATCCGTTTTTCAAGCGGCTGGGCAACGACGCCTATATCGACATGAACATCAATCTCGCCCAGGCGCTGCTTGGCTCGAAGGTGCGCGTCCGCACACCGGACGGCAAAAAGGTAGTAGTGAACATCCCATCCGGGACCCAACCCGAAACGGTTCTCCGCGTAACGGGCATGGGCTACAATGGAGGGAATCTGTATATCCGCACGCACCTTGCCATCCCCAAATCCTTGACAGACGAGCAGAAAGACAAAGCAAAAGACCTAGCGGAAGAGCTGGGGATGAAGTGGTAGCAATACCCCCTTAATAATTTACTATGCTGTACTCCGTATATCGCCATGTCTAAGAAAAACAACGAATTAGGGAAGTAGAAAGCACCGGAGGTACAAAATGGCTGTATCGGAGTGGCGCGTTGCACCAAAACGGCGCACAGGCTGTCATAATGGCGTTAATCTAGCACATAGCACTTGAATTGCAGGTATTTAGGTAAGGATTGGACGGCTAAGAGTATGCCCCTCCGTCCGGCAGCCGCCGGACACCTCCCCAGTCTGGGGAGGATGTTGCTCGTCCCTGATAGTCCTCGTAGGTCTGCGCGGTTCAGCGCAAGGGTTACCACAATGGCACGCCGCGGAAGCCATTCCCCAGCCACGATGCAAAAGCCAATAGCGTTGCGTCGACCCTCCTTGTACAAGGGGGTATGAAGAATAAGCAACCCCTATGCGAAAGTGTCTGCAGCCGGGTGAAGACAAACTGGTAGTCATGCCCGAAGCAGTTCTCCGTATAACGGCTATGGGCTATACCGCCCTGAGCATGGCTCTGTGCTGTGTACCGATTCTTTGGAAATGAAGATTTGACGGAGTATGTTTGTATTGCCGTAACCAAGATAACAAAGTCTTTTTTGGTCGTATTTGAGCAATAGCTCGATCCACCTTTCTCCAAACGCACCTTCATACTGATCCGTAATATCGCGCGGAGGCGAGGATCGGTAACCCCGGATGTTTCCTTAGCGGCTGATAGAAGCCGATTGCTTTCATCTGTGGTCAAGTCCATCAAAGCACCTTCAATACCTGCGAGTCATTTCAGAACATCCCAATAACCGAACGTACAGGGATGTTGAGTGACGTGTATGTCGTATTGCTGATCCATCGACGATTTCAACATTTTGAATCCTATGACCAGTGCCGATTCGTGTGAATTCACAGGAGAGGCGTTGTTCATATACCCATCCATAATTAGGAGTAATGAATGAATAAGCGCTCGCTACTCACAACTCTCATTGCGCTGTTCGCCTGCCAAACAATGTATTCGCAAAGCGCTAGCAACGAAAAACCCGCTTTCGGGATAAGCTTCAAAGGATTCGTTAAGACCGACCTAATGTTCGACTCGCGGCAAACAGTTACTGCCAGGGAGGGTCATTTTCTTTTGTATCCTGCCCCAATTGTCGAAGACGTCAATGGGGAAGACATCAATGCCAGTGCGAGCTATAACATGCTCTCTGTTCAAACCCGGCTTACAGGAGTTATAACGGGTCCGGAAGCGATGAGCGCAAAGACTAGCGGCGTTATCGAAGGCGCGTTCTTCGGGCATTCAGACGGCGATATAAACGGATTCCGGCTTCGGCATGCATTTGTCAAGCTCGACTGGGAACGTTCGTCGCTGCTTATCGGACAATATTGGAATCCGATGTTTATTGTGGAAGTGTTCCCCGACGTGATATCGTTCAATACGGGCGTTCCTTTCCAGCCCTTCTCACGTAATCCGCAAATCCGGTTCGTGCAAACAATCAGCGATTTGAAACTGACGCTTACCGCCGCATCGCAACGCGATTTTACGAGCACGGGTCCTGCCGGTGCGTCATCGAAGTACCTTCGTGATGCAGTAATTCCAATAATGGACGCAAATCTTAAATATGTATCGCCGGAAATGGTTGCCGGTATCGGCGCAAACTACAAGACGCTTAAACCGCAACTAGTAACCGCAAAGAAATATAAAAGCGAAGAAACGATATCAAGCGTGTCGGCGATGGCGTTCGCAAAAGTCACGAGCGGCAATTTCACAGCGAAAATCGAAGGCGTATACGGAGAGAATCTCTACGATCTCATGATGCTTGGCGGTTACGCCGAAAAATCGATTCTCGATAGTTCGTCAATAACATCGTACACGAACATTCAAACGATATCGGCGTGGACAGAACTAATTTACGGTAGCGATCTGCAATTCGGTTTGTTTGCCGGATATACGAAAAACCTTGGTTCCGCAGATGAGATCGTTGGGCAATACTATTCTCGCGGATCGAATATTGCGAGCGTCATGCGCATTTCCCCGCGCGTTCAATACACTATTGGAAAGCTCAGCTTCGCAGCCGAATTGGAGTACACATCGGCCGAATACGGATTGCCGAACGAAAAGGGTCTCGTAGAAGACCTGAAGAATCCGGACGGCAGTGCCAAAAGCGCGGTTGAATCCGTCGCGAACATGCGCGTTTTATTTGCCGCATACTTGTTCTTCTAAAACAAAGGGTATGCGGTGTGCTCGTGGTTCACGCAGTCGACTACACAAAATGTAACCTCAATAACCAATTGTGTGATTTGCTATGACCGACACAGAAATATATAATGTCAACTTTTTTGCACCGCTTTCATCGCACGCGAAAGCGAACAAAAAGCTCATCCTGATTCTCGCATCCATATGGGCTGTTGCCGTGTTCGGATTCCAGATTCTTCTCATTGTATTGAACGAACCTACGCCCGAACCTGCATATACCGCGTTCCAACGGGTTTGGCCTGAAGTGGCGGACAATCCGGATGCAACGATGGAGCAAAAACAGGATTTCTCCCGCTCGCTGCTGTCTGTTCTCGGAAAAAATAATGTCGTACCCGAAAAAAATAAAGCGATACTTCGAGAAGCACTTAGCTGGTCGGTTTACAGCATGGCTGATCCGGCAGATGCAGAACTCTTGAAGTCGGAGCCTTCCGATGCATCGTTCGGGCTGGCGGCTCGGCTCATAGGACTCGCACCCACAGGGTTAGATAAGATCATGACCGATCTCCTTCCTACATCTCTGGTAGCGGTCACTTCGAGCAACCTGTCTTCGGAAACGCGTAAACAACTCCCCGGCATTATGTCGCTCTATTTAATTCACAACGAAAATGCGCTCACAAGATTCGAGTTTCTTGGGTTCCCGTTCCATTACTGGTACACGGCACAGTTCCTGCTCATACTGTTTGTATTGCTTTGCCTTGTGTATGCTCTTGCAACGGACCGCTTAAACAAGAAACACGATTTCGTGGAAGCCACCTAATACACCATCCCTATTTATGGAGGACTTTGTGAACGCATTACATAAAACCATTCTCATCATGTTGTTAACAATCCTGTGTTCGAACACAATATATGCACAGGCGGCAACGACGCTCGAAGGCGATTTCAAGGCCGGTCCCGCAATCATTCTGATCGCAATGCTGGTATTGTTCATAGTCGTCGGTTTCTTTAACCGGGCCAAGGATACGTCAACGTATTGGGCCGCAGGCAGGAAAATATCGCCGGTTGGTGCGGGTATGGCTATTGCATCCAACTGGATGAGCGCTGCTTCATTTCTTGGAATGGCGGCTATCATGTACGGCTCCGGCTATCACGGACTATCGTACGTCGTCGGTTGGACTGGAGGATATGTGCTTCTTCTCATCCTCATGGCAGGTCAGATACGCCGCTATGGAAAGTACACTGCAGCCGATTTTATCGGCGACAGATACTATTCCACAGGTCTGCGCGGGTTCGGTGCGGGTCTG
>CAYPBB010000020.1:41665-73141 GCA_964408855.1 uncultured Ectothiorhodospiraceae bacterium
GCTGTGTTCATTTCATTCACGTTTTGCGTCGGACAGTTTGCCGGAATCGGACTGATGTTCAAATGGATTCTGGGAATCGACTATCTCTGGGCGGTCATTCTGGGCGCATCGGTCGTGCTGACATACACCCTCATTTCGGGTATGCTCGGTGTCACGAAAAACATGCAAATACAGTTTATCATCATCATCGTTTCGTTCGTCCTTCCGCTCTTCATTCTTGCCTACAAGTTCGGATATTTCTATTGGGTCCCACAAGTAGGGTATGGATCGATGGTATCCGATATCGTTAACGGAATCGCGCCGGGAAAGGGTATTACAGCTCTGGGACACGATGTAGCCATCTTGCCTTCTCCAGAATTCGCCATGCCCTGGGATCCGGCTACCGGGCAAAGCGCGTTCCAATGGATCGCCATCTGCTTTTCGCTCATGATTGGAACCGCAGGGTTGCCGCACGTTATCCAGCGTTTCTATGTCGTCCCGCGCGCGCACGATGCCCGCTGGTCGGTTGTATGGGGTTTATTCTTTATCTGTATTCTGTATTGGAGCGCGCCAGTGTACTCGGCATTCGGGAAACTGCTTTCCGCTAATCCGAAAGTAGGCGTGTTGGCGGTCGACGCAATCGTCGTCTATACGGCGCAGCTTGGCGAAGTGTTCCCGCTTATTGTCGGTCTGCTTGCGGCTGGCGCAATATCGGCGGCGTTTTCCACTGTATCCGGTTTACTGGTTGCCGGCGCCTCGGCATTTTCGCACGATATCTATTTCAAGATTATCAATCCGAAAGCGACCGAGAAAAAGCAAATGCTGATGGCGCGTTCAGGCACCATCCTTATGGCGGCCGCGGTAGCTATCGTTGCATTGCTTAATCTCGGGCTCATTGCACAGCTTGTCGCGGTTGCGTTCTCGCTTGCCGGCTGCACCGTTTTCCCGTTGTTCCTGCTCGGGATATGGTGGAGCGGCTCGAATCGCACAGGTGCATGGGCTGGTCTGATCACCGGATCGACTATTTCCATCGTTTCGCTGGTCTACTTTGTTGCCGGAAAATTCGGCGCTACACTGCCGGCGCAGGAATTCGTGAATTACTATTTAAATGCCTGGTACTTTGCAATATTCGGCGCGCCGCTCGCAATACTCGCGAACATCGTCGTATCGCATTTCTCCAAGGATAGTACGCCGATCGAAATCCGGAAATTCCTCGCACAGACAGTTCATAACTATCCTGCGGACACACCGCCGGCATAATCGTTCACAGCACTCGGTGCGATCGAAGGGCGGGTCTCGAACCCGCCCTTTTTACATCCACCAGGATAATTTGTAGGGCACTCATGCGACCGGGATCTGGCGTTCCGACTCGCGTTTGTGCGCACCGGACAGATGTTCTCGCATGCCGCCTGTTTCTCCGCACGTCAATCCCTGCGTATATTGTATTATTCCCTCGCATTGTATGGTTTCAGGTACAGTGATTTGTATCCACATTCCTCCACACAGCATCGATGAATGTCATGAAACAATCCAGGATTCGGCAACACAAAGAAAGACCATACTTTTTTATCAGAATCATCCTCCCGACCTTCCTGTCGTTCTGCCTCTTTACCGTCTCGATCTTTACCGTCATTATTCCTTCGTTCGAACAAAACATTGTCGAGCGAAAGCGCGAAATGATTCGCGAGCTTACCAACACGGCGTACAGCATTATTGAAGAATACTATGCCAAAGAGTGCGAAGGAACTCTGCCTCGCCAGTCTGCACAGAACGAATGCGCCGAGCGGATTAAAAATATGCGGTATGGAGAAGGCGGTAAGGATTATTTCTGGATCACAGATATGCAGCCTGTCATGGTTATGCATCCATACCGCCCGGAACTGAACGGCGCCGATCTGAACAACTACAGGGATCCTGCCGGCAAACGGCTGTTCGCCGTGTTTGTCGATACTGTCAGAGCAAGCAGTCATGGCTATGTCGATTACATGTGGCAATGGAAAGATGATGCGTCTCGCATAGTTCCGAAGCTGTCGTATGTAAGGGAATTCAAGCCTTGGGGATGGATCATCGGTACCGGTATCTATATAGAGGATTTAAAGGACGAAGTCCACAAGCTCACAACCCACCTCGTATATATCTCCTTCGGCATTTTGGGGGTTCTCGCCGCGCTACTCTTTTTCATCACCCACCAAAGCCTCGGAATTGAACGGAAGAAACGACAAGCTGAGGAAGGACTTGTGGAATCTGAAGCCCGGTTCCGCTCGCTTGTTGAAGCATCGACAGAAGGTTTAGTAATGTACCTTGAAGGCGAGTTTGTGTATGCGAATACCATGATGTTGACCATGCTCGGCGTCGGCACTGATTCCATGGAACACGGCGAACTGAGGAATCTGCTATGCGGTACCGATACCCGGACATCGAGCGGAATGCTCTATTTCAGGAGCATTGTCGATGGATCCTATACAGCGGTACCGCAGGTTGCGGAACTGGTCACAACCGCCGGTAAACCGCTCTCCGTTCTCCTCACCGCATCGCCAATAGCGCTCGGAGAAAAAAACGGTGTAACAATTATTGTGCGGGATATTGGTAGTCAATCCGAGGACAAGGATGCATTTTCTGCCGGCAGATACGATTTTCTCACCGAAGCATTCCATATCGGAGTGTTCCGGGGAACGGCGGGAAAAAAGTGCGTACTTCTGGAAATGAATCCGGTGTGCGCCACATTGCTCGGATTCACCGCAAGCCAGGATGCTATCGGTACTCCCTTCGCCGATTTGTTCAGCAACACAAACGACTGGGAGACGTTCCTGCATACGATGGCGGAGCAGGGGAAGGCGATGAATCATATCGCCGTTGTTCACCGGCAAGACGGAAAGGCGATTACACTCGCGATCTCAGCGGTTTCAAGCCTGGACGATAGCAGTGGATCGTTGTATTGGGACGGTATTATCGAGGATGTTACCGAACGCATGAAAGCAGGCGAGGAACGCGAGGCGCTTATTGCCGAGCTGCAGGCATCGTTGCATTTCCTTCAGGAGCCGGTCAGCCATTACATCAGAGACATCATTTCTTGTCCCATGAATACGTCCGTTCGTAAAGCAGCGGCGCTTATGACGCGAATGAAGTACAGCGCCGTTCTCGTGACTTCGGAAGGTGGAGAGTATATCGGGATTGTTACCGACAGGGATATCCGCAATCGCGTTGTTGCTGCAGGCATGGATATCGAGAATCCGGTCTTCGAAGTGATGACCGCCCCGCTTGTCGTTATCCGCGATAACACTCTAATATTCGATGCCTTTCTTGCTATGCACGAGCGCGCCGTCCGCCACCTCGCCATCGCAGACGCGGAAAACAATATTATCAGTGTTATCAGTAGCGAGGAGCTTCTGCAGGTGCAGCGTCATGCTTCCTCTTTCCTCCTGAGAGAAATCAGCGTTGCGGCATCGGTAAACGAGGTGGCATCTATTCAACAGCGTTTACCTTTTATTGTCCGGGCGCTCGTGGAAAGCGGAGCAAAGAGCCGGAATGTATCAAAAATTATTACATCGGTATCGGATGCGGTGCTCAGACGGCTCTCGGAGTTCGCGATCGACGATCTCGGGAAACCGCCGGTTCCGTTCGCGTTCCTCGCTCTCGGAAGCCAGGGCAGAGAAGAACAAACGCTTTATACCGATCAGGATAATGCAATCGTCTATCAGGACGTCCCGGAGAATTCGCGACAGGCTGTAGCGCGGTATTTCAGCAAGTTCGCCGACATTGTTTGCCGGGGAATGGACCATTGCGGATATCATTTTTGTCCGGGCGATTCAATGGCGATGAATCCGAAATGGTGCCAAAGCCTCTCTACCTGGAAACAGTATTACACAAGTTGGATTCACCAATCCGATCCACAGGATTTGCTGACGCTAAGTATCTTTTTCGATTTTCGTTGCGTGTACGGCGATGACTCGTTTTCAACGGAATTGCGGCGGCATTTATTCGCAACAGCCGAAAATCAATCGGGATTCTTCCTGCATCTCACAAAGAACAGCCTCCTGCACAAACCGCCGGTCGGATTGCTCGGCAATATTCAACTGGAATCGAAAGGCGAACATGCCGAGACGTTCAATATCAAGAATACTCTGATACCGATCAGCGATTTTGCGAGGCTGTATGCAATTAAATTCGCCGTTGCCGCCACCAATACGATAGAACGGTATCAGCAACTGCGGCTTAAAGGTGTGTTGCAGGAAAGTACGTATCAGGAATTGTTGCTGGCGTATAATTATCTCATGCAAATGCGGCTTCGCCACCAGACATCGTTACAGCAGAAACATATTCCGCTCGATAATGCTGTCCGCCCGAGCGAGCTAACCCAGATAGAAATAAAAACCCTGAAGAATACGTTTTCGCAGATTGCCAGCATTCAAAAAGCGCTGAGCTACGATTTTACCGGCGAGGCGTTGTAGAAGAACTCCTCCATACGCAATGCAGTATCCACAGGGTCGCGCATTCTGCATTCGCTGATGAAAGGACCGGTATACCCTATCGTTTGGAAAAGATTTGCGGTATCCTGCCACTGAATGGTTCCATCGCCGATCATCAAGTGAGAGTCGTCATTTCCGGCATTATCATGCAAATGGACATTGATGAGGTGAGCGCCCAATGCCCGCAGGTATGCGCCGGTTCCCTCGCCGAGATGTGCGTGCCCGGTATCGAGGCAAAATCCGATATACTCTGAGGAAACGTTCCCGAAAATGTATATAAAATCCTCGATCCTATCCCCCAGATGGTGATAGTCCGACCACGCGGGCAGGGGGGCGACATTTTCGAGCGCCAGCCGGACGCCGGAGTTCCGGCAATTTTCGAGGATGCCTCCGATGTTTTCCACAAAGCGTTCGAGCGCTTTTCGGCGGGTTTGGTGCGCCAGCGGAAACCAGTAGAATGTACCGATGTGTACGGTTATCATTTGCGCCCCCACAGCGGCGGCAATGTCGATGCACGACAAGAGATACTTGATGTTCGATCTGCGGATAACGGGAATGACATCCGAGATATTCACTTTAAAAGGAACATGGAGACTGATTCCGGCTCGATGTTCGAGCGCCAGCGTTCTGATGCGCTGTACGCGCGCCGGTTGGAATATCTCCGAAAGCGGCAGGGTATGCGGTATATTGATCTCGATCAGCTTCAGTCCATCCTGCTTCATTTCCGACAGGCATCCTTCAATGGCTGTATGCGGAATATTGAAACCGTAGGTTCTCTCGGATGTGAAATTCATGCTGACAAATGACCGGCTTTTCACGATGAATGTAATGTACAAATAGGCGTTCGAAAAACCAGAAGCGAAAACCTGTGGCTGGTGGTCACGCCCCTTTCTCTTGTTACAGAGCTTGAAATGTTATACCTGTATTTCGGAATAGTCTTATTCATTTTAAACTGATGCGTTTGAGGAGCAGCACTAAATTAGGGTACAATATGTCCGGTAGGGACAGCAGTGTGCGCCAAAACGGCGCACGGACTGCCAATATGGCGCTCGTATCGTGAATGGCACTTGGTTTGCGGGTATTTCGGGTAAGGATTGGCCGGCAATGCGTATGCCCCTTCGTCCGGCGTTTTCACCCGGCGATTGACGGGCTTTGACGGAGGGGTTTGAAGAACGCGGCCTCTTTTCTTCTCCTCACCCCGGCCTCCGAGCCGGGGTCTCTACCCGCCTTGGCGGGTTGCAGCCATTCCGATGGCTGCTGGTGTACAAGCCAGCCGGTTGAGGACAGCCGGCTCCTTCGGGGGCAGCGATTCCGATCCGCCGCGGTGGACGGAATGAGGAGAAAGACATCCGTGTGCGTCCCTGCCGGTCCTTGTAGGTCTTTGCAGCTCTGCGCAAAGGCGTAAAGGCAGAAGACATTCCCCCAATACAATCAGCATTCGCTGATTGTATTGGCCCCCTTGAACAAGGGGGTTTGAAGAACGCGGCCTCTTTGCTAAAGCGTCTTCGTCCGGTGTCTTCACCCGGCGATTGTCGGGCTTTGACGGAGGGGTTTGAGGAACGCAGCCTCTTTTCTTCTCCTCACCCCGGCCTCCGAGCCGGGGTCTCTACCCGCCTTGGCGGGTTGCAGCCATTCCGATGGCTGCTGGTGTACAAGCCAGCCGGTTGAGGACAGCCGGCTCCTTCGGGGGCAGCGATTCCGATCCGCCGCGGTGGACGGAATGAGGAGAAAGACATCCGTGTGCGTCCCTGCCGGTCCTTGTAGGTCTTTGCAGCTCTGCGCAAAGGCGTAAAGGCAGAAGACATTCCCCCAATACAATCAGCATTCGCTGATTGTATTGGCCCCCTTGAACAAGGGGGTTTGAAGAACGCGGCCTCTTTGCTAAAGCGTCTTCGTCCGGTGTCTTCACCCGGCATTCGACGGGCAGTCGCCGGTCACCTCCCCAGCCTGGGGAGGCTGGTGTGTCCGTAACGTCCGTGCGCGTCCGCAATGTCAGCGTGGGTCCGTGAACGGGCGTACAGGTTGAAGAGATTCCCCCGCTGAAATCAGCCTCAGCTGATTTCAGCGAACCTCCGGCGGTAGCCGGATGAAGACACTTTGCCAAAACGGCATGTCCGGCTTCTGACGGAGGGTATGAAGAAATTGAGAACGATAGTAACGATACACAGGAACAGCAACGATGACATTCGATAATTATACGGTAAAGGCGCAACAGGCGCTGGCGGCGGCGCAAAACATCGCCATATCAATGAACCACCAGCAATTGGAAGTGGAACATCTGCTCAAGGCGCTACTCGCCGATCCCGAAGGCGTACCCGTCGCAGTGATGAAACGCACCGGCGGCAATGTACAGCAAACCGATCATCTGCTCGACGAAGAACTGAAGAAGATTCCTCAAGTGTACGGCACTTCAGATGGCAGGGTCTATCTTTCCCCACGGCTCAATGCGGTACTGAACAACGCCGCGAAGGAAATGCAGGCGTTCAAGGACGAGTACGTCAGTACGGAGCATATGCTGCTTGCCATTCTCGATGAAAAAGACGGTGCGGCGGGACGCATCCTGCGCGAACAGGGCGTGTCGCGCAATGCCGCTCTATCGGCGTTGCAGCAAATACGCGGCAGCCAGCCTGTGACCAGCCAGAATCCGGAAGAAACATACCAGGCGCTGAAGCGCTTCGGGCGCGATCTCACTGACGTCGCGCGTCGCGGAAAGCTGGATCCGGTGATCGGACGCGACGAGGAGATCCGCCGTGCTATCCAGGTGCTGTCGCGGCGGACAAAGAATAACCCGGTCCTCGTCGGAGATCCCGGCGTGGGGAAAACCGCACTGGTGGAGGGTATCGCCCTGCGCATCGCCGCCGGCGATGTGCCCGAAGGACTGAAAGACAAAACGGTCTTCCAGCTCGATATGGGCGCGCTCATTGCGGGCGCGAAATTCCGCGGCGAGTTCGAAGAGCGCCTCAAAGCTGTGCTAAAGGAAATCGGAGAGAGCAACGGCAGGATCATCATGTTCATCGACGAACTGCATACGGTGGTCGGCGCGGGACGCGCGGAGGGCGCGGTCGATGCGGGCAACATGCTCAAACCGATGCTGGCACGCGGCGAACTCCGCATGATCGGCGCTACCACGCTGGACGAATACCGCAAATACATCGAAAAGGACAAAGCGCTTGAGCGGCGTTTCCAGCCGGTGATGGTCGACGAGCCGAGCGTGGAGGATACGATTTCTATCCTTCGGGGATTGAAGGAGAAGTACGAACTACACCACGGCATCCGTATCGCCGATACCGCCATCGTGGCGGCTGCGGTGCTCAGCGACCGCTACATCTCCGAACGCTTCCTCCCCGACAAGGCAATCGACCTAATGGACGAGGCGGGCGCGAAGCTGCGAACGGAAATCGATTCCATGCCCGAGGAGATGGACGAGATAGACCGCCGCATCAAGCAACTCGAAATCGAATCGCTCGCCCTGAAAAAGGAAACCGACGACGCATCGAAGGAACGCCTCGAGAAGATCGGCGAAGAACTGGCGAATCTCAAGGAACAGTACGCAGGTAAGAAGAGCCGCTGGCAGACAGAAAAGGAGGCGATTCAGGAGTTGCGCGGTACGAAGGAAGCGATAGAGGTGACGCGCTTTGAAGCCGAAAAGGCGGAACGCGAAGGCGACCTCAACCGCGCCGCCGAGATGAAGTACGGAAGGCTCATCGAATTGGAAAAACAACTGGAACAGCTCAACGCCCGGCTTGCGGAAATCCACAGCGAAGGCGCGCTGCTGAAGGAGGAAGTGACCGAAGAGGATATCGCGGAAATCGTGTCGCGGTGGACCGGCATTCCCGTTGCGCGGATGATGGAAAGCGAACGCGAGAAGATTCTGAAGATGCCCGAACGCCTGCGTCAGCGAGTGGTGGGGCAGGATGAAGCCGTCGACGCAGTGAGCGAGGCGGTGCTGCGTTCGCGCGCGGGACTGAGCGACGAACGCCGGCCATTGGGATCATTCATCTTCCTGGGTCCCACGGGCGTCGGAAAAACCGAACTTGCGCGCGCACTGGCGGAATTCCTTTTCGACGACGAAAACGCGGTCGTCCGCATCGACATGAGCGAATACATGGAGCAGTTCAATGTATCGCGTCTCATCGGTGCGCCGCCGGGATACGTGGGCTACGAGGAAGGCGGTCAGCTTACCGAGGCGGTACGCCGCCGCCCGTACAGCGTCGTCCTGCTCGACGAGATCGAGAAAGCGCATCCGGATGTGTTCAACGTCCTGCTGCAGGTGCTCGATGACGGCAGGCTGACCGACAGCAAGGGACATTCGGTGAACTTCAAGAACACCATCATCATCATGACGTCGAATCTGGGATCGGAGGCGATCATGGAGCGTTTCCGATCGATGAACGACGCCAACCGTGATGATCTGTACTACGATACCCGCCGCGATGTGATGGAGCTTCTCCAGAAGCGGTTGCGTCCTGAATTCCTGAACCGGGTCGACGAAGTGCTGGTGTTCCATCCTCTCTCCCGCGGCGATTTGCACCGCATTGTCGAGGTGCAGTTCGAGCGGCTTGTGCAATCGGCGCTTCGCCGCCAGGGCTTGCAGGCGCAATGCACTCCTGCTGCCAAAGACTGGCTGGTACAGCACGGGTACGATCCCATTTACGGCGCGCGTCCGCTCAAGCGGCTCATGTTGAAGGAAGTAGTGAACCGCATCTCCACCATGATCCTGCGTGGCGAGGTCCCGCCGCGTTCAGTGATTCACATCGACGCAAAGGAAGACAGGCTCACATTTGAGCCTGTTCTGCTGGCGGAAGTGGTGTAGTGAGGAATGGGCTACCAGTGTTCAGCGATTTCCGAATTCATGGCGAAGCCCGGACTGCTACGTTCGGACGGAAGTCAGAATCTCAGTTCAGGAGACATGCGATGAGAATCCCGGTATAAAGAAATATGTGACCATTGCGATTCACTATCAGGCTATGTACATTAATGCGTAGACGAACGCACGATAACAGAATACAGATCCATGGACTAAAACGCTGATTCTATGCTCCAATTCGAATGGGATCCGGAAAAAGCGAAGCAAAACAAAGTAAAGCATCTAATTTCCTTTGAATAAGCCGCAACTGTGTTTCACGATCCATTATCAATCACGTTCGATGATCCGGATCATTCCAAAGGTGAACGGCGATTCGTTACGTTTGGATTATCGGAAGCCGGAAAGTATCTCGTTGTTTCCCATACCGACAGGCAGAGTAAAATTCGAATTATCAGCGCAAGAGAAATGACGCGAAGAGAGAAAGTAAGCTATGAAGAATACTGAAAACGATGATCTCCGGAAGGAGTACGACCTCGAAACGCTGGGTAAAGGTACTCGAGGGAAGTATCACGAAGCATACGAGAAAGGTACAAATGTTATCCTGCTTCCTCCCGATATCGCGAAAAGCTTTCCAACGCAAGAGTCTGTGACACGAGCGCTCCGGTGGCTTATTCAACACAAGTTGATATCCACAGCGATGGAAAAATAAAGCTATTGGCGGTCTTGTTACCGCCTTTTTCATGCGTTTTACGCGAATCATGTAAATACGCCGGTTTTAAGGCAAACGATCATTTTCATGGCGTCACGAAAATGGTACCTCTGATGCGTCCTGCCCGGCAATTGCTGCGAAGTTTCAATTCCCTAAAACTCGATCCTCGCCCCTCCTTCTGATGAGATTGTTACTTTTTCGATGTACGTTCCATGCAATCATTTATAATTGGTTAAGATATTACATCTATCATTTATTTCTTGTCCGGTAATCGTCGAGTATTATTTTTGCTTCAGGTATAAATTCTCTGCATGATGGTCCGAATATCTCGTGATCTTTCCACTTTTCAAGATGTTGAACTGCTTCCTCTGGTTTTATTACAGCAAAAAGCAATGCTGCATACCAAGAATGTACATTCGGTTCTTGACATCCAAGATCAATAGCTTTTCTGATGGCAATTTCAGCTTGATAGTAATCCTCATATCGAACACACATACGCGCGAATCGATAATATACCATCGGATTTGCCGGGTCCTCCCTCAAATCACGAAGCGTTAGACTATCTGCAATCATATGGTACAGTTTTCCGTAGAACTCATTCTCAGTATTTACAACTTGACCTAATTGATCCAAAAGAACTTTTGCGGAATCAAATTTGGAAACAAAGCAATATGTTACACCTGCACCGTAGATGGAGGTTACATAAGAACTATCATTGGCTAATGCTCTTGAATAAAAGTGCAGCGCCATCACATAATCACCCATAGTTCGATACGCCACAGCCAGATTGTTGAGCACTATTACGTCATTTGGACTCATATCTAGAGCTCGTTTGTAATAGCTCAATGCTGTGTAATTCTCTCCGATATTACGATAAGCTCGCCCTAAAATGTTGTAGACCCTTAGCTTATCATCAGTCGAGTTTGTAATTGGTTCAAGCAGCCTGATGACTTCATGATAATCACCAGCGTCCGAAAGAATTGTTGCGACTCCAAAGAGAGCATCTTTGTTATCAGAGTGCTGTTTAAGAACATTTGCAAATAATATTCTCGAAACAAGCGGCATCTCAAGCTCTGTACAATAAAACTCCGCAGCTTGAAGAAATGCGTATTCTCTTGAACCCACAAGCTGAATAGGTGGTGTATCTTTGTAAGCAAGCCGTATTTCCCAATAGTGTCGCATAGCAGAAGCAGTATCACCTAGCTGATTGTAACATAACCCGAGTAGATATTGACACCAAATATGCGTAGTATCAATCTTATAATATTCGTTAAATTGTTCAATTGCACCTTCATATTTACCCTCAGATAACATGAAAACACCATCCCATAAGAACATTAACGTATCGTCTAGTTGTTCATGATACACCCAATAGTTTTCGATTGCAGTTTCGAACTTACCTACCGCCAAACTCGAGATTGCAATTGCTATTTCGTTCCCAGATTTTGAAGTGGACATAGACTCGAAACATTTCAATGCTTTTTCGCAGGCGCCCTGCAAAGAGTAGTTGAAACAATTTTGCTCTTTTGCGTTTTCATTTTGGGCAAATCCCTTATTGCCAGCCAATATCATCAGTGTGAAAAATACGAATTTACAGATATCCATTTCCAACCTCATTTATGTGTCCAGCCGTTATAATTATCCTATCCACTACTCACTTCCACTTATCTGGGAAAACAATACTATTTAATATCAAAAAGAACAGTTTTCTATATGCGTCAAAACTGGCTGAATCAATGTGATTCCCATTTATTAAATCAATCGTTGAACAGACAACTGAAACCAAGATCCTATTTTGGAAGAAATACAATCCAATGGAATGAGTAGTTGCATCCAGCCCTAAGCGTTCGCCCTTCATTTTATATTCCACCATCGCGGCCGGGGTCCCTTCTATCTTTGTGGATGTCATATAAATAATAGACATATCGGAATTTGAAAACACTGAACTCCAATCTGATTCAAAGAATTCACTTATATCATCGTTTGTAAATGAAACATCTTTTGGAATTTTTAAATCTTTTGTTTGTATAAGAACCATCTCAAGACCCTTCCCTCTTTCGCTTACAAACTTCTGCACGATATTAGGCCTTTCCCCTTCCTTTGCTGCCCAGGTCACCGGGTACGATATTTCGAAATTGACCCCTTTGGACTTCCTATGGCCTTTTGTAGAAAACACAAATCGTCCACCAGAAGTAAATTGCTCGACTTCTGTCTCTAGCTGGGCAAATACCTGACTTGGAAAAAGAACCAAGTACACGAACGCTATGATTCTCTGCGTCATACAGGAACCTCGTACTAACCTATGTTTTCTGCTAACCTACAAATTTGAATCAATAGTTACAATGCTGCTTCCATATTATCTTATCTTTGAGAATTATATTGACTATACGCCGGTTTTGAGCCAAACGACCATTTTCGAGGCGTCACGATAATGGTACCCATGGTACGTCCCGCCCGCGATTGCAGCGTGTATCTCATCGTGATATTAGTCGATCTCTAAAACCCGATTTCCTTCCCCGCATTTGTCGAGACATTGGTTTCAACGATAAATCCACCATTGGGATAGAGGTTGATCTCCAGCCAACTTGCATACTTCTTGTCGTCGATGCCGTCGTCGATCAGAAGTTGATAGGTGCAGGTGTCCCTGATTATCTGACGCCGCGCCGCTTCGATTTTCACGCCGGGATAGAGGACCGCCATGGTATCACGCACTGGATCGGGAAGTAGTGCCAATGGCAGCGATTCCATGAGGCGAAGTTCCAACACGGTACCGTTTTTGTCGGCGACCATCTCCCTCTTCAGTCCGTGGAGCTCGTAAGACAATGTGAACGTCGTGTCGTTCCGGTTGCTCGTGTTTCTGGAAGAGCCCATTGCCGGACAGCCGGGATATAACGAATCCCAGGTGCTAATCACTTCTTTGGGAATGTCGCTTGAAATTTGAGTACTCTCCCTTTCATTGCATGCGGTAAGAAAAACAACAATACACGGAAGCAGGATAACAGTCAGACGCATCATGGTGTACCCCCGGGATGATGGAAATGGTTGTGTGCTGCAAATATACCGATGAAGGATTCACAATAGCGAATCCGGTATTCCGTATCGACTCATTGCCAGGACGCGCTTCCACTGGATACTCGGAACCATCCCCGGCAGGCGTTGTTATAGTTGTATTCGCTTGTAACATCACGAAATTCCGGAACGCGCAATGAGCAAATACGAAATGAGCGGCGAGGTGTTCTATCCGCCGCAGGATGTGACCGACTATGCCAACATCCCGAATTGGGACATCCTTCAGCGGCGGGCGAAGGAGGACCTAGAGGGATTCTGGTCTGCCATCGCGAATGAATTGTACTGGTTCAAACCCTGGAAACAGGTGCTGGATAAAAGCGGGGCGCCCTTCTACAAGTGGTTTACCGGCGCAAAAACAAATATTGTCTACAACTGCCTCGACCGTCATACGCAGACCCACCGGCGCAATAAACTGGCGCTAATCTGGGAAGGCGAAGACGGTGAGTTCCGGTCGTTTTCGTACTTCGCGCTGCGCCGCGAAACCTGCCGGTTCGCGAACGTCCTTAAAGCATTGGGCGTGCAAAAGGGCGACCGGGTGACGATCTACATGGGCCGCATTCCCGAACTGATGATTGCCATGCTTGCCTGCGCGCGTATCGGAGCCATTCATTCGGTTGTGTACGGCGGCTTTTCGGTCGAAGCGCTCCACGAACGTCTGGAAGACAGCCAGTCCAAGGTACTTGTCGTCGCCGATGGCGCGTACCAGCGGGGAAAAATTGTTCCGCTAAAAGCCATCGCCGACGAGGCGCTGCAACGCGCCGCCACGGTACAGAGCGTGCTTGTCGTAAAGCGCACCGGCGAACCGGTCTACATGGAACCCGGACGGGATATGTGGCTGCACGAACTGATGCACCTGCCGATTGCCAATTCGAGCTGCGGCATCGAAGAAATGGACGCCGAAGATCCCCTCTTTATCCTCTACACCTCCGGCACAACGGGTAAACCGAAAGCCATTCTGCACACGCACGGCGGATATATGGTAGGGGTATACGCCACGCTCAAGTATGTGTTCGATATCCACGAGGAAGACCGGTACTGGTGCGCCGCCGATCCGGGTTGGATTACCGGACACAGCTATATCGTCTACGCTCCACTGCTGAACGGTACGACCTCGTTCATGTATGAAGGCGCCCCCAGCTATCCCTATCCGAACCGCTGGTGGCAGATGATCGAAAAGTATGGGATCAATATACTGTATACCGCGCCGACAGCAATCCGCGGCTTGATGCGTTTCGGCGAAGCATGGCCCGCGCGCCACAATCTCACATCGCTGCGCCTGCTTGGCTCGGTCGGCGAGCCGATCAATCCCGAGGCATGGAAGTGGTATCACCGCGTCATCGGAGGAGGCAAATGCCCGATTATGGATACATGGTGGCAGACGGAAACCGGCATGTTCATGATTACGCCGATGCCCTGTGTTCCGTTGAAGCCCGGTTCGGGTACGCGCCCGTTTCCAGGCATCGAAATGGATATCCTCGATGAGCAGGGAAAACCGGTCGGTACGAATGAAGAAGGATATCTGGTTATCAAGACTCCCTGGCCTGCCATGCTGCGAACGGTGTACAACGATCCCGAACGCTACGTTCAACAGTATTGGAGCAAATATCCGGGGATGTATCTGACCGGCGATTCAGCCCGCCGCGACGACGACGGGTACTACTGGATTATCGGCAGAGTGGATGATGTCATCAAGGTATCGGGTTACCGCCTGGGCACCGCCGAAATAGAAAGCGCGCTGGTGAGCCATCATGCCGTATCCGAAGCGGCGGCTATCGGTCTGCCGCACGAGGTGAAAGGAAATGCCATTCATGCATACGTGTTGCTGCGCAGCGGCATTACCCCGTCGCCTGAACTCGTCGAGGAACTTCGTCATCATGTGGGGCACGAAGTCGGACCGATCGCAAAGCCGGAACACATCACAGTGGTGGATTCCCTACCCAAGACACGAAGCGGCAAGATCATGCGCCGCGTTCTCAAGGCGCAGGCGCTCGGTCAGGACCCCGGAAACCTCAGCACGCTGGAAGAATAGACCGAAGAATTACTCGGCAAGAGGAACGAATTCGTAGTTGCGAAGCGCCGGGCGGGAAATTTTACCGGAGGAAGTGCGCGGTAGCTCTTTCAGCGTCAGCCAGCGTTTGGGGATCTTGAACGGCGCGAGTCTTACCGAACAGAACGCCTTAATGTCCCTGATATCGATATCGCGGGGTATTTCGATTGCCGCCGCTACGACTTCGCCCCATTCCTGATCGGGCAGTCCGAGGACAACTGCATCTGAGACGCCGGGGCACTGCCGGAGGACGGCTTCGATTTCGGCGGTATCGACATTCTCACCGCCGGTGATAATCGTGGAGCCTCCCCTTCCGGATACCCACACATAGCCATCCCCATCCAGCATCCCGGTATCGCCGGTCCGGAACCACCCGTCACGAAACGCCTCGCTTACCGGGTCCTGGTTGTAATACGATGTCAATACAGGTTTCCCTTTCACCCAAATTGTTCCTATGCATCCCCGATCCAGTTCCTCCCCATCGCCGCCGGCGATCCGGATACTCATTCCCGGCAACGGCTGTCCCGCCGAAAGGAGTTTATCCTGCGGAGCATAGTCAGGCATGGTTGCGATTTGTGACGCGGTTTCGGTCATTCCATACGATGTGCGAATGGGCAATCCCCGCTCCAATCCTTCCTTAAGAGATGCGGGATCTGCAGCAGCCCCTCCCAAAAGGATTACTTTCAGCGACGGCAGATGCTCCGGTGAGAACTCATCCAATTGGAGCAAACGACGGAGCATGGTGGGGACAAGGGAGATATGTGTGATTCGGGATTGCTTCACCACCTCGATAACATTCTCAGGATTGAATGCGCTCAGGATTGTCATCGAGGAGCCGTAAATTATGCTCCGGAATACGATGGAGATACCTCCCGCATGCGAAAGCGGCAAAACGCAGAGCCAGTTATCCTCCGGTTTAACGGGGATGTTGTATGAAGAAGCGAATGCGCTTGCTTCATGCTGCTGAAAGGAATGAGGGATGAATTTAGGATTCCCGGTAGAGCCGGATGTCTGGAGAATCGTGGCAATCGTCGGAGATGGAGCAGGCTGCTCGATTGAGGGAGCATCGGATGAGGTCAGATGTTCGATAAGCAGTGCCGATGTTGCTCGGTTATCCAGCGCATCGCGAACGATATCGATGTGCTCCTTATCCGTTACGATAACTGAAGGATGAATCGAATCCACAGTCCGCCGTAGCTCCGGCGCTGTACTCTGGACATGCAATGGGAATACCGTTGCGCCGATCCATCGAACAGCGTGCAGGAGCATGACGAATTCCGCCGAATTCGGAAGAAAAATCGCAATGATATCATCGCGAGTGAATGCGTGTTCCTGACTAATGCTTCCGGCAATACTCGCGACTCGATTATGGAGTTCCTTGTACGACCAGGTGCGGCGTTCATCATGCAGTGCGGGTGCGCCGGGTTGAGTGCGGTATTGATTCTTGATCCAATCCATGAGCAATTACGCCGGATTCCCGGATATCCTTACGGAATGCAGACGTACCGGATCGGGTGCCACGCCGATTCCGGGGATAGAGGGTAACGGGAGCATTCCGTAGACAGGGGCTATATGCTCCGTAGTATCACAAACGAACATTCCACCCGTCGCGAAACCGTGATAAACATCTTTGCAGAATGGCAGCGACGCTGCCAGCTGAACGGCGGCGCTCCTTCCTATCGATGAATCGATAAACGAAGTGAACACGACCTTTTTCCCGGCAGAGTGAAGTGCTTTCGCCAGAGTATGCGTCTCGATGATGCTCCCGATTGCCATCGGTTTTAGGATAAAGACCGGTACAGCGGATTCCATGAATCGGCGAATATCGTCGGGTTTTTGAAGCGATTCGTCGGCGGCGATCGGGATGGGAGATTCGTCGGCAATTCCGGTCAGTCCGTCCACGTCGTCGGAATGAAGCGGTTGTTCGAGGTATTCGATGGAGAGAGGCTCAAGCAGATGCAATGCATGCTCCGCCTGTTTCCTTGTCCATGCGCCGTTAGCGTCGAGACGGATAAGCATATCCTTCTCTGAGCTCTGACGCACAGCCGCTACCCTGTCCCGGTCTTCCTCGATTTCCCTGGCGCCTACTTTTATCTTGATGCATCCGAAACCGGAATCAATAGCACTATGTGCGGTACGGGCGGCATGCCCGACAGTTCCATCGCCAATGACTGCATTCACTCTGATGGACTCCAAACTTTCTTCCCCGCCCAGGAGTACCCGCAACGGAATCCTCTCCCGCTTCGCCTTGATATCGAGGACCGCCGATTCAATCGCGAATCGCGCGGTCGGCGTCGCCGAAAAAGAGCACGTCATTCCCTGTAACAGATGAATCGGCGATTCGAGCATTCGGTGAAACGAATTTTCCTCGACAGCCTGCCGCAACGCGTAGAGCATTTGAGAATATCGTTCGGTGCCGAACTCCTCCAGTGGCGCGGCTTCTCCGTACCCGTAGTAGCCTGAATGCGGGTCGAATAATTCCAGAAGAATGATTCGGCGCGACCGGATTTTCCACCGGCTTGTCCCGAATGAGGTTTTCAGCGGTAGTTCCAGCTCGGTCAGGGATGCTGAGGGAGTGTTCATCGGTATGTCAGGAAAGAAGGAAACCCAGACTATACAGCACGCCGAATAGCAGCAATACTTTGGCCGTCCCTGCAAGGACGTTGTTCAGCGAGGGACCGTCGGTGTGACGCTCGAGAATGATGAGGTTCTTCAATGCAAGCGGCAGACTGGCGATTGGTAGCAGGAGCCATGCGTTGAAGCCCTCTTCGACGATATGAATGGCGGGGACTAGGTACGCAAGCAGAAGCAGCGCACGGTAGAGCCACAGCGCGAAACGCCTCCCGAACCGGACAACGATTGTTTTCTTGCCCGATATCCGGTCTTCGTCGACGTCGCGGTAATTGTTCACGACAAGAATTGCCGTGGCCAATGCTCCAACGGGAAGCGACGCAATGAACGCGGAGCGAGTCCATTCCAGCGCCTGTACGTAATAGGTGCCCATCACGGCGATGATACCGAAGAAGATGAACACAAACACATCGCCAAGACCGATGTACGCCAATGGGAACGGTCCGGCAGTATACAGTACGGCGAAGATGATAGAGAGGATGCCGATGATGAGGATCGGGATACCGGCAATTGCCACCAGATACAATCCGAGCAGGAACGCCGCTCCGAACACGACGATCATTGCATTGCGGACCGTGCCCGGCGCGATGATACCGCTTTGCACCACACGCACCGGTCCCTTCCTGTCAGCCCTGTCGGCTCCTTTGAGAAAATCGAAATAGTCGTTCGCCAGATTGGTGCCGATTTGAATGAGCAGCGAACAAACGAGCGCAGCCAGCGCCGGATATAACCGGAATGTTTCATCGGCGTAGGCAAGCGCGGAACCGACCACTACCGGTACGATGGCGGCGGGCAGGGTCTTCGGACGAACTGCGAGCAGCCATGCTTTTGCCGGCGAGATATGTCCTTCGGAGGTTACCACGGCAGCCAGGGGAATTTACGGAACCCCGGTTTACGCTTTTCGACGTACGCGTTTTTGCCTTCCTGGGCTTCTTCGCTCATATAGTACAACAGCGTCGCGTTACCGGCCAGCTCCTGGATTCCCGCCTGTCCGTCGAGTTCGGCGTTGAATGCCGATTTAAGGAGACGGATGGAAAGCGGCGATTTCTCGAGGATTTCCTTCGCCCACTGAATGCCTTCTTCCTCCAGCCGTTCGACCGGGACGATGGTATTTACGAGCCCCATTTCCTTAGCTTCCTGCGCATCGTACTGGCGGCAGAGGTACCAGATTTCGCGGGCTTTCTTCTGACCGACGAGGCGCGCGAGATACGATGCTCCGAATCCCCCGTCGAAACTGCCGACCTTGGGTCCTGTCTGTCCGAACACGGCATTGTCCGCTGCAATCGTCAGATCGCAAATAACATGCAGGACGTGCCCGCCTCCGATAGCGTACCCGGCGACAAGCGCGATCACAGGCTTTGTCATCGAGCGGATATAGCGCTGGAGTTCAAGCACGTTGAGGCGCGGCATCCCATCGCTGCCGATATATCCGGCTTCGCCTCGAATTCGTTGATCGCCGCCGCTACAAAACGCATATTTCCCGTCCTTGGCAGGTCCCTCGCCTGTAAACAGCACTACGCCGATGGATGTATCTTCCCCGGCTATTCGGAATGCTTCGAGGAGCTCAAGCAATGTATCCGGACGGAACGCGTTGCGGACTTCGGGACGATTTATCGCGATGCGGGCGATGCCTTCATCGCATGTTTTAAACGTGATGTCTTTGTATTCTTTTGCGGTCTTCCAGTGTACGGAGCTCATTTTCGTCTCAGGCAATCATTAATCCAGAAATACAACACAAAAACGCGGTTAATCGTTTTCTTCCCAAAACGATTCAAGCGCATGCGCCAGTTCTTCAGGGGCGGCGGAAAGAATGTCATGACCTGCGCCCTCGATGGAATGCATCCGGGCGTTCGGTATCCGTTGAGCCATGGCGCTCATCGTGAACCGGTATTGCTCGTCGGCAACTCCGGCGAGAAGCAGCACCGGAATCTGCAATTCGGTGAGCGAACTCCATAATTCCGGCTGCACGCCTTGCCCCATGCCAAGGAGCGACCCGCGCAATCCTTCCGCGCGTTGGGAAAGCCGTTCGCGTTTGATGAGCGCCTGCGCCGAGACAGGAATTCCTTCGCCGATTATCTCGGAATTGCTCCATTCCTCGACAAACGCTTCCATTCCGTTATGTACGATCCGGTCGGCGAGCGAGGCGTCGCGCTCTGCGCGGGCAGCCCGGTCGCCGGGCCGCTCGATCCCCGGACTCGCGCTGACGAGGGCCAGGGTAGCGAGGGTTTCCGGGTAGCGCAACGCATAGTACAGCGCCGTTCTGCCCCCCATCGAATACCCGGTAAGGTGAATTTTACCGGCATGATGTGAGCGAAACCATTGATGCAGTTGGTCCGCTTGATATTCGATCGAAAAAGCGAATGGCGCATCTTCAAACCGCGGAGCGGGCGAAAGCCCGTGGCCCATGAGATCGGCTGCGGTGAAGGCGCGGCGCTTGTTCATGTGCGAAACCGCCGCTTTCCAGGATGCCGCCGACCGGGTGAAGCCGTGCAGAAGCAAAACCGGCGTGCCTGTATACCGTTTCCCGGTGTGCGGTCTTGTATGTTGCGCGGAATCGCGTTCGCTGAATCGCAGCCGGGTGAACCGCAGGGGATACTCCCGCTGCGAAACCGGAATTTCATACGGCTGAAGCGCGTCGAGTTCGGCGGCGACGCTTTCGATAATGCGCTTGCGGATTGCCGGTTCTCTCTCCGGATCGGAAGGCACTTCGATGATCTGGACTCCCGGCGCTTCCATGGAAATTCGGAGAAACGTCTGGAGTTGGTAAACGTTTTTCGCTTTATAGTATTCCAGACCGTACAGTTCGCCGGCTTTGGAAAGATCCATCCGGTGCGGCGTCGTAAAATGCTTCGTGAACGGCGGTTCGAATTCGTGAACCGGGAGCAGCCGGAAGATCTCTCCGCCGTTATTGTTGACGACGATAATGGTCGCGTTCACCGCGCCGCTGCGCGCCGCCCAGAACGCATTGAGATCGTGGAGAAATGCCAGGTCGCCGGTGATCAGAACCGAATTTCCGCCCCGCGCCCGCGCCATACCGAGCGCCGTGGAGGTAACGCCGTCGATTCCGTTCACGCCCCTGTTGCATGCAACGCGAAAGGATGTACCGGCCGGCATTGCCCACGACTCGAAATCGCGCACCGGCATACTGTTCGAAAGCATGACGACAGCATTCTCCGGAATCATCGACACGAGTTCCGAATACATCAACGGTTTGCAAAGATCGTCGACGGCATTGAGCGCCTTCGATGCGGCGGTATGAGCGAGGACCGATGCACCCATGATCCAGTCCTGCCAGGCCGAGTCGCGTCCGCTTCCGGAACAATGCACCAGCAACGCGTCGAAGAACAACCCCGGATCGGCCATGAAATAGTGCGTCGTCGTGAATTCCGGATCGACCCTGTTTCCGTGAGCCGCTACCTGGATCTGAGGGACGCCGGACATAGCGCCGAGAAAATCCTGCATCGGCTGGTTGGTCGGCGCCGCGCCAAGCCTGACAATCAGATCGGGCTTGCACGCCTGCCGGAAGGTCGCGCTGCGCAGAAGGAGATCCATATTTGCTACGAGAAACGGCTGCGTTCCGCCGCAAAAGCGGACATTGGAAAGCGCTTCGGCGCAAACGGGAATATGCGTGTATCTCGAAAAGCGGTAGAGCGGAGTTCGGTATTTCCATCCCGTACTGTCGGGACCGGCGACAATCAGCGGGCGTTTCGACTGCCTCAGCATGGCAGACATGAATTCAATGTCGCTATCGAGAGGACCGCACTTGGGCCGCCTGTATACTGTGAATGCACCTCCTTCCGACGATCCGAAGGCGCCCTCGCCGAACGGCTTCTTCGCGGTTTCGGAAATAACGGAATAAGGCTTCGATTCGGAAAAGACGGGCTCCAATGGTTTCCTGAATGGAACATTCAAATGCACCGGTCCCGGGTTAGTGCAGGCAGCCACCGAAAACGCATGCGAAACAGTTGAACGAAGGGCGCGGAGTTTGAATTCGTCGGCTTCAGGCTGAGCGAGATCCATGAACCAGTTGACATGCTCTCCATATAAGCGGAGCTGGTCCATTGTTTGCGGGGCGCCGCTCTCGCGTAGATGGGAAGGGCGGTCGGCTGTGAGGAGAACCATCGGCACGCCCGACGCGTGCGCTTCGCACACTGCCGGGTAGTAATTCGCCGCAGCTGTTCCCGATGTACAGATAAGCGCCGCGGGTACGCCCGATTCCTTTCCAAGCCCAAGCGCAAAGAACGCCGCGGAACGTTCGTCGAGAATCAACGTATCGGCGATATCGGGATGTTCGGCGGCGGCAAGCGTCAGAGGAGTTGATCGAGAACCCGGCGAAATAACGGCATGACGGACGCCCGCCCGCGCAAGCTCGTCGATAATCACTCGCGCCCAGAGCGTATTGACATTAGGTGCGTTCAGGAAGTATTCCCGCATAAGTTACCCCTCCCGGAGAATGTCGAGGATAGCGTTCGCTTTTGCCTTTGTTTCTTCAATCTCATCGTCGGGACGGCTCCCGTCGACAATGCCTGCGCCTGTAAACAATGTCGCTTTGTTGCCTTCGAGTATTGCCGAGCGTATTGCGACGGCCACTTCGCCCTGATTGTGCGAATCGATCCAGCCGGTCAATCCGGCATAGAGACCGCGGAATCCGCCTTCCTCCGTGCGGATGAAGTCGAGGGCGCCGTCGGTCGGTGTTCCGCAGACGGCGGGTGTCGGATGAAGGGCAGCAATAGTCTCGATTAATCCGCAGCCGTTGTTCAACGTTCCGTTTATCGATGTATGAAGGTGGATAACGTTTTCCAACCGCAACTCACCGGGCTGTTTGTCTGCAGTGACTTTTCCGCAGATTTCCCCCAGTTGACGGCAGATCATATCCACGACAAAGGCGTGTTCGGAGAGGTTTTTCTGATCGCGAAGCAATGCACCTATGCGATCTTCGCTATAGGGAACCGTACCAGCCAGCGCCGAAGCGTTGACCTGACCTGCTTCCACTGCGGCGAGACGTTCCGGGGTGACCGAAACAAATGTCGCAGCGGCACTCGGAGCACTGTAATAGTGGTAGCACTCAGGGAAGTGGTGTTCGAAGCGCATCAGCATCGATATCGTATCGAACGGGCGCGCCGCTTCGACAGCGCATTCGCGGGCAAGGACGGCTTTCGATAGTCCGCCATCGCGAATTTGTCCGAGAGCCGCTTCAACGAGCGCCGTGTATCCTGTATCGTCCCATGCCGATTCCATTGCGTTGTCGCCGGAGAGTCCGGGAGGCGGTGTTTTCGACGTTAGCTCGAGCCAAACAGCGCGCAACTCGGGAATCGCCATACGCGTGCCCGTGAAGTAGACCGTTTGCTTGTCGCCCTTGATCTTGAGAACGATGGCGGGGACATGGAAATGGATTGCAGGGAACTGATTCCACCTCGTGTGCGGAGTCGTGTACGGATCGAAATACATACTGAAGAAAACGCCGGGGATATCGTGGACGCGGTAAAAATGCCCCATTGTTTCGGTATATCCGCGTTCGAGAACATCGCGCAGGCTGCCGAAGCCGGCGAAGGGTATCACCTGTACCGCCGATCCGATGCCGAGCATCTGCGCGCCTTCGCGCGAACGCCAATATCTCAGCGGAAACCTGTTCGTATGCCGGGCATTTCGAAGTATAGCCGGGATATCGGGATACGGCAATTCCACGTCGTTTTCGCCTGCGCGTAACAACCCGTTGCTGCGTTCGTGATAGTGATACGACTCCGTCGTCATCACCTCTCCCGAAAGCAGCGCTACCTGCCGAACGTGTTTTGCCGAGCTGATATCCATTCGCGCGAACCAACTCCTTTGAAGAGAAATATGTAACATAGTAATATGTTATTTTTGAAGATTAAAACATATTCATGCACATTCCAGAGATAGGAAATCCTGCATCGAACATGATAAACGGTTCATGTCATATCATACTCGCCGGTCACCGTGGCAGCGGTAAATCCACTATCGGGAGAAGAACAGCCGCGTCCCTTGGAATACCGTTCTACGACCTCGACGAAGAGATACAAAAGCGCACCGGTCTTGCGGCGGCGGACTGGGTACGCGAGGACGAGTCTTCATTCAGGGCGCAGGAACTGATGACGCTGGGCAGCCTCAGAATGAGCGGAAACGGCGTTATAGCTACAGGCGGAGGAATCAGGCTTGCCGACGCGGTAAACCGGGGGCTTCTCGAAGATGCGTATATCGTCTGGATTGTTCGCGAAGGTTGGGAGGAGACGGCGCGGCGACATCGGGCAAGGCTGATGCCCGGCATGACCTTCGAAGAAGAAATCCGGTGGATGACGGAAACCCGGGAACCCGTTTTTGCCTCGTACTCCGATGCTGTTGTCTCTATCGAACGCGGTTGCGAAGAGGAAGAAGCCGCGGAACGGCTCGTGGAATGTATCGCCGATTTGATCAGCGCCGCTGCATCTCACGCGCCTGGGAATACCTGGATTGTGCCGTTGAATGAGGCAGAACTCCGTCGCGCACAACGGTTGACGGCTCTTTTCCCTCTCGGCGGGATCGAAATCCGAAGCGACCTCGATACCAAAGGTATATCGCCAGGACAGCCGTATTGCGCTTCGCTCAGGACTGCGCAAGCATCCTTCCTGCGGATACATTCCGATGCGGATGTTTTCGATATCGACCTCAGGTATATCCTCTCGGCGGAATTGGCCGGTCTTCAGCCGAGGCGCATCATTCTTTCCGCACATCCGGATTCGGCGGACCCGACGATTCTGGCGAACTACCGGGAAGCGCTGAACAGATTTGCCGGTGTTTATCCAGATTGGGTGGAGTTTCTTGAGTTCAAATACGCGCCGAAAGTCGAATCCTGGGCCGGTCTCGAATCCGCCTTTGCCATCGCCGGACGTCTGGTCTCCATCCAGAACCCGCCGCGCGGATGCACGTTTTTACCGCGAGGGAAAGACTGGGAATGGGTACGCGCCATGCGGTTTCATTCAAATCCGATGAATTATATCTCCGTATCCGGGGCGCCGGACGAAGGTATGCCGCCGGCGTTGCGGTTTTTCTTACCCTATACGCACGGCGCCGCGCCTGAACGGAAGTACGCCGTCATCGGCGACCCCATCGTGCACAGCATCGGTTCGCAATGGCATATGCGGCGCTCGCGGGGGCAGGGAATAGCAGACGTCGGCTACTACAATATCCGCGTCCGGTCCGATGAAGCGGGCGCGGCTCTCAGGCTGCTGCGAACTCTCGGATTTTCGGGACTTTCGGTGACTTCCCCTCTCAAACAGGTTGTTGCATCGCTGCCGGAAGTCGAGAATCCCCGGAAACTCACCGCTGGAAATACGCTGATCGGCGGTATGAATGGCTGGATTTTGGCGGATACAGACGAAGAAGGCATGCTCGCGGCGCTGGACGAGTTGTTTATCGAAGGAATTCTGCCGGGGACCGCGGCAGTATTCGGCGCGGGAGGCGTATCCGGGGCAGTAGTCAGGGCGCTGGAGAAGCGCGGCTGGAAGACGTCCATAGTCTCCGCGCGTGAGGGATGGGGCGCATTTGCGGATAAGAAGGTAACGCTTATCGTTAATGCCGCTGGACCGGGAATGCGGGCATACGACCATCCTCCTTCAGCGGAGGTCTGGCTCGACCTCCATTATAGAGGTATAGCGCCTACGCCCGAAGGAGTACGAATTCATAGAAACGGGATGCATTTTTACAGGTCTCAGGCAATTGCGCAACGAAAACTGTGGGGTTTGGAATGAGAGGAAACAGCATCGGACGGCATCTGGTACTGACCAGTTTCGGCGAATCGCACGGCGCAGCGTTAGGCGCAGTCCTTGACGGAGTTCCTGCGGGAATACCGCTGAGCACGGAGGATTTTCAACGCGACCTGGCGCGGCGCAGGCCCGGTCAATCGGCGGTCGCATCCCAGCGCATTGAAGAGGATGCGCCGGAACTTCTCAGCGGCGTGTTTGAAGGCATAACGCTGGGGACGCCGGTTGCGGTAATCGTGCGGAACACCGGCCAGCAAAGCGGCGATTACTCGCCCGATACATACAGGGCTGGTCACGCCGACAAGGTGTGGAAGATGAAGTACGGTATCCGCGATTACCGGGGCGGCGGAAGGGCATCCGGAAGAGAAACAATAGCCCGCGTTATTGCAGGGACGGTTGCTGCAAAAATTTTAACGCAATCGGTCACTATTGTTGGATACACTCGCAAAATCGGTCGTATATTAGCTCAGTCGATCCCTGGAACCGTGACGAGAGAATTAGTTGATCTGCATCCCGTGCGATGCCCCGACGCGCAAGCGGCGGAAGAGATGCAACGCACAATTCTCGAGCACAAGGAACGCGGAGATTCGCTTGGAGGCGTCGTAGAGCTGGTTATTACCGGCGTACCGCCCGGGTTGGGCGAACCGGTATTCGGCAAGGCAAAATCGATGCTGGCAGAAGCCTTTTGCAGTATCGGTGCGGTAAGCGGCGTGCAGTTCGGCGCCACCGAAGAAGAACTCGAGCTTCCGGGCAGCGAATTTCACGAAGAAGTCTCGGCCGGGATCGCCCGCCGTTCCTACGGTATTCAGGGCGGCATAACGAACGGAGAACCTATAATTGCGCGTGTGTTCGTCAAACCGCCGAGCACCACCGGACGTCTGGCGTTGGAAGGAAGGCACGATCCGTGTATCGTGCCGCGTATCATACCAGTGCTGGAAGCGATGGCGGCTTTTGTACTAGCAGATCTTAGCCTGGGCGCACGCATGGATAAACTGTGAGCGAACGATGAATCTATCTTACGAACGCGTCAAGTCGCTGGGGGATGTTCCTTTTCACGATACCTGCATTGTCATTGCAGACGAAAATCTTCCGGCGGAACTGTTGCAGGCGCTCCCCGATCCCATTCTGGTGGAGCCGGGGGAGCAGCTAAAAGCGCTTGTGTCGATTGAACAACTAGCCGGACGGGTTCTGGAGCGGTGCGCCACCAAACCCCTGACGCTCGTTGCCGCCGGCGGGGGCTCGGTCGGCGATGCAGTGGGCTTTCTTGCCAGCGTGTTGTGGAGGGGCGTCAATCTCTGGCATATCCCGACGACGCTGCTCGCGATGATCGATTCCGCGCACGGCGGAAAAACCGCCGTCAATCTCCCAAACGCAAAAAATCAGCTTGGCACCTTCCATTTCTCTGAGCGCACATTTCTTGTCGACGAGATTCTGCGGAATCTTCCGCTTCGAATCCGCCGCGACGGCTTATCGGAGTTGCTGAAGGTCTTCCTCCTCTCCGACCGCGTCTTTTTCGAAACACTTCCATCGTTCGAAGAACTTGCAAACCGCCCGTTCGCGGAAATCGAAGAGCGGTTTTTGCCGCTGATCGAGAAGGCGATCATGGTGAAGCTCGATATCGTGCGCACCGATCCGTTTGAACGGGAGGGCGTCCGCGCGTACCTGAATCTTGGGCATACGCTCGGTCATGCGCTCGAACGAACGATGGACCTTTCGCACGGGGCGTCCATTGCCTGGGGCCTGGCGGCGACGGTGGAGTGCAGCCGCCGCTTCGGAATGACAAACAAAGAGGCGGACTCGATTCTATGCCAGTTGTATCCGTTACTGGAGCCGATTCCGGATGAAATCGACCGCGAAGCGGTATATGCCGCCCTCCGCCTCGACAAGAAAACGCAAAACAACAAGCTGCGTTCGGTGATTCTCGAGAAAATCCGCCACCCGAAACTCACGGAACGCCTGACAATCGACGATTGGCTGGATGCACTAGAACAAATCCAGAACCGTGTCCGCTCCCGGCCGGTACACGTGTATTTAAAAACCCCGGCTGCCGCCTCCATCGCGTTGGATGCAAGCAAATCCGAGATGAACCGCGCGCTCATCATTGCAGCGCTGCGAAGCGGAGCCACGTCGATCGAAGGCGTGTCGGGCGCGGACGACGTCCGCAATTTGTACCGGGCGCTTGTAGAAATGGGTTTTGCCGTAACGGAAACCGCAAGCGGATACCGCTCGGTGCGCGATCAGGATATCCGGATCCCCGAACGCGCACGGGTGATTCATTGTGGACAGGGGGGAACCACGTTCCGGTTTCTCCTCGCGGTTGCCGCGTCGATGCCTCGCGAAACGATTCTTCTCGCCGCTCCCGATCTTTTGCGCAGACCGCATGAACCGCTCATCGATGCGTTGAAGGCCGCAGGGGCGGAGATTTCTCCGTACTCGTCGGGCGATGGAACCGGCTACCGGATCGCCGGATGGAATGCCATCCCGGGCGGTTTCTCGGTGGATGCCTCGCTCTCCTCGCAATTTGTTTCCGCGCTTGCACTGCTTGCAGCAGGCTCCGAGTCGCCGTTCACCATCCGCCTGCAGGGCGAAATTGTCAGCGAACCGTATCTGGAAATGACGCTGGCGATGCTGGAACGCGCCGGCGTCGAAGTGCTGTATCAAAATGGGATCATCGCGCTGAATCCGTCGCCGCGGCTCTCCCTGCCGCTCGAACTTCGTATTGCGCCCGATGCCAGTTCGGCGGCGGTGTGGCATGTCGCGCGGTCGTTCGGACATCCGGTGGAAATTGCATCCGGAGGCGAAACGCTCCAGCCCGACGCTCGGATCGACGAGTTTTTGCGAATGATCGAAGAAGCGGATTCCGAGGCAGAGATTTCGCTTACATCGGCGCCGGACCTCCTTCCCGTGCTTACAGTTGCTGCGATCAGGAAAGGGAGGCGGATCAGGTTTACCGGTATCGAACGGCTGAAACATAAGGAATCCGACCGTTTGGATGGATTCGCGGATTCGCTGCGTGCAATCGGGATTCCGATTCTCCGGATTGACGACGCGTTTGTCACACCAGGAGCCGAGGAAATTGCTCTGAAACCGGATATCGTGTTCAATACGCACGGCGATCACCGCATCGTTATGGCGGGGGTGCTGCTGTCGATGATACTCGGAAGCGTCGCGCTGGATAACCCCTGGGCGGTCACGAAATCCTACCCTTCATTCTGGAACGATGCGCGCGAAGCAGGCTGGTCGGCGCTGCCCTGCAAAGGAGTGCAGGAAGGTGAAGAAGCAGAGTAGCTCCTAACGCTTCCTGATGAACTGAGTGTCGAAGAAACGAAAAAGGGCGGGAATGTACCCGCCCTTTCCCGTTGATAAGCGTTTTCTCTTACTTCCCGCTCACCACCGCAATGCCGCGGATTTCGGTTTTGAGGGACATGGACTTCAGGTGTTCGAGGGTGCCGATATCGTACCATTTCAACATGTTCGACGCAACATAGAACATCGTTCCGTCTTCGGTGACCGTCATGCCTCTGGGCACGTTGCCCGCATTGAAGATCTTCACGATTTCGTTCTTCGCGATCTCGTACACGAGAATGCCTTCGACATCTTTCAGTACCGCTTTATCGTTCACGATGTAGGCATACTTGCCGTTGCCGGATACGTACACATCGCGCTGGAAGCCGGTCTTGTATTTCGGCATCGTCACTGTGCCAAGCGTTTTATAATCGCCGGTGTTGATAGCCTGCAGCGTATTGCCGTCGCCATAGGTAATGAAGGCTTTCGGTTCCACCGGACTGCATGCGATGCACTGTACTTTCGCATCCATTCCCTTTACCAGGGGCACGGTTCCGATCTGTTTATAGGTTTCGGTATCGAACACCTTCACCGCGGCGCCCTGCTCCACGACAAAGAGCTTCGTGCCGTCGTTCGAGACGGATAGCGAATTGGCGTTATTGCCGATATCGAACTGCGCGATCTGCATTTCCTTATTCATGTCGATCACGTAAATACGCAGCGGTTCGGGGGCTTCGTTACGTTCGGCGACATACAGTTTCGATGCGTCGGGCGAGGCCGCCATGCATCCGGCGTAGATATTCCGGCGGTTCACCGGAAGACGCAGCACCTGCGATTCTTTCTTCTCGACCAGATTGACGATGCTGACCGAGTATTCTCCGGTGTTGGAGACAAAGAGCTTCGTTTTGTCGGCATTCAGGGCGACGTAATCGGGATTGCGGCCGACCTGGATGCGCTGAATGATTGCGCCTGCCGAGGGATTGATGATGGCTAGGTTGTTTTCCTTGTACAACGCCGCATAGATGGTATTGCCCTGGGCGTGGACCTGGGGTAGAGCACACAACGAGATGAGAACCAGAAGAATGAGCGAATGTAACGTTTGTTTCATGATGGTTTCTGGTTTATTGTGAAGAGGGGGTTCTTTATAGATATTGCAATGGTAGCAAAGTACGCACTCCAAAGCAAGGATGTCCGTGAAAAAGAGGACGAAACAGGGACCCGTGAAAAGCATTCTCGACACGGTGCCGTGTCCTCATAAACCCAGATGAAGGGGTCGGCATGCCGATTCCGCTTCTGCGGCATGCCGGGGGAATAACATCAGCCATCACCGGATTGAATCCGCAAAAGTCCTGATCGTTGCTCATAATACTCGTATTGGAACTTCATGGTTGCCGTTTCGTACATTACTTGAATAACATGAGGCGGTTCGGCTATGAGAGAGTTTTTCCCGGTCATATTCAGTCTCGTTTTCCTCGGCATCGTCAGTTGGGCGGAGATCTATCTCCTGAAAAAGCTTCACCGCGACTGGTGGAGCATGAAATTTGTACGCTGGTCGGCGCGGGCGGTTCCCTTCGCAGGGCTGGCGGGTATTGCTCTCTGGCTTGCAGGGATGTTCATGGGCTACGGAGAAATGCATCTCCTCGGCGCATACCTCTCGTCTGCTGCCCTGGTCGTTGGGCTTTGCCTCCTGCTATCGCTGCCCGTATCCGGTTTTGCGCATTGGATTGCCCATGCGTTCGGTCGGACAAAGGAGCAGCGCGCACACGCCGCCAAACAGCCGGAGCTTTCCGACCGAAGGCGGTTCCTGAAAACTGCCTCGGTGATTGTGCCTGCCGTTACGCTCGCCGGCGGCGGATCGGGGCTGGCGAATTCGTTCAACGCTCCGTTGACGCCGACCATTCCGCTGAAGTACAAGAATCTCCCTCCGGCGCTGGACGGGTTCCGGATTGCCCATATCACCGATGTTCATCTCGGGCTGTTCATTCAGCAGCCGCAGCTCGAAGAAATTATCGAGCTGACGTCCCGTCTGAAGCCCAATATGGTCCTCATCACCGGCGACTTCAGTGACGACGCAGAAACATACCTCGACGCGTTGCGCCTGGCGGGCACTATCCCAACGACGCACGGGATTTATGCCTCGATCGGGAATCACGAGTATTTTCGCGGCATCAAACAAATCTTCCGCGCATACGAGCGCGGTCCCATTCCGCTTCTTCGCAGCAGCGGGATGCATATCCGCGTCGGGGATTCCGGTATCTGGCTTGCCGGCGCCGACGATCCTCGTAGCCTTGGCGCGCTTTCGCACGATTTCTTTGTGGATTCGCTGGACAAGAGCCTCGATGGCGCGCCATCAGAAGCATTCACCTTGTTCATGAGTCACCGTCCGGAGGGATTCAAAGCGGCGATAGAACGCGGCGTGAATTTGACGGTCGCAGGGCACACGCACGGCGGGCAAATTGCGTGGAATCACCGCGCCGCATGGGATCATCTGTTCGGGAAAGAATATATGTGGGGATTGTACGAGCGCAACGGTTCGAAGCTTTACACATCCTCAGGTGCGGGACACTGGTTCCCGTTCCGCCTTGGCTGTCCCGCCGAAATACCGCTGTATATACTCAAGCGCGGGTAAGAAGAAAGGCAATACGCTGCAGAACCCCCGATTCTCAGTGCGGATTACGTTATGTAATCGCAGCCCCCTTTTGTCCTTCGTCAGTCCGTCCGCCGCG
>CAYPBB010000021.1:0-9501 GCA_964408855.1 uncultured Ectothiorhodospiraceae bacterium
GTCACATTCCAGCGATACTGCGTTCCCGGTCTCGCGGAGAACCGCGGCGGCATGGACTTCGGAGCGTACTCGTTCAGTTCATACACCTTGCCCCGCACATCCTCGCTCATGATCTCGTTGCCGCTCGCATCCATGAGCGTGAGGGTATAAGTGCGTTCGACGCCCTTCATGAGCGAATCGCCCTCGAACCAGTAAAAGACCGGAACCGGGTTGGACACGGTCAACCGGGGCGCAACCGGAACAACGGTTGCGTCGCCGCGAACGCCATAGATGTAGGCGAGCTGCGATTGCCACTTTTCGTTGTTAGCGCTACCGACGCCTTCCTCGGCAACTGCAACGCCGTCGGTTTTCGATACGCCGCGGGTTGCGCCCCCGCTCGACAGGGTGCTTTTTGTCATCTCTGCGCCGAGCGTGAGCTGATCGCCGCCGGAAAGCTCCATCAAATCGCCGCTCATGAACACAAGCGAGGCTTTCCCGTCATGAAGAACGACTACGGCGCCGTCGGGCAGTTCCGCGCCGACTTCGAGCTTTTTCGAAACGCCGGCCCGTTCGTATGTGCCCGAGCCTTGCACCGATGTCACCATTGCGACCGCCTGTTGCGCGGACGCATCCGGTGTCAGAGCCGCAAAGCATGCGGTAAAGAGAGCAATTAAGAATACGATGGTAGATGTATGTTTCATTGTAAACGCACCAGATCAAAGTTTCCGAATTGTTCCAGTCGAGGGATCATCGGGTGTTGACTGCCCTTCGTGAGCGTCTTCACTGTATTTGTGACGTAAAGCTGGAATTCGTTCCAGTCGATGATATTGTCCTTTGTATAATCCGCCTGTCCGTCGAGCGCGCCGAGGATTGCTTTCGTGAATGCGCCATGCCGCCACGATGCGTCTTCGAACGAAAACTCATTGCCCGAGCTCGACGCGAATACGACACCTACCTTTGCCGCCAGCGACGCCGCCACTTTTTCGTTGGAAGCGCCTTCCGATACTGCGCCCGAATGGCAGGCATCGAGAAGCATGACCACTCTTCCGGCCTGCGTCTGGGCAAGCTTCTCGGTGAACGTCGACCACGACATGCCGGATTTGCTCATCGTTTTCTTCGCCGCACCGGAGCTGACATAAAAATACTCGTTGCCGCCACGTTCGCCGCGCGCGCGGACGCCGTGTCCGCTGAAGAACAGCACCAGCACATCCTGCGACGACATCGGCGGGAATTGACCGAGCGCGGCGAGTATCTTGTCGCGGCTCGCTTCCTTGTTTGCCAGCACCTTTGTATACACTCGCTGATACATTTTACCCTCCTGCCGGGAAAATGTTTCTGCGATAGCGGCGGCGTCGTTGGAAGCGTAGTTCAGATTCGGAAATTCCGGCGCGTATTCGTCGATTCCAACTGCAAGCAGGTAAAGATTCGGTTTGCGTTCGGCGCTGGTAATCACCTGAGTCACCGCGGACGCCGGCTCGCTCTTGACGCGCAGATCGTTGTAGGCGACAGCGTCGATTGTGTTATAGCCCGGTAAAACGGAGACGCGGAACCGCTGCCGGAGCAGGCGTTCGGTACGTGCGATCGTCGATGTTTCGAGAATGTTCTGCCGCGGGACCGCACGTCCGTTCAAGGCGAGCGCAATCGCATCGACACCGCGGGCATCTTCAGCCTCCACTTCAACGACAATTTCGAGGGATTCCGCTCCGAATGCGAATATCTGATTGTGCCTCGGCGCGATTAACCGCAATACTGGTGGCGCGGCGATACTGCCGAGGGTTTTTTCGGGAGTATAATTCCCGGCGAGCGCATCTTCGATTACGCTCGATTTGTGGTAAATCGCTTCATACTGCTGAAGTGGGAAGTACTCCTCGCCCGATTTCCATTGGACGTAGCGATCGCCGTATGACGAGCAGTCGTAAAATCCGTCCGGGGTGAAGCTCAGCCATTGTCCATCGCTGAATCCGACAAGATTCGCGGCATGCATCCACGATTTGGTGAACCATACTTTCAATGCGCCGTCGGCATGTGCGCTGTAGAGTCTCGTGCCGTCGGGACTCAGGGCGGCCGCCATCGCGCCATACGACGATCCACCGAGCGCGCTTACGCGGGAGGCGGGCTTCCAGTCCCATATTTCGATGATGCTGTTGGCGGTGCTCACGATTACCCGGGTCGACTTCGGATCGACGGTAAGATCGTGGGGGTATCCATTCTCCATTCTAAACGACCGCAGCGAAACGCCCGACTTCGCGTCCCACACTTTTACTTCTCCGTCTCTTCCGCCCGAGAGAAGGGTTTTCCCGTCGCGGGAAAACGCCACGCTACGCGCAAAACGGCTGTGCATACCGTAGGTTAATACCGCTTTCCCGGTATAGGTATCCCACGCCCTGATCGATCCGTCCTGACCGGCGGTAACGATCGTTCCTCCGTCGGGGGCAAGGGCGATGGCATTGACCCAAACGCTCGCGGCATCGATCGATATCCTTCTTGTAGCGACATCCGTATCCCACACGTATACCATACCATCCCTAGCCGACGTAACGAATGAACGCCCGCTCGGGGTGAATTCGATGCCCGTGATATACGCGTCGTGCGCCTGGAAGGATGTTACCGTTTGTCCGAGTTCGGCGTCCCAGACCGTCACCGCGCCGTTCATGTCTCCGGAGGCAATTTGTTTACCGTCGGGACTGAGGGTAAGACAGGTCATGAGCGTAGGCTTCTCTGCGCGCATCACACGGATACACTCACCTGTCGAGGTATTCCATGCCTTGACCGTGCTGTCCCGGCCGCATGAAAATGCAACGGAGCCTTTAGGCGATACGGCGCAATCCCACACCGATCCGGATTTCCCTTCTTCAAGAGCGAGCGAAATTCGTTCCGGCGCGCCGGATTGCGCCACGGTAAAACCGGCAGGAATAACGGTTAGCCAGAGTAATAGCAGCATCCTGTATGATGGTGTCGGCAAGAAGAAATCGTATCCTGAAGTTTTGTTCATCGCGGCAGTACCAGTCAGATTGCTTTCATAGGTGTATTGGAGACGTATAAAAATCGGATTTTTTTTCGAATAATGCAGGGTCCGGGCGCAAATCTTTTACCGCGGTCAACAGATGCCTCCAACTCCGCCGCACATCATTGCAACGCCCTCCCGATACTCATAGGCACACCCCAAAACAGGTATGTAACTTAACGTCTGCTTGAGTGTTTATACCTCGTTCGCCTCCAATCTATACACATAATTCATGGGGGAATTCCATGAGGCACCTGCTTACACGCACAAGCCGGTACATCGACGCCGGTATGTTCATTCTGGCGGTAGTTCTTACGGGGTTTACCGGGACCGCACAATCAATCAACAATCCAACAACCTCCCTCGATGAACGCCCGATGATGCGACAGGAACAATCGGGCATTACCTCTGTCGACAATTATCCCGGCGAAACGGTCATCACAATTCAGCCGGGACCCGAAACCGGAACCGACGCACAGGTTACGATTACCGACTGGAATCCCGAGGCACTCATCCGTAATTACGGCGGCGACGAAGACATCGTAATCTGGGCATGGACCATTCAGAGCATACCCGTTACAAGCCGAGTATTCCTTCGATTCGATCTCTCGTTCATCGATGCTCCGGACGACGTCGTCTCTGCGAAACTGTTCTTGTACAACAATCCCAATTCCAGAACGCTTGAAGGGAAACACCAGTTCGGCAGTTGCGCAACCGGTAAATGCGGATACAAATCGAATGCATGCTGGATCCGCAGGGTTGCGGCTCCCTGGACGGAATACGAAGTAACGTGGGATAACCAACCTGCGACTAGCGGATCAAACCAGGTCACGCTTCCAACCTCCAAAACTCAAAATCAGAATTATCCGGATATCGATGTCACAAAGCTGGTCCGCGATATGCTATCGATCCCTCAAGGGGATTTTGGTCTCTCTATCAGTCTTAAGGAAGAAGACCATTACTGCGCATTGATCTTTGCTTCGAGCGACAATGCCAATCCGGATATACGTCCCAAACTGGTGGTCACACTGAACGCACCGACAGACTTGCAGGCGCTCCCGTCGGCGAACAATCTCTCCATCGGTTCCACATTCCCGCATCCGGTGCAACTATCTTCATCCGGGAGCCCATCGGTATCGATTACCACCCCCGGTATCGGAGCGGCCACGCTCGACCTGTACGACGCGCTTGGCAGGCACATCTCCCGGTTGTACCAGGGCGATGAAGCCGGGAGCAGAATTGTTTCATTCAATCCTTCCACATTACGTCTCGCTGCCGGGGTTTACGTGTATTCGCTCTCCTGGCAGGGCGCGGCGGTCAGAAAACAGATGATAATCAGATAGTTCTCCACAACAACAGACTCCCTCCTGTACCGTTCCCCGCCGGCGCTTCGATCTGGAGCGCCGGCGTTTGTACAGGCAGGGAGGTTATTCGCACGGATTGAGTATTTTGTTATAGAAGGAACCGGTGTCCGGCGGAAATGAAGATGCAGAAATTTAGTTTCCCCGAGTCGCCAGTTTACTGCGATCTACCAGAACGGCATTCGGAAACAAGGAACCCATAGTTCGACGTGAAGATCCTGATCGTATCGAGAGACGCTGAGCCTCGCCTGAAAACAAGTTCCGCGCAGAATACGCGGATGATCGCCGATGCGCTTTCGAAACGCGGCTGGAATACCGCGGTTGTTTGTGCATCCAACGATGAAAAGACCATCGATATGGGAACCTGGCGGATGCGAGCGATTCCGGCGCGGAGCCAGGACTACCGGAACGGCTTTCTAAGCGACTGGCTGCCCAATCCGCGCTTACGGATGCAGGCGGAACGCATTCTCGATAACGAGGAACCCGACATCGTCTATATGGGAGCATGGAACTCCCTCCTCGAATTCGGCAAAGCGGCTGCCGGCCGCGGTATTCCGGTGATTCAAATGGTGCACGATCTTTCTATTTTCTGCGTAATGATGTGGCAGATCGACTCGACGGGAGCCAATTGTTCAGGACCTGACGACGGTCCGAAATGCATTCGCTGTGTCCATGCTTCCAGGGGGATCAAGCAGAAAACCGCGAACGCGTTGCTTTCCATTCCAATCCTCGGCAACACGCTTCAGACAATATTGCCCGCCAACAGCCGTTATAACATCCACGTGCCGTCGCGCGTCCAAACCGCTCTTAACAATATGCAGGCATACAGAGAGCAGGTAACGAGGTTCATTCTACAAGCGCCTCATTTGCTTCCGCTGTTCGCTTCGCATGGGGTACCCGAGAGCAAATGCCGATTGCTGTATCAGTTCATCGGAAATGAAAAGAGAATGCAATATCCCCGCACAGACGGCCGCACACAATCCGGCAGACCGGTGCGATTCATCTACATTGGCCGGTGGACGGAAGCAAAGGGGGCAGTCGTACTCGAAAAAGCGTTCAAGCAGGCGTCTGTCAGGCATCCTGCCGAACTATGGGTCGCCTCGAACGACCTCCCGGACGAGGTTGTATCGAGAAGCGGGACTTCGTGGTTTGGCGACGGGAAATCGTTCCAGACCTTTACAGGTCTACATGGAGCCGAGCTTTCAAAACGCATCGCACAGGCGGACGTGTGTATCGTTCCCTCGGTTGGCGTCGAAATCGCCTCGCGGATTGTCTTTGAAGCCAACGCTCAGCGCGTGCCGGTGATCGCCACTACATCGGTAGGCAACAAATTCAATATCATCGACGGAAAAAATGGGAGAATTATCCCGGCGGGCGATATCGCTGCATTACAGAATTGCATCGAAACCATCAGCGAAGATCCGTCGATTGCCGCTTCATGGATCGAAGAGATTATCCCGCCGCCGACGGAAGCTGAATGGGAACAGCAGGTCTTCGCTATCTTTGATGAGATGAATCGTTAATCGATCCTGATTGCGCCGCCGGGGATTGACGGATATACAACCGGCATCCGCTCGACAATTTTATCGAATCATCGATTGTATACGTTCAAACAATTGTGAGTTGTCTGCCATTTTCGCCGGGATGAAAATATAGTTTTCACAGACAATCCGGTGTTCCACCGTATCCGCTTTCACGAGTCTTCCGCCGGAATACTTATACCGCAGATATCCGGTATGCTCGAGAAAAGCAAACAGTTCTCCCGATGTCGATCCGTACCGCGAAGCATTTACATCGCTGACTTCCACAATCAGCACTGGAGGCGCGTCGGCGGATAACGTCTTCGCGGCTCCTTTCAATACCTTGAGTTCTACGCCCTCCACATCGAGCTTAACAACATCAACCTTTCTGATACCGGTCTGTTCCAGATAATCATCGAGTGTGGTAAGCGTTACAGATTCGACGACTCCTGCCTGTCCCTCGACTGCAAGCGCGTGTTGACCGGTATTTGCGCCGTCGTGAAGCCGCAGTTTCCCCTCTCCTGATTTATCGGAGAGCGCCAGTTGCTCGAGGATGATATTCGACGCATTGTTAAGCGCAATGGTTTCTTTGAAAATCGCCAGATTATCCGAAGCAGGCTCGAAGGCAATAACCCGTCCTTCCGTCCCGACAAGCGCGGCGGCAGGCATCGAATACGATCCGATATTAGCGCCGATATCTACGAACGTCATTCCATGCCGAAGAACCCTTCCAAGAAATTCTTCCTCCGGTTCGCAGATGTCCTTATAAAACATATTGTTGTAACGAGGGAGCGAAAAATCCATCGGATGCAATGAAAGTCCGCGGTACCGGCAAATAAGGATCTTGTTGCGCAAGTGTGGATGAACGCGCATACGGATAAAGTATTTCCCGCGAATTAAAGGAAATTTCCTATAATATGCGCGAAAAACAAGAAACCCGAATCTCGCGATGAAGGTATGATATTTGGAATCGATTCCACCTTTCATCCGCTTCCTGCCGCCTATGATGTATGCTTGTCAGTATTATAATGCGAAATGAAGAAAAGTGGTTCCGCAGGAGTATACGAAGAACCAACGGCACTCATTCCAGGCCGTGATCATATGCACACAGGACGTACTCCTGCAAGCGCCGCAATCGCTCCATCTATTTGTCGATACATTGCGAACGACAAACACTCACTCAGACATATCAACGATGAGGATGACTCTCCTTACCGTGTAAGATTTGTCAAATAACTGGAATGTCTTCTAAACCACGCATGAAAGAAATAGAAATCAAACACGCCGATAATGGACCCGGTCCCATATCCAATATGATAAATGAAGTAGACTACTGGTAAAACAGGGAGGTACCTCAAGCCGTTCGCGAAGGCAACCTGAGTTGCGCAGCCGATACTGAGTCCCGCGTACAACGTCATGACAGCCGCGATAAAATAAATGCTATAGGCGCTGAGGAGCATTGCAAACGGAGCAAATATCAGTCCGGCAACAAAGAACATCGGAATCAGGTGCCTCGGCGATGCAGGCCGATTATGTTTTTGGATAACCCGGATTTTTTCGTACCCGTATTGAAACTGCTGCTGTAAGAGTTGGGTAAACGATGTGCGCGAATAGTAGCAGCTTTTGATGGTAGACGATTGATAGACACGCCCTCCCGAAAGGATAGTGCGGAAATTCAGATCGTCGTCATGATTGCGGATAAGCTCTTCATCGTATCCTCCCATCGAAAGTAGGTACGACCGGCGCCAGCATCCGAACGATACCGTGTCAATATCGCCGGTATAATCGAGTTGGTGGCAACGAGCGCCGCCCACGGCGAACGAAGAATTGTAGGCGAGGGCGATGCACTTCCCGATAAATGTCGAGGCAATCGCTTGCGTCGGCCCCCCGACATTATTCGCTCCCGATTGAAGGAGTACGGAAACGCATTCCGAAATATAGTTCGCCGCATAGACAGCATGAGCTCCGAGCAATAAGATGATCTCTCCCGATGCCTGATTGATAGCCCTGTTGAATCCATGCGGAAGATCCAGAAAGGGATTGTCGATGACGCGGACGGCGGGACCGCCTCCCGGATACTCCTTAATAAAACGTTCGATTTCATCTCTTGTCCCATCGGTAGACCGGCCTTCGGGAATAATAATTTCCATTTTGTCGTGCGGATAATCCTGTTCGAAGCAATTCCGCAGCACTGTCGCAATAAAACGGCATTCATTCCGCACGGGAATGATAACGGTTACGCTCGGCGTATCCATTAGGTTGTACCCCCTGGTAAGATGTGTAGAAATATGGACTAAACGTTCGTCAGCGCGTCAATACGCGAGTGTAGACATCGGCAACCTGCCGTGCGACCGATTGAAGCGACAGCGCATGAATACTTGCAGGGGAAGGACGGGTTTGATTGGATTGAAGCACCGTAAGCACTGCGTCGGCAATTGATTGAGGATCCCTTTCGACGATGTGTCCCATACCATGGTGCAGATCGAGTAGATGGCGAATATCTCCCGCGTCTACCGAAACAACCGGTAAACGGCACGCGATTGATTCCCTAACTGTGTTCGGCGATCCTTCCATATCCGATGTCACGAGCAGACAGTCGGATGCGGAAAGTATGTGCGGCATTTGTTCATGCTTGAAGCCTTGGATTAGAACCAGACGGGTTTCCGGCAGTTGCTCCCTAACTTTTTCCGCAGCCGCCGTCGCCAGATCCAATCGCTTCACATGATTATTGTGATTGTCGACGAAGGCAATCACAGGTTCATCGCCCCATCCCAGGACATTGCGCGCCTCGGCGCGTCCGAGATAATTGAATTGTTCGACATTGATTCCCATCGGAATAACGGAGACTCTCTGTTGTACCGCAGCAGGCAGACATCGTTTCATTTCATCGCTCATCACGATGACAGCCCGCGCGAACCGGGATAGAAACCTGGTCCCATACGCTGCGACATGATACACCGTCGACGCAACGAGGTTGAGTCCCTTCATTCTCGTGTAGCCGAGGATATCGGTTCCATGAAACGTGAATACGCGAGGCAGAGATGAAAACATCGATATCATCGATGCTTTAAAGCCGTGATGCACATGAATGATATCGTAGCGTTTGCTTCGTTCCATGCGGCGCAGCCTGCCGATGGCGCCAAGGATGGACGGGAAGTTCCAAACCTTAAAAAACAATACATCGACATCCATGCCTAATTCCAGCAACGACTCGCACTGAAGTTTCACTGCAAGTCCGTTACCTGGCGTTTCGTCATCCGGATACATTCCTGTCAGGACGAGAACGCGATAATGACCTATATCTCCCACGATAGCCACCTGTCAGTGAGTACATTCACTACCTACCGTTGCAGAATCGTCAACGGCGGTTAAAGATGATTAACCGAATAGTTTGCCTGAAAAAGGCTCAATAACCACAAACGATGTACAAATGTAACGTACAGTCGGTAACGAATCAACATCCGGCGTTCGATCCCCTGTCCGTAGAGGGCTGCTATAACAAAAGAAACCGCCGGAAGCGTTGCGTCCGGCGGCGGTGCGGAGGGCGAGGGACTCGAACCCCCACAGGCTTACGCCCGGCGGTTTTCAAGACCGCTGCAATACCATTATGCGAGCCCTCCAGTCTTGAGCTTCAAAT
>CAYPBB010000021.1:9601-28883 GCA_964408855.1 uncultured Ectothiorhodospiraceae bacterium
ATTGAGGTCCTGTGTATCTCCCGGCGGCCCTTCGCACTCCGCCTCCGGCGGAGCGGCTCAGGATGCTTCCCATGCCTGATCCGGTTGCCTTCGCTTCTTTGCGCTCGACGGCCTGTGCTGAACATGTCCGCTTCAGCGGACACAGATGTGTGGGGGTCGGTCGTGGCGGCGAGACGATTGACGGACTGACTGAGACTCGCAGGGACGTACATGAATACCGAACAGAACCCTTGATGCACATGCGATAAACAGTGTATCGTTACACGCACCATAGGACTTCACCCGATTTGATAGACACAAAAATAAGGGGGTATTTTGATCAGAAGGAGACGCGCGTATGCTGCGAAGACAGTATACCACCGAATCCAAAAACATGCTTCAGAGCTCTGCAAGGAACCTGGGCGAACGATCGCCAGCGTTGCACGCGACCTTGGTATTCCCGAGAACACTCTTCATCGTTGGTGCAAGTCATCCACTCATGCCGATCCACCCAGGGCACACGATGGCGCCGATCTTGCGGCGGTCCAACGGCGGATCAACGAGCTCGAACGTGAGCTGCGCCGCATCTCCAAATGGCGGACGGAAACTCGTCTTCCGGATAGCGTTGTCACAATTCCTTGCATCAGTCAGCATCGTGCTGCATCTTAGAGTAATGCGAGCATATCCCAATCCGGACAACACACATGATTATTGGAAAGAAAATCGAAATTTTCCTGGCTGTCGCTGAAGCGCAATCATTTACGGCGGCGACAAAAACGCTGTCCATCGGACAATCGGTCATCAGTCATCATATTGAAAACCTTGAACGCGAAATGGGAGTCCGGCTTTTCGAGCGGCGCGGAAAAACCATCCGGCTGACTGACGAAGGCGCGACGCTCTATGAGCGAGGGAAACGCCTACTACTCGAGGCGCAGCGCATCGAAGAAGCTATCGTCAAGCAATCGGAAAGCCGCTTCAACCATATTCATCTTGGAGGCGACGCGCTTACGTGCGCCTACACGTTGCCGTGGAATCTTGCCGCGTTCAAACGCGAGCACCCTTCGGTCCTCTTTACCTATCAGCATCTGGATACAGATACCCTGCTCGAAAAGCTCGCCGGCGACGAGCTGGACCTCGCGCTTGCCGGACATCAGGTGCGGAATCAAAAAATCCTCGCACGGCAGTGCTATACAGACGAGATTGTGCTTGCCGGTCACCCCGGTCTAATGCCGGATATCCTGCCAATAGAGGAATTGCCTGCTCTTCCAATCGCCTGGGTCAACAACGACAAAGGGCTGAGCATGACAGTCGCGCGGGAGCTTGGCGCCGCCGGTATTCCTCTAAAGAGACTGAATCTCTTCATGGAACTACACGATTTGCCCATCCTGAAAACCCTCCTTCGAACTGGCGTCGCCTGCGCGTTTCTTCCGAGAATAACGGTTGAAGATGAACTTAACTTCGGATTGCTTAAACAGATACGCATTCCGGAATTGGAACTCTCAAGACAAACGTACCTTCTGCGTCGGAAAACAACTCATCTGCGTCCAATCGTTGAAGAATTCATCGGTTTCATCGAAGCGCGTCTCCATGAGGAGCGCACACAACGCGATGAAATTATGGCCAAGAAGGGGCAGAATGCATCCGGTACGTAGCGATACAGGGAAACGACAAGCGGCGGAGCTATTCCTTCAATCTCTTTCGTCGATAATGACTTGACATTATTATCGACGTTTAGTATTGTTGCGCGTATTAATCGGACGGCTGAATCTTTTATTCAGCCGGGAAACAAGAACCTTTGTTCCCCCGAGTACGCACATGAAGAACCTGGTTATTCTCGGCGCCGGCACAGCCGGCACCATCATGCTCAACAAATTGCTCCCCGCCCTCGGAGGCGAATGGAATATCACCATCGTCGACGAATACGAAACCCACTATTACCAGCCCGGCCTCCTGTTCATCCCCTTCGGCATTTATTCCCGAAATGACGTTGTCAAACCGAAACGCGATTTCCTTCCGTCCGGCGCGGACGTCCTGTTTGAACAAATCGACATCATCGATCCCGAACAGAACCATGTCCGGCTTGCAAACGGCGCCGTTCTGCCGTACGATTTTCTGATTATCGCAACCGGCTCGAAAATCAATCCTGCCGAAACGGAAGGAATGCTCGGCTCGGGTTGGCAGAAGAATATTTTCGACTTCTATACGATTGAAGGAGCCACGGCGCTCCGCCAGTTTTTCAAGTACTGGGAAGGCGGCAGGCTTGTGGTTCATGTCGCCGAAATGCCGATCAAGTGTCCGGTCGCTCCGCTCGAGTTCGCGTTCCTCGCCGATTGGTATTTCACCGAAGAAGGAATCCGCGACAAGGTCGATATCCATTTCGTCACGCCGCTACCCGGCGCATTTACCAAACCGAAGGCGTCGAAGGTACTGGGCGGGTTTCTCGACAAAAAGAATATCCGGATGACGCCCGAGTTCAACATTCGGCGCGTCGAACCGGAGAATAACAAGATTGTGTCGTGGGACGACTTGGAGATTGAATACGATGTGCTTGTGACTGTGCCCGTCAATATGGGCGATCCGCTTATTCCGCGGTCGGGTTTGGGAGATGAACTCAATTTTGTACCGACGGAAAAGCATACGCTTCGTTCGAAGAAATACGAAAACATCTTCGTCATAGGCGATGCGACGAATCTGCCAAGCTCGAAGGCTGGCTCGGTGGCGCATTTCGAGGCCGACATCCTTTTCGAAAACCTCATGTGCGCCATCGACGGAAAACCGTTGCGCGCGTCGTTCGACGGACATGCCAACTGCTACATCGAATCCGGCTTCGGGAAAGGCATCCTGATCGATTTCAATTACGACGTGGAGCCTCTGCCGGGCAAGTTTCCGCTTCCGGGCGTGGGACCGTTCTCGCTTCTCGAAGAAACGAAGATGAATCATTACGGGAAAATGATGTTCCGCTGGATGTACTGGAATCTTCTGCTCAAAGGCGCCGAATTGCCGATAGAAAGCAGGATGCTGATGGCCGGGAAGAGGTGGTAACATGGGATCACCCGAACCGGAAGATCGGATTGCCGAGCAGTTGGCGCTGATTCAGGCAAAGCTCAACACAATTGCCGGCGAGCTGGCGATGATACGCAGGCAACGCGAGGAAATGGAGGATCTTAAGGAAGACCTGACGCGTATCGCGAAGGACCTCTTCAACTCCGCCGTCGAAGAACTAGAAGACGTCGCACCCTTCGTCAAGACAGGAGACTTTCTGTTCCTGACAAAGAAACTGATCCGAAATACAAATAATCTGACCAGAATCATGGAACGGCTGGAAAGCGCAGCCGATTTTCTGGAAGACGCCCGTCCCATCGCGAAAGAGCTGTTTCAGGACGCGCTGATGAAGCTGCAAATGCTCGATGAAAAGGGCTACTTCGAATACCTGCGGGAGTCGACAAAGATTGCCGATAATGTTGTCGCGCATTTTTCCGTGGACGATCTCCGGATGCTCGCTGAAAACGTCGTAGCGATTCTCGAGACCATCAAAACAATCACGCAGCCGGAAATGCTCGATGCGTTAAATAACACCGTTTCCGTTTATAAGAATCTGAACATCGCCGATCCGCCCAGGTATTCTCTCTGGAGAGCCTTCCGCGAAATGAACGACCCCGCAATGCAGCGAAGTCTCGGCATGTTTATCACACTGATGAAAAACCTCAATCAACAGTCAATACCTGAACAACATAGCAACAGGCAACCGTAGCCTCGAAAGGAGTACCCCTATGTCCGCAAGAGAAATTGCAGGCGTCGTCATCGAATTCGACGAAGAGCAGTTCATGTGCGATTACAAACAATGGAACCAGGAAATCGCCGCAGTCATCGCAAAAGAAGAGGGCATCGAACAGTTGACCGGCAGGCATTTTATCGTCATCAACTTCATGCGCAAGGAATTCGAAGAAAACGGAACCGGACCGACACTCCGCCGTCTGACGAAGGAGAGCGGCGTTCCCACGAAGGAGCTTTACGAATTATTCCCGAAGGGACCGGCGAAAAAGGCCGCCCGAATTGCCGGCATAAAGAAACCGCAGGGTTGCGTTTAATTCTTCCACCATCGGCAAAGGAGCAAAAACCATGTCACAGGCAATCGAAAAGGTTTCAATTATCATATCCAAAGGATCGCTGGAAGGCGTGTATCCGGGACTGATTTTAGCGAACGGCGCGCGGATGGAAGGAATCGATGCAATGATGTTCTTTACGTTCTTTGGGCTGGATGCCATAACCAAAAAGCGCATGCACAATCTAAAAGTCGCCACGGTCGGGAATCCCGGTATGCACATGCCGACATTCCTCGGGGCAATACCTGGAATGTCCGCTTTCGCGTCGAATATGATGAAAAAGGAGATGGAGCGGCTCGATATTCCGCCCGTTGGCGAGTTTCTTGAGATGATCCACGACAGCGGCGGGGAACTGTACGCCTGCAAAGCGGCAATGGATATGTTCAAGCTGAAGAAAAGCGATTTATGCGATCAGGTCGATTCCATTCTCACCGTCGGCGATTTCTACGAAAAATCGGCAGGAGCGAGCATCATTTTCACCTGATTACCGGCTACAGAATACAAAACGAGGCTGTTTCACAAGACCGCCGCTAATACTTTCCTACCATCGGTCCCAGACCTTGCCCGGGATACCGGGGTAGGAATAATCCCGGAGAGAGAAGGTCTTCTTATGAAACAGCCTCAAAAATGAAAGAACACATCCGCCGGTGAACGGATGTGTTCTTTTCGCGTGAATTACTATTTGCTTATCTGATAGACAATTTTCCGGACGGTATCGAATTGCAGGTACGGAAACTTTTCCCGGATTGCATCGATCGCATCGCCTGCGCTCATAGACGAGCGGTAATCGCGAAACATACGCCGGATTTTATAATCCCGGATTGCCTTATCGTTGAAGAGATTGTTTTTGTACAATTCCTCGAACGTGGTGTCGTCGATAATGTCGTCCAACGGATTCAGATTCTCTTGAAAATTCCGTTCGTTACGCATAGTGCCTCCAAGTTAAAATAACGGAAAACATGCCAATTGAAGCACTAACAACAGCTCGATAAACGTAACTCCTTTTCTTGTTCCTGCGGTATAGACCCGCAACCATGGGGAAAAGTTACAAACGCGAGGATTATTTTTCTGTTCCGATAATCGCTTGTAGCGTCAATAAACGTCCGAATGAAAAACAATCTGTCTCAAAGGTAGGATAGAAGCCTCGTCGTGGTATCAGAAAACTCAAGAGAAAAATATTCCATTTCGTCCGTCAAGTCAAGGTATAAATTCGTGACCTAAACTCGGCAGGGAATTGCGTTCGCCCGGCCGAAACAAACATGCGCCTCTCAGTGAATAAGCGAGCCGATAATACTCAAGGATTCCGCCGGCGGGATTCCTCCGAGCCACTGCGTCAGGCTCTCCTCGAGTCCCATGCCGGCTATCCCCGTTGCGGCTGCATTTCTTGCGAACCGGTCGAAAATACCGCCCCAGCCGGGAAAATCATGGTCGTCGTAGATAATATTATGGAACAGAAACGCAGCCATTCCTTCATATCGCCGAATTATTTCCGCGAGGCCTCCCAGACGGCGTTCTGCATCCGCTGCGTTCATACCCCGGTAGAATGCCAGCGTTCCATCCATCGCTGCCAAAGGGACTTCCCATAAGGGGATTGGCTCATCCTTGTCCAGATCATACGGAAGAAACGGATGGCAGGTTCCATTCCGGAAGCCCTCCTGTTCCGCGAATCCCATCGTTGAATCAATGTGGACGCCCGAGCGTTGCTGGATCCGCCATGTGTCAGGATATGAAAACCGCAAGTAATGCTGACGGCAGGAGCGCACAGTGGCGCCTGCTCCCTCGAGCTTCATTTTCTCGCGCGCAAACTTCTCCTCGTCGGCATGCGCGTTGAAACTGGGGTGAATGCCAACCTCATGCCCAGCGTTCAATAATTCGCGCAGCGACTGTTCTACAAAGGGGTGGTCGAGACTGTACTTCACGTCCCGTTTGTCGTTTCCGCCGGCTTTGAAAAACCAGGTTCCGCGGATATCGTTCTCTTCCTCGCGCCGCTTCATGTTCTGGAGCGATACCCTGTACGGATCGGTAGCCGGTTTGAACAGAAACTGCGCGTATTCGCCGAATCTCTTTATCCGGTGGCTAAATGCGGTTTTCGTGGAGTTCAGCAGAAGACAGGTCACCAATTCGCGGTAGAATAATCCCGGCGTGCGCTTCGAGATGTAATCGATATCATGAGTGAAGCAGATCGCAGCGCGCGATGTTCCAAAACGCTGCTGCCGTGGAAATCCTCGTCCGGATTCCTCGAGCATGGAACGAATAGCCGAAGCGTACGCAGCCACGAAAGGAACATCATGTGCGGATAGCGCGCCGGAGAGAGAGCTTTTGGCCTGAAACCGGCCGAATTGGTCGCGGTCGGGAGAACTCCATTCCTCGTGAAGGGAGAGAAAAAAGAAAGCCGATGAAAGGATATCTCCGAAAACGGCGGTTTTGTGCGGCATATCAACCGGGAAGAGCCGTAACATGCTGCTTCCGTTCCAATCGATGAACTGCGCATCGCGGCTATCGAAGCGGTTCTTTTGCGCCAGAAATTGATGCGCCCGCTCCGATGCTGGGAGCCAGCCGGCATTTGTTCCGGACGGGGGGGTATATCCGTAGCAAAGGTCGGCGGAATCCGGAGTATCAACGAATTCAGGAGCAAGCCCTTCAATCAAACCCAGCATTGCCAGCGTGTACCGCGCGCGGTTTACGAAGGAAGCGTTGCATGCGATATAGCACCGGAAACGGGGAAACGGGAACGCGTTCACTGAACAATCCGGGCGGATGAATGATGATACTGACGGTTTATCGGCAACCGTGGGCTATTTGCCGGTCCCGGCATACGTAGTTTCGAGAAACGCGGCAACAATGTCTCCGGCGCGGTGCGGGGTCAGGAATTCCGCGCCGAGAGTGAGCAGGTTGCTATCGAAGCGGCTGCGGGCAATGCGGGCGTGGCGGGTTTCCAGAGCATTTACCGCGCGGATACCTTCGAACCGGTTCGCAATCATACTCGACCGAATACCAGTCGCGTCGAGGATAATACCGAATGGAACATGCCGGCCGGCCACCTGTTTCACCGTTTCGACTGCCGCCTCAATATCGCTCAAACCGGCATGCAGTTCGATGATTTCGATACCTCGCCCTCGCGTCACATCGAACACGGCGCGTTTCAGCGCAATGGCATCCTTCGTCACGGCAATAGCGACGGCAAGCCCTTGCGGCGCCCCGGTTGAGTCTTCATCAACGAGTTCGAATCGAACGCCTGCGCTATGCGAAACGTCGACCGCAAGCGGCGTGATGATTGCATTCGAGGGAATCCGTAGTACGGATACCCCGCTCGATGCCGCATTCCTGACATCGGCTTCTGTAATCAGGCTCCGCTTTTTCATGAATCCCCGCCCCATGAGAGTACATCGACTTTCACGGAAATAATTCCTGCGCGGAGCATGTCGAGTTCCTTCGCCGCGGCGTAGCTGAGATCAATGATTCTCGATTTCTTCCTCGGTCCCCGATCATTGATTCTGACAATGACCGATTGCCCGCTGCTTTCCGAGGTCACTCGTACGACGGTGCCAAACGGGTAATTGCGATGCGCTGCGGTCAATAATGTTTGATCGTAGCGTTCACCGCTGGCGGTTTTTCGTCCGTGCAACTTTTTCGAATAATACGACGCTTTCCCTGCGCTGGATTCGAGGATCGTGAATTCCCTGTTTTCGTGAAACTTCGAGAAATCGTATGCTTCTTCGCTGCTGCTGCAGGCAGACAAAACGGCGGCAACGGCTATGAGTACGGCATATGTCGTTCGATTCGATACCGGCATTATAAAAATGTATTCATATTTCGTTTTCGCAAGTAATCGACAATCTCCTTGACGTCCTGCGAACGTCCGTGCCGGTAGACAAGCACAGCGTCATCGGTGTCGATAATCGAGCAGTCTTCCATTCCAATTACGCCGACAATGCGGTTGGGGGTCGTGCTGATCTGACAATGATACGAATCGTGGACAACCACTTCGCCGGCGATTGAGTTGCCGTGTTCGTCTTTCGGTGCCAGCCGGAATACCTCGTCCCAGCTTCCCAGATCGTTCCACCCGAAATCAGCCGGAATAACGTAGCGGTTTGAAGCTTTTTCCATGATGCCATAATCGATGGAAATACCGCGCATCTCGCGGTACGCCATATCGAGCGCCGATGCAAATTTCGGCGTATCGATCGCCGGACTGAGCCTGTGCATCTCATCGCTGATATCCGGCAAAAACTCCGCGATACTCGAAAGCACCGTTCCGACAGTCCAGATGAACATTCCGCTATTCCAAACGAAATCGCCGCTTTCAAGAAATCTTTCAGCCGTCGATAGATTGGGTTTCTCGGCGAATGTTCTTACCGGAAAGGCTGCGAGTTTTTCCAGCTTTTGCGATGCCGCGACCATATCCATCTGGATATATCCGTACCCAGTTTCAGGGCGAGTTGGTTTAATTCCGATGGTGACCAGACCGCGATGTTCCTGGGCAACCTGCACCGCGTTGCGGAGCACTTCGTGGAAATATTGCACGTCGTGGATAATGTGATCGGAAGGAAGCACAATCATCGGCACATCGCCGTACCGTTTCTTCATTATCTCCGCACCGAGGGCGACGGCGGGCGCCGTGTTCCGACCGTGCGGTTCGATAACGATATTCTCCTGCGGAATCGCGGGGAGCTGGCGGTGAACCTCGTCGGCCTGCAAGGCGTTCGTGATGATGAGGATGTTCTCGACGGGGACAACGGGATTCAGCCGCGCCACGGTATTCTGAATCATCGTGCCTTCGCCGATGATCTGAAGCAGTTGCTTCGGTGTATGCTGACGGCTGCGGGGCCAGAACCTCGCGCCGACGCCGCCGGCGATAATTAACGCATAATTGCTCATCGTATTTCCTCGGTATGCCGTCTCGTATCAAGAGACAGCGGACATGCATCGGCTAAAATGGAAAACTCACTGCCTCCGGTAAAAAAGGCGGTGAGTTTAATATACAAAAGCCTGAGATTATAACGATCCTGATACCTTCAGCCTGTTGATAGCGCGGTGCAAGGCAAATTCGGCCCGGGAGACATCGATTTCATTGCGATGCTCTGAGAGGCGCTCTTCCGCACGCCGTTTCGCGTCCTTGGCCCGCGTGACGTCGATTGCGTCGGAACGCTCGGCCGTCTCGGCCAGTATCAGAATACTATTATGATAGACCTGCGCAAAACCGCCGCTGATTGCGTAGTGATAGGTTTTATTCTCGGACACAAAATCCATGCTTCCAACTTCAAGAGACGACAGAAGAGCGGCGTGATTGTACAACACCTGGAACCTGCCCTGCGTCCCCGGACACGTGACACTGGTGACCCTGCCTTCGAACGCGTTGCCTACCGGCGTGATGATTTTCAGATCGAATGCTTTTTCCATGCGCCGGGACTCACAGGTTCTTTGCTTTCTCGAATGCTTCTTCGATCGTGCCCACATAGCGGAAGGCAACCTCGGGAAGCTCGTCGCATTCGCCGTTGAGAATCATTTCGAAGCCCTTGATGGTATCCTCGATATTCACATACTTACCTGGGAAACCGGTAAACTGCTCGCCAACGAAGAACGGCTGCGAAAGGAACTGCTGGATGCGGCGCGCGCGGTGAACCACAAGCTTGTCTTCATCGGAAAGCTCGTCGATACCGAGAATATTGATAAGATCCTGGAGATCCTTGTAGTTCTGAAGAATTTGCTTGACGCGCTGAGCGACATTATAATGGCGCTCTCCGACGATAAGCGGATCGAGAATACGCGATGTGGAATCGAGCGGATCGACCGCGGGATACAGCCCGAGTTCCGCGATTTGGCGGCTCAATACCGTCGTCGCATCGAGGTGAGAGAAGGTCGTCGCGGGCGCCGGATCGGTTAAGTCGTCCGCCGGGACGTATACCGCCTGCACCGAGGTAATCGAGCCTTTCTTCGTGGAAGTGATGCGTTCCTGCAACTCGCCCATTTCCGTTGCAAGCGTCGGTTGGTAGCCTACCGCCGACGGCATGCGGCCGAGAAGCGCGGACACTTCCGAACCTGCCTGCGTAAAACGGAAAATATTGTCGATGAACAGCAGCACATCTTTTCCTTCGACATCGCGGAAGTATTCCGCCATCGTCAGCGCCGTCAATCCGACCCGCTGACGCGCGCCGGGCGGCTCGTTCATCTGTCCGAACACAAGCGCTGTTTTATCGATGACACCCGATTCGGTCATTTCAATGTAAAGATCGTTCCCTTCGCGCGTACGCTCGCCCACGCCGGCAAACACGGAATACCCGCCGTGATGCTTGGCGATATTGTGAATCAATTCCTGAATGATAACCGTTTTTCCGACGCCTGCGCCGCCGAACAACCCCGTTTTACCGCCCTTGGTATAGGGTTCGAGCAGATCGATAACCTTGATACCGGTTTCGAACATTTCTTTATTCGTCGTCAGATCGTCGAAATCAGGCGCCGGACGGTGGATCGGGAAATGTATATCCGAGGTAATCGGCTCTTTTCCGTCGATGCTCTGTCCGACGACGTTCAGCAATCTACCGAGCGTTGAGGGACCAACCGGAACAGTAATCTGCGCGCCCGTATCTACCACCTCCATGCCGCGCACCAGACCGTCGGTTGAATCCATCGCGACAGCGCGGACGCGGTCTTCTCCCAGGTGTTGCTGTACTTCGATAATCAGTTCAGAGCGATTCCCTTGCTCGTCGGTGCGGTCGATTGTTAACGCCGTAAGAATCTCGGGGAGCGTGCCGCCGGCGAAATCCACGTCGACGACCGGTCCGATAATTTGGGCAACTGTTCCTTTGTTCATTCGTGTGCTATCTACTCAATGGATACGGGAGTTTCGTTTACTATATTCATACAAACATATAAGACCCTGCCGGAAATTCCAACCGAGGGCGTTTTTATCAATTTTTCGCATATTTTTTTGCGAAAACAAGGTTTGTCGACGGCGCGAACAGGATAATATCTACAAATCAGCTACCATGCGGGGACGAGTACACTGACTGTCCGGGGCGGTAACACGCATGCAAGGCGGTTTTTCAACACGTAAAAATCCACATCGGCGAAAACGTCGACGAGCCGCGTTCCGTTCGGTAGTTCGCGAAGCGGAATATTGCATTCCTGAGCTGTGTCTCCGGCGTTTACGAGAATCCACACCTTATCTGCGCCCGACTCTCTTCTGAAGGCGTACATCCTTTTTACGTCATCGATAATAATCGTATTCATTGCGCCATATTGCAACGAAATATGCTTCTCCCGCAGAGCGATCAATTTCCTGTAGAAGGAATAGACCGTGCTGTCGAACAATCTGGGATACCGGGTGTCGTCGCCGTTTACAGAGAATGTGCATTCACTGCTGTAGGTTGAATCGAACCACAACATCGGCTTTCTGTTGTCCGGATCGTCGCCACCCCACATTCCCGCTTCATCGCCGTAGTAGATGAGCGGAGCGCCGGGCACGCAAAACTGAAGCATCAACGCCTGACGCTGCAGCCGGCGTTCGGCGGGCGTTGGTTTCCGCATCACATAGTAGGGATTACGCTGCGGCGTGTTGTTGAATTCGAACGGAACCTGGGGATTGGCGCATTGCGACGCCAGCCTATCGGTCTCCATATCGCCCACGATAAGGATTCCGGCATCCGGATCCTTGGCCGCTTTCAGCGTCGCCGTAAGCAATTCATCGAACTGCGTGGGATACAAGTCGTGCGTCACCAGCGTCCCGTCGACGGCGCGGGCAAAATTCTTGGTGTAGACGATATCGAAACAGCCGGGGGCGGGCTTCGCAGGGTCGCTCCATTCGGCAATGATAACTGCGTTCGGATTTATCGATTTTACGAGCGCGGTCCATTGTACCCAGAACCGTTCGGGAAGCCAGTGCGTAAGTACGATTCTCCATCCGTCGATACCGTCGGAGGGATTCCCGTCTCCGTCGGGGTCCATCCAGCGTTTGGTGGCCGCGAAGACATAATCGCGGGGTCCCTGTACGAGTCCAAGCGTATCGGTTTTAAAACGTGGGAATGCTTTCACGTCCCAGAGTGCGTCGTAGCTGAATTCCGATTCGAACGGCGTTTCCGCCTTATCCCATTGTTTCACGCCGAACCAAGCCGCGAACCGCGATTTTTCCTGATTACGCACCAAATCGTCGAACGCCCAGAATGTCGGGCTGGTATGCACCAACTGCGCATCGATCACGACTTTCAAGCCGCTATCGTGTAGCGCTTTAACCATATCCAGAAAATCGCGGTCGGCGCCCGTGAAGTACCAGGTTTTCGGATCGTCGGGAACCTCCCTGTTCATATAGGTGGTATCGACACCGTTCTTCCGTCCGAAATGCTTGCACGTATGATGCAGGCTGTTGACGTCGTATTTATGGGAGGAAGTCGCGGAAAATACCGGCGAAAGCATGAGCGCGCCCACACCCAGATTTTTCAGATAGCCGACTCGTTTGAGTATTCCAGCGTAATCGCCGCCGTACTGGCGAAGGAAGGCGTTCGGGTAGAAATCCTTGTTGTACAGTTTTTCCTGAATCGAAAGATCGTACCAATTACCCGTCCACGGAGAAACGCGCCATTGATAGAGAGAATCGCCGAGCACGCCCTTTCCGTCCGGATCGTTCGCCTGATCGCCGTTGCAGAACCGGTCGATAAGAATCTGATACCAGATCGCGCCGCGCGTCCATTCGGGGATCGCGGGTTTTTGCGCGAATACGGGCGTGCCGGCGGCAAGGATCAGGGCGATGATGAGTGCGTTTCGAAAAGCCATGTACAATCCAGTGTGAACGAAATCCGCCGCTAGAGCCGACGGAACTGGAAAGATACAAAAAATGGAGTTCGGCGGAAACGATGAAGACAGGGGAAGCACTAACGTCTCTGGTAATGTTAGCATCACAGAACAAATAGGCTAATCTAACCAGAAATGTGTATGTGTCAGCAGAAGCCGTTGGGTGAATCGGGTGCCACCAATAATGCTATTAAAGCCTAACTACAATCAGGTAGTCGTAGCTGGCCACGTACACCCAAATACAGGTAAAATTAGTTTACACGAGCAACAATATAGCCACTATGATGTTTATGTACAAGTCAGAAATTTTTGACTTGTAATGTCACCGTTTCGTTCGGATATTGCGCTTGGTTGCAGTTTTAACTGAGAAATCAGTTCCCTTCCCCATCGACATTAGAAGCTATGATAGAACCGCAATACGTGGCCACGTTGCGGATGAACCGATCTTATGACCAAATGAGGCACTATAATGAAACGCACATTTTTCGTTTTGATGGTATTCATGTTGTCTTCAGGCGTCGATGCCCAGATACATAAGTACATTGACAACAGATACGACGATGGGAGCGCATTGGGCGCATCAATCACAGGGACGAGTAACGCTAGATTTGATTCCGATGCCTTTTCCGCAACCATCGTTGATAAAATCTACAATCCTGTCCCAACTTACATCTATGTCGAAAGCGAATATCGAAAGTACACCATCGGGTTGGCGGATTTCAAGTTCAAACGCTGGAACCCGTACGATTCCTGCTACCGGATTCGCAGGCAGGTCCGTCCGAATCCATCACGCGCTGAGACTTTCTATGCCATGGCTGATACGATTTACAACGCCACTATCCAGGCATCGTATCTCGAAGACGAAGCGATGCAATACATTATCCCGGAGGAACTGGATGTGTTCCAGGTAAAAGATCCCTGGCACTTTACAAGTCAGGTACAGGATACAGCGTTTCGGGATGTTAGTCTCCCGTATTCTTTCAACGGCGATTCGGGGACCAATGGAGTATTCCTGTGTACAGGAGGATATTTACCAGACATTCGATATCCGTATTACTCCCTCCGTGCTCCTTTGATAGTCAACCGCATAAACAACCAGTGGGTAGTTGGTACACGTTACCATTTTACGATAAATCAGAACCTCAATCCAGGAGCACTCGTTTTTTACAACTGGAACATCGATTCGCCATCGAATGCTAATTGGCTCTCAGATCCGAATATGTACATGTGGAACAATTATGCCGCTTACAAAACCGGCGCGATTGATTTCGTTAATCCAAACGCCACCGTAACAGCAGAGTACAAGTCGCATCTCTATTCCAATGCCGAAATTAGCAATACCGATGATGTAGGGCCTACAGCGACGAACAATCAACGAAAAATCGACGGTCGGACGGGGGAATATGTGGGTGTGTATGAGAGTCTTGGAGATGTTTGGATGCTTCCGGAAGGTCCGAACTGGAATGCAGAAATCCTACTTTCTGCTGGAACTCAGAACGCAAAGCATCCTTCAATTTCAAGGTACGTAAACGGCAGTTATTGTTATACATGGTATGAGAACGGATACATCCGCGCGGCATACGATAGTTCGGGAGGTCCCGTTCTCTTGCCAACAGGCGGGTACCTGCCGAGGAATTCGGAATCATTGCCGGTAATTGCGGGTAAAAGCGGTATAACAACTACGACATTTATTGTGTATGAAGCGACAAACGGTCTGGCCTATCTATCATACAGACAATCAACTTTGATGACTTACGGACTGATTCCTAATACCGACTCAAACTCCGAAGGACCGTCAATTGCTTACTCGCGCGATTCAACTGTGTTTCATCTGGCATGGAGACAAGGCGAAAACATTAAGTACCTGAAACTATTTGTTGATGCGAATGGAAATCTTTATACATTCGAGCACATTACCTTTGCCAATCCGGCAAACAAAATCGCCACGGGAAATCCGTCGATAGCGACATATCGTGGATATGCCGGAATTGCAAATCCGATTGATGCAGTTGTGGCTTATGAATGTAGCGAAGACGGAACGCGCGAAATAGCAGTCAACTACAAGGAACGCGGTGGGTACACACCATCAAACGCGCCTTTCGCTACTGTGGCGGCGCAAAACCCCGAAGAAAAATTCTGGGCTCCATCGATATCTGCAATCGATTTGATACAAACCGATCTTGGACTTTCCCATGTTCGAATTGCGTTCAACCATACGTCGGATTCCGACCCGAATTTTATTGATGTCAAGGCAGTAGAAATCGAGAATGGGCAAGTATCCTCCCCGGCAACCATGGCGAATACCGCCCTGCATCCTTCGATTGTAATGTGCCCCGATTCAACCTACGGATTCGGGATATATTCACACCCTATTCAATCAAACCCACCCTACTTATGTCAAATAATCGGCACAAACGCAAACCTTAACAAACACAGCGGGTATAGGTTGAAGTCAATTCAGCCAACTTCCTCCATCCTTCTCGAAAACTACCCCAATCCGTTCAATCCTTCGACTGAGATCAGATACTTCCTGCCCGAAGACGATCGTATCACGCTAAAGGTCTTCTCGGCGGTAGGTGCAGAGATCAAGGTACTGGAGCAGGGGAACAAGTCAGCTGGCTGGCACAGTATCATGTTCGACGCATCGAATCTGTCCGCCGGCACATACTTCTATCAGATCACAAGTCAATCCGGAACCGTAACGAACCAAATGATGCTGCTCAAATAATCGCGAATTGAGCATTGTTCGGAAAGGGTGGCGATGAGCCACCCTTTTTATAGACTACCGGTACACTTTTACCGACGATGCAACAACGGAGTACTCTTTATGCGGTCCGGATACCGCTTCCGAACTACCGGGCTGAGAATCTTCCGCGTAATGTTTTGCCTGCTCTTCCGAAATGGTCTTTTCTACCAACACTCCGCGCAATTCCACTTTTTTACCCCTGATGTTCGTCGGCATGAAAAAACTATAATCGGTAAAATGAACGCGCGCCTGTTTTCCGCCGGCAGATATCACCATCCAGCACCCTTTTACCTGACACACATCGTCCACTGTTCCCGAAAACCGGGCATCCAGCCCTTCAGATTCGCCGAGGCGGGCAACCGCATTATCGACAGACATTGCCGGTTCGCCTGCCTCCCAGGCTGAACCGAACACCTCGTACGCTTCGGTCGATTCCACAGGTTCGGATAATCGGACCTCCGCTTCGGGTTTGCATTCCGGCTCCAATTGAGCCGAGGCAATGAACGGAAGAACGAGAAAACTCAATACAAAGAGCGCAACACGCATAATCATCCTTCTACAGGGTCAACAATCCTTGATTCCTCGTTCTAACACAGAATCCGCCGATGGAATTCCTGTCTGATGTCGTAGAACAAAGGCTCGGCTTATGGGACGATTCGTTCTAAAACATCAAGGGGTTGTTCCTGCGTGGAACAACCCCTTGAAAGAACCCTCTGATCGTCGGTTTATTTCACGACACTCAGCGTCTTTATCTGACTTGTGCCGCCGGCTGTCATTCGAACGACATAGAGACCGGCGTTGAGATTGCCTGCATCGAACCGTACAGAAGTTTTCCCCGCCGGGGAAAAACCTTCATAGATGAGATGTTCCTTTTTCCCTGCAAGATTGTAGAGAGCAATCGAAACCTGCGAAGGCGAAGCGAGATTCCAGGACAGGGTCGTCACATACCCCGATGCCGCGGAAACCGGATTCGGGTAGTTCTGCGCAAGCGCGATGGACGCGGTTGACGGAAGGTCGTTCACACCGACGGGACCGAGGTTATGTTTTGTGTACCGCATCCAAATCAGGCGCGGGTTTTCAATATTCTCGTCGACCGTATCGATGGCTGCCTCGAAAATCAGCCCCTGAGCCGTAATGAAGGTATAGGTGATCGACCGACGCACCGAACGGTCCATCTGACCATTGAAATTGTTCTCGGTAATGAGCTCATCCACGGTTTTAAGCCGCAGGCATTCCTGTTGATCGAACCCGAGTCCAAGCATACCGTTTGCATCGAAAGTATAGCGGCTGATCGTCTGCGTCGTTGCGCCCGGACCGAAGTTCTGCACTTCGCCTGCGAACTCCCACGATGTTCCAACCTGCGCAGGGAATTTTATGATAGGACGGTTCACGCCTGCGCTATACACGTACATGATCCCATCCATCAATCGGCCGTCGCCGTTATAATATAACGCATCGTCTGTAAGCCGGTAAAAGGTCATATTCGTACCGTCGAACACCTTCTGGCACAGTCCGTGCGTCGATGTCGGGAAGCGGTTCGCAAACGGCGTGGTTGCCGGGTTAACATAGCTGCATTCGCCGCCATTATTCTGGAACGAAATACCGTTCATGTCGTACAAATTCTGCCCGCCGGGATAGCCGACATACAACCGGGCGTTTTCGATGTTGACCGCTGTATATGTTTCGACGGATGTGGCGCTGAAGAAGCGGCTGTAGTCTTCCTTCGTCAACCGGATTTGCGACGATGCTGCGGCGGTAACGATGGCAAGAGCTGTCAAAAGGAGCAAGGATTTCATAGCAATCCCTCCTGGGAAACCAGTGTAACAGTATGGAATTAACTTCTGCCTGTTTAGACGCGGCGCGATTGCGAAAGTTTCGCGCGTAGCAGCAAATCGTATATTATTTATACGCAACCGTTTTATTCCTATAGCGTTATTATATGCAACATAATATATGCATATATACATGCTATATAATTCGCAACGATTTGCTTGCGCTATATAATGGAAAACGCCGCGCAATGGCGGCGTTTTTCGATGATTTATGCGAGCGCTATTGTACGACCGTCAACGTCTTCGTTGAAACGCGGTTTCCCGAGGTCAACCGGACAAAGTATACGCCCGGCCGCAGAAGTCCGGTATCGACCGAGTGCGTATACAATCCGGGAGCCGATACACCGCGAAACAGCGTCCGGACTTCGGATCCCTGCGCGTTATACAATGTTACCGAGATAGGCGATTGCGACGGGACATTCCATCCAATCGTGACATACCCGCCTGCTGCGACAGGATTCGGATACGATGCAGTCAGCGACAACGATTCCGCCTCGGGAATGGCGCCTGTTCCGACCTGCCCGCCGAACACCGTATAGCTGACATCTTCCACGTTGATCGAACCGGTGAGAGCGCTTACCGAGTCGGCTCCGACCGAGGCGGTTATGCCCGATTTCGTGATAAAATCGTATGAAACGCTTTTGTATACCTGTTGCGATACTGTTTGTCCGCCGACAACAACCTTGGTCGTCTGCCATTCCGTCGTACGCAGGCGAAGGCATTCGTGTTGTCCAGACGGCAGGATCATCGTGCCCGCCGCGTCGATTTCGGATTGGGTACGGATCTCCTGGGTATAGGAGCCGCCAGCGAACAGAATCGGATCGCCTTGGTAGTTCCAGTTCGAGTTGAGCGTCGCCGGGAACAGTATTTCTGGCTTGTCGGGGTTGTAATCAAGGATAAGTTGCTGTCCCTGGTACACTCCCGCCATTCCGTCCTGATAGAAGCCGTTATCGGTCAGACGGATATACACATAACTGCCGCCTTCCTGCCCATCAATAAGCACGGCGTGTGTTGCGTTCGGAAACTGGGCTGCGTACGGCGTGCTTGCCGGATTAGCGAATTGATTGGCCGTTACTTCGGAAGTATAGGAAAAGCCCGTGAAATCCCAGGTTTGCCCGTTGCCAGTCCCGCCGATATCGAACGCGGCGCCGCTTGCATCTGTTGCCTGGTAATTCGTGGAGGTGGTTGCGCCGAACAGCTGGTCGTAGTCGCTCCTGGTTACCGTTATTTGTGCCGAGAGGGTTGCACACAAAGCAAAAATGGCGATTACCGTAGAAAGAAGTTTCATCCTTGTTCCTTGATGTGAAGTGTTACGACATTTGAGATGTGAATATTATCGAATGACATACCCGAAATCAAGTATGTTCATCGGTCATCTTACGTTAACAACCGCAGTCTGGCTCCGAATCTCATGAATCTGCAGGAGAAGACCGGTCGGTCTTCTCCTTTTTTATACGTCCGGCTTTTTTCAAGGCATTATTCAATATCCATTCGATCTGGCCGTTGACGCTGCGGAACTCGTCCGCCGCCCATTTCTCCAGAGCGCTGAGGATTTCTTCGTCAATGCGAAGCGCAAATGCCTTTTTCTTCGACACGTTCGTCCTGTTGTACGTTTACTGGTGCAATGTGCCGGTGTTGACCACGGGACTCGCCGCCTTATCGGAACACAACACGACCATCAGATTGCTGATCATTGCTGCCTTTTTCTCTTCATCCAGGTCGATGATTTCTTTCTTCGAGAGTTGTTGGAGCGCCATTTCAACCATGCTGACGGCGCCTTCAACGATTTTCGTCCTTGCGGCAACTATTGCCGTTGCCTGCTGGCGCTGCAACATGGC
>CAYPBB010000021.1:28893-70194 GCA_964408855.1 uncultured Ectothiorhodospiraceae bacterium
ATGAGCGATTTCCTGCGCGTATGCGAGGTAGCTTATGCGCGCTTCGACGACGCGTATCCCGGCCATTTTGAGACGATCGCTCAATTCTGTTTCGAGGACGTGATTCACTTCCTCGCCGCCTGAACGAAGGGTGATTTCAATGGTTTCGTCGTCTTCGAATGTGTCGTACGCGTAGTGCCCTGCCAGCTTGCGAATCGCCGCTTCGCTCTGGATCTCCACAAAGTGTTCGTAGTGATCCACCTCGAACGCCGCCTTGAACGTGTTTTCCACTTTCCAGACCAGCACCGCGCCGATCATGATTGGATTACCGAGCTTGTCGTTCACTTTGATCGGCTGACTATCGTTGTTCCTCGCCCGCAACGACACCTTTTTCCGTACGAGAAACGGATTCACCCAGAAAAATCCATTCTTCTTGACCGTGCCCTTGTAGCTGCCAAAAAGCACGAGAACCGATGATTCATTCGGATTCACGATAACGAATCCCCCGGCAAGGAACGAGGCGAGGACGATAACGGCAATCAGCCACAGGAATTGCAGATACACGATTCCAAGTACGGAGCCTGCGATTACTGCGATAATGAGGAATAAAATCAGATACCCTGAAACGGGTGCGAATTCTTTTTCTTCCAGCATATGACACCAACGATCTGTGGAGTGATATTATTTTGATATCAATATAGTATCCGTCCCGCCGAATGTCAAGCGCATTTCCGGGGGAGGTATAACACAGCGCGCGCCGCAGTCTCAAAGAGTCATGCGGCGCGCGTCCGGGGGGTTGGTGAGAGAAATGGAGTCGCTACACCGGCTTACGGGTTACCAGCCAGGATACTGAAACGCGGGTATGACTGCCGTCGTACTGTTCGAACATCACCGGTCCGGTTCCCTTCGCGTAATACACAATCAGATACGGCATGCCGGCTTCCAGCGCGCCGCCGCTTTCAACGGAGTACCGGATCGCGAGTACGTCGTAGTAGTCGTTACCGATATTATCGGTGCCGGTATACACCAGTTTCGGAAAATGCTGAATGGCCCTCGCAGTGAGCGTCCGGGATTCGAATCTCGCTCCGTTTTCGATATTCACAGCCCCGGCCGGCCAAGTATCGTTCAAAGTCACCGTGCCCTCCAGCAGCCTGAGTCCTTCAAAACTCGATTTCGTCGCGATGCCTTCAGACGCCTCTTCCCAGATTGTGCCGTTGGCACTTCTGTATGCGCTCGTCTTGTTGGTGGCGATGTAGAAGCCGTTACGGGAATACGCCAGGCTTGTAAAATCAGTATGCTTATCGGTAAGCTGTATCGGGTTAAACGGGAATGTGGGCGCCATCGAGTACACACCGCTGGAATTGCAATAGAGCCACGACTGATTTGCATTCCAAGCTGCGGCGACGGGCGACTCAAACGAGGCCATATAAGACAGGTCGCTGAAATTGAGACTATAAAAAATGCTTCTCGAATCGGTCATTCCCATGCAATGCATATCCTCGCCTGGCAGAGGTTCGTTCGTGGTAAAGGAGCGTATGATATCCGGAGAATAATAGATGACTTTATGGATCGTTTGATCCTTATCCGGAAATATGAGCGTCTCCTCTGCCCAATCCGTGGCAACGAACAGGAAAAAACTTCCCCCGGCTTTTGCCGAGAAAGCGGCAATTGCTGTGATGTTTTCGCCTGTCTCCGCCAAACCGATTAGTTTAAGACCGCTACCAACATCCGATAAATTGCATCTATATATCGATTCCTTGGTTGTCATGAAGAGATAATTCTGCGATGCGGCAATGTCAACGATATCTGAGTGAATTGGGTTCGGTATTTGCATCGGCCATGTGTAGCCGCCGTTACTGGAAATCCAGACGCTCGATCTGGTTGCCGCGAAAATGCGGTTCGATATTACCGATTCCTTCGCGAGTTTGATAACCGGTAACCCAGCATCGAGGCCCGTGCGATGCCATTTTCCCGATTCTCCGTCATAATACATCACTCCGCCGTCCGTAGTCCCGGCAAGTATGTCGGCGCTACCATTCGCGAGGAGACATGTCAATGTTCGGATGCTGTCTGGTTCATTTCCTGCGATGAACATCGATTCGGGAAGCGACAGAGGCCCGCCTTCCGCGGCGCTCCAAAGTGTCGAGGCGCCTCCGGAGGTGACATACATCGCGCTGACCGCGCCTGCGCCTTGTCCGCTCAGCCCGATCCAGTTATCGTCGATGAAAATAGTGTCTTCGATTTCGCTGAATGACAACGTATGAAGATACTCGCCGCTATCCGGCAGTGTTAGTGTCTGATACGTGCGCTCGGATGTGCCGTTCCAGCGGTAATCTGCAAGATTGAATTGCGACCCGTCGGTTTTAATCCCGTTGATCGAGTCGTCGCTGCATCCCGGTAACAGCGCTGCGGCCGATGCAAGGACAATCGCAAAACTCAGTATCGTCCGATGCGCTACCATAACCTGAATCCGAAACCAATCCGAATATCGAAATCGCTCGACATGTTCCAACCGTAGGATTTTCCATCATACAAATATCCCGCGGCGCCCTGAACAGGGGCAGGATTGACCGTCTCGCTCTTCATCCATGCAAGTGTGTAATACCCTCCAACGCGCAACAGCAGCGGCTCGAACAACTCCAGCTCGCCGGCAATACCCGCGGAAACGATCGGCGTCAGAGAGGAGCCGAACACCGTACCAGCGCTTCCTGCGAATTGGAACGTCACCTGGTCGCCGGGGTTCATCACCCATTCACCCTGAACGCGCCCCCACCATTGAGAGGCGGACCGCTCACCGACAGTCCACCGGTACATCGTAATTCCGGGAAGAGCGCCGTTTTCGAGCTTTTCCGCTGTCAGAGTTCCTCTTCTGAATGGGGCCATTCCGGCTTCGAGTCCCAGCCGCCAGTGATCGGCAATCCGTAGCTGGGCATTGATGTTGAACCGGTCGAGTTTTTTACTGCCTGAATTGCTCATCCCGGAGAAAATAAACCGGGGATCGATACCGGCGTTGAGATACCCGGAAAATGCCGACGATTCGCGGCTGTCGGGATTCAATTCGTCCATCACGGGTTTCGGTTCGGCGGCGAGTGCAATAAGCCGGGGTTCCTGTGCCTTGAATGGCACAACTGTCTCCTGCGGGGGAACGAGTATCAATGCGGTTTCATTCACCGGTATTCGCGGAGTCATTGCCGATCCCGGCATCGATCTGGAAACGATAGCGTCAGGGACCAACGGTTTGGGCTCCGGCGCCGCCTCGACTACCTTGTCCATTGTGGCAGCGCGGTGTACGGTAGTTTCTATTTCGCTCCGGGTCTCTGCGCTTTCGACTGCATTACTGCTCGGCGCATCAATTGTTTGCTCGCTTCGTTGCGACGCCGCCGGCTGAACGGTTTGCGTGCCTGCGGCGATGCTCCCCGTCGACGCTTCCTGTGCACCGCGCGCATCCTGTGCACCGCGCGCATCCTGCCGGGACGATGAACGCGATGGAACAGAAGCCTGAACAGTCGCCGGTTGCGAAATCACCGGGGCGCTTGTTCTCCTGGTATCGATTGCTACATCTTCGAGCGCCACATCTTCAGGCGGACCGTCGGGAACGAATGCAGGCCGGGAAAGCTCTATCCTGGCTGCATCATCCATTACCGCGAGGGGAGCCTTTTCGTCGCCCGAAAATTGCATTGTTCCCACCCAGGTCCCAACGGCGACAGTACCGACAATACCGATCACCTTGATAGTTTTTACGACCGCGGATGCTCCGGCGTGAAGGAGTCCCGAACCGGTGGAAGTACCGGCTGTGGGAGCGGCTGTAGGCGCCATCGTTTCGGCCCCGGAAAGCGGCGCCAACCTTGGATTCATTTGCTGCAGCACCGGAATTCGCTCTGCCAGCGCCCGCTGTACGGCCAGAGGAGGCGTCAATGAATGCGCATTCTGTTTCATTGCCGAATTCAACCGCCGGTATTCGTCGAGGAGAAGGCGGTTTTTCGGATCGTTTTCAAGTTCCTGGAGGAAGGCGCGCTTCGCTTCGCCTTCGAGTTCTCCGTCCAGATACGCCGAGATATGTTCTTCGAACGTTGCCATCACTTACTTGTCCAGGGCATATGAGTAATCGTCTTGCAAATAGGGCAGCAAATACTTTCGCAGTTTTTGACGCGCGCGCCAGATACGCTGGCGGACAATACCGAGATTGGTTCCCGTTTCCTGCGCAATCCCGTCGTACGACATTCCTTCAACCTCGCGCAGAATGATAACTTCCTTCAGATCGTCCGGGAGGCGGTCGATCGCCGTTTCAAGCAGTTCGCGCAGCGACGATTGCTCCTGAGCGAACCCCGGTTCCATCGACTGATCGGGGGTAGGCAACTCGTCGGGCTCTTCGATGGCGGCGCTGCGTTTCTCGGTGCGCAGTATATTCAGGCAAACATTGCGCGTAATCATCATCAGCCATGATTTCACGCTTCCCTTTCCACGGAATGTCTCCCCTTTCTCGTACACGCGGATAAACACATCCTGAAACGCGTCGCTCGCCTTGTCTTCATCGTATTTCAGCATCTTCATGGAAAAGCGCCAGACATCCTTGTGGTACCGTTCATAGAGGACGCCATAGGCTGCCTCGTTGCCGCCGCTGAAGGATTCCATCAGTTCGGCATCGGACCGGGACCGCAATTGCTCAGGCGTCAAATGTGTCATGCCATTCCTTCTGCCTGCCGCCGGCGTTCCCGCGCTGTGAACGGACGATACGCGGGGCGCTTCCACCTGTATCTGTTGCCCGGTTTCTGTTATTACTGCGCCTCTTACCAACCTTTTGTTCCTTCAACCCGGATATACTGAATCGCTCTTTGTAAGTTTTGGAGGACCGGCGTTCCGCCGGCCCTCCTGTTAGAAATTTGTACCGTCGTAATGAGTACTCGCGCGGCGCGCGAAATACCTCCATTAATTGACGTTGATCAACTGCCTGACTGTGGAGAAGGACTGACCGTTCAGACGCACGCCCGTTGCGCGGACAAAGTATGTCCCCGGAACAATTGCGTTGCCCATCTGGTCTTTTCCGTTCCATTGCCATTCTGCGCCGTCCTTGTATTCGGCAAGTTTTCTGCCCATCAGGTCGACGATTTCATACGCGACAAACTGGGCGCCGGTGGCGGTAATTTTTACCGGTCCGTTCGATGGATTCGGTGCGATGTTGATCTGGATATCCGCTACCGCGGGAACTTCGCCGACGCCGACTGTGCCGGTACGTTTTGCGAAGACCTGGAATTCCTTGTTCAGGTGTTCATGCGAGCTGCGGATAACCAGTTTATCGTTGTAAATATCGCTTCCCTTCGCCACGAGTTCAAGCATGACTTTGATTTCGGCGTTTGGAGCTATCGTCAACGGGAACGACGATTTTCCGAAACCGGCGATCTGGATGCTTGTGCCGTTCTGCAGTTCGATGCTGTTGATCACCACATTGGTCTTCAGGTTATTGAAGAACGTGATTGTCTGAATCTCGCCTTCGGTTTTCGGCTGTAGATTGACGACGGCGGATGTGTTCCGTTGCGGGAACAACGGCGTAATTCCCTGCGGCGCGGTCATCGAATCTTCCGGCATACCGACGAGCAGGAACTCAGGATCGCCGCAGATGAACGGACGATCGGTATACAGCGTCATGATCGAGATGTCTTCCGAGTTGGCAGCGCTGCCAGGGCTGCGCGGATAGTATTTCATCGTCAACTCGCCTCTGCCGCTTGCAGGAAGACTCGGATCCATGACCGAAAGGTTCATCGGGAAGGAGGACACAACGCTGAATACATCTTCGCCGCCGGCCAATGAAGTAAACGAGGCGGATTGTAACGTGACAATATCGTTGCCAAAATTCATGAGCTTGACGACGAATTCTTTCTCCGAACCGAGCGGCGTGACGGGTAGATCCTCGAACCAGCCGATGACGCACGGAGACGGTTTCGGATTAATGGTAACGTTCGAAACGCCGACAAGATCGACCCAAATCGTACCCTGTTCGTTGTTGCCGCCGTTCACTTCGTAATCGAAAGTGAGGACTTCATATTCCTGGAACGGATTCATCACCGGTCTGAAACACACCTGAATCGCGACTTCCTGATTCGCGCCGATGACCATCGGAGTATTCATAGGAGTCAATGTAAAGGTCGTGCTGAAACCGCTGAGGTTGATATTCGAAATGGTAACGTTGTATGTGTTGGTGTTCTTCACGACGATATCCATGCACTTGGTCGTGTTTGTATCGACGATGCCGAAATCAACATAGTACGGCACGTCCAGTCCGCCATTGATAACGGTCGGCGGCGGGATTGTATTGAGAAATACCGGTTGCGCTTCTTCGGTAACGAAGTTATCGTTCGAACCGGTAATCCATAAGAACTCAAAAAGACACTGATCCAACGGACCGGCATATGTTACCGTAAGGACCTTCGAGTCGCCGTCGGCAAGCGTGAATGTTGCGTCACTCACAGTGAAAAGCGACGGCTGCTGATCGAGTGACGTCTTGAAATCAAGGCTGCCGCCGGAGATGTTCGTTACCTTCACCGTCTTCGTCAACGAATCGGGAAGCTCGAACATAAGGAAGGCATCCTTGAAACCGGGAAGCCGCTGGTAATCTGTTTCGAGCGTGAACATTGTCCCTGGGATAATCCAGGTATCTACATCGACATTGATATCGACCGTATGAGTCTCGTTACCGTCGGAAAGCGTCAATGTTGCGGTATGTTTCCCCTTTGTGCTGCTTAAAAAGCTGATCTGAATATCTTCATAGCCATTCACGCCAAGGGTAAACTGAGCGGGAGAGACGAGCGTGAACTCGGGTCCTCCGGTGAGAACGGCGGTCATCTGCAGTTGCGCGCCGGTATTGTTGTAGACGCCGACGCCCAAATCGCTGACAACGCCAGCTTGCGCCCAAAACGGATCGCTATAAGGATACGCAGAGAACGACGGCATCTGCTCGACCGTTGTCGTGATCGTGACGACATCGCTGTTCGTGCCGTCGGTGACTGTCAACACGGCGGTATATACGCCGGCGGCGGCGCTATCGAATGCGATGTATGCGACATAGCCCTGAAACGCCGGAATGGTGACTCCGGTAAACGGAATCTGGTTTTGTTGAACATCGTAATCGACAAGGCGGAAGTGAGAATCGCCGGCGAGAGTCGCGCTGAGTGTCAGAGCTGCATTGCTGGTGTTTTCCAAAAATACCACGCCTTCAACGCCGACGCCTGGGACTGTCCACATTTCCTCGCTGTAGTAGGAAATGAAGTTGTATTGCCCTCCGCGTTTCTGCGCCTGCCCGGCGGTGACACCGAGAAAGACGAGCACCAGAAGTGCAAGAAAAGAGAAACGGTACGTTCGCATAGCTGTTTCCATGTGTTTCGTGTTACATGTAGTGGATAATTACGACGGTACGCCATCGTCTAGGCATAAGACACGCCGCCGTGAGAAAAAATCACGCCAACTGAAAAAAATCTGGTTGAAAGAGGGGGTGGTCTGTCACAAATTCTCCCCGTGATGCGTCTATACTGGTAACGACACATTAAACCTCATTAGCATACCTATGATCCAGCATATTGCAGTGCTGATTCTCAGCATATTTATCGCAACGACATCAAGTTTCTCCCAAACAATCATGGACACCGGATGGACGGCCAAACAGAAGGCTCGTTTTCTGGAGGAGTCGTTCAATCGGTTTAATAGCAGCGAATATTCCAAGGAGATTTTTCACAAGATGGGTTTGCAGGATTGGCAGACGTCAGCGGATTCGATATCTCAAAGGCCTCTACATCCTTTCACATCTTTCCGTATTTCCGACGAAAGACTCAACCAGTATGCGAATCAGACCTACGTTATCGCGCGCCAATACCAGATCAACTCAAAGGTCCATGTGAAAAGCATTAACTCGCACCAAAAAGCTACCTATGGCGCACTGGTCAAATACAGGTTAGTATCCGATACGGATGAACCATGGACCATGAACTCCGTCACAGAATGCACCGAGTTGATGACGATAGGTTATTATTACATCTGGACTGAGCGTAATGGAAAACCTACGTCAGACACGATGAGACCATTTAAAATTGTACAGCCGAATGAAGAAATCGAGCTTGTAGAAAACGAATGATAAAACCATCCGCCTGGAAATTCTTTAAATGAATAATACTTCAGCCATCCTTGCTACATTGAAATCTTACAATGGTTTGGCAGCGTCGCTCTCAACCTTCGTTCCGGTGATCAGCATTTTTACGGATTTTGCCCCCCCTTTCCTCGAAAACGCCGGTATTCTCTCGGCAGGAATCGGAGCCGCCATCATTGTCGTCGTGTCTCTTCGCCATCCAAAAAGAATGAAACGCAGACAAGAGGTCGAAACGAAATCACAGGTCCGAAAAGCCATTGCAGTATTGGCGGCTGGTTCGATCTTAACTGTCGGCTATTTCTTTCTTTTTGACAGAACGACTATTACCGATCCCTCAGGATCGATGACGCTGCAAACCGGGTTAGGTCTGTTCGAATGGAATCTTACGCCCAAAGCTTTGATGTGGATACAATCGCATCCGAACACCTCGCGGTTTGATTTGATGATGTCGCTTGGCGGCTACGCTGGAACCGATAGAATTTGGCAGGGATGGGCTGTTGATGTATGTGGTTTATGCCTTATACTTTTGTTTATCTTCGCTTCGAGTTGCTGGGTACTCGGATTCTCATTGCTAGCAACGCAATCGCAAACCGAAGGCGTATCGCGCGAGTAGTCCAAACACCGCCGATACACTAGATTCGACACTTCTTCTTTGTTTGTCACCCCCCAGAGATTTAATTTGTCACTGAAAAGTGATTCTTTAGACCGCCTGTTGCCTCCGATGGCTGTAAACCCCTGGCTTCACAAGCGGTTCGGTTAATATTCTTTAATACAGTATGCCCATGAGAAACAAGGAAGCGACAAAGCAAAAGCTCCTCGACGCCCTCGGCGCAATCATTCGCGAACAAGGTTTCACTGAAGCAGGCGTGAATTCCGTTGCCCGCCGCGCCGGCGTCGACAAAGTGCTTATTTACCGGTATTTCGGCGGATTCGACGGGCTGATGGGCGCATACGCCGCCCAGTTCGACTTTCTGGCAGAGGTGGAACAACGGCTCCAGACGTACACTGTCAATTCTCGCGAAGAAGGGATGAAGCTCGGCGAGGAGATTATTCTTGGACAGTTCAAAGCGTTGAACGACCATCCCGAACTCCGCGAGCTCTACCGGTGGGAGCTTCTTACCCGAAACGAAGCTACCGATGCGCTTGCGACCGCGCGTGAGATTGTCGGAATTAAAATATTGCGCGTCCTCCAGCGGTTTTTCCCGCCCGAAAAGGATTTTGCCGCCATTGCAAGCCTGATCGTCGGCGGCGTGTACTACCTCGTCCTTCGCTCGGGAACGGTACAGCAAAATCTGGGAATCCGTATCGATACGGAAGAAGGCAGGGAACGTATCGGTAATGCGATCAAACATGTGCTGCGCGCCATCGAAATTTATGCATTTCCGGATATGGCGGAACAACAGAAGGAATCAACGAACAATCAGAAATAACGTCGCCCTGCAACGCCGTACAACGCGCCATGGAAAGGCGGCTCCGGAAAACCAAATCCGGATTCGCGGTGTTTGTATAGATATGGATGTTCCACAATTCCGCAGCCGGAGTATGCATAACACATCCAAATACTCGAAGCCGAACATCAAGGCATGGCAAAGCGTACGCGCAAAGAAGGCTGTCGCACATAACAACAAACTCTCGCAATATCTCGACAAACACGTTACCCATCCAGATTTTGGTGAACCGAAACAATTCGAAGAGTGGCTTCGGAACCAGAGACGCCGGCGGAAATCGAATTGAGATTCTTCCGATACTGAGAGAATAGCGATAGGTTTCCTCTGCGGATACCGGATCATCCGTGCACCCGCAAAGGTATGGCAAAGTACGGTTCTTCCTTCACGCCGCGAGTAACCTCTTTATAACTTGTTTCATCATCTGAAGCGTGCCATTTTACCGGCCAATCGTATCACAGTTCCGGTTTCCTATGGCAGTTCAAACCTCCACCAACCAGCCGTTTTCCAGTTATCTGCTCGACGTTCTCAATCACGGTTCCCTTGCGGTCATGATTTCGATCGGCCATCGAACCGGGCTTTTCGATGCCATGCATAAACTTCCTCCGTCGACAAGCGGCGAGATAGCCCGCGCCGCCGGCTTGAATGAACGTTACGTCCGCGAGTGGCTGGGAGCGATGACCGCTGGCTCCATTGTTGAATGCTCCCTATCGGGTCAGAACGAAGTGTTTTCGCTCGCTCAGGAAAAAGCAGAGTATCTCTGCCGCTTTGCAGCGGAGAACAACATCGCGGGAATCGTGCAGTACATCGGATTGATGGGTGTCGTGGAGGATGCGATTGTTGAACGATTCCGGACCGGCGAAGGATTGCCGTACTCCGCCTACCCGCGGATGCAGACAATCCTCGACGAGGAAAGCGGCCATACGCTGCCTTCGATCGTACATACCGCCGTTGTTCCGCTCGTACCCGGTCTCGAGCAACGGCTCTCCTCCGGTATCGATGCCGCCGATCTCGGTTGCGGAAGCGGCAGGGTTCTCTGCATGCTGGCGGAACGTTATCCCAATAGCCGGTTTACCGGCATCGATTTTTGTGTTGACGCAATTGAAGCTGCGAGAACGCGAAGCGTCGATCGTTCATTGAGAAATATACGTTTCCTAGCCTCCGATCTGGCTGATTGGAGGGAGGCTGCATCGTTCGATCTGATTACCGCGTTCGATACGATTCACGATCAGGGACGTCCCGATGTTGTTCTTGGGAATATCCGCGCAGCATTGCGGCCGGACGGCGTGTTTCTGATGCAGGAGATTGCCGCTTCTTCTCACCCCGGTACAAACGCGTCTCTCCCCATGGCTGCGTTTCTCTATAGCATATCCTGCATGCATTGCATGCCGGTATCGCTCGCTCAAAATGGCGGCATGGGTCTCGGCGCTATGTGGGGACGGGAACGGGCGCAGGAGTTGCTTGCCGCCGCAGGATTTTGCGATGTGTGCATCGAACGAATTCCGGCCGATATTCAGAACGAGTATTATATCTGTAGGAGAGAGCGCACGTAGCTACACTCGAAACAAGTCTATTACACAACGAACCCGCCGGTATTCGGCGGGTTCGCATCGTGTTTCGTATCGAATGATCGCTACTTCAGCGCCCATAACCGCCAGCGGATACCGGCATACGCTTCGCGTCCCTTCGTGTCGCCCCAGATAAAGGTCGGTTCGAAGTATTGACCGAATGGATTTGAAGACGAGATGATCGGGTTGTTCTGCCGGTGGTTCAGAGCATTCTCGACTCCGGCATAGATGTCGAAATACTCCCAGGTCTTTGTGATCTGGATACCGAGCATGGTATACGGATCCGAGTGCTTTCCCAACTGAAATTCCACCGGATAGGAACCGGTTTCCGGCAGATGCTGACGTCCGTTCCATTCAAGCGTCGCATCGATGCGCCAGTCGGGCTCGAGCGTCGCCCAGCTCATCGTCGCCAGCAGTTTGTGTTTCGGGATGAACGGCAGATCGAGGCGCATGCCGCGTTCCACTTCGTATACTTCCGACCAGGTATGCGCAAATTTAACGTCGATCTGCGTCGTGAGTATCGCCGATACCTCCGTCTGAATGGAATTGGAATACGAACGTCCGTTCAGATTCCTGAAATGAATCATGCCGGGATCGTCGTCGTACACGGGACGGAGCTGGTTGGTGAATACCGTCCGGTAGGCATCGAACGCCAGCGTGCCTTCGATTCCGAAGAGGATGTATTCATGCGTCAGGTTGAAGCCGTAATTCAGCGCGTCCTCCATTTTCAGATCCTTCTCGATGACGATATTTCGCGAGCTAGCCATCAACACGAGGTTTTCCGCTATTGCATGCGCGTTGCGGTGCCCCGTCCCGATCGATCCGCGGATCGAAGTGAATCCGGAAAAGGCATATTTCATATGCAATCTCGGCGTCACCACGAATCCGCCGCCGCCGCTATGCTGGTCTGCGCGGATGCCGGCTATCACCGTCATGTTATCGTCGAACAGATTCTGTTGATCCTCCGCAAACACGCCGGCAATCCGCTCCTCGGAGAAATAACCTCCGCCGTAGGTTTTATTGTTCGGATTCAAGCCCAGATCGATGGTCTCGTCGAGCTTCAGATGCCTGTACCCGGCGCCGATGGTAAGCTGGTTTTCTTCGGAGAGCAGGGTTTCGTAGCGGATATCGCCGTAGAAACTCAATTGTTTTCCGGTGTAAGCCGTTGTTCCGTACCACCCGTCGAGTTTTTGCGTGCTAACGGCAAGCAACGCATCGAGGAATTGGTTTTCTCCGAGCTGGTGTTCCGCCTTGCCGTAGGCTTCGAATCGGTCCATATCGAGGATTTGCCCGAATGCATTCATTGTGCCTTTATCCGTCAGCCGGTTGAATCCCTTCTGTCCTCCGATGCGCTCCTCGGTCAGATACTTCCCGGCAATATACGCTTTGAACGAACCGTCTTCTTCTGCGTAGTTCCACTTGTTGAACGCCATGTACCGCGAGGTGTTCGGCATGTCCAAAAACGAATCGCCGTCGCCGTCGACATCGGCGCCGTGCTGCGTCGAATGTCCGGCGAAAATCGTAGACCAGCGCCCCATGGTGGCGGAATAGTTCAGATTGTATTGCGTTTCGAGAAAGCTGTTCGCGAAGATATTGAGGAGCGCCGCATTTTCTTCCTCGATGTTTTTCGTCAGGACATTCACTTGTCCCGAAATGGATTCGCTCCCCTGGACGACGGAGTTGAGTCCCTTCATGACCATAATTTTATTGATCATCGTACCGGGGATATGGCTGACGGCGAAGCTCTGATTCAGACCGTTTGTGAGCCATGGAATATTGTCGACCAAAATTTGCGTGTAGACTCCGGAGAGAGACAACATGCGGAGCTCTTTTGTATCAGTGAGAACGTCGGTTACGGCGCGTTCCACCGAAGCGGTTCTATTGAAGCAACCGGCGAGGTCGCAACAGGCGGCTTCTTTTAATTCGGTGCTGGTCAGGACCTCGGTACGCATCGGTCCTTCTTCGAAATACGTATCCGAAGCGCGCGCAGTGACGACCACCTCACCGATAGAGCGTCCTGATTGAAGGAACACATCCACGATTTCGTCTGCCGTTTCTATTGTGTCGGGAGCATAGCTCACATGACTGACGAGAACCCGATACGGCGGCTTGCCTTCGGTGTGCAATTCGAACCTGCCGTTTGCATCGGTAAGCGATCCATGTGTATGATCGTCGAGCAGAAGAACATGCGCTCCAACAAGCGGGAGGGTATCTCCCTCCACTATTTCGAATACTCTCCCATTGATTGATTGACTGAACGCAGCGGCGGCGGCGGCGAAAAACAGTCCGATAGTAATTGTCAGTGTTTTCATAGTACACCTTGTACGTTTTGTTCGTAGATACTGCATTGCGAACATCTTCAACAGCCCTCCGCCGTAGCGGGGACGTTGAACACAGAAGACCTGTACGTACAGGGATGCTAAATTCGAAGGACGGTAGTGCGGATACCGGTGGCGAGGGCGCCGGGAGGCGATTGTTCCGAGCAGGCGTTGGGGTTTGCTGATGCCGGGATTCGGTCGGCGGCGCGTGCGATGCCGACCGTCGAAGATGCGACGAGTTTCTTCGAGGCTTTTTCGACGACGACGCCTTCATCGATCGAAGGAAGAGTTATAACGCAATATTCGCATACTCCAGGCGCATTCAACAACAAGGGAGCGGTCTCGCTTTCCCGATGCTCAGACGGGCAATCGGGGCATGCCGGTGAATGCTCTATCGGGCTCGCACCGCTGGAACAGCAGGAAAGCTCGGTTTCATTCGAGCAGCAATCATGAAGAAATGGAATTGCGCAGGCATGAAACTGCAGACTCCCGAAAATATTCGGCAGCAATGCGAATAGCAGTAGAAGGGATATGTTTTTTCGTGCGTTCATATCTGTCATGCCGAACCATAGGATCCGGTACTAAAATATAGAAAGAAATTCGATACAATTCAACTCCCACATATCCAAATTACAACCGAGTACCGGCAATCGATAAAATCGATGACGCACCAGGCAGCGCGCGTTTCACCGTTCCCCCCGGGTGATAAAACGGGAAGGAGGCGACGATGCGGCGGCTAAAAAATCGTTTAGTTTGCAATCTATAACCACTACCTGTGACATAGAAAACGCAGAAAAAGCAACTTCTCGCGATATACCTATTTATTGGTATTACAATAATTTATCGTGGCCCTGTTAATCAGGCAGTATTTTCCGACGACACGAGATAGAAGTGTAAAGTTCGCAAAGACATGTAATCCGGCGGTTTACTTACAGCTGTCGATCGCTATGCGGAAGTGTTCACAATCTGGACAATGCCAGATTTTACAGGTTTAAATTTGGCAAATTGCGAATATTACTGCCATCCTACGGCACATTTTGCATCAAGTATTAAACCAAAGTAGCTGTTTCCACGCGAACCCCACCCTCTTTCGTTCAATCCTACCCATAATTGTGTAATTGTCGAATGCCATTACATTGCCAACCGACGACACTCTCGAAAATAGTACTAGTTTATTCTGTCAAATACCATGCTTTACATGTAAAATCGAATTTTCCAGATGCGTGTTTTCTGTTGTGGTTTATTACAAACTTGTAATTATTGGCTCATCAAACGCCGAGAAAACAAAAGTTGGTCCGAAACTTGATATTTAAGTACACGCCTGCATCTGCAATTGCTTACAGCAAAACAGTTTGTAGGAGAATCCTTACAGGAACGAACATACTATCAAGCAGAACCGAGACGATGAAAACGATGAACCATTCCAGAGCCGCAATCAGCACAGCATTCGCATTGTTGTGCCTGCTAGTACTCTTCAATGTTTCCGTGGTAATGGGACAAACGGCAGGGAAAGACGGGAATTTAAACCTCAATGCGACCTCCGTCGTCAATACATACACGAGACTCACAGCAAACGCATCCGTCGGCAACACCAGCCTTACTGTACAGAGCAATACCGGAATCACCGCAGGCGATTTGGTGATGATTTATCAGGCTCAGGGAGCCGTCATCAATACCGCATCGAATCAGGGAAACACCTATGGCGAGATCACTGATTACGCCAACGCCGGACATTACGAATTACGGGGCGTTCTCAGCGTGGCAGGAACCACGACCATCAATCTTACGGCGGCAGTGCAGAACAACTACTCTGTCTCGGGGAATACGCAGGTCGTCCGTGTCCCTCAATACAATAATGCAACCATCCGCTCAGCAGGAACACTTCGTGCAACCGCATGGGATGGACAGGTTGGCGGCATTGTTGCACTGCGCGTCACCAATACGCTTACCGTTACCGGACAAATCAACGTCAGCGGACAGGGTTTCCGCGGAGGCACATTGACGGTAGGCAACTCAGCGACTACCGATTTCACCGTATTCCGCAGCACCTCCGCCAATGACGGCGCGATGAAAGGAGAAAGCATAGCGGGTCTTGCAACCTCCCTGACAAACGGAGGATATTCGAGAGGAGCCGCGGCGAACGGCGGAGGGGGCGGGAATACGCATAACGGCGGCGGCGGCGGCGGCGCAAACGGCAACAACGGCAATACCTGGAACGGAGCGGGAGTCATGTGCTCGTCCTGCACCGGGACGGCGGCGTGGGCGCTCGATTCGGCCTATATCCTGAACGGTAACAGCCTCACTACCTCGTCCGGCGGCGGACGCGGCGGATACACATATTCGCATACCGATATGAACGCTCTTACGCTCGGCCCAGGCGACGCTACCTGGACAGGTAACTACCGCAGGCAACGCGGCGGTATGGGCGGACGCCCGTTACAGAGCTTCCCCTGTTTCCGCGTCTTTATGGGAGGAGGAGGAGGAGCGGGCAATGCGAATAACAACTCCGGCGGAGCGGGCGGCAACGGCGGCGGTATTGTGCTAATTATTGCGAATTCGGTTGCCACCGGCGGAACAGGATCTATCAACGCAAATGGCAACAACGGCGGCACCACCACGAATACGTATAATGACGCTCCCGGCGGCGGCGGCGGCGGCGGTACTATATTGATTTATGCAACTGCCATCACCGGAGTAACACTGAACGCCAACGGCGGGAACGGCGGAAACCAGCTCATTACGAACGCAGAAGCGGAAGGCCCCGGCGGCGGCGGCGGCGGCGGGTTTATCGCAACCTCGTTCACAGGCGTCACACGAAACGCCAACGGCGGCACAGGAGGTACAACTACATCCACCGCACTCACAGAATGGCCGACGAACGGCGCAACGGACGGAGCATCCGGCGAAATCCGTACCGATATGTGCAATGTGCCGCTTCCGGTGGAACTCACGATGTTCGCGGCGAAGAAATCGGCGGCAGGCGTGCTCCTACGGTGGTCGACCGCCACCGAGAACAACAACTTTGGCTTCGAGGTTGAACGAAGCGTCGACGGCGGGGAGTGGGAATATCTCGGGTTCGTCGAAGGCGCAGGCAATACCAGCGCGCCGAGGGACTACTCCTTCAATGATAAACAGGTGTTCTCTATTTCAGCCAACACAAAAGCCGAATACAGATTGCGTCAAATCGACCGCGACGGTCAGTTCGAGTATTCGCCCTCTGTGAACGTTAACCTCTCCGAAGCCCCGGTTCTGATGGAATTACAGGCGTATCCGAACCCAACTCAGGCATTCTCGTCGATACGGTTCACGCTTAGTGAAGAACAACACGTCGCGCTTTCGGTATTCAATGCGCTCGGTCAACAGGTGGTTTCCCTGGCAAACAATGAAGTCTATCCCGCTGGAAGTTATGCGCTTCCTCTGGATGCGTCCTCGTTCCTGCCTGGCGCCTATCTTGTCCGGCTTGCAACCGAATCCGGCAGTCTGACGAGGAGAATTGTCGTTACACGATAGCGGCTCGGTCCGTTCATGGTATACAGCGAAGAAAGAGGCTGACCTCTCCCGGTCAGCCTCTTTTTGTTTTAATTGCAGGAAGAACGGCTCTGCTGCGCGTATGGGACGTTCTACCTCCAGGTTAGCGGATCTTCACGACCTTTTGTATTACCGAGAACGCCCCGGATTGGGCGCGCACAACATACATCCCTTCAGGCCATTGGTCTGCCGGTATCCGCATCCGGATATCTCTTCCCTGCGGCGTTACCGTCGTCCGGTAGACTTCCTTTCCAGAGATGGACGTGACGATAATCGAGGCCGGGTCTAATCCTGCGCCCAAAATTTCCACATTCAGGCCGTCGGTGACCGGCGACGGATAGGTGGAAAGCTTCAACGTTTGTGCTGTTGCCGGAGATTCCATTCCAGCCGGGGTAAATATATACTGGTAGCATTCCCAGTAATCGTCATAGAATTCCTGAGAATTCAGGTATGCATTGTCGGTATGCACGACATTGGGCTTGACGATATAATGCAACGCTCCTCCCTTCTGCGGAATATCCTTCATAAGCGGATCGACGACCGCGAAATTCATATCCTTGTCGCCGATAATTGTCGCCATTCTGATCTTTGAAATATTCCCCCACATCTGCTGGTTGATATCCGCCGGTTGAATGGCAGGCATCAGACCGATGATACCGGCAAACAGGTCGGCGTTCACAAGACCCATCTGGTATGCAACCGATCCTCCCCACGAATACCCTGTGATCACGCATCGTTTCTGATCGATCTTGAAGTTTTGAAACGCATGCGTAAGAGTCATGTTCATGAGAGTGGTGAACTGCACATTTGTCTGAATATTGTTCGCGTCGGGACAGAGGATGATAGCATCGACGCGCTGATAGGTGATGAATGCGAGCAGATCGCGCATGCTGCTGCCCGGCATTCCTGCGCCGTGCCATCCGTAAATGAGCGGGTACGTTTTTGTCGTATCGTACGATTGGGGGATCGAGTAATGGAAAGTGCTGATAATTCCATTATTCTCGAACGAGAAAGAAACGAACGTCGTCGGCAGTTGCGCGTGTGCAGGCGCGATTCCCGCCAGCAGCAGAAGCGCTGTAATTGCGATGGAAGCAAAGGGTTTCATTCGTTTACTGTGTAATAGTGAAACATAATTTGAAGTTCAACAAACCGACAAGCACCCTCCCGATTACGTTACACACGGAAACGCCGTTCACCGACCGTCCGGGTAATTCAGCCGACAAACTTATATAATGTTCCTCTCATCTGTCGCAAGCATTACCGTAAGAAAAAGACCTCGTGATTTTTGCCCCGGTTCATGTGTCGCTTCTGTACTATTAGCGGAATACATTTATCGATTCGATACTTGAGACCATTAATTATATAATCTGTACCCTGCCGGCAAAGCCGGAGCGCCGGGATATCCCGAACGAACTTCCATAGCCCGCCATGGTTGACCGCGATACCGTACCGGCGCCGCACTTCCAGCGTATTCGTTGCCGTATACGCCTGCAACTTCCTGATTTGGGCTCGATTTCGGGCGCTGTTTTCGCCCCATTACCATGTCGTTCGGATGGATGGAATAGAGACCCCGGTTTCCGGCAAAGCTCGTCGAATACCGGGTGAAGACACCGGATGCAGACACCGGATGCAGACACCGGACCGGGGTGAGGAGGCAGGCTTACAAGTTCTTGTTTTTGATTCTGGAGTATTGAGGTTTCTCCGCAGCCGGCCGACCCAACCGGTTAGCCTTTGCTGTATGCACCTTCCTCTGCGAATTTTTTTATAACGCGGTTACCTACCCGGAATATTGACATCGGCAAAGCAAATTCATATCATTCGCCAACAACTAATCAGCTGTAATGTTACTGCCGGATTTCCAGCAACAAATGCCCATGATGCAACATCCTGGCATCCGCTGCATTCATTATTGCGCCAGGATTCGAGTCAATCAACTTTTTTTCACATTCGTAAAGGAATACCGGTGAAAAACGAACGACATCCGCGGCGGACCGGCGGGCATACAATGGAATTCCCCATATCGCCGCAAACGCTCCTCATTCTTGCTTGTTGTGCCGCTCTCGCATCATTCCATAATACACAGGCTGCGACTTTTTATGTGTCCACCTCCGGAGACAACAAGAATCCGGGAACATTCGCCAGCCCCTGGGCTACGCCGGGGTATGGCTCGAAACATATACAGGGCGGCGATACGCTCTTCATCATGTACGGAGTATATGATCTATCCATTTTCGACGATGATATCATCACTCCTCCATCAGGTTCCGCAGGTAGCTGGACGGTAATAAAGGGACAAGGGGCTTCTCCGCCCATATTGCGCGGAAGCGGATCGCTGCATTCAGCAATAATGGTCGGGGAGCGCGCGTATATTCACATCGAGTATCTGGAAATCACCAGCGCTATCGACTCGCCGTACAGCGGCGGTCTTCGCGGTGGTATCGATGTTCTGGGCAGCGATGTGGATGCGCCGGTTCATTATATCACCATCAAAAATGTGATTATCCACCATATCGAAGAAGGCGCCATTAACTTACCCGGTAACGGCGACCATCTCGTTATTCAGAACTGTTCCCTCCATCATACCGGCGGAACGCTCATCGGTTCGGCTCACTATAACTCCGGAAACGGCCTTGAATACCTCACCGTCGACAGTTGCTATCTGGGCTATGGAGGGCATTTTTACCAGGGTATCGAACAGCAATCGCCCTGGGACAGGCCGGACGGATTCGGGATCGAGATTTCCGAAGGCCCGGTGGAAATAATGCATACGTATTGCGAACACAATTACGGCGACGGGCTGGATTCGAAATCGAAGCGCACATTTATTCATAACTGCCGGGTCGAAAACAATTTCGCCGACGGGGTCAAATTATGGGGCGATAGCACCCGGCTCGAAAATACGCTTATCTATGGCGTCGGCGACGGCGATCCGCAGACGACGCCCTGGGCGCTACTCGTTGTAGAGATCGATCAACCCGGGGCGCATATCGAAATAACGAACGTTACCATGCATGACGGTTCGCCACGCGGACACTACGCTGCGACGTTTCAGTACGGTCTTTCGAATCCCTGTTCCATCCTAATGCGCAATTGCATCGTGCAGTGCAATGGAACGCAATTGTATGTGGAAAACGGGGTAACCTTTACTGCGCAACACAACCTTTTCTACATCAGCGGTTCGGCAACTCAGGTCGAAGCGAATGGAACTGCGTACGATGCATCCGGACTTTCCGCTCTCGGTATCGGCAACCTTTACGGACCGCCGCAGTTTATTAGCCCGGCGTGGGGGACAAACGGCGATTATCATGTCTCCTCATCTTCGCCCGCTGTCGATGCGGGCATGGCGGGAGCAGGCATTCCGGCCTACGATTTGGATTTGTACCCGCGGCCGTATGGCGCTGCCTACGATATTGGCTGTTACGAGTACCATTCTCCTACCAGGATCGAATCCACTGAAACATCAACGCTCGATATCCAGCCAACCCTGGAGATATTCCCGCTCCCGTTCAACAACCTGACATCGGTGCATTATACCCTGCCGGAATCCGGATATGTGCAACTCACCGTTTGCGATGTATTGGGCCGAACAGTACGAACGCTTGAACATGAATACAAACCGGCAGGAAGCTATACGCTACCGCCCGGATTAGAGGGGCAATCTGCCGGGATTCTGTTCGTTATTCTGACGGTAAATGGACATGCGTATGTACAGTCCGTACCGGTTGCGGAATAAGCCGGACGATTCATCAACCTGTCTCGATATTTGACCGTACTTCGATTCTCCTTATACTAGAGAAATTTGTTCCTTGCTAATCCGGACGTGTTATGAACAGCAAAATCCTACCAGTTGTCGCTCTTCTCCTTTTTTGCGCCGCCGAGGCGTTTTCGCAGGACACTACTGTCATCCAGACACTGCGATATTCCGACATCACCAAACGGCGGGGATTCTATGTGTTCCCTCCCAAGTCGAATAATTACCGCAAAGTGCTGATGTATCACACGCTGAAATGCGATCCGGCAACGACACAGGACCAGTACCCGTGCGGCGAATGGGATTACATCGCGCTGACCACCATCTATCAGCATCTCAATCCATGGACGCCGTACTACACGCTGAACGGCCAGAGTCCGGATACGATAGCGTATTCGAGTAACCCTGTGTATACGTACCGCCAAAATGCAATCAGATCCATTGTCTACGATAACACAATCTCCGAGCAGGAATTTACCGTAGGTACCGGGACGCTGCTTTCCGATAAGCTGTTCTATTCGAATGCGGCCGGAAAAGCACAAATGCTATTCCGGGCTTCCGAGCTTACCGCCGCAGGACTTGCCGCGGGCAGCATCGATAAACTCCGTTTTACGGTTACAACACCCGGAGATGGTGTTTCAAAGGTTTTTGTGCGAACGAAACATACTTCCTTGAATGAGCTAACAACCTCCAGTTACGAACTCTCGGGCTGGCAAACGGTACTCATGAAAGAGCATGTCACGTTTATGGGTGGAATGAACGAGTTTCAGCTTACCGAACCATTTATTTGGGATGGAACAAGCAATATCGCGATAGAATGTACGTTTACTAATTCGGCGGCCATCACTGCCGGAACCATCGTTGCATCGGATACGCCGTTCGGCTCGACCTTGTATGCAGCGAGCGACGACTCCTATCTATCCTTCACTAAGCCGGACTATATCGACGTTCCGGCAGCTGCGGTTGCTGGAATCGATAGCTTCCTGACGATATCGTGCTGGGTCTATGGCGATGCAGGCAAGCTCCCTTCCGATCAGCGGTTATTTGAAGGTCTGAACGCCAATAACCAGAGAGTTCTGAACGTGCATGTGCCGTACTCCGACGAGGTTGTGTACTGGGATGCCGGGAAAAGCAACTTCGACCGAATCCAGAAAGCCGCCACACCCGCCGAGTACGAAGGCGCCTGGCACCACTGGACATTCGTGAAAGATGTGAAAGCCAAACGGATGGCGATCTACCTCGATGGCGTACTTTGGATGGAGGGGACCGGTAAAACGCAGACGATCGATCCCGTCACATCGTTCCGTATCGGCGCTACCGGCAACGGAACAGGACTCTACAGCGGCTACATGGACGAATTCCGCGTATGGAAAGCTGCACTAACCGAACAGCAAATCCAGGAATCCATGTACGCCGATATCGATCCTTCGCACCCCAATTTTACCGATTTGCTGATCGACTTCAAGATGAACAACCTGACTGGCCTCACGCTTACCAATGATGCCGGCCCGATCGACGCAACGCTCGTTGGTCCTCCCGACCTGATACACCGCAGCGGAGAAGAACTTCAAAAGAACCTCGCCGTCGAGAATGTGCGCCCGAACATCGCCTTTGTTCAGGGCGAGTACGTAACGCATATCGATACGCTGATTGTCACCGATACACTTCAACAACCGAGCATCCTCGTCTACGAATCGGTCCCCGAGATTCAAATGGACAAACGGGGCATTACCTTCCGGCAGACGCAAACGCATGAAGGCTGGCAGGCGAACCAATGGTCGTTTACGTACGATCCTTCGGGCAAGGCGATCGATTCTGTCTGGATATCTCCGGATGCCTTCTTTTACAATCAGTATAAGCTAAAAACGCATCAGGTGCAGAACTTCATCACACCGTATGGAATCGGACTGAGCCTCGGCGACGACGGTTTTACCTGGGCGTACGATGTGACTGACTACCTGCCGATTTTGCACGACACGGTTGATATCGAAGCCGGCAACCAGCAGGAGTTGATCGATCTCAAATTCCTGTTCATCCACGGCACTCCGCCACGCGATGTGGTGGATTTCCAGACAATCTGGAACGCGGAATATGGCCACGCCGATATTGCCAACGACAAAGTGATGAAAGCGGTCGATATTCAATTGAATCCCGAAGCGAAACAGTACTCCGTGAAAACTCGTACCACCGGACACCGCTTCGGCGGATTCGAAAACTGCGCGGAGTTCTGCCCCAAGTATCACAACCTGAAGGTAAACGGGCTGATGGCCGACGAGTGGCTGAATTGGACCACCTGCGCTACCAATCCTGTTATCGATCAGGGAGGCACATGGATCTACGACAGAGCCGGATGGTGCCCGGGCGCATTTGCCGACACCTACGATCATGATATCACCGAGTTCGTGACACCCGGCGCAGTGGCATCGATTGATTACGGTATGCAAACCACCGCTGGAGGCATGGAAGGCGTCTATGTCGTCTCGGTCGCTCTTGTCTCGTATAAGGACAATAATTTCAATCTCGACGCAAGCATCGACGATATCATTTCGCCCAGCACCTGGGATTATCACAACCGGGTAAATCCGATTTGCGACGATCCGGTCGTCGTCATTAAGAACACCGGTGCAACGCCGTTGACCTCGCTCGATATCACGTACAACGTCAAGGGCGGTACTCCGGAAACGTACAACTGGACCGGCACCTTGCTCTTCCAGGATAAGGAGCAGGTAAAACTACCGGTGAGTTCGATGGACTTCTGGAAAACGAACGATACATCGAACACCTTCGAAGTCAGCGTGGCCAATCCCAACGGCAGCACCGATGAGTACGCCGGCAACAACTCGCTCTTCTCTACCTTCCAGAAACCCGACGTCATTAACACGAAGTTCAGCATCTGGCTGAGGACCAACAGCGCTGCATCGGAAAACACCTACACGCTGAAAGATATCAACGGCACGACGCTGCTTTCACGGAAAAACCTGAAGAACAATACGACCTACATCGATACGCTCGATCTACCGGACGGTTGTTATTATTTCGAGATGCTTGACGCGGACGACGACGGATTGAGTTTCTTCGCGAACAACGACGGCTCGGGACAGTTGCTGTTCAGAAAAGTACCCGGCACTTCGTCGATCAAGACCTTCAACAGGAATTTCGGGCGGTTTATCAAGTACTGGTTTACGATGGACCGGGGCATTTCGAGCGTGGACAATCCCGTTGTTCCGCGGGACATCTCCGTTTCGCCGAATCCGGGCAACGGTCTCTATAGTCTCTCGATTGAAGGATATCCCGGCGAACGCATCACCATTTCCGTTACCGATATCACAGGCCGGGTGATTCACACCGAGGAAATGATGAACTACACCGGTAATATGACCACGCCTGTCAACCTCACCGGCGAAAGCAACGGAATGTACCTGATCAATGTATCGACGCCGAATTCATCGTCGGTGCATCGTGTGATCAAACAATAGGCGCTCGCCTTTTGGAGTATGCGCGGCGTGTCCACCCGGATGCGCCGCTTTTTTATATGTGGCTTCACATATTGCCACTGCAATACAATCGCAGTATCTTGAACAATGCAGTGCATATAATTCTAATCTCTTAATTCAAACGCGGCTTTGTGCGGTTATCGTCCATTAACCGGAGACAACAATGACACCTCTAAATCGATCAACGTACATACTATCCTGCTTTACGGCAGTTTTGTTCATCATTCCCGTGCAAACAAGATCGCAATGCAATTGCGATCCCCTTTCCGCTCCGCTTCCGAATGAAACGGTCGTCTACGTCAACAACACGACCGAACTGAACAACGCGATCGGCAGCGCAAGCGGGAAAACCACCATTTATATGAACAGCGGCGTGTACCAGGTCAGCACGTCTGTGTTCATCAATGTCTACAAGCCGGATATCACGATCAGGTCGACGACAGGCAATCGGAACGATGTAATCGTAGAAGGCGAAGGAATGGACGCCTCCGGTCTGGGAATGGGCTTTTATATCGATGCGGACAACGTCACCGTAGCCGATGTGACGGTGCGGGAAGTGCAGAAACATGGATTCTTCGTCAATCCCGGCGCGGATAACTGCGTGTTCCATAACGTGCGAGGAGTTGATTGCGGAGAGCAAATCTTTAAAGCAAGCGGAGGCACGGCACTGGCTCCGAAAAACAACGGCATCATCGAATGCTCGACCTTCGAATACACCACGACGCTCGACGACGGCGACGATGGTTGGTACACCAACGGCATCGATATCCTGAACTCCCACGACTGGATAATCCGCGATAACACCATTCGCAACATCAAGCACAATCCGGCGCTCACGTCCAATCTTGCCGGGCCCGCAATTCTCGCCTGGCAGGGATCGGGAGGTACCATTGTTGAACGCAACCGGATTATTGAATGCGACTTCGGGATATCGTTCGGGAATGCAGGCGAAGGCGGCGTTAGTCATACGGGCGGCATCATCCGTAACAACTTTGTCCTGGGATATGCTGACAGCGATTTCGGGATCGGTTTGATTTACGCGCCCAATGCAAAAGTGATCAACAACACGGTGTATTCGCCGGGAGGATGGCAATGGGGCATCGAAGCGCGGTTTCCGCAAACGGCGGGCTGCGTTATCATGAATAATTACACCGACGAGGCAATTTTCGACAATCGCGACGGGGCGTCATGCACGCTGACAACGAATATCACCAACGCAGCGGCGGGCGATTTCGTGAATGCATACACCGGCGATCTCCATCTCGTTTTCGGCGCAGGACCCGCCGTGAACTCCGGTACCGCCACCCCCGACCGTACGCACGATATCGATTGCGGCTCCATCGTCGATCTTCCCGACGTCGGCGCGGATGAGTTTGGCTCGACACCTACAGGAATCGCCGCTCTTCCGGACAATTCGTCGATATCAATTTATCCGCTCCCCTCCAGCGGTTTCCTACAGATATCCGTAGAGGGTTTGCAACGCGTTGAACTGCACGATTTGAGCGGCAGACTTCATGCAAGTTATCCAGCTTCTGGTAATCAATTAACTGTCGATACGCGCAACATCGCTCCAGGTGCATATATCGCCAGGATAGTGACTACCTTTGGTATTGTCAATAGACGCATCTTCGTCAAATAGCAACATTTTTCGGAGGAAAGCGGCGGCACCCGTGATTTCCCGATCGGGCATCGAGTGAGTGCGCTAAACGAGTTGTTAAACGCAGACATCGACCTTCGGTGAAACAGGAGGTATCAGTAAGAAAAGCCCATCGCTATGATGGGCTTTTTCAGCTACGTGCAACTCAATACGAGGAGATTTTGATCCCGATTTTTCCCTGCGGATGTTCATCTTCCATGTACCGGATGGCTTCGGGGACTTCTTCCAGATTGTAGAATCTATCGATCACCGGACGTACTTTGCCATTGGCAACGAGTGCAACGAGGTCCGCCAATTCATCTGTGTTTTGTTTTTGCAGAAACGGCGCCAATTTCCTCCCGCCTGTGGAAAGAAACGGCCCAAATGCAACGACTTTATAGAATTGTGACATTGAACCGCCTGTTTGCACATACCTCCCCCCAGGTTTGAGAGCGTTTCTAAAATCGCACAGTTTTCGGTTGCCGTTTGCCGCAAGTATAAGATCGAACTTTTTCCCGGATGCGGTGAAATCCTCGCGCTGATAATCTACCACCGTCGATGCGCCCAACGAGGCTACGAGTCCGGTGTTTTTGCCGCTGCATACTGCTGTTACGTTGGCGCCGAACGCATGAGCAATCTGCACCGCAAAGCTCCCCACCCCACCGGATGCGCCATAAATCAACACATCGTTTCCTTCGGCAAGTTGTCCCGCCGAACGAAGAGCCTGAAACGCGGTGTGTCCCGCAAGCGGAATACAACCCGCCTCTTCGAATGGCAATGTCGCAGGCTTCGAAACAGCTGCACTTTCGGGAACAACCGCGAATTCAGCAAACCCGCCAAATCCGCTACCGCCTTTATCGGCGATTATTTCATCGCCCGGCTTGAAACGGGTTACGCCACTTCCTGCCTCAATCACAATACCAGCAACGTCGGCGCCGGGCACAGTTATGTTCGGATTTGGAAATCCGAACATAAACCGCGCAAAGTACGGATCGCCCCTGAATAAGTGCCAATCGGCAGCATTGACCGATGATGCATGCACCTGAACAAGCATTTCATGTTCGCCGGGAACGGGCTTTGGCACATCTTCGAGCGCCAGAACATCTCTCGATCCGTATTTATGGAATACAATGGCTTTCATTAGAGGAATTCCTCCTTTTATGTCATATCCCTTTTGTGGCAGGGAAGATAATGGACGACTAATGCAACTGTTCTCAAAGTCTACGGGAGCAAAACCGTTAGGTTGCACAACCCGGTGACTTTCGCCCGCGTCAACAATCCACGAAATCAAGGATGCGAATACATACGCTTGTTTTCGGTTGACGCCACAGGAATGGGTAACCGTTTCGCGAAACTGTCATCGTCCAATACGTCGCCAAGCAACACAACCTGGCGTATAGCGATGATGTATTCGTATCGCATACCGCACACGCTCATGCCTATCCGCATTGCACCTACCCTTCGCGCGCACTTGAAATTCAAACGGACGGCTGCGTGCCGCTCTGTTGCCTTACCGGCCGTACTCCTGAGGGTCCCGTATTGCTCGGCAACATTTTACACAACACCATACGTGAGCTTTGGGAGCATCCGCTACTTATTCAATACAGGTGGGGACACAAACACAGAAATTTAGAATCGATACCCTATTGCAAAGGTTGCCTGGGGGCGTAGATACTGTCTGACTCGTTCAACTGGAGAGGCAAATAATCCAATAGGCATCGTGCGATCGATCATCCTACGATTATAAACTTGCACAAATATGAAAAGTCCGGGGATTAGCCGGACTTTCACGAGCGGAGAGGGAGGGATTCGAATCCGGTAGGGGTGTCTGCATCCGGCACTTGACGGACCGGATTTCGCTTCGCTCAACCCTCGGTAGCTCTGTACACAACAAAAAGTCCGGGGATTTACCGGACTTTCACGAGCGGAGAAGGAGGGATTCGAATCCGGCAGGGGTGTCTGCATCCGGCCCATGACGGACCGGATTTCGCTTCGCTCAACCCTCGGTAGCATCCGTCTGAGCCGGACCTACGCTGCGCTTCGGCTTGCGCACTACGACGGTTTAGTCCGGCAACCGCCGGATTGGTTTCAGCCACTCACCCATCTCTCCGGGCTTTACTGAAATATCACATTCGCCGCTGTTTTCAAACCGGGCGTCGGTCTAGTCCGGCAAGCGCCGGATTTCGCTTCGCTCAACCCTCGGTAGCTCTGTACACAACAACAAAAAGTCCGGGGATTAACCGGACTTTTACGGGCGGAGAGGGAGGGATTCGAATCCGGCAGGGGTGTCTGCATCCGGCCCATGACGGACCGGATTTCGCTTCGCTCACCCTCGGTAGCTCTGTACACAACAACAAAAAGTCCGGGGATTAGCCGGACTTTTACGGGCGGAGAGGGAGGGATTCGAACCCTCGGTACCCTTTGCAGAGTACGTCGGTTTAGCAAACCGGTGGTTTCAGCCACTCACCCACCTCTCCGGGTTCTTTGCTGATAGGAAAAAACGAAACTACCGCGATGGAAACACCCAGCCGAAGCTGGATATTTTCCATCACGTTCTCAAGATTAGATCAATCCCGCCTTTTGGAGCGTTACTTTTGCGCCGTTTTTGTTGATCGTCTTCAACGCGCGTGCGCTGATACGAACGGTTACAAAGCGTTTTTCTTCCGGCAGGTAAATGCGTTTCTTCTGAAGGTTGGGAAGCTGACGGCGCTTGCTGCGGTTGTTCGCGTGCGACACGTTATTACCGACAAGCGGACCTTTCCCGGTTATCTGACACTTGCGAGCCATGGTTCTATACCTCGATTTCTTACTTTAAGCCTTCGCCCACGAAGGGGAGAAAAGCCATGTAGCGCGCGCGCTTGATTGCTTCGACAATACGGCGCTGGTTCTTTGCGGTGAGTCCGGTCAAACGGCGGGGCAGGATTTTGCCCTGATCGTTCGTGAAGCGCTCGAGGAACTTATGATCCTTGTAATCGACGTATATGGCGTCTTTCCCTGCAAACGGATCCGGACGGCGTTTCGAAACGGTAGCCGGTCTGCGGCGCACTGCTCTTCTGGGACCTCTCATTCGTACTTCGTCTCCTATTTAGTACGCTTGAAATTAGCGTAACGCTTGTTAAACTTCTCAACACGACCCGCAGAATCGATAATCTTTTGCTTCCCGGTAAAAAACGGGTGGCATTCAGAGCAAAGTTCCACTTTGAGTGTCTGTTTCGTAGACCGCGTTGTGAATGTGGCGCCGCAGCTGCAGCTCACTTCACATTTGTAATATCTTGGATGGAGATTTTCTTTCATTGTCATCACCTAAAACGGTTTGGCGCTTTCTGCGTCTTTAACGTCCTTCACGCGGACAACGCGTTCCTTGAACTTCCATGTGCCTTTCGTTTCGTCCTGAACCGAAAAAATGCACTTCACGCTGATTGTGTCGCTCTTTACTTTGCCCTTGGCTTTATCGCCAAATGTCTGTTGCTTTGCCACGGCTATCTCCTGTTCGGCCTACTTAGGTCAATTCAAATAGAGACGTATAATATACGAGTTCGATCAATCATTGTCAAACACCGTCAAATTTTTTAGCGGCAGTCTATTGCGATTCAACGGAAGAAGGCGAACACGCAATAAACATAATACGTGAAAGTTCGCTATTTTAAACGAATTAGGTCGGCAGACCGAACCAGCGCCCGATGCGGATGTATCGCTTTCGATTTCTGCGTGTCATTGCCGCGTCAGTCGCTCCGTTGCGATTAAAACCATAATTGCGGAAATTATTTTCATGCTGAGATCATCATACTTTGGCGCTGTTGCCGGTTTTATCCTGTCGCTCGGCGCGTTCATTGCCTCGTTCGTCCTCCCATCGCCGGAATTCGGTAACGGTCCGCTCCTCGCCGCATGCGCCCTTGCAGGTATTTGGATCGTCCTCCGGCTCCCGCTTCCCCGGCCAGGAGCAGACGCTACACTGTGGAACTGGACGGCAGCGGGAATCGCCGCCGCCATTCCGTTCCTTCTCTACATTATCTACCGGTTCACCGATAATGCTGCATTTATCGGACAGTTCGGCGTCCTCAACTTGCTCCTGACAATTGCCTTCTATCTTGTTGCAGTAACACTTCCGTTGCTACTATTATCGGCCATCTCTGGTATTCGCGCCGAAATCGAGACGACCCAAGGAATGGCAACAGCGCTCGCCGCGGCTGCAATTGCGGCCTACCTGCATCAACAGGCGCTTCCCGAAGTATCCCCGGCCATTCTCGCAATTGTCACTTCCCTTCTGACCGCAGGATTGCCGTTGCTGAAACCGGCGGCCATCGAAACTGCAAATCCCGGCAAGAATGAACCAATTCCAGCGAAAAAGCCTGCACGGAAAAAGGAGTCCAAATTCACCTTACCCGGCGCATCCGTTCAGAACGCTACCACAGTCATCGGTTTGCTTCTTTTCGCCTTATCGACGGCTCTGCTTATCGACAAAGCGCAGCTATTCCTTCTTTCGAACGAAGCGCTGTTTTCCTGGCTCCTTCCGGGTATCATGCTTGCAGGAGGAACCGGGTTGCTGCTCAGCCGGCGCATTCCATCCGAACGGAAAGACCTTGTCTTCGCTATCCTTCTCGGTGTTTGCGCGTTCTCTCTGGCCGGCGGTGTGTTTCTTTGGAATACATCCATTTTTTCCGATTTGTATATCGCCTACTACAACAATACGGGAATCGCGGCGCTCCACTTCCAATACTTCGCGCTTCTCGGGCTCCTCCCGTCGGGCTGCATCGGAGCGCTTCTCGGCATGAGGAATTCGAACAGCCGGACAAACGAGCCGCGTTGGATGAAATGGGTTGAACTAGCCCTCACTGCAATTGTCGTCGTATGGTTTGCGGCAGTTCCTTCGGGCGCAATGCTATCGCTCCAAACCGTCGTATCGATATCGGCGATAGCATTGGCACTCCCGGCCGCCTTGCTGGTATTCACATTGCCGAATCTCTCGAAGCTGGTACGTATTATCTCCGCAGCGGCAGTCGTCTTCATTGTCGTGTACCCTTTGTTCGCTACAACGGAACCCGAGTTCGAGAACCTGTTCGATCCCTCCTCGTACCAGGTCATCGGTCAGGATACGACGAAAGGCGGTATGACGACTCTGCTCAAGGCGCGGAATTACGACGATCCCTTCTCGACGCTCTTCTGGAATCAAGCCACGGCGCTAACCCAGAGCTCGCGCGACGTCCGCGCCGATCTGGAGCGCATCATCCATCTTCCCATGCTGCTGCACGAGAATCCCGGCCGCGTTCTGATGCTCGGGATGGGATCGTTCGAGAAGTACCGCATATTCGAATTGTACAATCCGGCATCGATAACAATAGTCGAGAGCAATCCCTCGGTACTCCGGTTATACCGCGCATGGTTGAAGCTGAACAAGAAAAAGATCGAGAAACCGTACACATTCCGGTCCGAGCGTCTTCCCGCCTTTCTTGCGCGGAACAACGAGCGGTTCGATGTCGTCATTTCCGGCGAACCTTTCGCCGATCCGTATCGGACGACGGCTCGTTTCACCGAGGAATACTACATGAATGCGGCGCGCTCGTTGGCGGACGAGGGAATCTTCGTTCAGTGGCTGCCGCTTCACGAACTCGAACCGGGCGCGCTTGGGGCAATCCATGTTGCCATGGGGAAGGCATTTTCACATATCAACGTGTGGACCGGCACGCTCAATCCGAACAGCGGAATGATCGCCATCACCGGATCGCGCAAGGATATCCGGTTTACAGAACGCAGCCGGCAAACTCTCGCGCGCTTATCCGAAACACCAGCGAATGCCTTCGCGCTCCTTACCACAGGTCTTCCCTCGTGGGAATATCTCGCCGCGGAATATGCTGGGAACGGCAACATTCTCGACGTAGTCGATGCACGCCGGGCGCCTGTGTCTTTTCCGAGCGCGGAACGGCTGTATCGCGGCCCTGTTACCGGTTCGAGAGCGGCAGATCTGTTTGAACTGGTGTTGAAGAGCCGTTCGTTCAGCCGCAGTCTCGTAGCAGACATTCCGGACTCCACTGTGACGATGATACAAACGCTGTTCGAAACGCGGACTGATATATACCGAGCTGCAAAGATTCTTCGGGACAGAGTCGATACGGTCGCGATACGGTCGCTGATAACGATTATCCAACAGCACCCGTATTCGCTCGATGCCAAATACACGCTTGCCGGCGCGTTACTTAAACAGGCCGCTGAAATGGTGGCAAACAAAAACTACCGGGCTGCGATGCCCGGACTTCTGCAGGCTTCCGGAATTGCGCCGTTGAACACATACGTCCTGCGGTTGATGATGATCTGCGCCTACGAGCTGGGCGATAACGAAACAGCCCGCACCTGTTTGAACGGGATCAAACGCCTCGATCCGAAACACGCCGGTTCGAAGGATAATCAGGCGACCATCAAAGCCCAGCAGGGTTTGGTGGAAGATGCGCTGATTCTCTACGAAAATGCCATCACTCTCGATCCAAAGAACGAGGAGTTTTACTGCAACATGGCTGCGCTGCAATTCAATATCGGCCGTTCGTGGGAAGCGGTGCGTATTCTCGATAACGCGATCGAGCAGTCGTATTACCCCTCCAAACCATATATGCTCAAGGCGATGGTATACGAACAGGGAGGGAAAGCAGATCTGGCAATCGAGTCGTACGCGAAATGCCTTTCCGTTTCAAAGCCGAACGATCCGAACCGGCAGGCGGTCGTAGAAAAGCTAAAAGCGCTGGAATCGAACAAACAACAATAATCATGAAGATCGATCTACTCGCATTCGCACCGCACCCCGACGACGCCGAATTATACTGCGCGGGCATTCTTCTGGCGGCAAAAGCCGCCGGCAAAACGACTGCCATTGCCGATCTGACGCAAGGCGAATTAAGCACGAGGGGGAATCCCGCACTTCGCCGGCAGGAAACGGAAGAGGCGTCGCGAATACTGAATCTGGACGCACGGATTAATTTGGGTATTCCGGACGGCGATATTGCGGATACGCCTGAGAACCGATGGAAGGTTATCGAAACGATTCGGACATACGCTCCCGGTACTGTTCTGCTTCCATATCCTCACGACCGGCATCCCGACCACGAACACGGCAGCCGGCTCGTAAAGGATGCCCTATTTTACAGCGGTGTAGGGAAAGTCCAGGGCGGCGGGACGCATCTTGAACCGTACCGCCCGCGCAGGGCATACTATTATATGCTCACCAACGACTTCGCGCCCGATCTTCTTGTCGATATTTCCGGATACATGGAGCAAAAGCGCGCTGCAATCGCCGCATACCGGTCGCAGTTCCATACACCCGGCGCAACGGACGATGAACCGCAAACGTATATCAGTTCGCAGGGATTCATGGAATCGCTCGAAGCCCGGTCGCGGCGTTACGGATTTCTGGCGGGAGGAGACTATGCGGAAGGATTGAAACTGATATCGCCGCTTTCCATTGCCGGCGAGAAATTAATGGGCATCTGAACCGATCAGCATCCGTTCCAGTTCGTCGGCGACGCTGGCCAGTTCCTGCAGAATGGGAGCGCATTCCATAACCGAAGTTTTCGCCAGATCGAACACCGCGATCAGAACGACATCCACTTTATCGACGACGGTCACTTTCGAGTACTTCAGTAATCCGTTCAATTCGAGGAGCGTAAGCAGATCGATACCCGGATGGATTCTGCCGACCTCGGTAAAAAGCATACCCATGCGCTCGTGCATGAAATTCTGTACCCGTCCGTAGATCAATTGCGACCTTCCGCTTGGAAGATTGATCCGGATTGAACCGGTTTTCCCTTTTCTCGAATACTTCCCACCCGACAGCAATGCAACCTGGTGAAGCATCTCGTTGATGGTCATGACTTCCGGGCCTTACCGGACAACGGTAATATCGATCGGCATGTTGGGATCCACTTTGTCGCCTGCCGACGGCGACTGCGCGATGATGGTATTCGGCGAATAATCCGGATCGGCTTTGTACACAACCTTCCCGAGCTTCAATCCGTTTTCGGCAAGCAGCTTTTGAGCATCGGCAATCTTCAATCCGACGAGGTACGGTACGTCCAGTTGCTTCATGTCCTTGCCCATGCTTACAACCAGATCGATACTCCGGTTCGCTTTCAATGTTCGCCCTGCAGGGACGCTTTGCGAAACGACTGTTTCGGCGGGCAGATCGGAAATATCAAAGGCGACCATCCCGACGCGCAGTTCAAGCCGTTCGAGGGTAATTTTGGCATCGCGGAGCGATCGTCCGCGCAGATTCGGCATAACGAGCTTCTGTTCCCCTCCGCTCATCGTCAGATACACATTGCGTCCTTCCCGGACAATTGCGCCTGCCGGCGGATTCTGGTACAGGACATTTCCTTCTCGTACTTTCGCGTTTGGAGCGGTTCCGGCATCGATCGCATTCAAACCGGCTGCATCAAGAATTTCTGCGGCTTTATCGAACGGGATCTTGGACACATCGGGAATCTGGATCTCGGCTCGGGAATGGACTATCGCAGGCATGATCCATGCATCGAACAAAAAGAATAAAATAAACAGCGTTGCGGCGAATACGTACAGTTTCACCGCAGTTCTGGATCTCATGAATTCGCCAAGGGACATAACTGACCGCGATTGATCTATCTTCCGTAAAATGCGTGCATTCCTGAAAATGCGTGCATTCGCGTTTGTCATGAAAGATACGCGTTTTTTGGGATTGAAAACAGGTATTGTCCGATCCAGGCCTCAGTTTCGCCCAGAGACGGGAAAGGCATTGCGTCTGAAAAATAATGAAATCTAAGCATACCCATAAGTAGGTATTTGTAGAATGTGTGGGTTTTATTCTTCTCCTGCAACCGGGATCAGCCATCCCCACTTCAGGCAATGCCAAGAGCATATTATTGGCATGGATATTGCAATAGCATATGTACGTTTGACACGTTGAATCAAAAAATCGCAGAATTGGCGATTTCGTTCGATAACAAGCGTCAAACGAAAATGACTGTTGTCAATTCTGTTTTTACACTTGCAATTTTATCAGTGTAAAAAGCGGATTGTCATCACCATTCGTGCAAATACTACAAAATATTGCAAATATTGCAACATTTTGTATCCTTCCTGCATCCTCTCCCCCATACACACAAGTTCTTGATTCGTAACAGGTTGCCGCCTCCGCCGCATTCTTTGCTTGAACGTTTTATGATGATGGCATATTTCTTGGCTGTTTTCTATCATTATACTATGACCTTTCGGCAGCAGAAAATCATTTATCACCATACACCCTTGATCGGCAAGGCACAACTATGAATACCGGACAGATGATGCTAACACTGGGAGCAATCACCCTCTTCGGGCTCCAACTTCTCAATCTCAACAGCAGCGAACTCTCGACATCGGACGATGTGAACCAGTCGAAGTTCAATATTATGGCCGTTGCATTGGCAAAATCCACCATCGATAATGCGTTTGCGCTCAAATTTGACGCGAATACCATTTACGCCGATGCATATCCCGACGCAAACGGCGACCCCACGTCGTCGAGCTTTACAGCGGCCAGCGGGTTGGGCTGCGCCTCCAACGAAATGACCGGAGGGAAACCCGATGCGGCTAAGTTCAATGATTTCGATGATTACAATGGGTATTCCGCAGTCGTGGACACCTTGCCGTCGGCGGTGTTCAACATATCGTCTACCGTGACCTATGTCGATGCGGAAAACGGTTTTGTGCCCACGAACAGTTTAAAATGGGATAAACAAATAACCGTAACCGTGAGCAGCCCGAGCCTTTCCCGTCCCGTGGTGCTTTCGGCAGTCAACAGTTATTGGAAATATTAGGCAGGAGCTGCGGAAATGGGTACTAGTACACTACTCGATATTATGGGTTCCGTCATCATCGGCGGCATGCTCATGCTGAATATGATGAGGACCTACAACAATACTAGCGAGCAATCGGCGCAATATGCTTCGGAATACATGGTGCAACGGAGCCTGGTTGAACTGACGACCATGCTCGAATACGATTTCCGCAAGATCGGATACCAGAAAGGACAGGAAAACCTTTCGTACGCCGCCCTGGCGTTGAAGACCTGCGAAAAAAACAAGATCGTGTTCTATGCCGACCTCGATAACAATGGATCGCAGGAAACCGTGGAGTATTCTACCGGATCGGCTTCCGGACTCACAAGCACTCCGAATCCGAACGATTTGCCCTTCTTTAGAAAGATCAACGGTGTTGGCAATCAGATCGGCAGTTATGGACTTACCGAGTACCGCCTCGAGTACTTCGATTACACCGGTAAACTACTGCCTTTCCCGATTGTGAACCTGGGCGAGATCGCGACAATATCGATCACCGTGACCTGTCAGAGTCCGTATTTCAATGCCCAACAGGAAAACTACAACGCGACGGCATATTGGAAGCAAATCCGTCTGGCAATCCCGAATCTCAGATATAAATAGCAATCAAACCACTAATGAAATAGGTGAGGACGTATTATGGGTGGAAAAGCCGCTCTCATTATTGTTGTTGGATTCGGCATCGTACTGATGTTCTACAGTTCCAACAATAATTCGGTTGCCGGTCTGGCGAGCGAAAACTTCGTCGATCACTATGTCAACGAAGTCGCCTATAGAATAGCGGTTACAGGGGCGAATATCGCTGCGAACCGCTTTTTCGTATCGCCTGCATGGAAACCAAGCACAGAGGGACTCGACGACGCAGATTTTTCCGGAGGCACGCTCCGCATCACCAGATATGATACGGCAGCATACAACGGACGGGTCACGGTTGTCTCCGAAGGCTCGTATTTCGGAACGACGCGCCGTGTGACAGTCGTTATGCAGGCGACGAGTTTCGGTAAATTCGTGTTGTACGTAAACGATTTCGGCACATCGGGACACTATCCCGGCGGAACGGTATTCGACGGTCCGGTGCATATCAACGTCCCTTTTAAAAGCGGCGTTCCCGATCCGGCGCGCGCGCTTCGGCTCGACGGGAGCCCGACGTTCAAGGGAAAGGTAACCTCCGATATCATGTGGAAGAGCGCTACTTCAACGCCTGCGACGCCGAAGTTCGAGCAGGGATTCGAAAGCGGCGTTCATATATCCCTGCCCGATCAGTTTGCAGAACAGCTCAAGAACGCATGCGATGTGGGTAGCTATTCGAAATCCGGTACCCACCAGGTCGGCGTAAAATTCAATGCCGATAGAAACGTGTCCATCGTCTTCAACAGCAACGGTACAATCACGTACAAGGAATTCGCGCTCAGCGATACCAGCTTCAATACCAAGGGCAAGCGGTGCGATCCTCCCAGCGATCCGGCAGTAGCCGCAGCGCAGGGCTGGATCACCACTCGTTTCGAGGACATGGTTCCTGCGGGCGAGGAGTTTAACGGTGCGGTGATGGTACCGAACGGCAACGTGCGCATCAAAGGCACGATCGACGGCAACATCACGCTCGGCGTGCTCGACAAGGACAACAAGGTCGCTCCGACACTGACGACGAGCTCTAATCCATTCTCCGTAAGTCCGAATTCCTACCGGGGCAATGTGTGGTTCGAAGACGACGTTCTCTACAAGGACGATCCGTTGACCAATCCGGCATCGGACGATATGTTCGGCATTGTCTGCACGAATTACCTGTTCGCCGCCAACACCGAAGCCAACAACAAAACCGATCTCATCACCTGCGGTTCGTATTTCAGCCGGTTCAAGGGCGCAATTACAGAGAACCTTTGGACGCTTCCGGACATGGTGTTCGGCGGTCAGCGGCTCGATTGGATTTACCGCGGCGGATGGACGGAAGGTCAGGCGCAATACACCACCTACGGTTCCAAGAAAGGCTACGATCAGATCTACCAATACGATCCGCGTCTGCAAAAGCAATCGCCGCCTTTCTTCCCCGCCACAGGCGCATTGTCGATTCTTTCCTGGTACGAAGAATAATGATCTATATCATTCATTGAACGATCAATGATCCCGCCGCCCTCTCGAAGGGCGGTGGGCGTACCCCTTTCGCCGCTCTCGGTTGCCGGATGAAAGGGGTTCTTTTTTTGCCCCCGCCCTTCTCCTGCCACATTCACTAGTCAGTACTAGCATCGCCTAGTTTCTACCGGATAACAGGTACGCCGCACCGTCACGTACCTGTTATCCGGTATATAATCATTCGTTTTTTTGCGCACCGTTCAGTTTTTTATGGCATCACGTCAATATTGCATGTATCATTGTGCAGATTCCCATTAACTGGTACAAATATTGCCCATATTCAGGTGCGCAACGATGGATATGCGTTCTTGCTGAAATTACGCCGCCATCCGCAGCTTGCGTCTTACCGGAGTTTACAGTTCGTCAAATTGAAATTAACAAAAGTGCCGATTTCGGCCCGTTTTGTAAGGAAATTGTAAGGTTCCTTCTACGAACCATGATAACAACAGCAACGAATTCCGGGCAGGCACTGACACCAAACGTAATGTATCACCAGCAGACGATATACCGCATATGAACACTGGTCAGATGATGCTCACTCTTGGCGCCATTACGCTTTTCGGTCTGCAGATCCTGAATCTGAGCAGAAACGAGCTCGGCGTTTCCGATGACGTCAACCAAGCGAAATTCAAGATCATGGCTGTTGCGCTCGCGAAGTCGACCATCGATAACGCATTCGCGCTGAAGTTCGACGAAAAAACGATTTATGCCGATGCTTACCCGGACGCCAACGGGAAGCCGACAAGCGCTAGCTTTACCGCCGCCACGAGCCTGGGATGCGCATCGAACGAAAAAACCAGCGGCAAACCCGATGCCGCAAAATTCAACGATTTCGACGACTACCACGGGTATACCGCGAAAGTGGATTCCCTTCCTTCTGCAGTGTTCAACATTTCTTCCACGGTCTCCTACGTCGATGCGACGAACGACTTCGAGTCCACTACCACGCCGACGTGGGATAAACAGATTATCGTCACTATCACAAGCCCCAGTCTGCCGCAGCCGATCGTGCTGACGGCGGTAAACAGTTACTGGAAATACTAGGAAAGGCGCGTACAATGGGAACCAGCACACTTCTCGATATCATGGGATCGTTGATCATTGGCGGCATGCTGATGCTGAACATGATGCGCGCGTTCAACAATACAAGTCAGCAATCGGCGCAATTCACTTCCGAGTACATGGTGCAGAGGAACCTGGTGGAACTCACCAGCATGCTTGAATACGATTTCCGGAAAATCGGATATCAGAGAGGCCAGGAAAATCTGGCATACGCCGCAAATGCTCTGAAATCGGTGGCGAAGGAGAAAATTGAATTTTACGCCGACCTCGATAATAACGGATCGCAGGAAACCGTGGAGTATTCTGTCGGTTCGAAAAGCGCGTTGACAAAAACGCCGAATCCCGACGATCTCCCATTTTTCCGAAAAATCAACGGCGCAGGCGTTTCGAACGGAAGCTATGGAATTGTGGAGTTGCGTTTCGAGTATTTCGATTACACTGGCGGTCTTCTAAGCCTTCCGATATCGAATCTCGGGACGATAGCCACAATCTCGATTACCGTGACATGCGAAAGCCCGTTTTTCAACGCGCAGCAGGAAAACTACAACGCAACCGCCTACTGGAAACAAATCCGGCTGGCAATACCAAACCTGAGATACAAGTAATTCATAACATACAAAAGCTGTTCGTGAGGATCATTTATGGGCGGAAAAGCTGCACTCATCATCGTTGTTGGTTTCGGACTGGTACTGATGTACTACAATACCAACAACAACTCCATATCGAGTCTTGTCAATGAAAACTTCGTCGATCACTATGTGAACGAAGTCGCATACCGTATCGCACTGACGGGGGCAAACATTGCCGCAAACCGGTTCTTTGTCAGTCCAGCGTGGAAACCAAGCACTGAAGGGCTCGATAATGCAGATTTCCAGGGCGGAAAACTTCGAATTACCAGATATGACACGGCAAAATACGGCGGTCGGGTTACCGTCGTATCGGAGGGGGCATACTTCGGCATCACAAGACGTGTGACGATTGTAATGCAGGCAACGAGCTTTGGAAAGTTCGTTCTCTACGTGAACGACTTCGGAACCTCCGGATACTACCCAGGTGGAACCGTGTTTGACGGTCCGGTTCACATAAATGTCCCCTTCAAAAGCGGCGCCCCGGACCCTGCGCGCGCGCTCAGGCTGGACGGTAAACCGACGTTCAAAGGCAAAGTCACGTCCGACCTTCTCTGGAAAAGCGCAACCTCGACTCCAGCCAAACCGGATTTCCAGCAGGGATTCGAAACGGGAGTGCATATCGGACTGCCGAATGAATTCTCGGAACAGCTTAAAAATGCATGCACTACCGGTAGCTACTCCAAAGAGGGGAAACACCAGATCGGCGTCACGTTTACCGCCGATAGAAATGTATCCATCGTCTTCAATGATGATGGCTCAATAACATACAAGGAGTTCCTTCTTAGCGATACAAGTTTCAGCACGAAAGGAAAACGGTGCAGCCCGCCGAGCGATCCGGCGGTCGCAAAAGCGCAGGGGTGGATTACCACGCGGTTCGAGAACATGGTTCCTTCCGGCGAGGAGTTCAACGGAGCCGTGCTCGTCCCGAACGGCAATGTCCGCATCAAAGGCACGATCGACGGGAACATAACGCTCGGCGTCCTCGATAAAGACAAAAAGGAATCCCCTTCCGTCTCTTCGAGTAATATGACCGTCGATCCAAGAAAGTACAACGGGAATGTATGGTTCGAAGACGATGTCGTATACAAAGACGATCCGTTCACAAATCCGAACTCCGACGATTTTTTTGGCGTCGTTTCAACGAACTACTTGTTTGCAGCAAACACTCCAGAGAACAACAAAACAGATCTTATCACCTGCGGCTCGTATTTCAGCTACTACAAAGGCGCATGCACCGAGGACCTTTACAAACTCCCAAGCATGGTGTTCGGCGGGCAGCGCGTGGACTGGATTTACGCGGGCGGCTGGACGGAAGGCGAGGCGCAGCTTACGACCTACGGCAGCAAGTACGGATACGATCAGATTTACAAGTATGATGCACGTCTGATGAAGAAATCGCCGCCGTTCTTCCCTGCGACCGGGGCGCTCTCGATACTATCGTGGTACGAGGAATAATGCGCCATCCATCGAAAAGGAATGTTCCGTATTTTACCTTCTATGAACCATACGCGTCATAAGTAATACTCAGTTGACTGGTCCGTGCCTGTTACAGGCGCGGCTGGACCCCCTTGTCCGCTTCTCGGTTGCCGGATGTAAGGGGGTTCTTTTTTATGGGCGTATTCCGTCCCTTAGACTGATCCGGGTACAATTAAGGGAATCAAGAAGCGGGAATGTATTGAATAACGGTAGCGGCGGTAGGGCAAAAAAAATGCGAAGAAGAGTGAGACGGTCTCTTCTTCGCGCTGTCAACAAAGTGTAAGGAGGGTCAGACTGTTCTTTGCGACGAGTCTACTTTATTGTATT
>CAYPBB010000021.1:70204-71881 GCA_964408855.1 uncultured Ectothiorhodospiraceae bacterium
TAAAAAAATGCCCGAATCTACAAAATTCGGGCGTTTGTCTTGCTCACGGTCAACTCTTGCTTTACAGATATGTCATCGAGACGTTACACCTGCGGACAAATAGCACAGAGCTCATTTGAATTCGTCGACTTCTATCCCGTGCTTCGCGATCAATCGGTGCAAATTTTGACGCGTCATGCCTGAAGCGTTGGCGGCAGCCGAGACATTGCCCATGTATTGCTGCAAAATCGTGCTGACAAACTGCTTCTCGAACAGATCAAGAATATATTCTCTCGACTCGCTGAAGTTCGTGCTGATGATCGGGAATTCGAGGTTGACATCTGTCGGCGGTGTTTCAGGCTTCAGATCCAGGACATCGGTAACAATCACATCGCGAGTGGTAAGGATAACGGCGCGATGTACGATGTTTTCCAATTCCCGGACGTTCCCGGGAAAAGGATAATTGATTAACCGCGTGAATACATCGGGTCCGAAGCCCTTAATGAATTTACCTACCTGCCTGTTGTATTTATCGAGGAAATACATCATCAGCAATTCAAGATCGTCGCGCCGTTCGCGTAACGGCGGGAGCTTGATATCGGCTACCTTGAGACGGAAATACAAGTCCTCGCGAAACTTCCCTTCTTTCACCATCTGAGGGAGGTCGCGGTTGGTTGCAGTAATAAACCGCGCGTGAACAGGCAATGTCAGGTTGCCGCCCAGACGCTCGAACTCGCGCTCCTGAAGCACGCGCAACAGCTTCTGTTGCAGGTTCAGGGAAAGATCGCCGATTTCGTCGAGGAAGATGGCTCCGTGTTTCGCGATTTCGAACTTCCCGAGCCGCCGTTCGACGGCGCCGGTAAACGCGCCTTTCTCGTGTCCGAACAACTCCGATTCCATCAGGGTTTCAGGCAGCGCCGTGCAATTGATCGGAATAAACGGCTGATCGGAAAACTTGCTGTTCTGGTGAATCGCTCTGGCAACCAGTTCCTTCCCGGTTCCGCTCTCGCCGGTAATCAGCACCGAGGTATAGTTCGATGTGATGGAAATGGAGCCGATAATTTTAAACACTTCCTGTATCGAACCGCTCTTCCCGATGATCTGATACTTGTCGTCGCCGAAGGAAATATTCGCCATCCCTTCGGGCGTCGATATCGGTTCATGCCTCAAGGAATTGCGGATAATCCGCTTGATGTAATTCAGATCCAGCGGTTTGGTAAGATAATCGAACGCGCCGAATTGCATCGCCTTCACAGCGGCTTGCATCGTGCCTTCGCCGGTGATAATAATCACGGGTACGGTATTATTATGTTCTTTAAGAACGCGGAGAACATCCAAACCGTCGCGTTTGGGAAGATGGATGTCGAGAAATACGAGAGCAGGCGATTCCGTTGAATATACAGTGAGCGCTTCTTCGCCGTCGCCGGCAGAAACGGATTCGTATCCCTCGTTTTCCGCCACGAACGTAATCGCCCGAACAATACTCGGATCATCATCGACTACTAGTACCTTGTCCTTGGACATGAGTCTCTCGATTGGTAAGTCATTGTTGACAGCTTCGTAACTCTTATTCACCCGGTGCATTTCACGACTGAACCGCGACGCACGCATCCGGAATGAGGACGAGACGACCTGAACGACAGTAAAGGTAAACGATCGGAATTAGTCCGTCTCAGATTCCGACAGGTTTTGCAGAAT
>CAYPBB010000022.1:0-71090 GCA_964408855.1 uncultured Ectothiorhodospiraceae bacterium
ACACGTGAATACGTTGAAGAGGCCCAGAAAAACAAGGAACTGCGGGATAAATACCAGGTTCGCATTCATGAGGATGAAATCAGCGAGGCAATCGGCGGAAACGCGAAGTAGGATGGCATATTCAACCGGATCGGCCTGGCAATTATTACGGACGAGATACTGATATCATTATGCTGAAAACAATAGCACTCGCGGTAGCCGCATGGATTATTCTGAATACCACGGCGGCAATCGCACAACAAAACCAGGTAATCGACCGCGTCGTCGCTGTTGTCGGCAACGAAGTCGTGACCCAAAGCGAACTGGAGATTCAGCTTGCGCTGATGGCGCGCCGCAATCCGGTCAATACGCAGGATGCGGAGATCAGGAAACAGGTGCTGAAAGCGATGATCGACGATAAACTGGTCCTTGCTCAGGCTGATCTCGACAGCATAATCGTCTCCGATGATCGGGTGGATCAGCAGCTCGAGTCGCAGATCAGATACATGGAACAACAGTACGGTTCGCGCGACCGGCTCGAACGCGAAGCGGGTATGACGATTGCCCAGATGAAACGCGAATACCGCGAAGACGTGAGAAACCGCATTAAAATTCAGGATTTGCAGGCGCTTAAATTCGGCGATATCAAGGTTACCCGGCGCGAAGTGACGGATTTTTATCTCAAGTACAGAGATAGCCTTCCGCAGGTTCCCGGACAGATCGAATTGAAGCAACTGGTTATCTATCCGCGTGTACTCGAATCATTCAAGGAAGGTACAAGGAAATTGGCGCAGTCGGTGCTCGATAGTATCCGTAACGGCGCAAGCTTTGAGGAGATGGCGAAACGCTATTCCGACGACGCCGGCAGCGCCCGGAACGGCGGCAATCTCGGTTTGGCCCGCAGGGGCGTTTTTGTTAAAGCGTTCGAAGAAGCGGCGTTCAATCTTGAGCCGGGCGAAGTCTCGGACCTTGTGGAAACGGAATTCGGCTTCCATATCATCCGGCTCAGGGAGAAAAAAGGCGAAGCGATTGAAGCGCAGCATATCTTGTTCAAGGTGAAGAAAACCGGCGAGAGCGATAACACGGCGATCGACAGGTTGAATGCATTGCGCGAAGAAGCAATGAAAGGCGCCGATTTCTCTACGCTGGTGCGGCAGAATTCAGAAGACGAGAAATCCAAAGCCGCGGGCGGAAGTCTTGGCATCGTTGAGGTGGAACAGCTCGCGAAGGAAGTCTATTCAGCGCAGGAGACGCTTGAAACCGGCGAAATCACCGCGCCGGTAAAAATCGAAATGAAAAACGATTATGCCTACGCGATATTCCAGGTGATCCGCCGAATACCGCCGCACTCGCCCGATCTTCAAGAGGATTACAACCGGATCGAAGCGTACGCGCGGAACATGAAACAGCGCGAACTGTACGACAAATGGATCGATGAAATCCGGAGCAAGATATACTGGCAGATTTACGTTAACTAAGCCGCAGAACCTTCATCCCGGCGCCGGCGGGTTGCCTACCGCCCTGATATGCCGGCGGCAACCGGTGTCCCGGCGCACGGATACCGGAAAGGAAGAATAAACAGAAGTGAACATCCGTTTTACCGAAGCCGACCTGGACAACGGTCTCCACGTCATCCTTCACGAGGATCATCATCTTCCCATCGTGGCAGTGAATCTATGGTATCACGTCGGTTCAAAGAACGAACAGGAAGGGAAAACGGGTTTCGCCCATTTATTCGAGCATCTGATGTTCCAGGGATCGGCCAACGTTCCTTCAAATGCGCATTTCAAATACGTCCAGGAAGCGGGAGGCACGCTCAACGCATCGACGTCGTTCGACCGGACGAATTATTTCGAGACGCTCCCCGCGCATCAGTATGAACTCGGGTTGTGGCTCGAAGCCGACAGGATGCGGAGCCTGAATATCAGCAGCCAGAATCTTGAAACCCAGCGAAGCGTCGTGATCGAAGAGCGCCGGAGCCGCTACGATAATCAACCGTACGGAACGATGTTCGAACAATTGTTCCGGCATGCCTTCAAACTGCAACCATACAAATGGCCGACCATCGGGAGTATCGAAGACATCTCGGCTGCGTCTCTCGATGATGTGGTGCAGTTTCACCGGATGTTCTACACGCCTGCGAATGCGTCCCTCTGCCTTGCCGGCGATTTCGACAGCGGAAATGCCCTTGATTTGATACAAACGCATTTCGGCGGTATCGTATCGTTGGAGCGGAATCCCTACCGCCCTTTTATCCGGGAACCACAGCAGACGATGCAGGTCCGGAATTATTTCTTCGATTCGGTTCCTCTTCCAGCCATCGTCATTGGGTTCCGGATTCCCGAGCAAAGCGCGGCGTCGTTCATGCAATTCGAAGGCGCGGCAAACATTCTCTCGTCGGGTCGAAGCTCCCGTTTTTATAACAAACTGGTGTACGATCTCGGCATCGCGCAGTCGGTGGCGGCATTCGCCTACGGGCTGGAACTGCCGGGTCTGTTTATTATCCGCGCTGTTGCGCGTCCCGGCGTCGACGCCGGAGATTTGGAACGCGCGATCTGGGACGCGATCGATGCGTTGATTGCATCGGGGCCGGCAGACGAAGAAATTCAGAAAGCGCGCAACAGCCTGAATGCCTCGTTTATCAATAACGCATTCGGAATTCAGTCCCGCGCCGATTTGCTGAATATGTATCATGTTCAGTTCGGCAGGGCGGATAAGATCAACGAGGAGGAAGCGCAGATTCAACAAATCAGCGCACAACAGGTACAGCAAGTTGCCGCGGAATATTTCACGGCGCGGAACTCCACAGTACTCCATTATTTACCGTACCCAAAATCGTGAGGGAGATGAATATCGATTTTACCTATACCCAACTCGATAACGGCTTGCGAATCGTCATTCATCCCGACCGGTCGCTGCCGATTGTCTGCATCAATATCGCCTATCACGTCGGCTCGAAAGACGAGAAAAGCGGGAAGACGGGATTTGCGCATCTCTTCGAACATCTGATGTTCGATGGTTCACGGAACGTGCCGCGCGGCGCATTCGACAGGTACTGCGAACAGGCGGGCGGCTACAACAACGCGTATACGAATGAGGATAAGACCAATTACTATATGGTGCTTCCTAGCAACCAGCTTGAAGTCGGGTTATGGCTCGAATCGGACCGGCTGCTCGGATTGCAGCTCACCGAGCAGGGTCTTGAAACACAGAAATCGGTCGTGATGGAGGAGAAACGCCAGCGCGTCGATAATCAGCCGTATGGTACGATGGAGGAACGGATCGCCCAGTTAAGTTATACCGTTCATCCGTACAACCATCCGATCATCGGAAGCATGGAGGATATTGCGTCGGCGACGTTCGAGGATGTCGTCCGGTTCCATAAAACATACTATACGCCCGATAACGCCGTGCTTACCATTGCCGGCGATGTGGACGCATCACGGGCGGTGAAGCTTGCGCAACGGTATTTCGGGGATATTCAACGCGGAAACAGCGTTCCCAGGGTAGCGGCGGCAGAACCGCCCCGGAACAGGGAAACGCGCGCCATTGTGGAAGACGATGTTCCCCTGCCGGCGGTGTTCATGGCGTTCAACATCTGCGAAGAAACGGGCGGCGATTTGATTCCGCTGGATATGCTGTCGGATTTATTCGGGTACGGCGAATCGTCGCGGTTGCACCAGCGGCTGGTGTACGAGAGAAACATCGCAAATCAGGCGTCGGCGTTCATCGACGTGCGCGAGCATCCGGGGCTGATGATGTTCTATGCGATGGCAAATCCCGGCATCTCCGCGCAGGCTTTGGAAGACGCCATCAACGAAGAAATCAATGCGGCGCTGACGCAGGGAATGCACGAACGGGAATTGAACCGCATCAAGAACAAGATCGAATCGGCGTACTACCAGAGTATGCAATCGATTTCGTTACGTGCGGACCGGCTGACGCACCATGCGTTGATGTACGATCAGCCGGAGCGCCTGACGATGCTTATCCATGAGTATCTTTCGACCGGAATCGATAGTCTTATCAATACCGGCAGACGGTACCTGCGTCCGGAAAACCGGACCGTATTGCATTACGTTCCACGAAACGAAGCCCCCTTACCCGAAACGGAATACGCGAATGAATGAAACTGCTCCGGCACTTCTCGACAGAACCACTCCTCCGAAACCGGGAATTCCTCGCGATGTGACGTTTCCCGATTACTTCGAAACGACACTCGCCAACGGTCTGAAGGTCATCGTCTATCAGAGGAAGGATTTCCCGACCGTGACGATGAATGCCGTTATGCGCGGCGGTGCGTATTTCGACGGAACCATGCCCGGCACAGCCACCATGACCGCCGAGTTGCTGACCAAGGGCACGCCGTCGAGGAGCGCCACGCGCATCGTCGAGGAAGTGGAATTCCTCGGCGGAACGATCGCCGCGGGCGCGGGCTGGGACAGCACCAGCGCCGGTATCAGCATCCTCAGCAAGTACACCGCCGAGGCAATGGAAGTGCTCACCGACGTGCTGCGAAATCCGTCGTTTCCGGAAGAAGAACTGGAACGCGCACAGGAGCAACGGATAGCAGCGATTCTGCAGCGGAAAAGCAGTCCCGCCAGCCTTGCGCAGATGCAATTCGCGCGGAGCGTTTTCGGGAATCATCCGTACGCACAGCCTTCGGAAGGAACCGAGCAGAGTGTCCGCGAAATGACGCCCGGTTTGCTCGCCGGATTCCACCGCCGAATTTTTTGTCCCGCCAACATGTTCCTGATAGCAGTCGGCGACGCCGACCCCGAACGCTTCGCCGCCCTTGCAGAAACGATGTTCGGCGATCTGGAACCGGGCGTACAACTCGCGCAGGAATCAGTCGCCGTTCCTCTCGCGGATTCTGTGCATGTATATATTGTCGACCGCCCGCAGTCGGTGCAGTCCTCGATTCTCGTCGGACATGCGGGAATCGAGCGAAACAACCCGGATTACATCGCCGTATCAGTAATGAATACGCTGTTCGGCGGCTACTTCGGCTCGCGTCTGAATCTCAATCTGCGGGAAGACAAGGGCTATACATACGGGGCGCATTCGCGCTTCGAAGGCAGAATGCAGACCGGACCGTTCATGGCGGGCGCCGAGGTACGAAATGAAGCAACCGAGCAATCGATTGCCGAGATCATTTCAGAGTTGCGTCGGATCGTCGGGGAGCCGGTCACCGAACACGAACTCGACAGCGTGAAGAAATACATGACCGGGAATTTCCCGATCCAGATCGAAACTCCTTCGCAGGTAGCGCAGCGCATCATCCAGATGGAATTGTACGATCTCGGCAAGACATATTACAATACGTTCAACTCGAGGATCATGCAGCTCAGCGTCGACGACATCGCTCGCGCGGCGAAAATGTATCTTCACCCGGACCGGCTTGCGATTGTCGCCTGCGGCAGAGGCGCGTTGCTTTCCAACACGCTTGCGCGTTTCGGCGCCGTCGGCATGTTCGACCCCGACGGAAACCAAATTCCGAATGTTTCATAATTCTAATCCCCGGCTATGACCAATCTAAAGAATATGGACGATGTGCAGGCCGTCAAGGCGCTCCATCAGAGCTATTCCGCTCTGAAAAGCGAAATCGGCAAGGTGATCATCGGACAACACGAAATTATCGAACAACTCATCATTGCGCTTTTATCGAAAGGGCATTGTTTGCTGGTCGGCGTACCCGGACTGGCGAAGACGCTTCTTATCCGCACGGTCGCCGAAGCGGTGGATCTGAATTTTAACCGCATTCAGTTCACCCCCGATCTCATGCCCAGCGACATCACGGGCACGGAAATTCTCGAAGAAGATATGTCGACAGGCCACAAGGCGTTCCGGTTTGTCCGCGGACCTGTGTTTGCGAACATCGTCCTCGCCGACGAAATTAACCGGACGCCGCCCAAAACCCAGGCTGCGCTCCTCGAGTCCATGCAGGAACACAATGTGACCGCCGCCGGAACGAAGTACACGCTCGAAGAGCCGTTCTTCGTGCTTGCGACTCAGAACCCTATCGAACAGGAAGGAACATACCCGTTGCCGGAGGCGCAGCTCGACAGGTTCATGTTCAATCTCTGGCTCAACTATCCGAGCCGCGAGGAGGAAATTCAGATAGTAAAAAGCACGACAAGCGCCGCCGCCGCCGACGTCCGGAAGGTGTTGAGCGCCGACGATATTGTGTTTTATCAGGAGCTTGTCAGGCGTGTGCCGGTATCAGACAATGTGATCGGCTACGCCGTCAATCTGGTAACGATGACGCGTCCGGATGAGCCGTCCGTACCAAAATTCATCAAGGATTGGATCAGGTGGGGCGCCGGTCCCCGCGCGTCGCAGTACCTGATTCTCGGTGCGAAAGCGCGCGCCATTCTCAGCGGACGCCCTATGCCCGACATCGACGACGTCAGAGCAGTCGCGCGTCCCGTGTTGCGGCACCGCCTTGTCACCAATTTCAGCGCCGAAGCTGAAGGCGTCGGTACCGTCGATATCGTCGATAAACTGCTCGAACAGGTAAAAGCCTAGATTTTCGTTTCACAACGCCTGAATGCGGTATGAATAAGCTGGTCGGTTTTCTTCTTATGCTCGTTGCGCCGGTGTTAATCAGCGCGATCCGGCCGCAGTGCGCGGTTGCCCAGCAAACCAAGTACTGGATTCAATTTTCCGGCAAGGGCGGGGTTGCTGTAAACGCGAAGGCTGCGGAACTCGCGCCCCGCGCCCTGGAACGCCGGGTTCGTACTCTCGGCGCCTCGCAAGCCGTATCGGTTGAGGATTTACCGGTGTATGCGCCGTATCTCGAGCGGCTTGCACAGATGGGTATCCGCATACAAGCGGCTTCCCGGTGGATGAACGCCGTTTCGGCGTATCTCGATCCTGCCGCCAGAAGCGAGGTGGAATCGCTGCCGTTTGTTGCTCGCGTGTTCCCGGTGTCCGGCAGGCGGCTCGCTCCCGAACAAATGCATGTACCGTTGCCGCCGTTGAACAAATCCGCAGCCGGTAGTCATCAACTCGATTATGGCAGGTCGCTTGATCAGTTGGAGATGATCGGCGTTCCTGCGGTACACGATTGCTGGATCGACGGGACAGGGGCGGTGATCGGAATGCTCGATACGGGATTCCGCAGAAAGAGCCACCAGGCGACTCGCACGCGGCGCGTGATGGCGGAGCGCGATTTCATCAACAACGACGGTGAAACCGAAAACGAAAACGGCGATCCTCCGGGCCAGGACAGTCACGGCACCGCGACATTTTCGTCGCTTTCTGCATTCATGCCGGGCATGCTGATCGGACCCGCCTACGAAGCGCAGTTTTATCTTGCGAAGACCGAAGTCAACGGATCTGAAAACAGGATCGAAGAGGATTACTGGGTTCAGGGAATCGAATGGCTCGAATCGCAGGGCGTCGATGTTATCAGCAGCTCGCTTGGCTACGACGATTTCAACGATGGATTTTCCTATACGTTCGCGAACGGCGATTTCGACGGTCAGACCGCCGTCACTACCAGAGCGGCGGCGCGGGCGGCACGCCTTGGCGTCGTTGTCGTAACAGCCGCGGGAAACGAAGGTTCGCAACCTCAAAATCTCCTTACGCCCGGGGATGCGGATACTGTCATTACGGTCGGATCGGTGAATTTCCAGAATTCGGTTTCCGGTTTCAGTTCCAGCGGTCCGACGAACGACGGCCGCATCAAGCCCGACGTTGTTGCACCCGGCGAAGGAATTGTTCATGCGGAGGTATGGGACTCGACCGCGTATTCGATGTCGAACGGCACGTCCATGGCTACTCCGCTTGCGGCGGGTGTAGCAGCGCTCGTGCGTTCCGCCCGCCCGGAACTGACGCCCGTGCAGGTGCGCGAGGCGCTACGCGAAACCGCCGGCAACGCTTCCTCTCCGCAACAACGAAGAGGGTGGGGACTGGTGAACGCAATGGACGCGCTGCTGTATCACGGTATGGTATTCAGCACGAATCCCAGAGTGTATTACGGCGCCGCGAAGGCGAGTATTGCGCTATACATCTTGTCGCACAATCCCATCGACGCAAACTCGGTCCGCATTACGTATGCAGCCGGATCAGATGGAGATGTTACCGCCGCGCTGCAGTTCATCGAACATCTTCCAGGAATGGGCGGGAACTCGGGGTTGTACATGTTCGAGTTTCCGGATCTGCCCATCGGCACGGAAATACGGTGGTACGCAAGTGCGTCCGACTCGAAGGAAAACCGGTCGCAGCCGTACGGCGCTCCGGGCAATCGGTATACATTCCGTATCGGCGATTCCGGATCGGGAAGCAATCCCTACATTCCCGGATTCACGCTCGATCAGAGCTACCCGAATCCCCTTACCGGAGAATCGGGGTTTGCCGGGAATATCCGGTATACGATTCCGTCCGAGGGAAATGTGAATCTTGCCCTGTACGATGCGCGCGGCAGGAAAGTGGAAACGCTTTTCGAGGGCGTCCAGGTACGGGGAGTATATTACCGCCCGTTCAACGCTGCGAAGTACGCCGCCGGATTGTACTATATTCAAATGGATTATAACGGAGAACGGATTTCGCGCCGCATGCTGGTGCTAAAATAACCGGGTACAGACGACGATGAGTCATATTCCAGTTTTTGCTTTCATGTCGTTCACGCTTTCGCTTGCCGAAAGCGTGTTCCTTTTACTTGCGCTTCTCGTTGCCGCCGTCGGCATCAGTCTCTGGGTGTACCGGCATACGGTGCCGGAAGTCTCGAAAGGCGTACGAGCGACGCTGGTGACGTTCAGGTCGCTGGCGCTCGCGGTATTGCTGTTCATTCTGTTCCAGCCGGTGCTGAATCTCGAGGAAACCGTATCCATCGATCCCAAGGTGGCGGTGCTGTTCGACGACTCGAAGAGCATGACCGTAGCGGACAAGCAGGGCGTGCGGATTGAGATTTTGAAACAACTCTCCGAATCGGGAGAGTTCTCGAACCTTGAAAAAGCAGATATCCGCTATTACCGGATGGGTCCCGGCGGATACCCGTTGCAGCGGTACTCGGCCGATTCGCTGACCGGAAGCTTTGCGGAAACCGATATCGGGAGCGCGCTTCAGAAGGTTCACGACGATTTGAAGGAACAGAACCTGAAAGCCGTGGTGCTCGCCACCGACGGCGCGTTCACGAGCGGGAAGAATCCACTATACACGGCGGAAGCCATCGGCGCGCCTGTGTATACCATCGGTATCGGCGATTCTACGGAGAAGAAAGACGTGCTCGTCGGTAATATCCTCGCGAACGCTATCGCCTATGTCGATAACAGCGTGACGGTCGAAGTATCGGTCCGCAGCGCGGGATACGATCAGGGAACCGTGCGCGTGACGCTTGCCGAAGGCGGCGCGACGGTGGATACGAAGGAGATACAGCTTCAGACGGGCGCGAACGAATACAAAACCGAGTTTCAGTACGTCCCGAAATCCGAAGGCACAAAAAAGCTGACGGTCTCCATCTCGTCAATGCCCGGCGAATTGACGGAAAAGAACAACCGCCGTTCGTTCTTCATGAAGGTGCTGAAAACAAAGATGAAAGTGGCGGTCATCGCGGGCGCGCCCAGTCCCGACGTATCGTTCATGAAACAGGCGTTCTCGAAGGACAAGAATGTGGACGCGACGTTTTATGTCCAGAAAACCGCTTCCGCATGGTTTGGCGCCGCGCCTGCGCGAAACGCGCTCACGGAAGCCGATTGCATTTTCCTTGTGGGATTCCCCCTTACGAATTCTCCCTCTGCCGTATTGCAGTCTGTGAAGGCCGCGGCTGAGGAGAAGAACAAACCCTTGTTCATCCTCCTGAGCCGTACCAGCGATGTAAACAGACTTCAAGGCGAACTTGGCGCGCTCATGCCGCTGCAAACGCTTCAGGTGCGGAGCAACGAAAACGAAGTCTTCGTTCAGCCTGCGGGCGAAGCATCGCAGAATCCCGTTCTTCGCACAGGAATCGCAACCGACGCCTGGCAGAAGCTGCCCCCGTTGTTCAAAACGGAAAGCAGCTTCAAGGCGAAACCCGGAACCGCTGTACTGGCGACGATGAAGATCAACACGGTGGCATTCAACGAACCGGTGCTTGTTTCGCGCAATCTCAACCGCAAGCGCGTCGTGATGAGCACCGCGTACGGATTCTGGCGCTGGCAGCTTGCCTACGATGTCATGGAAGGGCGGCTACCGGAGATGCTGGTTTCGAACTCGCTCCGCTGGCTGACGTCGAGCGACGACGATCAGCGCGTGCGGATTGCGCCGGTGAAGGAGTTTTTCGATAGCTCCGAACCGGTAGAGTTTCAGGGACAGGTGTACGACGAGAGTTACGAACCCGTGAGCAACGCTACGGTGACAGTCTCCGTGAAATCGGCGGCAGGCGAACGCGAGCTTACGCTCGATCCGCTCGGAAACGGTTTCTATGCCGGCAAACTGGAGCAGCTCGGCGAGGGCGATTATTCGTACACCGGTTCAGCGTCGGTGGACGGTACAACCATCGGCGCGGACAAAGGACGGTTCAGCGTGGGCGAGCTAAATCTCGAATTCGTGGATACGCGCATGAACAGCGCGCTGCTGCGGCAGATAGCCTCGCGCACGAAGGGGGCATATTTCCCGGCTTCCGATATCTCTGGTCTCAGCGACGCCGTGTTTTCATCGCCGGAATTCAAGCCCGACGAAAGCATCATCAAAAGCGATATCCAGTTGTGGAACCTCCTGCCGCTGCTGCTGCTGGCGGTGTTGTTCTTCGCAATCGAGTGGTATATCCGCAAGCAGTCGGGGATGGTGTAGGGCGGGGAGTATTGCCAGTATAGGATGAATGAATCTTTGCCCAAAAGCCGGGAATACCGGCTTTTAGTGTATTTGGTAATAATTGAATTTATCCTTCCATGGCAACATCTCGAATATCGATATTCGGTCCAGAGCTACCAGCTGGAATGTGGCGCATTTTGCTTTTCATGTATCCAGGGATACGGGTACGAAACAAGGCCTTGCCTTCGACGAAAACGGTAGTTACCTTAAACGAATGAAACGTACCATCTATATACTCGCTTCTTTAGTTGTCTTTTCCGCGCCTGTTTGCGCGCAACGAAGCATTACGCTGGATTCAGTGCGCGCGTATGGCTATCCGCAGCTCTTCACCCGCTTCCGGATTGTCGACAACGGAGCGCCCGTAACAAGCGTCGATCCGGCGCGACTAAAGCTTCTGGAGAACGGCCTCGACCTGCCGTTCCAAATCGCCTGTCCCGATCCGGCTCAACCAACCGCCTCCATCGCTATCGGGCTGGAACGCAGTCTGGACAGCGAATACGGCAGGGCGCAACAGGCGGCGATGGATTTTGTTAAAGCCATGCGCTTTACCGGCACAACCAACAACGCGTCCTTCTGGTCGTTCGCAACGACGATAGCACGCGAAGTAGACGTCGTGCGCGATAGCCTTCGTCTTCGCGGGTCGATCTACAACACAACGTCGGCGCCGTTTCCGTTCAATGGAACCGCCCTCTACGAGACCATGCACCGCGCCATCGAGGATATTGTCCAATACGGCACCGAACCAAACCGCGCGATTGTCTTCTTCACCGACGGCAACAACAATACGGCGTATTTCAACCGCACAAAGGAAGACGTCATAGGCAGGGCCAAGGTAGACGGAGTGCGGGTGTATGTGGTAGCAATCGGAAGCAACGCCGGCTCTCAAGCTGATATGCAAACCATCTGCCGCGAAACGGACGGCCTGTTCTTCCATGTCTCCAACCCGGGCGCCCTCGACAGCGTCTACAGCGACATCCTTCGTCCGGTGACAAACAATTATTGGTGTACCCTTGTCTATACGTCGCCCTTGTGTCCGAACGGGATGCAACGCAGCGTGAACCTCGAGTACACGACGCCGCAATCGGAAGTCGTCGGCACGTCCATTGATTATACTGCCCCGTACGATTCCTCGAAACTAGTGCCGTTTACTTTTTGGGCGTCGCTCAAAGAATACCTCGCCGATGCGAACGATACGATACGGATTGCCTGCGGCAACTCTCTCTCGTCCGATGCCCTGATGAGCAATATCAGCGTCGAAATCCGCCACTATGGACTGACCGCGACCGGCGCCGAACTCACCGGCGAGTTCGGCGACTGGACTCTCACTTCGACATTCGATCCGGGCGTAACGACATTGAATTTCTATCCTCCGGCAGGCTATGTCGCGTCTGCAGGGGCACACCACTGGGCGACGTTGACGCTTCGCGCATGGGGGGATGTATGGTCGTTCATCGAAGCAACCGTTATAAAGGACGCAACGCAATGCTTCACCTCCCGGACGGAATTGGATCCGGGAGAGTACACCGTGCAGTTGGATACCGTCACCGCAACCCGGAACAGCTACGCCTATCTGCCCGCAAGAATAATCGGCAGGCTTCCCCGGGAAGGACTGACTTCTGCCGAACTGACGTTTGAATTCGACGGCGACGCGCTGGATTATGAGCTGTTTCACTCGGGGTCGGTTGCTCTCCCACCGGGCTGGCATCTGACCGCCGCGGCTAAATCGAGGAGCGGCGCGGTGACCACCGTCCGCCTTGCCGCGCAGGGTCCGTTCACCGATACGTCGATCGTGATTGTGCCGAGGTTGAAAACGTTGCCGGCTGTGGGGTATTTCAATCCCGTGACGCTGAAACTGGCTGTCATTAATGTATACGATAAAATGCAGCAAATTCACGAACGGCCGGGGTTGGTGATCCTGCAGGATTCTTGCAGGAACAACGCAGTGATCGCTCAGAACGGACTTTTCGTCCGCCAACCTGCTCCGAACCCGGTATCTGCCGCCGTATCGTTCACGCTGAGTTCGCCTGCCGAGGAGCGTGTGGAAATCTCCATCTTCAACGCGCTGGGCGTCCTTCTGGCAGAACGCGAGGCGATTGAAAGTTCAGCCGCGAAAAGGGAATGGACCTGCGACGTATCCAGATGGGAAGAGGGGTTGTATTACTTCCGGTTCACGTCTGCTTCCGGTGAAGTGACGCATCCCGTATACGTCTTCAGGTAAGAGCGGTTATTTACAAAAAGAGGCAGGAATCGACTTCCTGCCTCTTTTCGTTTTACCGGGGTAGTAATGTGTCAGAGCGAAGCGGTTTCTTCGCTTTTCTTTTCCTTCAGGTTCAGATTCTTTACGATCTGATCCCAGGGGTAGCATGCGAGGTTGCCATTGGCGGCAAGAGCAAGGCATGCGCCGCTTTTGAACGCGCCGTACGATCTATCGGTAGCGCAGACCGCAAATGAACTTGCAGACTGCTCGCTTGTAAACGACCCGACTTCTTCGAACGATTTGCGTTCCAGAACATGGAACATATTTCCCTTGTCACCCTTATCTGTGATGATCCAGAAACCTTCGGCGCCGAAGTTGGAATACAGCGCGATGCCGTCGGGATTGGACGCAAATTTCGGGATGACTTTGCCTGTGAATTTCCCGTTGGTATTATAGACCTTGATGTTCTGCTGCGATTCGTCGGTATCGGCAACCAGAAGATTGTAGTTCAGCGGATCGACGTAAATTTCGCCGACCGACTTCACGGCGCCTTCGCCCGATGTTTCGCCGAATGCCAGAACGTGGCGGCTGCGGAAATCCCCATCGAAATAATTCATTTCGTACTGGTGAATGCGTTTCCCGAGTTCGGAGTCTGCCGGAGTTTTTCCGTCCGCTGTGTTGTAGTTGTCTGCGATGTAGATCGTATACCTGCCCTGCGCCATTTTGTACATCGCAATGCCGGTCGGCTGCTGAAGTTCGTTTGCGCCGAAAAAGCCCAGCGATTTGAAATCTGGAAGCAGGAACACTTGCGCGCGCTTGTTGCCGCTTTCGACGACGACAATAAGGTCTTCGGCAACGCTGACCGCATGCGGCGCGCGAAGCTGGTTTTCTCCGCTGCCTGACGAGCACACGGTTTTGATGAACGAACCGGTAATTGCATCGTAAACAGCCAGCTTGTCGTTGGCAGGCGATGCCGCAATTATCCAGTTTTCGCCGTTCGAACCATGCCAGACAACCGGAGAGATGACGTTTTCGACAGTGGTGTTGGCGGTACAAAACGCTTCTTTCAGAGTTTTATTGAACACCTTCGCCGCGGAGCCTTCAGCGCCGCTGCCGGCTTCCGATGTTTCATTACTGCAGGAAGAGAGACCGCCGATGAGGAACGAACATAGCAGTAGAACTGGGTAAGTTTGAGAGAGTCGCACCATGATATTACCCATGTGGTGAAAAAAAATGAAGTGTACTACGGTTGACGTATTGCAGTACTTTCGTCAACCAACATCAAAAATAACATTTACCTGAATGAAACGAAACCTGCGTGCTCCCCATTTATGGGTATATGCCCGGTAGTGAATTGTTTTACAAGCAGTTACAGAGAGACTTTTTTTTTCATTTTCAAGAATATTCTACCGCTAGTGACATCGGGATTCCAACAAATCTCCAAAAATATTTCAGGCGTTTGAAACTACAGCGGAGTGCAGGAAAGATTCATTTACTGCGCCGGTTTTGGTAGATTAGAGTCCGTACCGTAGACACGTGTATGGGTTACTCAGAATTGTATTTCAGGATACTACCATGCGAGTTTTTCGGATATTTCTTTCTCTGACGCTGATGTTTCTTCTCTCGGTCTCAACGCAGCTTCGCAGCCAATCGCTGGACAGAATCGGAGCGGCGGATAGTTTCGTCGAGGCTCTGTTTCGTGGCGATTTGAAGACGGTTCAATCGATTTCAAGTTCGACGCTTCTGGCGAGTCTCGACACATCAAAACTCCATGCCGTAGCCAAACAGGTGACAGGTTCTCTGGGATCGCTGACATTCAAATGGCTGAAGGGAACCCAGGAAGCAAACAACCATCTCGCGACCTTCTGGCATACGCATTTCGAACGCGATTCGGTAATGCTGCAGGTCGTCGTCGATGCATCGGCAAAGGTTGCGGGCGTGTGGATACGCGCTATCCAATCGCCGTACAAATTCCCGCTTCCTCCATACGCCGATACCGCGTTGTATACCGAAAAAAAGGTTTTCTTTGGAACGAACCGTTTCAAACTGCCGGGCATTCTTACCGTTCCCAACGGCGAAGGAACATTCCCCATAATCGTCATGGTTGCAGGTTCTGGACCGAACGACAGGGATGAGACCGTAAAAGGCAACAAGCCGTTCCGCGATATTGCACATGGGCTGGCGATGCAGGGAATAGCAACCTTCCGTTACGACAAACGCACGCGAATCTATCCCGATTCCATGGATCTCGAAAACGATTCAGTCGAGGAAGAGGTATTGATCGATGCAGTGGAAGCGCTGAATACCATGGCGGCGCGTCCCGAATGCGACAAGGAGCGGATGTACCTCCTGGGGCACAGTCTCGGCGGTCAACTGGCGCCGGAAATCGCATCGCGTTCATCGCTCGTGCGCGGAGTGATCATGCTCGCAGCGCCAGCGCGCGATCTGGTCACCGTATCGATTGATCAGTTCGAGTTTTTCAGATCGAAAGCCGATCCTTCCAGCACGGAAGAAATCCAGCAACTCAAGGATGCCATTATTCAAGGAAAGCGCGTACTCTCGGGAGTCGCCGCGCCCAAAGAGCGGTTCGCGAACGTGCCGGCAAGTTACTATTACAAGCTCAACGAGTACAATCAAATCGAAACTGCGAAAAAGCTTAAAGTTCCTATGTTTTTTGCACAGGGCGATAAAGACTACCAGGTGACGATGAAAGACTGGAACCTCTGGCAGGCATCCCTTGGAGACAAAAAGGATATCACCTTCAAAGTGTACAAGGATTGCTATCACTTGTTTATTCAAACCAGCGAACCGATGGGTAGAAGCAATTACGACAAGGAAGGCCATGTCACGCGCGAACTGATCGACGATATCGCAAACTGGGTGAAGCAGCACTGACAATGGCTCAACAGCGCTATATGATGACGGTGGAATACGACGGCAGCGGGTATTCCGGCTGGCAGATTCAAGCGAACGCCCCATCGATTCAGGGCGAACTTGAATCCGCACTGGCGAACCTGCTGCAACGAGAACACCGGGTTCACGGCGCGGGGCGTACCGATTCCGGGGTCCATGCGCTGGCGATGACCGCGCATTTCGATACGGAATCGGCGATGCCAAACGCAGAAATACGGAAAGCGTTGAACGCCTTGTTGCCGCCCGATATTGCCGTGCATTCGCTGGAGCCTGTCCCCGGGGATTTTCACTCACGGTTTTCTGCCTCTTCGCGGACGTACAGGTATACAATCAGCCGCCGGAAATGCGCCATCGGACGGCAGTTCGCGTGGCAGCATTACGGCGCGTTCGATCTGAAGCCGATGAAACAGGCGGCGGAATGCCTTGCCGGCACGCACGACTTTGCCGGTCTTTCCAAGCGGACACCGGGTCTTGACCATACATTGTGCCATGTGTTTCGCGCCGAATGGTCTGAGTCCGAATTCGAATGCCGTTTCGAAATCAAGGCGAACCGCTTTCTGTACGGCATGGTGCGCACAATCGTCGGTGGATTGATGCAGGTCGGTAGGGGAGTTGTAACGCCGGAAGCGTTCAAGGCGCGGGTGGAATCGGCCGTGCCGGAGAACGCTCCCATGCTTGCTCCCGCCTGCGGACTGACGCTTCTGGAGGTCGGTTACGACAAAGGCGATTGGGATACGGTTCAGGCAATCATGGATGCGCTCCGTCTGGAGCGGAACGGAGACACCGATGATGAATAATCCATTATCGACCGGCAGCAGCCCGAAAACGGGATCGATGACCCCTGAACGAAGGCAACTGCTTATTACCCTGGCGCTGGTACTTGTTTCGTTGTTCTTATGGAATACCGTCTTTATTTATCCAGCGAAGGTCTTTGTCGTATTCCTGCACGAGATATCGCACGGGTTGACCGCAGTATTCACCGGCGGAAGCATCGTTGAGTTGCGCGTGTTTGAAAACGAAGGCGGACAGGCGTTGACCCGCGGAGGTCTTCCGATTCTTGTCGTATCCAGTGGATATATCGGGAGTATGATTCTAGGTGGCTTACTCCTTCTTTTTGCCATACGCCCTCGCGGCACAAGAACGCTTGGCGTGATTACCGCGACGGCTCTTCTCGCGATTTCGTTGCTGTATGTCCGGAATACATTCGGCATTGTCTTTGGCGCGACGTTCGCTCTCGCGCTTGGTTTTGCCGCGCTGAAACTCCCGCAAAGAATCAATCAGACCATTCTCCAGTGGCTGGGAGCGCTGAGCTGTCTGTATGCGCTGCTTGATATCAAGGATGATTTATTAACGTTGGAACACCGCCAGACAGACGCCCAGATTCTCGCACAAATGACCGGCATTCCCGCCATCGTGTGGGGGATCGTTTGGTCGGCTCTTGCGGTCATTGTCTTCTATTTCATCGGCAGGCGCGCCTGGCGCGCGGCCGGAAAACGCTAACCCGGAATACGTTATCATGCATCGAGGAACAACTTTTCGCTTCGCTCCTTCTCCTACCGGATATCTTCATGTCGGCGGTGCGCGAACCGCCGTTTTCAACTGGCTGCTTGCGAAAAAGTCCGGAGGAAAATTCCGCCTTCGCATCGAGGATACCGATAAACAACGGTCCAGCGACGAAATGACGAGCGCTATTATCGACGGATTGAAATGGCTCGGGCTGGACTGGGACGATGAAATATGGACTCAATCGTCGCAGATAGAGCGCCACAAGGCTGAGGCGATGCGGCTTCTCGCGGAAGGGAAAGCCTATTATTGTTATCTAACGCAGGAAGAACTGGATGCAAAGCGCGCTTCGGCGGAGATTGCCGGCGAGCCGTATTGGTATGGCCGGGCAGGACTGACGGAGTTGACGGAAGAAGAACGCGAGTACCGCGAAATGAAGGGCTATCCGAAAACGCTGCGGTTCATGGTGCCGGACGGGGAAACAGCATTTCATGATATCGTGCATGGCGAAGTGCGATTCAACAATAAGGAGATCGATGATTTCGTGATTCTCCGTTCCGACGGCACGCCGGTGTACATGATGTCGGTCGTTTGCGACGATCATGACATGGGTGTGACGCATATACTCCGCGGCGACGATCACCTCTCGAACACGCCCAAACAAATCCTGCTGTATCAGGCGCTTGGGTACGGCATTCCCGAATTCGGGCATGTTCCCTTGATTCTTGGTCAAGACAAGAAACGTCTTTCGAAGCGCCACGGCGCGACGGCGGTCGGCGAATATCAGGCGCAGGGATATCTGCCTGAGGCAGTGCTCAATTATTTGGCGCTTCTCGGCTGGTCGCCTGGCGACGACCGTGAAATCATGGCCGCTCCCGAACTCATCGAAGCATTCGACTCTTCGCGTCTGTTGAAGAGCAATGCCGTTTTCGACGAACAAAAACTGTTATGGATGAACGGTGTGTATATCCGCTCTCTTTCCGAAAATGAACTGTTGCAGCGAGTAAAAGCGTTTATACGAGAGGAGTACGCGAATACGGACGATAGCTATCTGCTCGGCGTTCTTGCGTTGATGAAGGAGCGCATGACAAAGCTGGGCGATGTATTCGAGGCGTCGTACTTTTTCGAGGATCCGTCCGCATACGATGAGAAAGGCGTGGCGAAACACTGGAAACCGGAAGCGGTGCGGCATTTGCCTGAGTTCGTTCGCAAATTCGAGGAAGCGAATTTCACCGCCGCAGATCTTGAGGCTGTAATCCGCGGGAAAGCGGAAGAAACCGGTACCGGAGCCGGAAAACTGATTCACCCGCTTCGCATCGCCCTGACGGGACAAACGTTTTCGCCCGGGTTGTTTGAGATGATGGAACTGCTTGGCAAAGAGACCTGCCTCCGCAGACTGCGCGCGGCGATCGAAGCGCTTGGGACTCCCGATGGGGTCTGACCGGATACGGCTGAAACAGAACGTCCTGATGACTAAAGAGAAGCATATGCAACGGCGTTCATCCGCCGCTTGGAGATAAAGAGCAAATGACAAAAAAACATTATATCCGCCTGCATAACGCCGTGTTCTACGGCTATCACGGCAACCACCATGAAGAACGGTATCTGGGCGGAAAATTCCACGTCGATGCCGAGCTGGAGACCGATTTCACCGAAGCTGCTCTTCACGATAAACTCGGCGAAACAGTGGACTATCAATACATCTACACGCTTATTCAGGATACGTTGACGCAGCAGAAATACCACCTCATCGAAACCGTGGCAAAACTCATTGCCGACAAGGTGATGGAAACCGTGCCCCGCGTCGAAGCAGTGCGTATCCGCGTCCGCAAACCCGGCGCTCCCATCAAGGGCGTCGTGGATTACGTTGAAGTGGAGGTCTATGAGCAACGCTGAGTCCGTTCGGGTATACCTCGGTATTGGCTCGAATCTTGAACCGCGCGAACAATACATGCGCAAGGCAGTCGACGAGCTTGCCGCCTCTAACGCAGTGCAGATTGCCAGGATATCATCGGTGTACGAGTCGGAACCCTGGGGAAAGCACGATCAGCCGCAGTATTTGAATGCTGTCGTCGAATGCGAGAGCCTACTTGATCCGCAGCACCTCATGGAACTCCTGAAAAGCATCGAATCGAATATGGGACGCGTACGGACAGAGAAGTATGGGCCGAGAATCATCGATCTGGATATTCTGCTGTACGGCGCCGAAATCATACACAGCGAAGGACTGCGGATTCCGCATCCTCAAATACGGATGCGCCGCTTTGTGCTGGTTCCGCTTGCCGAACTTGCGCCCGATCTTCGTCATCCCGAATTGGGTATTACCGTACTCGAACTCTCAGCGGTTTGTCCCGATATGGGACGCATCTGGAAACTCGCATTTTCGCTTGCCTGAGCGTACCGGGAGCAACCGAATGGACAAATTTCCGTACATTAGACGCATGAGTAACCGTTGCAGGCAATCCGGAAAATGAACGAAATCCGGTATATCGCGATCGAAGGCGCAATAGGCTCTGGAAAAACGAGTCTCGCGCGGTTATTGCATCAGCGGTTGGGGGGCAAACTGGTACTCGAACGGTTCGAAGACAACGTCTTCCTTCAGCGGTTCTACGACGATCCGCAGAGGTATGCGTTTCAGACTCAGATATTTTTCCTGATGACGCGATATAAGCAACTTCAACTGCTGAGTCAGCAGGATTTGTTCGACGAGTACGTGATATCGGATTACGTTTTCGAAAAGGACAAAATCTTCGCTCACCTGAATCTGCAGGACGACGAATTGCAATTGTACGATATGCTCGTGAGCAATATCGAAAAGGCGCTTTCGAAACCCGACCTGGTCGTGTATCTTCAATCGAGTCCTGAGCGGCTCATGCAGAACATCCGCAGCAGGGGACGTGATTTCGAATCCGGCATTACAAAAAAGTACGTCAAGGATTTGAACGACGCGTATAATTATTTCTTTTTCCGCTATAAAGGCGCGCCGTTGCTCATCGTCAACTCAACGGAAATCGATTTCGTGAAGAACAACGATGATTTCGAAGAGCTGGTTCAGCAGATACTTCGTCCCGATCACGTCGCCGTTGAGTATTATACACCCATGATACGTATGAAGAAGGATACATGATTCTAAGGTTCATTCTCTATAGCGTCATTGCCTATTTCGTGTTCAATCTGCTCCGCAGGTTTTTCCCGTTCGCCCAGAGCGCTCCACAAACGCACCGGCAACATGGCAAGCGTTACTCGCCGAAGGACGGCGCGGTAGAAGCCGATTTCGAGGAAATCGATTAACGGCGGACTGTGGCGGCGAATACACAAGGCAGGGTACGGTTTGCGTCGCGCATCGAGCGCGCGTTCAAGGCGCTGATTTTCGGCTTTCTGCGACTGTTTATTCATGTCCGCAAATGCACGAACGTACCGCGAGGCTCGGTGCGGTCCATTCTCGTCATCCGGCAGCATAACCAGCTCGGCGATATGCTCTGCGTGACGCCGCTCCTGCGCGCCCTTCGCGTCACCTATCCCGATGCGCTCATCGCGTTGCTCGCAAAGCCGATGAACGCCGAAATTCTCCGCGGCGCGTCCTTCCTCGACGAAGTTATCGTCTACGACAAGGCAAAGTTTTTTGCGGCGCCTTTTGCAGTATCGAAATTCGCTCGCAATCTCCGCAAACGGAATTTCGATCTCATCCTAGTGCCTGCAACCGTCTCCATGTCTGTCACCAGCGACGTGATCGCATTTCTGACCGGCTCGCACAGGCGCATCGGACCCGGCTCCCTGAACGGAAAGCGCAATCTCACCGGATTCCTCTACAATGCGCAAATGCAACTCGACTGGCGGCACGACCCGACGGTACACCAAACCCAGCGCAATCTCGATATCGCCTCGATGCTGGTTCTGGAACCCGGTTCGCGCGAGCTGGAAATCGGTCTTTCCCACGAAGAACTCCACGCAGGAAAAACGCTGATTGATGAAAAGCGGAACGGCCGCCCTCTGGTTGTCGGATTTCATCCGGGCGCGGCAAAAATTCCCAACCGCTGGGATGCGCTCAGATTCGCCGAAATCGCCAACCGCTGCGCCGAACTCTACGGCGCGTTTATCGTCATCACCGCCGGACCCAACGACGAAGAACCGCTTCGCGAAATGAATGTGAATGTCCCGAACGACAAACTGGTGCTTCTCAACAAGCCCATCCGGCAGGCTGCTGCCGCCATCGCGAATTGCGATTTGTACGTCACGAACGACACCGGCATGATGCACGTTTCGGCTGCTGCCGGAACGCCGACGATTTCGCTCTTTGGACCGACTCCGCCGCTGCAATGGGCGCCGCCGGGCAAACAACACACCTTTATTCTCGGACCAGGATCAGACCTGCAATCCATTACCGTCGAAAAAGTGTGGTCCGAGGTATCCAGAAAACTCGATGCAATCCTGGCTGCCCGAATCGCACAGCAGGAAGCAGCCCCTGAAATACAACGCTGATTCCGTATCTTGGGGGAGTAACCGAAGCACCTACCCTTAGACACACAGGAAACAGTATGTCAGAATCCAACCGTCTAGCCGCTATCGACATGGGGACGAACTCCTTTCACCTGATTGTGGTGGAAGCGAAGCCGAACGGCAAATTCACTACGCTCGGCAGAGAAAAAGAGGTCGTCCGTCTCGGCGAAAGCATGACCGACATGAAGCATATGAGTCTCGACGCGATGCTTCGCGCTCTTGAAACGCTGAAGCGGTTCAAGCTCATTGCCGATAGCTTTCATGCGCCGATCCGGGCCGTGGCGACAAGCGCCGTCCGCGAAGCGCTCAATAAAGAGGCGTTTGTTGAACTTGTCCGGGAAGGCACCGGTCTGGAAATCGAGGTTGTCAGCGGTTTCGAGGAAGCCCGTCTGATTTACCTCGGCGTGTTGCAGGCGCTGCCGGTTTTCAACAAGAATGCGTTATTATTCGATATCGGGGGCGGTTCGACCGAGTTCTTGCTCGGAAAGCAAGGCAAGGTACAGTATGCGAACAGCCTCAAACTGGGTGCGATCCGCCTGACGAAGCGGTATTTTCAGTCGAAATCCACGAAGGACAAGGAAATAGAAGACTGCCGCGAGTTTCTGCGCGGTGCGTTGCACCCGGTAAAACGCGTGCTGGCGGAAAAGAAATGCGACGTGGTGGTCGGTTCTTCAGGCACAATGCTCAGTATTGCGGCGATTGCGCTGGGTCTTGAAGGCGTGGTGTACTCGGTCGACGAAGGCAACGTTACCGTATCGCGGGCGCAGGCGATGGATGTAGTGAAACGAATACTCGACGCCCGCACCCTGGAAAAGCGCAAACAGATTCCCGGCATGGATCCCCAACGCGCAGATATCATCGTCGCCGGCGCGTTGATCGTGGAGCAGATATTCGAGAGCCTCGATCTGCAGGAAGTCGTGACCTCGAAATATGCATTGCGCGAAGGCGTCATTCTCGACACCATTCACAAACTGACCGGCACGACCGACGCCACCCGCCGGCATCTTGCGGATATCCGCCGCGCCAGCGTATTGCATATCGGGCAGAATTGCCGGTTCGAGGAAGACCACGCCGAAACAGTGACCCGGCTCTCGACGCAGATATTCGATCAAACCGTGGATTTGCATCAGCTTGGCAGCGAAGAGCGCGAATACCTCGAAGCCGCTTCCATGCTGCACGATATCGGCTACCATATTTCGCATGCCCAGCACCACCGGCATTCGTACTACCTTATCCGGCATTCGGAACTCCTCGGTTTTACCGATAGGGAAATCGAAATAATAGCCAACGTTGCCCGGTATCACAGGAAGAGCCATCCCAAGGAAAAACACGAAGCGTACGCCGTGCTTTCGGAACGCGACCGGATGATTGTACGACGTCTCTCAGCGATTCTCCGCATCGCCGACGGACTCGACCGCCGCCACACGGATTCGGTTCTGTCAATCGCCGTCAAACGCCGCAAGAACGACATCGATATGCTGATCGAAACCGCGGAGGGCGAAGACATCTCGCTCGAAATATGGGGCGCGGAACGGCGCGAGCAGCTTTTCGAAGAAGAGTTCAGCGTACGGGTGAATCTTATCGCACCGGTAGCTCTCGCCTCTGGCGGAAAAGGGTAGGAGAAGGGTATTATCCTATCTTCTCCCGTTTTCGTATCTTAGCGTTTTCATTGTTTCACAACTCATTTCGTCATCATTATGGTTGATGTCTATATCGAACGCCTCTCCGAGCACGTTGGAGAAACCGTAACCCTGAAAGGGTGGCTTTACAACAGCCGCTCGTCGGGAAAACTCATGTTCCTTATCCTCCGCGACGGCACGGGACTCTGCCAATGCGTGGTTTCCGCCGCCGATGTTAGCGAGGAAACCTTCGAAAATGCGAAGCGCCTCACCCAGGAATCGTCCTTCACCGTTACCGGCAGCATCCGTAAAGAGGACCGCGCTCCGGGCGGCTACGAAATGGACGTTACCGGACTCGAAGTGGTCGGAATTTCGCACGATTACCCGATCACGCCGAAGGAACACGGCACGGAATTCCTCGCAGACCGCCGCCACCTATGGGTACGGTCCAAACGGCAATGGGCAATCCTTCGCGTCCGCCATAGCATCATCAAGGCAATCCGCACGTTTTTCGATAATAACGGCTTCACGTTGTTCGATGCGCCGATTCTCACCCCGAACGCCGTGGAAGGAACATCCACGCTCTTCGAGACAGAATACTTCGATCTCGGTAAAGCCTACCTCACGCAGTCCGGACAGTTGTACGGCGAGGCCGGAGCGATGGCGTTCGGGAAGGTCTACGTATTCGGTCCTACCTTCCGCGCGGAAAAATCCAAGACCCGCCGCCATTTGACGGAATTCTGGATGGTGGAGCCGGAGATGGCGTGGTTCGACCTGAACGATGATATGAAGCTGGCGGAAAACATGATCGAGTTCATCGTGCAGTCGGTCCTGAATGAGCGCAAAGTTGAACTCGAATTCCTCGAGCGGGATATCACCCTTCTCGAACGTATCAAGGCTCCGTTCCCGCGCGTTTCGTATGAAGAGGCTGTAGATTTACTGAAGGGCGACAAGACGGCGCAAATGTTCGACGAGCGGTTCGCTGCGCTGGAAAAGGAACAATCGGACTTGCAGACAGAGCTTGCCGAAAACAAGAAGGCGTATAACTCCGCCAAAGAGCATATCAAAAAGCGCATGGATGCCCGCGAGATAGAAATCAATTCCCGCCTGGCGGATATCGCCGAGGAACTGGAAAACCTGCCGAAATGGAAGATCAGCGCACGGAATTTCGAGCGCGGCAACGATCTCGGCGGCAGCGACGAAACAGCGCTGACGTGGCATTTCGACCGGCCGGTTATTGTCCACCGCTACCCACGCGAAGTGAAAGCGTTTTATATGAAGCGCGATCCGGAAAATCCGGATAAAGCGCTGGCAATGGACGTTCTTGCGCCGGAAGGCTACGGCGAAATTATCGGCGGCAGCCAACGCGAAGACGATATCGAGCTGCTGTTGGACCGTATCAAGGAACACAACCTTCCGCAGGAAGTGTTCGAATGGTTCCTCGACCTGCGGCGCTACGGCAGCGTTCCGCATTCGGGCTTCGGTCTCGGCGTCGAGCGTACGGTGGCATGGATATGCGGCATCAAGCATATCCGCGAAACCATTCCCTTCCCGCGCATGATTTACCGGAATACGCCGTAATACTAGGCAACCCACCAGTTCTTCAATGCCCGGCAACTGCCGGGCATTTGCATTGTACGCCCTGTAACTTCGCCGCTTCGGGACGTGTCATTTCAGTATACCGAATGCAGTTATTCCCATCAGGAGAGAGCGTATGATCCGTTTCTACTTACGTTATGGCGTGTTTCTCTTCGTCTGCTGTGTTGTGCTTTCGTCGCGGGCGTCTTCTCAGGTACTCTATACCGATATTGTTCCAGATACCGTGGTTCAGGCAATCGTCGGCAATCCGACAGCCGAATTCTATCTCGACCTCAATAACGACGGCAAGCGCGATTTCCGCTTCGTGCATTTCGCGCCTGTTCCGGTCTTTACCGCCGTGGAAGTGTACTGCTTTCCCGATGATATCGAGGAAGGCGTCATGGTGGAAGCATTCGACCAGCGTCCTTCCGCTGCAAAGAAGGGAAATGCGATCACGATGGCGCTTTCCAGCAAGCAGTTCGTGAACACCTATCACGACGGAGTGAATTCGGCGCTCTTCATCAACAATGCCGACGATCTGACCGAACCGTGGGATACAGGCGAAGACCGTTACCTGGGCGTGGCAATCTCGCTCAACGACGGCTGGCATTTCGGTTGGATACGCCTCAATATGCCGGCGAACGCCTCGTCGTTCACCATCAAGGATTACGCCGTCGAACTGACGCCGGAAAAAACTATCTACGCAGGCGACATGGGCACAACCGCTGTGGACCGCCCCGAACTTGCTTCTTCCGAGCCGGAGATCCATACGGCAGGAAAGAGCCTGTTTGTTACACTGCCTCCCGCCGCTGCGAATGCAACGCTTGCCCTGTATTCCATCCTGGGAACACATGCGGGTTCATTCGAATTGCCGAATTCGAGCAATATGATCGATCTTCGCGGTGCTACACCGGGTGTGTATGCCGCATTAGTTAATGTCGGCAATCGTGTTCATACCAAACTGGTACTGGTTCGATAACTGAGGGGTATCGGCAAATGAAAGGTTGCATACAAGGTCCAGCAGGGACCCGCATGGACAATCAAGGACAAGGTTTGCGAAATCTGACGATGATTTGAAGTATAATTACACCCATTGGAGCGAGTAGCCGTTCTAAGAGCGGATATACGTGTGCGTTGTTCCGTACGCGGGGCGTTTCATTGGGTGATGGAACCGCATTTCTCTTCTGCTACGTTATATTTGTGTTCAATGCTCTCCCATTTCTCTTTATCTGAAAGGATCTCCCTCATGCAAAAGATCACCCCGTTTTTGTGGTTCAATACGCAAGCCGAGGATGCGGCGAAGTTTTACACGTCTATATTCAAGGATTCCGGAATCGACGAGGTGACGTATTACGGCGAGGGCATGCCCATGCCTGCCGGATCGGTGCTTACCGTCCGGTTCCATCTGGAAGGACAGCCGTTTGTTGCCCTCAACGGCGGCGATGTTTATTCATTGTCTCCCGCCATGTCGTTTGTCATCGACTGCGATACGCAGGAGGAGGTGGATTACTACTGGAACAAGCTCACCGCCGATGGCGGTCAGGAGATGCCGTGCGCATGGCTGACGGATAAATTCGGTCTCACCTGGCAGGTTGTGCCGAAAATCCTCATCGAGTTGTTGCACCATAAGGACGCCGAGAAAGCCGGGAAGGCGGCGCAGGCAATGTTCAAAATGACGAAGATCGACATCCAAGCGCTGCTGGACGCCGTTGCGGAATAATCGCGACGGGTGATTCTATCAAGATCAAGATTCATCAACCCAGGGCGGCCATTTCTGACCGCCCTGAGTGTTTGTAGACTGTAGGGAATACTACTTGCTTTTGTTCGGGAACGGCGGGGGAGGCGGGAGTTTGAAGCCCTTGCCGGCGTTCACGTCTTTCATGATTTCCTCGATAGCGCGGTCGAGCTGCTGATCGGTGCCGACGAATTCCGTTGCCGGATCGTTATCCACTACGATATCCGGATCGACGCCGTGACCTTCGGCAGCCCATTCCTTACCGTCGATGCTGTAATGCGCGAATTCGGGACGGTTCAGATAGCCGCCGTCGAGAAGAGGCAGCGTACCGCGAATACCTACCGTGCCGCCCCACGAGCGCTTGCCGATGAGCTTGCCCATTTCGCGCGTCCTGAACCGGTACGGGAATATATCCCCGTCCGAGGCGCTGTACTCGTTCAGCAGGCAGACCTTGGGTCCCATGTTCACGCCGCCGGGCGATGTACGCGGAGCGTTGCCGCGCATCAGTCCAATGATTTCCGCTTCGCGCGACAGCCGCGCCATGATCATCGGCGAAACGAATCCGCCGCCGTTGCCGCGCATATCGATAATAAGCGCTTCCTTCATGAGCTGCGGGTAGTAGTATTTCACGAACTCGTTCAATCCTTCGATGCCCATATCCGGCACGTGGATATAGCCCACGCGTCCGTTGGTTTTTTCCGTGACGGTACGCAGGTTGTTCTGCACCCAGTTGAAATAGTACAAGCCTTGCTCGTTGTCCGTCGGTATGACGAGCGACGTGCGGACATCCTTGCCGCCGGGCGAATCGCTTACCGCAAGTTCCACCTGCTTGCCCGCTTTGTCGATCAGCAGTTCGTAGATGTTGTCAGTTTTGTTTGCGGGGACGCCGTCGATCGAGACGATGTAATCGCCTTGTTTCACATTCACGCCGATCTCGGTCAAAGGCGAGCGGAGGTTGTTGTACCAGTTTTCGCCGCGAAGAATTTTTTCGATCCGGTAGTTGCCCGTGTTATCGCGCGAAAGCTCCGCGCCGAGCAGACCGAGTTTAATCTTCTGCGGTTCCGGCTTTTCGCCGCCGCCGACATACGCGTGACCGATGTTCAATTCACCAATCATCTCACCGATGACGTAGGACAGATCTGCGCGGTGATTGACGTGGGGGACGAGCTGCGAGTAGGTTTTCTTCATCGCATCCCAATCGACGCCGTGCAGATTCGGGTCGTAGAGGAAGTACTTCATCTGCCGCCAGCACTCGTTGAAGATCTGCGTCCATTCTGCGTGGCGGTCCAGCTTGACCTTCATATCCGACGTATTCACCTTTTCGTCGTCGTCAATTTTTATCTTGCCTTTCGGCAGATCGATGATGCCGTACGAACCGCCTGAGCTGAGCATCATTTTCTTTTTGTCGGCGGAAATTTCATATCCTCCGTACTCGCCGAGTTCGGTTTCCTTCCGTTTCTTGAAATCGTACAAGCAGAGCGAAGGCTTCCCGTCGCCGAACCGCACATAGTACAGCACATCGCCGACCGATTCCAGGCTGCCGTATCCGGCGGGCTTCACCGGTAGTTCCGCAATTCGGTCGACAATGCCGTCGGCGTCGACCTTGATTTCCACACCGCTCTTATCTTTCTTTTTGTCGCTCTTCTTTTCCTTGTCCTTCTTGCCGCTATCTCCGGCATCCTTATCCTCATCGCCGTCTTTTTTCTCTTCCTTCACGGCGACTTCATCGTTCTCCGGTTTCAGGAGGGATTCGGTTTTCTTTTCGAGCGTGATGAAGTAGATCTGCGACAGGTTGGTGTAGATATGCTCGAGTTCCATCCAGCTCAAACTGGGACTGAAATTCCGGTTGGACGTGAAGAACAAATACTTGCCGTCCTCGCTGAACGTCGCATCGGAGGCAGCATACCAGCCGTCTGTTACTCGGATCGTTTTTTCCGATTCGATGGAATGGAGATAAACCGTCTGCATTGCGCTGACTTCAGGCGTGGAGTAGGCGATCCATTTGCTGTCGGGCGCCCATTTGTAGTCGCCGATCTCGCCCGCTTTGCATTCCGTTACAACGGTGGTTTTCTTCGACGCTACGTCGATCCACAGCAGGCGTTGTTTCCGGTCGGCCCACAGGATTTTTTTCGAATCGGGCGACCAATACGGCTGGTACTTATACGTATCGCCGTTTTTCGTGAGTTGCACTGCGTCGCCTTTGCCGTCCTGCGGCGCAAGCCAGATTTCGTCTTCGCCTGTAGCGTCGCTGATGTAGGCGATCCATTTGCCGTCGGGACTCCATTTCGAATTCCTCTCATGCACGCCCGGAGTATTGGTGATATTGCGAGTGATGCCGCGCTCGGCGGGAACCGTGAACACATCGCCGCGCGCGCCGAAGAGCGCCCGTTTGCCGTCGGGAGAGATCTCGTAGTTCGTGATGTTCTTCCCGACGCTCACCAATCCGCCTCTGCCGCCGTCGAGGTCTTCGCGGAGCTGAATCGGAATTTTCACCGCCTTCTCTGTCGCGAGGTCGAACTTATAGATATATCCGCCGTTCTCGAAGACAATTGCGTTATCGCCCAGCGAAGGGAATTTCACGTCGTAGTCCGTGAAGTTCGTGAGCTTCTTTGTTTCCTTCGTCGTCAGATCGTACGAAAACAGATTCATACGGCTGTCGCGGTCGGAAAGGAAGTAAATCTTGTTTCCCGCCCACATCGGGATGATGTCCTGGGCGTTATTGTTCGTGATGTTTTCCGTTTTCTTCGAAGCGAAATCGTAAATCCAGATATCGTCCGCCATGCCGCCGCGGTAGCGTTTCCAGGTACGGAATTCGCGGAAGATGCGGTTGTAGACGAACTTCTTCCCATCGGGAGAATAGCTGCAGAAACCGCCACGCGGGAATGGAAGCTGTTCGGGCAAACCTCCTTTAGTGGAGATGAGATACAACTGACCGATGAAATCGTTGAATTCCCGCATACGCGAGCGGAAGATGATTTCCGTGTTGTTTTTCCATCCCAGCACAATGTTGTTCGGTCCCATGCGGTCGGAGACGTCGTCTCTGCCGAGCGTGGGGGTGACGGTGAGGCGTTTGGGCACGCCGCCTCCGGCTGGCATGAGGTAGACTTCTGTATTGCCGTCGTATTGCGCCGTGAACGCAAGCTGTTTGCCGTCTGGGGAGAAGCGGGGCCACATTTCGTAGCCCACGTCGCTGGTAAGTTTGCGCGCGACACCTCCATCCGTGCCGACGGTATAGAGGTCGCCGCCATACGAAAAGACGACGGTATTGCCGTGAATCGCCGGGAAGCGAAGCAGCCGGGCTTCGTCCTGCGCATGCAGCGCAACGGGGGCGAGCGCCGCGGCGAAAATGACCATTAGTAACGAGTATTTCTTCATACTGTTCAATCCGTTCTATGGGAGTATGGTTATATGTCCGAAGGAAACGATCCAAATTAAAATATACGATAAAAACCGCGAAGAAAAGGGAGCCGGGCGGTTGCAAGCGAGGTTGCCGGGCAATATTGACCGGCCTGTGCGAGTTACGTTAAATAGTATCTATAAGGAGATGGAGTTGAATATCTTCATCATCTCATTAACAGTGAAGTCGACCATGAGTTGCTCTCGCGCCGGTTCCGGGATGGGCTTGATAGATGAAGATTGTTGCTGTCCATACACATCCAGAAGCGCGGCGGCGAAACTCGCAGGGTCCGGCTCGGAAATGAATACCGGATATTGCCCGGTTTCGTGGAGATCGTACGCAACGCCCACATTCGTCGATATAACCGGTTTCCCGCAGGCAAGTGCTTCGATGAGCGTTACCGGGATTTCCTCGCTATACGAACTAACAGCAACTGCATCTGCATTTGCATAGGCTTCCGGCATCTCGTTGTGATGAATCCAGCCGGGGAACCGGATCGCATCCCCGGCGTTTTGTTTTCGAGCCTGTTCTTCGAGCATTCGGCGCAGCGGACCCTCGCCGACGATGGTCAGCGTTGCTCGCGCTACTTCCTGCCTCACAAGAGCGAACGCATCCACGAGTAGGCTGTGCCGCTTCACCGGTATCAATCCGCCGACTGTGAGGATGCTGAATCCCCGGTCGTCCCTCTCTTGTTGGCGCTTGAATCTGTTACCGTCTACGCCGAACCAGATTTGCCGCAACTTCGATTCCGGAACCTTCCATTGATACCGTAGCTTCTGCAGCGTAATGCCCGACGCGGCTACTATAGCGGATGCATGGTGAAACGCATAGCGCAGCGCCGGACGCGTCCGCCATTTCAGAAGCGCACCGTACTTGATTGACGGGAGCGAGACCAGTTCTTCGCCGCCCATCGTCACGACAAGGGGGATGCGCAATCGGTTTGCGATCATCGCGCCGAAGAATCCGGCGCTGTTTGCCCACACCGCATGAATATGCGTGAACGGAACGCGTTCGTGATCGCGCGTTACCGCGTTCATCAGATTTCGCTGCAGACGAATGCCCCGCGCGCCGAACGCGGTGACAGGCATGCCGTGTACGCTGTAACCGGTATCCGTCCCCGGATGTTTGAGCGCATAAACGTGGAGTCGCGCAACGTCGGAAAGCGCGCGCAGGTAGTCCGTCAGATAGGGCAGGAACCACTCCTGCTCGTTTGCAGGCATTCCCGGCACGATGACGCAAATGTTCAGCACGGCGAGATGCCTCCCATGAAATCAGCGCCGAGTTTGGATGCGTCGCGAAGAACGACGCCCCAATCGCCTGCGACGTACCGCATCTCCCCATCGATCGTCATTTTTGTCCTCACCGGAAGCCGGAGATCGACGATCGCAGGATCGTACAGCAGAACTTTCCCATGATGCACTACAAGCACGACATCCCTTCGGTGGAGCGCGGTGAAATCCGCCAACGGATCCTCCGTGTGTTTTCTCGCGATGAAGAACGAATCGCTGCCGGGCGCAAAGAACGGCGCAACCCAACGACTGAGCGTTCCCGTGGCGATATCGAAAAGGGCTGCGGAGTCTTTGAGCACGCGCACCGCCCGCCGCAATTCGGAGAGCATGCCGTCCGAGCCGGTGAGGGTGGAATCGGTGCCAAGCATGACAGGTATGCGCGCGTCGAGAATTCGCCGGACGGGAGCATGTTTTCCGAACAGGAATTCATTTGACGACGGACACCAGATGAAGGAGCTTCCGCGCGCGCTCATGAGGTCGATATCGTTCTCTGTGAGTCCTACGCCGTGGACGATGGCGGTGGAGCGGTCGAGCAAACCCATCGTATCGAGCTCGCCGAGTTCGCACTCGGATTCGATATCGACGCCCTCGGCAAGGTGAATGCTCCGGACGGCGCCCGACATCGCCTTGTCCACAAGCGCCCGCTCGAAGCGGAGCGAATGCGGACTTCCATGGTTGGGGATCACTGTGACGGGGAATTCCGGCGAGAACAGATAGGCGGGCGTATCGCCGTGGTGAAGCACGTAGGGCGATGCGCTAAGGATATTTTTCAATGCGCCCCAATAATAGCGCGTCCGCTCGGGTACCCGGAGTATTTTATCGATCCGCGGATCGCGGCTGCGCTTCGTGATATGCAAGCCCCATTCATACGCGTTGGGATATGGGGGATGACCGATATGAGGGTAGAGGTTGAATTCCAGATGTTCGTGCGCATTCCACAGCGCAGGGTAGAGACGCAGTCCGCTGCAATCAACGGACGTATCGCCGCCGGTATTGACGACTGTCGCGGCGGTTGTCTTCACCGAGCTGCCGCCGGCGGAAACGCATTCGATATCCCTGAGTGAAATGGTTGATTCTCTGTTCAGCATACAGCGAAACTACGCGCCGCGCATGTGAAAGTAAAACGCTACGCAGGCTCGAGCGTCAGGAGCGTCACCTCGGGGGGACAGTTCCAGCGCACCGGGATGCCTACCATGCCGATCCCGCGCGTGACGTACATTTGCGTTGCGTCGACGGTGTAAAAGCCTTCCACATACTGGGATATCGCAGTCGCGAGCGATACGGGCGTATCCAGGAACCGCGCGAATACGATTTGTCCGCCGTGCGTATGCCCACTGACCATCAAATCGACGCCCCACTGCGCCGCATCGTCGAGGTAATACGGCTTGTGGCACATCAGGATATGCGGTGTGGACGACCGCAAGCCTTTTACCGCCTTCTTGAAATGGGGATCGAACGCATCGGTTGGACCGATATCCTCCACACCGATGATGGAGAACGCTTCCCCACGGGGATGGATGAGCTTATGCGCGTCACGGAGCATGTCGACGCCGCAGAGCTGGATTTCGTTCGCGATGACGTTTTCATCGTCGAAGTAATCGTGGTTTCCCAGGCAACCGTAGACGCCGTATTCCGCGCGCAAATGCTGGAATGATTCGCACAACGGATCCACCTCTGCGTTTTTGTTGTTGACGAAATCTCCGGGAAGCAACGTGATATCCGGTTTGAGACCGTTTACAATCCGAACGTAGGCGTCCATCTGCGCTTTGTTCATGTATGGTCCTGAATGTATATCCGATACCACGGCGACCTTTAGTCCGCGCAGTTTCTCGGGTAATCCCTCGATAGCGACCGGCTTGCGCACGACCTCATAATTGTCCGGATCGAGCGAACCGATGGATGCCGCGCCGAGGACGTACAGCGGCGCGGCGGCAGTGGCTGTTTTCAGCAACCGGCGGCGTGAAGGGTCGAAGTCCTGCGGCGGGGGGGCGGGGACTATTTCGTTGCGGCTTGTCTTCGCTGTCAGCGTTCGAATACTGCTTGCTGTGTACCGCCATCCCTTCCTCATAGCCAGGACTATGATATACGCAATGCTTCCGAACTGCCAGATTGTGTATGGATACAGAGCCGCCTTGCTTAACCAAAGCGGAAGCGGGTATTCACCTGCAAAAGCGATATACACGCCGGGCAGGTTGAGAAGCGCAAGCGTCGCGGCGGCGATCAGCCGGGCATTCACTGTGACGCCCGGCAACCGGCGAGAACCGGGATATTGTTTCTCGAGCCTGGGGATTATTGCGCGGTATAGGGCATACTGAACGGCGATCGTCAATAGCCATACCGCCGCTTTGATAAAGATGAACAATTCTCTATATGAAATTTCCACTTGCGATTATCCTTTCTCGAAGACAAATACACCGAACGAAGCCGGTTCGCGGCGGCGAAGAATCGATGCGATCATTGGGCGGAGACGCCACTTCAATCCGTATGCAGGCGAATAGCTTCGCAGCGAAAGATGCAGCCGCTCTGCAATCGCATCGAGCGTATCGAACGTAAAATAATAACTCTGGGTGGACGAAGTCATCTCGATGCCGTACTTCGTGCGGAAATCCCGCTCGCGCTCCCGCATCATTTTTTCGCCGCTTGAAGCATCGCGGTAGACCGGAGAGTCCACGACATACATCGCGCCGTTATGACGTAGGACCGGGAGATATGCCGCGATAATTGACAGCGGATTCGGGGAATAATGCAGCGACGCGTTGAACACCACGGCATCGAACTGCCCGGGCATGAAGCCGGGACGCTCGAACGGCGTCCGGACCCGTTGCCAAAGCGCGCCGGCGTTCCAGTATCTATCCGCAGCGGCTAAGCCATCGTACATGTCGACACGGATATCGGTTGCCGCGCCTGCGAATCCTTCGGAAGCAAGCCTGTGAGATAGCCAGCAGTTCCCCGCTCCGGCATCCAGAACCGTCTTTGCCCCGCGAATCACTATCTGTTCGAGAAGGGTACGGTACGATGCGGCTTTGACGCGCCATTCGAATGTATGTACGCCTGTTGTATCGGTGAACGGCAGTTGCCGGTAATATTCCGCCGATCCATCGCCCCAGCGCTCAGCAGTACGAACGGTATCGTATTGCTGAAGAAAGGGGGCGAAACGCAGGCGGTCGTCCTCGCTCAACAAATCGACGATGCCCTCGCGAATAGGGTAACTGTGCCCATTGCCGCAGTTCAATTCTCTGACGGTTGCGCTCAATGCATTCCCGCACTGAGGGCATTGCAGTAAAAACGATATGGATTCGGTGTTCGCCAGATTATTCCCGTATTTGTACTGCTTCTTCGGTTCTTGCATTCTCAACACAGGGATACAAACCGGTGTTCCCCTGCATAAAAAGCAGAAGGTGTATCCGGCAATAGCCGGATGAAGAAAGGTTGGTTTAAGCAGTCCGCAGTCTGGAAGGACCGGGAGGGGGGATGTTGTGCATTTTTTTTCTCATGCTGGACTCGATCCGGCATCTCCGCGCCAACGGCGCAGACGCTCGTTTTCGAGCGGCACGGTGTTCGCGGATCGAAATTGAGATCCCCCCGGACTGACCGGGCTAACGAAGTACCAAGAAACGCGATTCGTCGCGGTCAGCCCGACCCCCAAGGGGGTACGTCCGGCTTTGACGGAGGGGTACGAAGACACGTTGCTCTCACCCTTTCTCCTTATTCTAGTTCACCACAGGCTGATTCAGCATCTCTGCGCTGTTGGGTTTCTCCTCATGCCGGACTCGATCCGGCATCTCCGCGCCAACGGCGCAGACGCTCGTCTTCGAGCGGCGGAAAGTTAGAAGCGTGTCTGTCAGACAATTGAGATCTCCCCGTCTCGCCGGTTGGTCAGAACAGTTCTATGCATCATTCATATGCGGCGAGCCGACCCCCTTAATAAGGGGGAATTTAGCGCAGGAAAAGACGCGGATTCCCGCCGACAGGAACATTCCTCGTTGGATGCGGCGTAGAAGATGGGCTTGCAGAGTCTATCGAAATTACTATATTGCGTTCAGAAAATAAACAATGTTCAGTAAATGAATGGCGATCAGTAAACGAAAAGAACGCGAACGGGAAGAAATGAGGCGGCGCATCATGGATGCGGCGATGACGCTGTTCGTGACCCAAGGCTACAGGAGCGTCACGATACGGCGTATTGCCGAAAGCATCGAATACAGTCCCGGAACAATCTATCTCTATTTCAGCTCAAAGGACGATATCTATCTGGCGCTTCTTCTTGAAGGATTCGACAGGCTGTACGAAAAACAGAAGACGGTACAACTCATCGCCGATCCAATGCAACGGATTATCGAGCACGGAAGGGTATACCTGGATTTCGCGCTCGAGAACCGGCATTACTACGACCTGATGTTCATCCAACCCGGTCCCCTCATCCGCTTAAATAAAGGCGGCGGGAACGATTCGACGGAAAACTCGTACAAACTTCTGAAAACAAACGTGATTCAATGCATGGAAGCCGGCTATTTCCGGGACGAGAATCCGGAAGTAGTGGCTTTCACTCTCTGGTCGCTTGTACACGGCGCGGCATCGCATTTACTCAGCGTCTACCTTGAAAACGTCCATGCCGAAGCGCGTCAGGCGCTTGCGGAAGGATTTAAGGATTTCATGGGTAGAATGCTCCTACAACGCGGCGCGGGAATTCTTGCGCACACACCGAAGGGTACATAATATGATTGCATCTCGAATCGCGCTCCTATGCGCGGCGGCTTTTATTTCGCTAGCGAGCGCTTCGATTGCCCAGGAGAAGTTGGGCAGCATCACCGGCTCTGTCGTCGATAGAGCGACAAAACTGCCTCTACCCGGAGTCAACGTTCTTTTAGACGGATTGGGAAAAGGCGCCTCGACCGATGCAGGCGGAAGGTATGAAATCCGCAACGTCGCGGTGGGAACATACCGCGTGAAGTGCACCTTCATCGGGTACAAGACATCTATTACGAGTGATGTCGTCGTGAAGACGGGGCATTCAACTGTTCTCGATGTTGAGCTCTCGGAAGAAGCGATTGCGCTCGGGCAGGAAGTAGTCGTCACTGCGTCGTATTTCCAGACTCCCGGGGTGGAGTTGACCAGCGCATACGGAATGAACTACGAGGAAATCCGACGGCAGCCTGGAGCGGTCGGAGATGTCAGCAGAATGATTCAGACTATGCCCGGCGTCGTCCCGACAAACGACCAACGTAACGATCTTGTTGTGCGCGGAGGCAGTCCGTCGGAAAACCTTACTATCGTCGATAATATCGAAGTGCCGAATATCAGCCATTTCGGAACTCAGGGCGCTTCAGGCGGGCCGATAACGATGCTGACGACGGAATTCATCCGGGAAGCGGATTTCATGGCGGGAGGTTTTTCGGCGCGATACGGCGACAGGCTTTCGTCGGTTCTTAATATTTCGCTTCGCGAAGGCAACCGCGACGGATTGGCGGGGACGTTCGATCTGAGCATGGCCGGCGCAGGTTTTATCGTCGAAGGACCGATGGGCGCATCCGGCTCGTGGATGGTATCGGCACGCAAAAGCTACCTCGACCTCATCTTCAAGAACTTTGGGGTAGGTTCGATACCGTACTACAGCAATTACCAGGCAAAAGCCGTCTACGAATTCGGTCCTTCGCATAAAATCTCTCTTGTGAGCCTGGGAGGGATGGACGACGTTCACTTCGAACCCGACGACGATGAGAAAGGCGATCCGGAAGCGGAAGAATCCAAAAGCGGGGGATGGCGGACAACCACCGGCATCAATTGGCGCTGGCTCTGGGGGAATGTAGGATACGGAACGCTTACCGTCTCGGATACATGGAATTCATACGAACAGGATGTCTTCTATCCGTACCGCGAAGGTAAGCCGAAGATTTTCTTCAACAGTTCCGGCGAAGGCGAATCCATCGCTGCGTATAACGCGACAATCGCCGCAGGAAGCTTCGGAGATATTTCCGCAGGCGCCGGATATCGATATCTTCGTTCTTCGTACGAAATCACCGCGCCCGACGGCTCGCACAGCGGCTACTCCAGCGATACTGCAAAAATCTACCGTCCGCCGCTCATTGACGATATCACTGCATACCGGACGGATTGTCATATTCAAACGCTTCTCAAGCCGCTCCCTCGCACCGAAGTCACTCTCGGCGCGCGCGTTGATTATTATTCCTTCATCGATAAAGCGGCGGTTAGTCCGCGGGCGGCGCTGCGGTATGCGGTAACGGAGAACATCGATTTCAGTATGAGCTGGGGAATGTTCTATCAGCAGCCTGCGCTTGTGTACCTCAACGCCTATCCGCAAAACGCGCTTCTCGATCCAATGAAAGCCGAACATCTCGTTGCCGGTATCGCCTGGTATCCCAGGCCCGATCTGAAACTCTCGGTCGAGGCGTTCCGGAAAGTATACACGCAGTATCCGGTCAGCGTCGAATTTCCGCAATACTCGCTTTCCAACAGCGGGACATCGTACACCGTCAAAGGCAACATGATGCCGCTGGTAAGTCTGGGGAAAGGGCATGCAGAAGGAGTGGAGCTCTTCATCCAGCAAAAACTAAGCGACGCGTTGTACGGACAGGTCAGTTATTCCTTCTCGCATTCGTATTACACGGCAATCGACGGTATCGAGCGGAAAGGCGCCTTTGATATTCCACATGTTCTCTACATTATCGGCGGTTACCGGTTCAACGAAGAGTGGGAATTCTCCTCCAAATTCAGCTATGCGTCTGGCAGACCGCGCACCCCTGCGCTTCTCCCTGAATCGGCAGAGCAGGACAGGTTCATTCTCGATCTTTCGCGCTTGAACGAAGCCCGGGTTTCCGATTATCATCGTCTCGACATCCGCCTCGATCACCGCAACAATTTTTCGGGCTGGAATCTTGTCGTTTTCCTCGAACTACAAAATGCGTATAATCATAAGAATGTGTTTGCCTATAAATGGGATGGCGATACGCAGTCGGAAGAAGCAGTATATCAGACAGACACGTTCGTCGTGGGAGGGATCAAGATCGAATTCTAGGCATGAGTGTCAATCGGCGCCAGAGGAATGCCGATTGGGTTGCCGGGTTTGTTCACTCGAATTTTTCCAGCACAACGACGAAATGATCGCCGAGCGTGGAGACGACCGGCAGCGAATCGATCGCTCGTTCGACTGCCGAGGCGAACGCCGTGAGGCGGGGATGGCGCTGCCATGCGCTTTCAAACGAAGGGGTCGGTGTGAGGATGTTCAACCCGACGACTTCCCGGATGGTGAATGTACCCTGTATCATCTTCTTCAGCGACGATAGCGAATGATAATAGGTCAGCACGCTGCCGCTTCCCACCGGCACACTCACGCCGCCGCGCGTCCAGCGGCGGAATGCCTGCCGGATATGTCCGTGCCGGAGATACGCCAGCGTTTCGACAGCCGAAAACTTGTTGATAAGCGTAAGGATAAACACGCCGTTATCGCGTAGAATACGATTCGATTCATGAAGAACGGTCTCGAGGTTTGATACGCAGTTCAGCGCTCCGAAATTCGAGAGAATACCGTCGACGCTATTGCTCCGGATGCAGGAAAGCTCTTCCGCCCGCAACTGCATGAAGCAAATCTCTTTTCCAGCCGCTGCTGCGCGCCTGGTTGCCATTTGTATCATTCCTTTCGAGGGATCGGTGGCGATGATTCTATAGCCCTGTGCGGCGAGGAAAACTGCGTCGATACCGGTTCCGCAGCCGAGTTCGAGAATGGTGCCGGAATGCGCAAAACGTTCGGACATCGTCCTCTGGACGCGCGCCCGCAATGCCCGCACATATGGCTTATCGCTGAACGAGCGGTCGTACTCGGAAGCCACCTCGGAAAACGGGTCGCCGCCCTGCTTTGTGCTCATGAAAGCCCTTCATGCGCCGCCATGGAATCAGCGTGGGTGCCTAGCCTCAATTCAATTTCCTTTATCTGAAAAAAAAGGTAGAATTGTACCGTTTGTTTTCGATACGATATGGAAATTGTAACCATGAGAAGAGTATACGGGTTCCTAGCCAGCGCAGCGGCCGTCTTCACTGCCGTATTCATCGTTGTTGCCGGATGCGGAAGGAACACGAATCACACGACACACGAGACGTACAAGTTTTCTGGCATAACCATGGGAACGTTGTACAACATTACGCTTGTCGACGACGGTCAGGCACGGACGCCCGCTGACCGGATGCAGCCGGTCGTCGATTCCGTGCTCGCGGTTGTGAATGCCTGGATGTCGACATTCGATCCGGAAAGCGATATTTCGCGGTTCAATGCGTTTCGGGATACGACCGGATTCCAGGTGGCGCCGGAGGTTGTTCACGTCGTGCGGGCGGCGTTACGGGTATCGCGCGAATCGGACGGCGCATTCGATATTACCGTGGGTCCTCTAGTGGATTTGTGGGGATTCGGTCCGGATGAAGATACACCCGAAATGCCGTCGGACGCTCAAATTGCACAAGCGAAATCGCGCGTGGGATATACGATGCTGGAAATCGCCGACGGTATTCATATCAGGAAAACGAATCCGGATGTGCGGATCGATTTAAGCGCCATCGCCAAGGGATACGGGGTAGACAAGGTTGCAGAAGTAATTGCCACACACGGCTATACCAGTTTTCTTGTAGATATAGGAGGAGAAATAACTGCTCGCGGAAAGAATGCTGAAGGACAATCCTGGAAAATCGGCGTCGATAAACCGGAATCCGGACACGCACCAGGCGATGAAATCTCCGATGTGCTCGCGCTAACGGATATGTCCGTCGCATCCTCGGGCGATTACCGGAATTATAAGGAAATTCAAGGCAAACGGTACTCGCATGAAATCGATCCGAATACCGGGAAACCGGTGCAAAACGGGATGATTGGAGCAACTGTAATAACCGGAAAGTGTATGCTCGCGGATGCGTACGCTACTGCGCTCATGGTGATGCCGGTTCAAAAGGGATTGGAAATGATAGAACGGCAACACGGTATCGAGGTTATTCTTTATCATAATACGGGGCGCGGGACGTTTTCTGCGACGCATTCGAAAGGAATCGGGAAGTATACTGAACAGCCCGCCCGGCGTTGACCGGGAACCCTTTCGGATCGAATCGGCGTTGATGAGAGGCAACAGGAATTCTCATGGTACCACAACTGAAAGGAATCGAATGCGGAACGTGATGTATCTGCCGCTGTTGATTGTTGCGTTCGTCGTTACAACCCTTGCGTTGCCGCCAGGCAGCAACAAGCTTCCCATAGGGGCAGGGATTCCCAAAGAGAATTACAAGATGAAGGATATCTCGGGAAAAGAGGTCGCGCTGAAAGACGTCGTAATGACAAACGGACTGCTCGTCATCTTCTCGTGCAATACATGTCCTTACGTATTGGCGTGGGAAGACCGGTATAACGCGATAGCCGAGGCATGCAGAAAAAACAGCATCGGATTCATTCTGGTAAACTCGAACGAAGCGCAGCGCGATGACGCCGATTCTTTTGAATCGATGGTCAGGCACGCCGCCGACAAGAACTACAGCAAGCTGCTATATACCGTCGACGAGAACCATGTTCTTGCCGACGCATTCGGCGCCGACAGGACGCCTGAGGTGTTCCTTTTTAACAAGGACAAAACATTGCAATACACCGGCGCTATCGACAACAATTCCAAAAATGCCTCTGCTGTGACCGAGCGCTACCTGCTGGATGCGATCAACGCTGTTGCCAAGGACGAAACGCCGGCAACGCAGGTTACGAAATCGCTGGGTTGTACAATCAAGCGCATTTCGTGATGCCCAATCCCTTCACCGCAGTGCAAGCGCGCACCGCAGTGCGAGCGCGCACCGCAGTGCGAGCGTGCACCGCAGTGCGAGCGTGCACCGCAGTGCAAGCGCGTTAAAAAGCCCAACAAAGACAGATTCGATATAAACGAAAGGCGGGAACCACCACGGTTCCCGCTTTCCATTTAGATAGGAAGTACCGAGCGCTATTCCTCGGCCGGATCGCCTTCGCTAACAGCCATTCGCAATTGCTCGGGAGCATAACCGTTAAACGATAACGACACATGCAGGAGAATGAGCAGGTTGTCGACAATCGCATTGGTGTCCGAGAGGATTTCAAAGAACAACAGGCTTGTGCGGCTGGGGTATTTCTCCTTTTTCGTGCGCTTGAGCTGGTTCTTGTCGAATTTTCTGCTCAGGTCCTTCAGTTCGCCCACCTGCGTATGCACGGTATCGAGAGTGAGGCTGCCTGTACCCGTCGACATATCCTTTGCGGAGCCGATGACCGATTGTAGTTTGGCATCGAGCTGCCGCAGTTCCCCGGCCTGGATATCGTTGAACACGTTATGATTGTTATCGATATGGCTGTACGATTGGTAGGTGAGGTTTTTCACCGTGGATGAAAGCCTCTGCAGCGCGCCGATGGCATTCGCCAGCGCCTGGTCGAACGAGTCGTCTCCCGAAAGACGGCTTGTATGAACAATACTGGTCGTCATTGCCTTGCATTGCCGGTTCATCGATTTGGCTATTTTCTTTGCTTCCTTCAATGCGTTGCGGTCTTCCTCGAATAATCCTTTGGTATTCAGATACACTGCCTCTCCGGCCGAGTACACGAACGAACCGATTTCCTTGAACAACACATCCTTCGCTTCATCGGGCGTCATTTCCTGCTTCACCACGACTCGCTCGTCTTCCTGATGTTCCTTTTCGCGGCGGCGGTGAATGACGATGGAATGGTAGAAGAGGTACACGGTGAGAGCGAGCATGATAATAACCGCGGGCAGTTTCCCCACGAAAAGCACTGCGCCGACTGCCGCCGCAATAAGCGCGGCAAGGATAGCGGTCAGGAACCAGCCGCCTACTACTGTGAGCACGCCGGACACGCGGTACACCGCACTTTCGCGTCCCCACGCTCTATCCGGAAGGGCAGTCGCCATTGCGACCATAAATGTCACATAGGTGGTCGATAACGGAAGCTGCATGGTCGTACCGAGCGAAATAAGGATTGCCGAAATCATCAGATTCACAGATCCGCGGATGACGTCGAACATCCCTTCCTCGCCGTTGGCGTCTTTTTCGAGAACTACCATGCTATTGTCGAACCGCCGGTTCACTTTCTCGCGTATGTACGCCGGGGTAATGCGAGAGATAAAATTGAAGAACACGATCACCGCGCGGACAATCCCGCGCGAGGCGGCTGTGGAAGGAAACCGCTCGAACCCTTCATCCTGCCGGCCGAGCGAAAGCTCGGTTCGTGTTACCGTTCTGGTCTTTTTATTGATCCATAATGTCAACACCATGATGACGCCTGCCGCTAACAGATGCCATGTATTGATAGGAATTTTGTTGTTCAGGGCCTCCATCGTCATATGGAGCGGATCGGGATTTCCCTGCGCGAGTTGTATGGCATTCACTCCGGCGAGGGGCGCCCCGATGAAATTTACCAGATCGTTCGCGGCAAACGCCATTGCCAAAGAGAATGTACCGGCAAGAACGATCGGCTTAAAAATGTTGATCTTTGTAAATACGAGAAGAAACTGGAAGACGACAACCCAGATTGCGAATGCAATTCCGAGCACCACCCAGGTGTGTTGCAATATCCATTGGATGGATTCACTGCTCATGAAAGATGCCCCGCTGACGCCTTTGAGAAGCATGAAGTACATAATGCCTGTCATAGCGACCGCGCAGTACAATGCGCCGTACCGCTTCATACGTCGGGCATAATCGAACGTGAAGATCAGACGCGTCAGGTATTGCGCTATGGCGCCGACAATGAACGCAATGACGACCGAAATAAAGATACCGGTAATAATCTTCAACACGCTCGGAGCGTTGATTGCCGTGAATGCATCGAAGACAGACATTCCGGCATTCGCCATTTTTACTGCCGCAACGACGAGCGAAGCGCCGAGCAGATTGAACACGATTGCGACCGTGGTCGACGTCGGCAGACCGAATGTATTGAAGAAATCGAGAAGTAGAATATTCGCAATGATCACGGCGAGAAAAACATACATGATGTCTTCGAGCGTGAAAAAGCTGGGATCGAAGATCCCTTTCCGGGCGACTTCCATCATGCCGCTGCTGAACGTTACGCCAACCATGATACCGATGCTTGCCACAATCATAATCCAGATTCTCGGCGCGGAATTCGAACCGACAGCTGAGTTGAGGAAGTTCACGGCATCATTGGCAACGCCTACGATTAAACCAACTGCCGCCAGAATCAACAAGGCGACCGCAATAAAAATGATGATGTCCACAGATGTATTTGGGTTGTTTCAGAATTCTGACTGAGCGGATGAACCTGGATTCGAACACGCACTTTCCGGGTCAGACAATATTACGGAATCCATTGCAGCGCTCAAAATGGACGCTCGGGTAGGAACCGGTTGTACGCTCTGTTTGTGAGAGCATTAGGTCATCGCCGGTGACATGTCGAAATAAAGGATGCAAATACCTTTTACTGGAACCATTGCTCCGGCGGTTGCGTTGTTTTTACTGTCTATTCACCGTAAACGCAATAAATGTAGCCGCCGTGTCAACGCAGCGGAGGGGGAAATATTGTAATTCTCCGTTGCGGTGTTGTATAATTACGCTACATCAATCACAGCGAACGCACATGAGGTGTCGACATGAAAAAAACAGTACTTCTCATTCTCATCGGAAAACGGCAGGAGACTGCGGTCAACGTCCAGAAGGTATTGACTGCATGGGGTTGCATCATTAAAACGCGTCTGGGTATTCACGACGGTGTGCTAGACAACTGTTCCGAAGAAGGTCTGCTCATCCTGGAACTGCATGGCAAGGAGGAAGATAAGCAGGAACTCGCGCGCAAAGTGGCCGTTATTCCGGGCGTGAATTCAAAGCTCGTGGAACTCGAATTGGAAAAGTAAATGTATCGGCAGCTGCAATCATGCAGTATTGGCAAGTAGGTTCACAGAGCGCGCCCAAGGTGCGCTCTGCTTTATTACCGGTTTCCCGGTAGTTCTGTAGGAATAATCCTGCATTTTGTTAATTATTTCTGTCACCGCTTGGGACTTGTTGTTTTTTTCTCATCGACGGAAACAAAGCATTCCCGCATTCTGTATAAGAACAATCGTGAGTTTTTCCACGATACCGAGTCTAGTGCCCGAAAATAATACTCACTCACGCAACCCGATAACTGCGGATGACGTACACAACACCGGCATCTATTATCATTTGTCACACGAAACGATAGAGACATGTTCCACACCCTTCTTACCACACTGACTATCTGTGCTTTCGCTCTTCTCCTGGCGAATACTCGCGCATACGCCGACACAGCGCCGGGACAGGCGCCGGGCAGCGCCAGCCTTAGCGGCTACATCTCCGATGCCGAGACGGGCGAAGTCCTGGTATCGGCCACCGTTCAACTGAAAGGCACCGGGATCGGCGCAACCGCCAATAAAAGCGGGTATTATTCTCTGGCCGGAATCGAACCGGGGAAACACACCGTTGTCGTCAGCTACCTTGGTTACCAGCGGCAGGAAATTCCGGTCGAACTCAAAACCAACGAATCGCGGACGTTGAACGTCAAGCTTGTTCCGCAGGTCGTGAAGCTCGACGAGGTAACTGTCGAGGGCGAGCGAATCGAAGATAAAAAGGAAATTACTCTGAGCCGTGTCAACATTCCGGTACAGCAATTGCAGCGGTTGCGCATCGGCGGCGAGTTCGATGTGTTCCGCTCAATTCAATATTTACCGGGCGTCCTGTCCTCTTCGCAGATTTCAAGCGGACTGTATATCCGGGGCGGATCGCCCGACCAAACCCTTGTATTGCTCGATGGATCGACTGTGTATAATCCGACGCACCTATTCGGCTTTTTCTCGACCTTCAATCCGGACGCTGTGAAGGATGTCGATCTCATCAAGGGCGGATTCCCGGCGGAATACGGCGGACGTATGTCGGCGGTGCTCGATCTGACGCAGGTAGACGGGAATAAAAACAAGTTCGAGGGCCTGGTGTCGCTGGGGCTGATTTCCACGCGCGTTTCCGCGCAGGGGCCGGTTGGCGACGGTTCGTGGTTTATCGGCGGCCGGCGCACCTATATCGATGTGTTGACCTCATTGATCGAAACCGACGAAAGCCCTCTCCCCGAATTCTTTTTCTACGACCTCAATGCAAAGATTTCGCAGAACTTCGGCGTGAACGACAAAGGATTCCTGAGCGGATTCACCTCGGAAGACAAACTGACGATCCGGGATAACGCGGGTTTCGAAGGAACGCTCGGTATTTCAAACCGCGCCGTTTCCTCGCGCTGGACGCACCTGTTCGATAACAACCTCTTCTCCGTGTTCAACCTGAGCTGGAGCCGTTACCGCAACAGTTTCTCGGTGTATAACGGCGGTTTCACGTCGACGCTCGAAAACATCGTACAGGACATTACCTACAAAGGCAATCTCGAATGGTTTGCCACAGAAAAACTGACCTTCAAAACAGGTATCGAAGCGAACTATTACATCCTGGAATACAAGCAGAATTTCAGCGGCAAAGCCGATACCACCGTCGCAGAAGGCACGAACGAAGGCGGCTTCCTCTATCTCAAACCGGAAGACTGGACCGGATCGGTGTACTCGCAGATCAACTATCAATTGACGGAAGAATTCTCGATGCAGGCGGGTCTACGCGGCAGCTACTACGACAACCGCAGCCTGATGAAGGTCGATCCGCGTTTGGCGGTGCGGTATCAGATCCGCCCGGATTTCACGGTGAAGGCGGCATGGGGCATTTACCATCAGTACTGGCATCTGGCGTCGGTCCCCGATTTCAGCTTCTTCGATACATGGCTGCCTACCGATTCCACGGTGAAACCGCTCCAGGCGACACATTATGTGCTCGGTATCGAAACGAAGCCTTTCTGGGATGTCGATTTCAATATCGAAGGATATTATAAAACAATGCGCGATATCGATGAACTGAACGACCTTACTACCCAGGCAGAAGATGTGCGCGATATTTTCTACAGCGGTCACGGCGAAGCCTATGGACTCGAGTTTTTCCTTCAGCGGAAATCCGGGCGCTTCACAGGCTGGGTGGGGTACTCAATCGGTTTCATCAACTATCAGTTCCCGAAAGTGAATCAGGGACGCTGGTTCCGCCCGAAATGGGATCGACGGCACGACTTCAAGGTTGTCGCACAGTACAAACTCAGCGAGGACTGGGATGTCAGCGCTACGTTTACGCTTCAAACAGGACAGTCGTACACCGGAATGACGTCGATGATCGAATCGCGCATTCCAGGCGAAGATATCGGTCGCGACGTAACATTCCCTGCCGACAGGTATGGATTGCGGCTTCCTCCTTCGCATCAGTTGAATCTCAACGCCAACTACCACACGACCGTGTTCGGTTATCCGGCCAAGCTGATGATCGACTTGTACAATGTGTATTCGCGCCGCGATATCTGGTTCAGATACTACGATACGTCGGGCGATGTTGCCGAGGTCAAGGATTTCCTGCTGTTGCCGATTATCCCGACCGTCGCGCTTGAAGTGAAATTTTAATCCGAGGACACAGAATGAACACCCATACATTTTTCTCCGCGCGCATTATGAAATCAATCCCCGGATTGTTCGCCGTCGTTGTTTTCGCAATGCTGGCTTCGGGTTGCGAAGACGAGCCGCCGACCGATTATGTTCCGATGCCCTATGTCGAGGCATACTTGTTTGTCGATCGCCCGATTACGAATGTCGTTGTCGCGATTTCGCAACCCCTGACATCGCCGTATACCTATGGGAATGGAAGTGTTGCAGACGCCCAGGTGACGATTACCGGCGGTGGAAAAACATATACCCTTCAATACCATGAAATCAACGGCGCCGGTTCGTATTTCTACCCCGATACCAACGAAGTAATCCAGCCTGACACCGAATACAATCTGGAGGTCCGGCTGAAGGATGGTAAAGTATTGACGGCGGCAACGCTGACACCGCAGCGGATCGCCTGGGTCGCAGCGCCGAAAGACGTTGCCCAATATCCCAGCGATACCGTGCGGCTGCCGCTTGTCGATTCGCTTGCGATTTCCTGGACGAAAGGCAATAACTCCGAATACCTCGTCCGCGTGACGAGACTCGATACGTTGAACTACGGTGCGTACCTGACGCCTCCAACCGGCGAGATGAACGAACGCACCAATGCGAACGGTGAGGATTCTGAATCCCGCGACATTTATAGCTCTGCAATGTGGGGTTTCCTGCAGGCGACCACGGCGCCGATGGTTTGGCGCGCGTTCAGATGGTACGGAATGAACGAAGTCGCGATTATCGCTCCCGACAAACATTTCCTGAACTGGTTTAAACTGACGCAGTTCTCCGGCAATCCGGCGACGTTCAACGATCAGTTTTCGAATATCAGAGGCGGGGGAGTAGGCGTCTTTGGTTCCGGCGCTATCGTCACTAAAAATTTGTTCCTCCTCAAGCGGGTGAAATAGCATACCGGCAGGTTCATGATTGCGGCGTCCGTCAGCGTTATACTGGCGGACGCCTTCGTTTTTTCGGGAAGTATTTGCAATATTCGTGCATGACCAGCAATAACACAATCATCGTATCGGGCTGGAACGAGTTGATCGATCGGCTGTTCGAAGGTTCATGGGTGCCGAGTATCGAGCGGTTCCGTTCGAATTTGGCGTTCCGGGGTCTTTCGGACGCATCGTACGAACTCAAAAGCGGCCTTGTACGGCTGGGCGGCGACTATCCAACAATCGAGCGGCACCTTATCCGGAATTTCCGGAAGTACGCCCATCGGGATGTCGTTCCCAGCGATAGCATCTGGAACTGGCTGACGGTGGCGCAGCATCACGGGTTGCCAACGAGGCTGCTGGACTGGACGTATTCGCCGTTCATCGCGATGCATTTCGCGACGTCGAATATCGAGCGGATGCATCTCGACGGAGCGATCTGGTGCGTCGATTACGTGCGGGCCCATAAACTCCTCCCCCCCCGGTTACGCGAATTGCTCGATCTCGAAGGGTGCAACGCCTTTACCGATCTGATGCTTACCGCCGGCGCCGGTTCGCTTGCGCAGTTCGATACGCTGTCGGCAACCGATTTCACGGTGTTTTTCGAACCGCCTTCGCTCGACGATAGAATCGTAAACCAATACGCGCTTTTTTCTGTCATGTCCAATCCGCAGGCAAAGCTCGACGACTGGCTTGCCGGGTATCCGGACCTATGGAAAAAAATTGTTATCCCCGCGGAAGTGAAATGGGAAGTGCGCGATAAACTCGACCAGGCGAATATCACCGAGCGGGTGCTGTTTCCCGGTCTCGATGGTTTGTGCGACTGGCTGAAACGCCACTATAGCCCGAAAGAAATTGAAAATTAAAAATTGGAAATTGAAAATTTGAGCTTGCCTGGGTAGGGGTTGCCCCCCATGGCAACCCGGCGCTTTCGTATGCCATGCCCATGCCAGGTCATGAAAACCTGCCGCAATCTGGAGTTCTTGTAGGGGTTGCCCCCCGTGGCAATCCGGCACTGTCAGAAGAAATTAAAGTGTGAATGGCTTGTCCGCGAAGAATGACAGGTCGAAGTGTGCATGAGTAGGGGTTATCCCGCCGCCCACATTCCGATTTGCGCTGCTTTGGCTTTCACGAATGCCGGCACTAGTTTGCGCCAGTCTTTGCGGGGGGAATGCCATAGCCGGGATGCTGCGGTTTCGTTGACGATTCGGCGGCTGGCATACCAGTAGAACCTGTTCGAGTATCTTCCACGAATGCCGATGTTGCGGTCGTTCCACTGAGAAAAAGGGAGGCCGGGATGTATGAGCGAGCCGTTCGACTCTTCGTAATACCGCGTGCCCTTGATGGGGTATGACACAGTGGTCAGGACGATGTCAGGTTGGGAGCGCCGGAGATAGCGGACGGTTTCTTCGATGTCGGCTTTGTTCTCGTCGCCATATCCCAGCATAATGAATGTGCCCACTTCTATACCGGCGGCGCGGCAGGCGCGCGTCATCGCTTCGACCTGCGATGCTTTCACGCCCCGGCTCATTGCGTCAAGTATTCGTTGCGAACCCGACTCCGCCCCGATCCAGATGCGCCTGCATCCCATGCGTGCAAGCGCGGCGACCACGTCGCTGTTCAGCCTGTCCGCGCGGGAAATACATTCGAACCCGATAGTCAGCTTACGCTGGCGCAGTTCTTCTTCGAGCTGATAGAGCCATTTATGATTGATCGTAAACACGTCGTCGGCAAACCACAATGTATCGGGCGACCATGTGTCGATAATCGCGGCGATTTCATCGGCGACAACGGCAGGCGAGCGGCGGCGGTAGCTTTCGCCGTAGACGGCGTGACTGCACCATTTACAAGTGTACGGGCATCCGCGCATGGAGATGATTGATACTGAAGAGTAGCCGTGCGCCAAACGCCACGCCGACATATAGTCGTGGAGTTCGATGGCTTCGCGGTCGGGAACGGGCAGCGAGTCGAGATCGCGGATTTTTTCCCGGGGAGGAGTGCGTAGTATCGATCCTCCGGAACGTCGAGTTACAATTCCATTGATATTTTCAATCGAAAGAACGCCGGTAGCGCGGTGCCGAAGAATTTCAGTCAGCGTGAGCTCCCCTTCGCCGATGACGATGACATCGGCGCCTTCATTTAAAAACTCCTCAGCATAGGAAGCCGGTTCCGGGCCGCCGAGAATGACATATATACCAAGACCCTTGGCGATTCCTATCATTTCCAAGGCGGCGAATTTCGTCACCATATTCACGTAAATACCTACGGCGAGGGGACGTTCGCGTTCCAGCATTTCGCGGAATGCATCCAATGTCCTGAATGTGGAATCGAACACGCCGATGGAAAACCCTTCCCGCTTCAGCCAGGCGCTGAGCGAAAGAATTCCGAGCGGCGGGTACGGCTTCATGACGCGCCGTTCCACCGGATCGCGGTCGAGGAAATACCCATGCGTGAGGAGGATATCCATACGAGGCGGTGTTACGACTGTACGGGCGCCGTTTCCGGAGACTGCGACGTCGTGTGTCCCGGATTCATGTTCAACGTCATCCGGATACTATAATACATAGTGAGGAGAAGGTTCAGCGGGATGAGCATGATCCGCCGGCGGTGTTCTCTCGAAAACCTGAACCTTAATGCCGAATCGATTCCCTGTCTCAGCCGGAACGACCGGTGAACATAGGAGTGTAGCGAACGGTAGAACCTCGACGGAAACCTGCCCGGATACATCAGGTCCAGATCGCCGCTGTCGACCCAATTGGTTTTCCCGTGCATGAGCGATTTCACCCTGTCATAAAATGGAGTGCCCGGCAGGGGATAGGAAACGGAAATGCCGATATCGTCGGGTCGCCTCTTCCGCACCATACGTATCGTCTCAAAAACATCGGATTCCGTTTCCCCCAGATAGCCGAACTGCAGGAACCATGCTACCTGGATCCCCATTTGTTGCATGAGCCGGGTACTTTCTGTGATTTGTTCAATTGTCGTTCCTTTATCCATCGCATCGAGTACGCTTTGCGAACCCGATTCCGCGCCGATCCAGACGGTCTGTGCGCCGGCATCCGCCATGTTTTGCACGTTATCCTCTTTCATGAGGAGATCGGCGCGAGTCTGGCAGGTAAAAGGCGTGACGACGCCCCGTTGTTTCACCTCATGGGCAAAGTAGCGGAGCCAGCCAGGCTTGAGACCGAGAATATCGTCAGCGAACCAGATATGGTCCGGTTCATAGCGTTCACGGAGGAGCGCCAGTTCTTCGGCGACATTGCGCGCCGATCGGGAATTGTACACCTGTCCATATACCGGTTTGGCGCACCAGTTACAGTGAAACGGACATCCGCGCGTCGTGACCAGATTCAGGCTGAAGTAGCCGTGTTTTTTGATCCACGCGGAGCGGTATGCATCCATCTCGACCAGATCCCATGCAGGGAACGGAAGTGCATCCAGCTCCCGGATCAGCGCGCGTTTCCTGGTGACGACAATGTTTCCCCCGGAGCGAAACGCGATGCCGTCGATTGATTGCAACGCGGTATCGCCGATAGCGGCGCCGGCCGGATGATCGCCGGCGATTTTGCCGACAAGTTCTACGATGGTTTGCTCGCCCTCGCCGCACACCACGATATCGATGCCGTTAGCGAAGTAGTCCTGCAGATGATCGACGGGGTCCGAACCCTGGGCAATGACACGGCATCCGCGCTCGCTTGCAAAGCGGGCCATCCGGAAGCATGCCTGGCGCATCCGCGTAAGGCACATCTTGCTGAGATAATTGAAGTTATCCTCGTAGAACAGCACGAGGTCCGGGCGGTGCTCTTCGATGAGCGGAACAATCTCTTCTTCGGATTGCGCGAGCATCGTGTCGAACAAATGCACGGTATGTCCGGCGTCGCGCAGTACGCTCGCAGCGTAGAGCGTCCCCAAAGGCGGATAGGGTTTCATCTGCCTCCAGGCTTTCTCGTCGAAACGGAGAAAATAGCTATGCGAAAGCAGGATGTTCATACGCGCGTTCTTTATGTGTTTGATATCTTGATGGATTGATGCCTGCTGCTTTGCATCGCTCGGCATGCGCGGCAAGGATCCGCGTCTGAAAATCCGGCCCATGTGCCTTCGATTCATGCCTGCGAACTCGAAAGAGCGCATCGCGTTTATCATCCGGCAGATCGGGATACCGGCGTTTCCAGATGTCCGCCCATCGGCGCATGAGGCGTTCGTCCAATTCATCGAATGCCGGCCGGTCGAACAGCCGTTGACTTAGCATTCTCAGCCGGCTTTTCTTCTCGTCGGGATTGGGAGATGGAAGCGCGATATCGTTCAGATTCGGGAAGTATTTATAGATCCAGCGGTTGGCATGCAGGAAATCAGCGAAGAGGCTTGAGTTGTACAATACCTTCGCGTGCGCTATTTCCGTTGCCGTGAAAACGTTTTTATCCTGTACTTCCAGCGCATTGCTGCTGATGAAGTAGTTCAGGCAGAACAAATCCCGGCTGTTGAGGAGGACGATTTTTTTGAAGCCGATAAGGAGGGTTCTGGCAATCCAAAGCCGGTTCGGTTCAGTGATGATGAAGTAGTCGATATCCAGACCCGGCTGATGGATGTTTTTGCTCAGCGTACCTGTTACAATCACCGAAGAAACGAAGGGGAAGCGTTTCAGAATGTGTGTCATCGCTCTGGCTGTCTTCCAGCGGCGTCCGGCCCGCTTCTCCATTGCTATACGGCGCCTGGCATCCTGCGCCACGGAGCTGCTAATCGAAAAATACCCATTGTGTTCATAGACTACTTCATCCATCACCGCCTGAATGAGCGCGGCTTTTAGACGGTCTCTATTGGTTACTTTGACCGGCAGGAAGCCATACACTTCATCGGCAGTAAGCGGATACTGAAATATATCGTAATAGCTGAGCGTACTCAGAATATCGTCAAGGATGAACTCTTGCATAGTACCTACGAACATGTATGGGCGCTTTTGAACGGGTAGAACAGCCGTCCGGTGGAGCGAACCGGTAACCCATCGGAATATATGTACGTACATATAAATGACATACAACTAATCGAGAAAAAAGGTTGCATCGATTGATCCCAAATGACAGGAGAATGACATTTATCTGCAAAAACAACAAAAGACAGCCGCGAATCATTCCGCGGCTGTCTTTGATGTCTGCTCGATACTTACTTTTCTGGTGGTATCCGAACGATGGCGCAGCCGAGAGCGCGTTTTTCCTTCGTCATTAGTTGTTTTCCCGACAGCAATGTGTCGATTGCAAGTTGAAGAGATTTTTCCATGACGAACAATCCTCCCTTGTCGTCGTCGATTCTTCCGTGGTACTGTAATGTCCAGTCGGGAGTGAATACGAACGCCTCCGGAGTAACGGCGGCGGAGAGCGCATCGGCAAGTACGGCGCCTTCGTCGCGGTACACCGTCAGCGGATACTCTTTGCGATTCCGGTATGATTTCATCCCTTCGGCTGTCTCATCGGTATTGCTGTGCAGAGCAAGGAAACGGACTCCCAGCGGCTCATAGGTCCGTTGCAGCGTATCGAGCCGCTTCGAATATCCGTCAGAACACGGACATTTGTACGAACAGGTTATCACGACGGTCAATCGTTTCCCGGCCAGATCGTACAACATGACGGGCGACCCGGATAACGTTTGAACCGCTACGTCGCCGAGACTGCCGGTAAACAGCGCCGAGGTTGCCGAAACAGAGTCCGTCGGACAAACCATTGGTCCGCTTGCCTCGCTTTCCAAATGGCGCGAGCTCGTTAAAAGAATCGAAGCCGTGACGACGGCAGCGATGGCGGTAATGAAGACCGCCGCAAGGTATTTAGGTTGTTTCCAGATGCTCGGCATGGCCGGTTGTTATAATCCTTCTTCGGGAAGCGTATCGAAGCCCAATTCGGAAATCAGATCCTCGAGACGGGAGTATGATGTTTTCGTCGTATCGACCTTCACATATACATCTTTCGTTGTGTAGTCGGCTTTCACCGAATCGACGCCGGGCATTTTCATGAAGGTTGATTCTATGGTTTGTTCGCAGCCGTCGCAATGCATGCCCATAGCGGTAAGATGCACTTCCACGAACGAGGTTTCAGGAGTCCCTGCGTTTTTCGAACACGCGCCGGCTAATAAGAGCAGCGCGATGGCAAAGAAGACAGAGAGAGAGGGGCGGTTCATTCAAGATTCTCCAATGTGCGTAATCAGTTTCTGATCCAGGATAGAGTTTGACCTTCCTGAATTCCAAATTTATTGCAAAAGCCGGCATTCACTTCTACCACGTACTTCGCCGGTTTTTCGGATGGCAGCGATTCTTCTGAGTAGGGTGTCGTTCTCATGTGAATCTTCACGATAGTAAACGCGGAATTGACGAAAATAATGTCCAACGGGAGCGGAGTATTTGCCATCCAGAACGATCGTTCTTCTTCCTCGGGGAAAATAAAGAGCATTCCTTCATTCTCCGCAATGCTTGTCCGTCCCATGAGTCCCTGCGTTCTGGCTGCTTCGGTTTCAGCAATTTCAATGACGATGTCGGCCACCGGTCGCTTTTGCGAGTCGAAAAACTGTAGTGTGCCGTCGTGGCGCATAGCAGGAGCGGACGCCGGTTCATCCCCGGCCGGCTCTTCGAGACGGGCGGGTTTTTCGGGCAGGAACTGCATTGCAACGAAAACTATCAGCAGCACTGCCAAAAAAGCGGAAATGATACGGATCGATGTAGCCTTTTTCATCATTCTGTTGTCTTGTATGAACCGAATGGTCTATCTTAATCTTCGTGACAATGATACGGATTTCCCTTGATTCATCGAAAAACAATTGTAGATTTGAATCTGGAGAAACCCGGTTTGTCCGGAAGCTGATTGAACACCCTTAAGTTTTTTCTGGCGAAATAGTTAGCGAAATTGCGCTTCAAGTGTAACCTTCACGATAGCATGATTTGTCTTTCTATCGGTGCGAGCTTGTTGCACAGTTCCAAAAGTACTATCCGCGATGATAGGCTCGCGGAACGATGCGCGAACCGCCGATAAGCCACACCAGTGACATAATGACAGAAACGGAACGGCAACGATTATTTAATGAGCTGTATACGCAATACGAGAAACGCGTATTTGCCTATTGCGTGTATGTCACTGGGGATAAGGACCAGGCAAGCGATGTTTTCCAGGAAGTATTTATCAAGGCATACAAATCGCTTCATACCGTGCGCGAGTCGGAAAAGTCTGCGAACTGGTTGTTCCGAATCGCGCGAAATGAGTGCCTGAATTCCCTGAAGGTTTCGCAACGCAACGAGCGGCGAAACATCGATATTGAAGACACGTATGAATCGGATCAGTTATCATCGCCTCCAGCGGAGTACACAGACGAGTATGACTTATTGAAGTGGGCATTGACCCAAATTACCGAAGAGCAACGGGATGCGCTTCTTCTGGCGGAATTTGAAGGATTCTCCCTGAAGGAAGTAGCAGATATGACCGGAGCGACGGTATCGAATGTGAAGGTGCGAATCCATCGCGCAAAAATGAAATTACAACGAATTCTACAACCGATATTGAATACAGATGAATGAACGACTGAATGAACTCACCGAACTCTTCCTCTACCGGGGGTGTACCCCCGAGCAGGAGAAAGAACTGTTCGAAGCCTGTCTCCACAATCCCCAGATGGCCGAGGCGCTGCGGCAGCAACTGTTGCTTTCGTTGAAAATCAGACAACTCCGCGACCGCGCCGAAGTGCCTGCGGATGTCCGGAATGAATTGTTCAGAAAAATAAACCTGATCGCAGCGGAAAACACCGCCAGAGATGAACGCAAACCGGCATTGCTGTGGCTGCGCAATATCCGGCTCGGTTGGTCGCATGCGGCGATCGCCGCTGCATCCGCCGCCGCCGCGCTGGTTCTTTATCTGAACATCGGCCGTACGCCGGTTCCGGAGGATTTCCCTGCCACTGCGTATACGACGTTCAGGGATACGGTGCGTATCGTTGATACGAAGACCGTCGTCACGGTTAAAGAGCGGAAGGTCCCGGTGTACATTGAACGCTCCCCGCTTGCTGAGAATGAATACAATCCGTTTATCAAGGAAATGGTTCGTCCCGTCTCGATTTCCGATGTCGATACCGAAGCGTTGATGGCGTATAATGAACATGAAACCGGCGCGAGTTGGAACATTTCGCCGTTGCGTACAATGGAAGTCCAGAACAGCGACTTCATGGTGCAATACGCCCGGATGGTTTCGACGGTCGAGATAATTGAACTGACCTCCGAGGACCGGGTAAAATATTAGTCTATGCAATCCGGAATGAACATCCCGCGCTCTATCTTCATCGCAGTACTTGCGGTTGCCGCTTTTACCTTAAACGGAAGCCGTTTCCTCTACTCGCAGGGGATATCCGGGTATACCGTTCTTCAAAAGAACGATCTGTTCCGGAAATCGATCATGAGGTCCATCGCCGAGAGCGCGGATTTTGCGTCATTTCCTGTTGTCGATTGCAGCGTCGAATACCTTCGCCGCAACCGGGGTAAGGAAATTGTCTATCGAAGAGGACCGGTTGCGCTCGACCAGTTCGCACCGATGCGAAACCTCGACATGAGGTACGCCTCCGCCTCGCAGCCTGCCGCCGAATTCGATTACTCCGGCAGCACCACCTTTGTCGGAGGGATGATTGTCGATCTTCCGAGAGCAGGCGAAACCGCTGGTCTTGTTGCGGCAGCTTCCGGTGAATTCAGTTACATGATGCGTATCGCCATGGTGCCCAAAGCATACGAACATGGATTATTAACCGCAGAGATCTTTATCGAACGCGCGATTGTGGATGTTTACGGCGATACACTGAACGTGCGTTCGAGCGAAGTGTTCTCGAAGTACATTCAGGTGCGGGGCAATACTCCGTTGAATTTTTCTCTGCCGCGATGGGAAGCCGATGGCGGCCTGAATGCGTTGAGCTATGTTCCGGAAAATCTCGAAGAAGATGTACTGGTTATGCTCGAAACTCCGCATAATCTTGGATTCTCGCAGAACTTCCCGAACCCGTTTACTTCGAAAACGAGAATATCCTACGCGGTACCGGTTGAAGCGCGCATCAAGCTTACGATCAACGTTCAGGGAACCGAAGTGCTAGTCGACGAGGGCGTCAAACAACCTGGCATTCACCACCTTGTATGGAACGCGGACGACGAAGAAGACGGAACCTATACGGCAACGTTGAACGTCGACAATATGTTGGGTGAACATCTCGGCACACAACAGTTGCTTCTGTCGAAGGAATCGGGAAGCAACGATTTCCATGAACGACCGTTTACAATGCAAGCGAATGCACTCGGCAGCAATTTCCGGATATCCTCCGAAAGCAGCGTTGGGTATCAATTCCCGGTCGATTCCAAGTACAAGATGCGGTATATGTTTACCCATGTCGCCGTCAGACTTGGATATCAGTTCAATCCATACCTTGAAATCGGCGCGTTGATCGGACAGGAAGCGTTTAACGAGCACCCTTCCGATGATGTAGATACCGAAGCGATCAACGATTTTGGCAGCACGATTGGACGAACATACCCGTATGGCGGCGGCTACCTCCGTTATTTCGCCGATATTGTGGGCATTCATAGCGTGACTCAGGTTTCGCTTGGGTTTACCCGTTCCGCCCCTCTTGTGGATTTTGGTATCGGGTTCCGGTCCGAATTTATCCCTCAACTCGAATTGTTCGTTCTTCCTTCGGTAACACTTCATTTAAAGAACAGCGCGAGCACAAAGCTCGGCTTCCAGTATGGCTTACGCGCGAGGTTCTGATATGAAACGAGCAATCGCACTTACTCTGACCGCAATTGCATTTGGATTTATCGTATCCTGCGATTTCCCCGGCGAGCCGCCGATAAAAAAGATATCGCATTCTTCACCGCCTGCCACCCTCATTTCGCTGCAAGACAGCACTGTTTTCAAATACTATGTTCTCAAAGAACTCATGCAAACAAGCCAGGAAGATATCAAAACCGTTCTTCCAATTACGGCTCCCAACGGTACGTATTATATGGTACTATACGAGTATCTCGATTTCTGGGGTGGGCAACAGGAGAAGCCGAAGAAAGCATTACCCCCATTTCTCAAGAATGATTCCGGTGGTTTATCGTTCTATTATCCCTCCCCTGACCCCGAATCCAAAGCCCAAGTTCAATGGTTCAACCCGGTTCATTATTACATGTTGCCGTACCCGGCGAATGTCGGCGCTTCATGGACGCATCCACAGGGATTAATCAAAACCGTGTTAATGAAAAAGGATACGCTCGTTTACACGTATGATGGCTTGGTAGGTAAAAACTGTTGGTTCTACCGGATTTATCTACGCGTCAAAGGCTCAATATACGACCCCTATATCGATATCTTTGTTTTGCTGGGAGAGTACATTTTTAAGGTCCAGCACCATATCGAAAATCTGACAGTCAACACCCTGATCTGGAAGAAAAACTGATCTTCACTCATCGCACTATTGTGTCCCTTACATTTTGAAACGCGCCGGAAAACACCCAGGTTTTCTCTGCACAACCCATGCATTTGGCGGAATGGAAATAAACTTTCTCCGCCTTGCCGCATGGATGCAACAGGCAGGCCGGCGCTGTACGGTTTTTGGAGCTGAAGGCTCGCCCTTTCTTCGGCACGCAGAGGAAATGGGAATCCCGAACCGCGCCGTGCAGCCGTACCGCAAGTACTTCGACATAGCGGGCGCGAGATCGCTTGCAACACTCCTTAAAAACACTCGTACGGATGTACTTTTCTTCAGCGCGAACCGGGATGTGAACACATGCGTTTTGGCTAAAAACTATTTTCATACAAACCTGAAGCTGGTGTTTCTCCAGCAGATGCAATTAGGCGTTCCTAAACGCGATATGCTGCATACATGGCAATTCCGGAAATTCGATGCATGGGTCGCCCCTCTGAACTGGCTTGCCGAGCAGGCCAAAACGCATACCAGAATTCAACACGATAAAATCCGCGTTATTCATTACGCAATTGAGATCGGACGGTTTGTCAATGGCAGGCCGTCGAAGCAGGCTGCACGGCAACGGTTAGGTTTGCCGGAGGAATCCGTCATCGTTGGAACCGTCGGCAGGTTCGATCCGGGGAAGTGCCAGGATGTGCTCCTTCGCGCCGCAGCGGAAATCAACCGTACGGAGGGCTCCACTATCCATGTTCTCCTCGTCGGCGAAGGAACGCGCGATAGCGGCGGCGACTATGAATCGGTGCTGCATGCATTGGTCGATGAATTGGGCCTGTCCGATATCGTACATTTTCGTCCGTTCATGACGGATGTTGAAACCGCATTTGCCGCGATGGACATTTTTGCGATGACAACTCCTTCCGAGACGTTTGGTCTGGTCACTGTCGAAGCGATGGCATCCGGCATACCGGTTGTGGCTGCGAATGGCGGAGGTTCGCCTGAGCTCCTCGACTTCGGCAACGCAGGGCTGCTTGTCCCCCCCCGCGACCCGACGGCGCTCGCCGCGGCGATTCGCAGATACCTCCAATCGCCCGAATTGATGCATTCGAATGCGGAACTCGCTTTGGCCCGCGCATCCTCAATCTTTTCTCATACCGCATTCTGCAACGAAACCGGCGCGCTGATCGATTCTCTCTTTCTCTGAGGAACCACCTTCCTCGGCTTTCCTGTTTGTATGAAGGTACGCGGGGAATGCAGAATTCCCCTTTTATTAACACATTTACGAGAGAACGAATGGTCAGGATTTTGCTTGTAGCCGCTGCAGTGCTTGTTGTATCCGCATGCAATAAAACCCCGGAAAACAACGCCGCCGCTCATCCCGAAGTCTCCGAACAATCCGCGACGCCGAAACAGGACGTTTCCGACGAGGCGCTTATTGCGATCGATCCCGAAATCAAACGGTTTGTCGACGTCTGCGCGAATGCGAAGAGCGAATACGACGCGAACACAAACGACAAGAACCGCACGGCGCTCATCAATGCCTACATCGCGTTCGGCGATTATATGACGTATGAGAGTCCGGTTTCGCCGCGGAAAGGGAAATACCACCGCGCTCTGATAGAATACCGGCATGCGCTTACGCTGGATCCGAAGAACGAAAAAGCGCAGCAGGAAATAAAGCAGATCGAGGACATTTACCGGAGTATGGGCCGCCCTATCCCTGAGGAAGTCTAGGTTTTACAGCACACCGTTTCTTGATATATTTCCGGCTCCGGATTGCGCGCAGTCCGGAGCTTTTATTTGTGTAACAGCGACATCGTATGGCAAAGGAACGAAAACGGCGGACAGGCGGCGACGGTCAGGATTCCAACCGCAGCATCAGCAAGCGGAAGGGAATTGAAAAGCAATGGCGCAAAGGAACCGCCCGCTGGAAATTCGACGGCGACTCGGAGGGCGAGCTACACCATCTCGACTACCGGCGCGGCGCTCCGCGGAAATTCGCCATTGTGATCGACGGGGCCGAACGCGAAGGCGTCATTATCCAAACAGGGGGACCCATCGGCATCGTACGCGATACGGAAACCGGCAACGAGTACCGCGCAAAACCGCGGCGAAGCACGACTACCGAAAACGCCAACAGTACGCTCGTTGCTGTCGGCGATAGAGTGCGGTACATCATCGCCGACGAGGAATCGTCTGTGATTTCCCATATCTATGCAAGAAGCGCCTCGCTCTCTCGCCGGTCTATCGAAACGTCGGGAATTGAACAAGTTCTTATTGCGAATATCGATCAGGTCGGTATCGTCGTGGCGGCAAGCGTCACAATGCTCAAACCGGGATTGATCGACCGGTATATTATCGCTGCCGCCATGGGCGGAATGGAACCGTTTATTTGTGTCAATAAAATCGATCTTGCAGATGAGGAGACGCTCGATATCATCGACGAAATCCGAGAAGTCTATGAGACGGCCGGCTATACGGTGATCTATACGAGCTGTTTTACAGGCGAAGGATTGGATACACTGACGTTGCAGTTGCAGGACAAATCCTCGGTGTTCTCAGGGCATTCGGGTGTCGGAAAAACCAGTCTGCTGAATGCGATGATCCCCGGTCTGGAAGAACTAACGATGGAATTGAGCGACCAGAGCCAGCGCGGTATCCACACCACCTCGCGAAGCACGATGTACGAACTCCCGCGCGGCGGTTTTCTGACGGATACACCGGGCATCAGGGAATTCGGCCTGTTCCATTTCGATTCCAACGATCTTCACACCTATTATCCCGAATTTATCGAATACGCCGATCGATGCAGATTCGCTCACTGCACGCATGTGCATGAACCGGGCTGCGCAGTGAAAGAGGCTGTCGATGCCGGCGGAATATCGGACTTACGGTACGATAACTATCTGCAAATACTTTCGAGCGAAGAAGAGTACGTAAGGAAATGGTGATGCTGGGCGCTACTTGCTGTCGCTGAGTTCACGGAGTTCGACAGTCGATATATCGACATTGATGTGCCGTTGAAATGCGAAGGTCACAACGATTCCTACGAGTACGGCGTACCATAATGTCGATAACCTGATGAGCAATGTGGAAGCGACGGCGACACCTTTCGACGCTCCGGCAAGGATGGCGAGCCCCGTCAGGCTGCCTTCCGTTGTGCCGAGTCCGCCGGGCAGCATCGTTACAGCTCCGAAGATTGTCGCGAACGCATAAATGAAGACCGCCTTCAGCATCGGCACGGGCGCGTCGAATACAAAGAGGACAAGCCAGTAGCCGATACATTCGAACATCCATGATACGATGCTCAAGACGACGGCTACGGCGAGTGTAGATGGCCGCAGCAGGATATGGATGCTGTCATACGCCGTGCGCGCATGATGAATGTAATGTTTCACCAACGGGAGTTTCCCTGCCAGCTCGATCAACGCCAGCGAACCCTTTCTCCAGCTAAGTACCGCGGTGATGCCTGCGAATACTGCCGCCAGGACGAACACAGCTATCCTGCTTTGCTGAAACACAAACGCCCCGGCAATCAACAGCGCGATCAGTCCGATAAAATCGGTCAGGCGTTCGGCAAGAACCACAGGCGCCGATTTGGAGATGGGGGTCTGGTTTTCCTGTTTGAGCAGGTACGATTTTAGCACCTCCCCGAGTTTGCCGGGCGTAACGGCCATCGTGAACGCGGCAAAGAAAAAAAGCGCGTTCTTTTTCGGCGAGGGACGGATGCCGAGTTTCAGCGTGTAGTAATCCCACTTCAGATATCGTAGGACGAAATTCGTGCTGACGCAAAGGAGAACGACGGGCAGGTAGAGCCAGTTGAATGTGGAAAACGCCTGTATAAGACTCTCGATATCTGCATAGATCGTGAGTCCGAGAAATACGAGCGCGCCAAAGGCGAGCGAAAGAAGGATCCGCTTGTTAAGCTTCGATGCCATCCTTCCTCGTCATCTGATCGGTGATGTGTTTGAGCGCGAGGTAGAACCTGCATAACGGGAGCCCGACGACGTTATAATAATCGCCGTTGATTCGTTCGATGAATACCGCTCCGAAATCGTCCTGAATACCGTACGCGCCGGCTTTGTCCATCGGACTGCCGGATGCAACGTACTCCACGATTTCCTGCCGGTCGAGATTGCGGAACCATACCTCAGTGCGTTCGTACTGTGTAATCGCGTAGGGGGTGTTCGCCGCCTGAATCGTGAATCCGGTGTACACTTCGTGCTTCCGCCCGCTTAGCGTCGTCAGTTTATCGACGGCGTCGTCTTTCGAAACCGGTTTGGTGATAATCGCCCCGTCGAGTACCACAATAGTATCAGCGCCGACGACAAGCGCGTCGTCGTAGAATTTCGCAATGTCGCCGGCTTTGCGCTCGGCGAGAATAGTGACATGTTCGTGCGGCGGTATCGACGGATCGAGCGTCTCGTCGACATGACTCGGATGGATCGAAAAATCGAGCCCGATTTGCCGGAGGAGCGCCTTCCTTCGGGGCGATGATGAAGCGAGTATCAGGGATAAATCGTCGGGTATCAATTCGGTTCGGCGGAAGTGAAAATAAAAGCAAAAGATACACAAACCGGGTGAGGAAATACAATCGAAACGCAGGCGTGCCATTGCGCTATCCGGCGCGTTCAGCGGTCGGCGTAAAAGCTGATCCGGACGCTGGTTCCTTCTCCTGGTGTGCTTTCTATCGATATCCGGGCGCCCATATCGTCGAGAATTTTCTTGACAATCGCCAATCCAAGTCCCATTCCGTCGGTCTTTGTCGAGAAGCTCGGTTCAAAAATGCGTGGGAGGTGTTCTTCGGAAATTCCGCTTCCCGTATCGATGATCGTGACGTCGATATATTCGTTCCTGCTCCATACGTAGATTGAGATGACCCCCGTTCCGGCGATAGATTGGACCGCATTCCGAAGAATGTTGGTGAACACACTCGAAAGCTCTTCGCGGTCGGCGGTGACCGGCGGAATGGCATCGTCGAACTTGCACTCGATGGAAATTCCTCCGGTGTGCCGGAACAGGTTCACGGTTTCCTTCAGGACCTCGTTAAGATCTACCTTGCCGATATTGCGCTTCGGCATCCGGGCAAAGCGGGAGAACTCGCCGCTGATGCGGATAAGCCGTTCGACCTGTTCCTCGATGGTGTCGGTGACCTTGTAAATAAGATCGCCGATATTTTCAGCGCCTGCCTTATAGGCGTACCGGAGATGCTGCGCCGCAAGCCGCATCGGCGTCAGCGGATTGCGGATTTCGTGGGCAACCTGCTTCGCCATCTCCTTCCACGCAAGTTCTCGCTCTGCGGCGGCAAGCTCCGCGCGGCTTGCCCGCAAGTGGGCTGTCATCGTGTTGAAGGCTTCTCCAAGCTCTTCGATTTCTTTCGAGCCTTTGGGTTGGACATGTTTCGTCAGATCGCCTGACGCGATTCGCTGCGTCGCCCCAATGAGCATCCGTAGCGGCCGGGAAATCTGTTTCGATAGCAGCGCACTTGCGATTAGCACACAAAGAAAGATGAAGCCGAACCAAACGTACATCGACGCTGTCGCGTAGATATAGGTCCGTTCCGTCGTTTCGGGCGAGTACAGAAGCGGTGTGGAAATGATTCCCAGCAGCGCGCCGTTGCTTGCGCGAAGCGCCGCATACCCGACATAGTAGGTGTAATCGCTGATCGACTCCGAGGTCATTGTGAAATCGCGCTGTTCCAGAGCAATAGGTAGGAAGGCTTCAGCCGGAAGGGTTTTCGGAAAAACCCCGGTGCCATACAATTCCGGCCGGCTGGTGCTCTGTATCTTCCCGTCGATGAAGATGTTGATATCCTTTCCCGTTTCGCGCTTGATCCACAGACTCAGTTCATCGGCCGCATGCGTCCGCTGGCTGTCGTGCCACAAAAGCGAATCCAACCGGACGGGTAATCGGGATTTCAGGATTGCGAGATCGTTGCGCAGCGACGACTCGTATTCCTCGCGCGTGTTCTCCTTTACGATTTGCCGTACGGTGATCCACACGATGACCATAGGAATGGCAGCGGTGAAAACAAGCGCAATCTGCAGGCGCATCTGAAACGATAGCGTCTTCCACCGAATTGTTCTGCGTGTAAAGAGCATCAGCAGAAGAATGACGCCCGCCCCGGAAATGGAATACACCACACCGATCCGCAGAATCCGGTAAATGGAATACACCGGCTCTGCCGCCCCGACTGAAACCGCATAGATGATACTATCCGCGTGTCCTTCCGGAGCGTGGAAGAATGTTTGACGTTTGCCTTCCGGGAGTTCGAGATTGCCCCAAACAGAGATCGCGCCTGACCGAATGGCTCGCTGGACGGATTCAGGGACGGAGATGACCTTCGCGATTCCGGCTTCGGAGGCGGCTTCCATCTTCCCGTCTGTAAAACGGGTGTAAAGAAGCGCATCTTCGGTAGCGAAGCTGGTATTCCGCGCCTGGTATCTCAATAAATCGAATCGCTGTGCGTCGGGGTTGAATGGGTCTTCGGCTTCGAGCATCGCCACGATAAACAAGGAATCCGTTCCTTCCAGCCGGAAGGGAACATACCCAGCATAGATAGGATAGCGGCCTTCGTTTTGATTTCCTGGTACGACTGCGCTTGTCGTCGCCGGTCCGTCGATAATGGCGGCGATTCGGTCGGCAGCCAACATCTGTGAATGAATACCGGCGGAGAATTGCGCGAGGATACCGTTCCTCCTGCTGTAGATCGAAACTGCAGAGTTGTTCTCGATTCCGCTCAGCGGCGATTCCGCCCACAACGCGAATGCCGTCTGGATGCCATTCGCACTGCCCGCGAGGGTGTTTCCCGGCAGCAATGTGAACTGGATCAGCGTCTGATCGATTTGTACCGAGGCCCAGGCGTCGATAGGACGCGCGACGATCGTAGCGCGCGCTTCGACCTCGGCGCGCCGCCGCTCATTCATAAACCGCGATAAGAGCGCCGATGCGGCAACGGTGAGTATTACCAGGTACATTCCGATCGCTCTGTGGGTTGCCAGCGAAGCGCGGAGATTATGCGTTCGAATGAGAATAATCAGTGCCAGTACCAACAACGCTGCGGCCGCATACACCGGAAACGGGATCAGGTATTCGCGCGTCGTTGCATTGAAAAGCGCCAGAGATACTGCGACGACTGCGATGACATAGATGATCTGGACCCGGCTCGTCTCGGCGATAAGCGAGAGAAATGCGCTCGAAATGTAAATCACAATCAACAATCCAATGAGCGTCGACGCCGAAAGAAGAAATGTATCCGCATACATGGCGATGAGAAGCGGTTGTGTGAACAGCGACGCGACATCGTCGAAATTGATACTCGAATCGGAGACAAAACTCCGCATCGATGCGATATACCCGCGCAACATGAAGGGCACGATAAGCAGAAGCGCCGAACTGACCGTAAACGCCAGCGGACGCGAAAGCGTAAGCGGTCCCCATTTGACGACCCGGAGCGCGCACATGGAAAGCGTCAGAAAGAGCGCGATCATCGACAGCGTGAGCTCACCCAGCGAACTTGCCAGACCGAAACCGAATGATGAGCCGAAGAGAATCGGGTCGTAGAGCTCTGCCGGAAGCAGCGCCGACGGGACAGAGTAATACAGGAAAACGGCTCGGATGCTCCAGATATGGAGGATGTTTGCAACTATGAAGCCGGCAAGCGGGAGAGTCCGGTACAGTTTGTGAAGCGGTATTGAGATGAGCAACGCCAGCAGGACGAATAGAAAATCCGATACCTTAGCAAAGGCTTCGGAAGTACGCACGCTGTGTACCGCGGGGATGATTCGCTGAACATGCACTGATCCGAGCGTGTCACCGTCCGCGAGCATGGGGACATGAAAGTACCTGCCGTCGTTGGCGAGCTGCGATCCGCCGGATGCGCCGAATTCCGCCTGTGTACCGGTCAGCGCAGAGATGCGCTGCAACAGACCGCGTGTCTTGATAAACCTGTTTGAAAGAGGATTTTTCGAATATAGCGTCTGCGCTGCAACAAGAATACACGCTGTATCCTCGAGACGCAAGGTATCGACGTACATGATGTACGTTCGAGATGGAAAATCGGCCACACGCCAGTGTTTTCCGGGAATCCTCGCCGAATCGACCATATCGAGGATAGGCGCTTTCCCGGTGTACGCAAGCAACCGGCCGTCCAACGACACAAGCGCCGCCGAGTACCCGTGAACCGCAGGTTTGCGGTTCAGCGTCTGTTGAAGGCGGATCCGTGCCTCCTGCCCTCCCCTCATGGCGCCGATAAATCCATCGAGGCGGGGGATTCCGTTGTTCCGGTCCCTGAATTCCTCGATGTATCTCTTGATGGCGTTTTCTACATCGCTGTGGGCGTTCTTGTTCACTTCCTCGCCGACAGTTTTCCAGCCGGTTTCAATCCGCGATGTGAAATACCTTTCACCATACCTGACGGCGATGATAAGTACGAACACAACCGCAGGGATGACGATCCACCGAAGCCCGAATATCTGCTGTTCGTCCCCCATTGGATGCTCCGGTTACCGGTTGGCGATGGTGATTTGGCTGATGCGCCAATCGTTCAGGTTGTGCGTCAGGGATACAAATAACTGCGCTTTCCCTCGCTGCCCCCGGTTTATGTAGTGCAGCGTTCCTACGCCGTACGGATTCGCGCTTTCGGCGGCGGTGTTGGAGAATGAAAACGAAACAGGCGAGTAATTCAGGAAGAAGTTCTTGAGGATGAGAAAACATTGCTCGGCGCTGAAATACCCTTCCTTGCCGTTGAGGAGCGAGAGAAACACCTTCGATCCGAAAAACGGTGAGAGCGCCTTGATATTGTTTTCCGCAATGCTTGTTTCGATTCGGTCGAGGACTTGTTTCGCCGGTTCGTTTCCGTTTTGCTGCGGTATGATCGACGCGAACAGAACCACCGGCGATGCGGTATCCGCATGCCGGCGTTCCGGCTCTCGTTGCTGCGCCCGGACGATTGCCAGGGCGCAGACAAACAATATTAATATGGCGGTTGTTCTGGAGAATGAATTCCTCATCGGGAACAACTTACTCCGGTTCTGCATGAAAATGCAATAAAAACATTCGGTCCTTCGGCGCAGTTTACCGCGTTCTTGTACGAGAGCTTGTTGAGGAGCTAGAACTTGATGATTGCTGCCGTGAACGTGAGTCAGAGCCCGATGATTGAGCGTCCGTTGAGCTGCGCGATTGAATCGACTCGCTCGGCGCCGAAGGGACCCGAATGGTTGAGGTTTCAAAGCGCGACGGCGTGCGTTCCTGTTCCCTCTGCGGGGTAACGGTTTCGCGGCTTCGCGTTTCCGGCTGCGGCTCGACGCGCGTGGGTTGTTCGCGCGCCGGCTCGGGTTGCCGGTTTCGTATCGTTGTCGAAGGTTCGTTGTTTGGGCTGGTGCTCCAGGTGCTTGTCGAGGACGACGAACCTTCGTAATTCGACCGCGAACGGTTGACACTTCCGCCAGTCGAACTATTGTTATCGTACCCGCTTCGTACCGGACTGTCGGTGTTGGTGGAACTGCCCGTAGTGGAGCCCCCTGTGTTGCCCTGATTGTACCAGCTGCGGTTGCGAACCGTCGATTCGGTTCCCGATGTAGTCCCGCTGGTCGACGAACCGGAGGTTGTCGTTCTCGAACGCGTTGTGGATTCGCTGCCGGTCGTTCCCGTGCTCGTCGTCCCGTTGGTATTCCATGTTCTGGAGCGGGTCGTTGTAGACTCCGTACCGGATGTGCCGGCGCCAGTGCTTCTCGATCTCGCCGAGGATGTACCATTATAGGTATCCGTCGTGCCGGAGCGGTCGCGGGTGGAACTGGTTCCGTTGTACGTATCCGTCGTGCCGGAGCGGTCGCGGGTGGAACTGGTTCCGTTGTACGTATCCGTCGTGCCGGAGCGGTCGCGGGTGGAACTGGTTCCGTTGTACGTATCGGTTGTACCCGAGCGGTCGCGGGTGGAACTGGTTCCGTTGTACGTACCCGTTGTGCCGGAGCGGTCGCGCGAGCGGCTGGTCGATGTCGAGTAACCGTCGTCGCGGCTGGAGCGGCTGCGGGAGTCGTCCCGCGTTCTGGTCACCACCTCCGGACGAATACGTCCGCCGTCTCTCGACCGGGTTTCGTTATAGGTAACAGTGCGGTAGTCGCGCACATCCTTTTCGCGGTACACGGTTCTCGTCGTTACAATCGGCGTGTAGCGGTACGGTCTGCGCGGCGGAGTCGGGCAATAGTAATTGTGATAGCCGTAGGCGATATCGATGTGTTTATAGTGATGTCTGCGGTAATGCGGTCCTGTTCGAACTTCGATACTCCAGAAGGGTCCGCCGAAAACGAAGTGCGTACGGACAGGGTAGTATTCGTAGCCCCACCAGTAGTCGTACGAGCCGGAGACGCGGATGCTGTACCGCGGGCACGGGTCCATATACGGGTCTACCGTCATCACGGCGCCGCCATGGCAGCTTCTGCACATATAGCGCGGATACCAGACGCGGTTGCCGACAAAGAAATACGTCGTTGCAGTCGCGGAGATATTGTCGCTCGAAATGATTCTCTGGTTGATGGAGTTAATGGCGACAAAGGGATCGCCTGATACCGGATCGACGCCGAGGTGGTACTTCCGCATGCGCGGTTGGTACCTGAATGCGCCCGGGGTGAGGCTGGCGACGGCATTGATATACTCGACTCCGTGCGGTCCCGTCACGTAGAGACTTTTGTGTCCGTAGTAATCCGGCAGACGGTAGGTCACACCACCGAAGATGAAACCGTCGTCCGGGTATTCGGGGAAGAGAATTCTGACATTCCCATCGGTGTCTATATCGTATATCGTAACGTAGCAGTCCTGATCTGCGTTGAAATATATGGTAACCGGATCGCCCGCGTTGTAGACCGCGCCTTCTTCTCTGCCGGTCCAGACATCGATGTCGATATCGCCGTATTCGGTGCCGATCGGATGTACTTTTGCGATTTTCCTTGCTTCAACCGGCACAGCGATAAGCATGACAAGGAGCGCAGTGCCGAGCGCGATAGCGAAGGTTGTTCCCAGACGTGTCATGATATCCTCCTTGTTGTGTTTAGTGAACCCTCGCGGTGTGGCGCGAGCGGACGGTGTTCTTGCTCAAATTCTTATCGTCGGGGCGGAAGAGTTCCGGATTACCTGTCGCTGTCTGGTATGCCCAGTCGAACCGCACGTAGTTTTGCGCTATTTCGGTGATCCGCACTTTCGCGAAGTGGTTGTCGAACGTCCAGATCACGTACGTGTGACCGACGATGATGTGCGCGTCTTTTGACGGCGACCATCCCGCGTCGGGAGCGACGGAGATTTCGTCGAGATTCTTCGTATATCCCATGTCCTGAACATCGGAATCTTCCCACACTACGAGGTACGGTTTTCCGTTGCTGAATTCAACAAAGCAATCCGTGTTATCGGTATCGTAGTTTATCTGGCGGTTTGCGGAGAAGTCGTACCCCGCGCGGTTTGGATCGACAAACCGGTCGTACAGCATCAAGCCCAGACCTTCGGGTCGCGGCGTATCGTACGCCACATCCTTGCTCAGCGCGCTTTCGTTGCCGCTGAAATCGTACGCCGTCACCGCATAATAGTAGGTAACACCGTTGCGCGCGCCGTTATCGACGAACCGGTTGTTCGAGGTATGACCGATAAGCTCGTATCTGCCGTCGTAGGTAGGCGCAACGAACACATTATACCCCGCGATATCGTCTTCCTGATTGTCGATCCAGTCGATCTGGACGGCATTATCGAGCGAAGTAGTGCGTATTCCGACCGGCGGCAGCGGAGGATAGTAGTCGTATTCCACCGGATTGCCGTTGTGGTCGTCGTCGCAGGCGGTGATAAATGCAAGTGAAAGAAGAACGATCGCTGTAAGAATGTGTTTCATTGTTGTGCCTCGTACAAAACTGTTTGTCCCTAAAGCTACAAGCTCCGTGCCAGAAGAAAAAACGGCGAAAACAGAGAGGAATGAGGGAGAAGAGACGCGCACCGACCCAAGTGCGTACTGAAGTGCTGAGGACTGTGTATGGAAAAAAGGACAGAACTTGAAGGCAAAAGATCGGTAGGGGCGAATTGCAATTCGCCCGAACGTGGATTCGATTTGCAAAGAAATCCCCCTAAATCCCCCAAGGGGGACTTGTTCTAATGAGCGTTTCCGAGCTCATGATCTTTCATTTCTTCATCCCCTAACAGGGGACGATCCGTCCGAATGGACGGATCAGGGGTTCTTCATCTCCGGAGGGGAGTTATGTCAATAGCCGTGGGTGCCGGCCCTGATCCGCCGCGGCGGACGGAGGCTGAGAACCGAAGGGTAAACCCACGGAAACGATGCCCAACATTCTCGTTCTTTACGGCGTCGCAGACGCCGAAATATCGGGTATCTATTGTGATAGCCCAACAAATTCTTCCTCCCCTAATAGGGGACAATCTGCCTGTCTGAGGCGGTCTGACCTCAGGCAGATTTACCGCTACGGATAATGGCCCTGACAATTTGACGAAGTCATTAATGATGCACTGAATGCGTGTAGTGATGCTTGACATTTGCCGCAAATACAATGAACTTGAACGTATAAACCTGCATTACAGGAGGATGACTACATGACCCATTTACGCCTTCTGCCTGTTTACCTTCTTGCCTTTGTCTCTATCTCCGCTCTTACGTATGAGCAAGGACTTCTCGTACGCGTTGAAGAAGTTGTGCAGCGCTGGCATTCACAGGTAACGTACAAGTAC
>CAYPBB010000023.1:0-7549 GCA_964408855.1 uncultured Ectothiorhodospiraceae bacterium
ACCGCAGCGGGGGATTTCCGAGAGTGTATCCGTACCTGGTCCATAAAACGGCCCCCCGTCATACTCCGACCGCTTGAAGCGGCCGGAGTATGACGACCCCCACGTCGTGGGGGTATGAAGAATTTCTCGTGAATCTACATATAACAAACGGGCGCCTCGCGGCGCCCGTTTACACGCCGATGGGCTCGGCGATTTTGTGAGGTTAAGTAAAAGGCGTCCTGGCGGGCGCCTTTTAATTGTATCATTCTCATTGAGTAATCGGGCAGGAAAGGAAATGAGAACCAGCGAAGCCCGAGTTACACAAATGAACGATACAGCCTACGCGTCAGCGGCGTTGTAGTTTTCGGCAGTGCAGGCAGGATTGCCGCCGCGGTAGGCAGGGACGTAAGACTCGATAGCGCTCATGATAATCCGGTCCAGTTCGTCGCTCATGGTGGAGCCGCTGTCGAAGGCGTGACTCAGCGGAATCTCCGGAAACTGTTCGACGATAATCCGGCGGATGAGAGCGGGCAAGGTCTGCGCCTCTGCAAGAGTCAATTCCACGTGCGCGGGGTTTTCGATGTTCTCGTAACCGCGGGGACGGAGGGTCTTGCAGGGATACAGACGCGCAATCTCCTTCACGCGCTGCATGTACACCTGGCGAAGAATGTTCGTTTCGCCGGCGTCCTGATGGCGGTCGCGGATGCTGCTGTACGAGCAGGCAACCATGATCGCAAGGCGCGTATAATCTTTAATCGATCCTGGCCGAGCGCTGGCAAGCACCTTTGCTCTGTAATCTGCCATGTTGAACGATATGTCGATTGCTAAGTTCATTGGTATTGTAAACGTGTTCATTGTCAGTTACCGTAAAATCAGTTCTCATTTCCACCCATAAAGAAGCCAACTTCCGTGCCAATCAGTGTTTTTTTTCGATAATTGGCGTTTTTAGCGTGTTTTTGCATTATTACCTTACAAAACTGTAATATTTTAGGACAGACTGGTCCGCAGTGTAAAACCAAAATGACCATTGAATTACACTTGTGTCAATTTGTATTTGACGGAAATCAGATAGTTTTCTTCTGTGGACGGCAGCGTATGAACCGGGATATCCGGCGATGATCAGGTCGTCACTAAAAAAGTCCGGCTGAAAGAATTCAACCGGACCTGTGTACCAGAAAATGAATGCAATCAAATGCTCCAGATACCCTGCTTCATAATCACTTCCTCCCGCCCGTCGAGATACATCAGTTTTACCTGTTTGACGATGATCTCAGGTTGAAGCGAATGCACGTACACTCTGTCGATATGCACCACTTTTCGCGGATCGTTGAACGATTTCGGCGATACGATGCCTCCGAAGTGCTCGCTTCTACCGAATGCAATATGCAGACCGAGTTTCTCGTCCATGAGAAGGCTCCCGACCGCCTCCAGACCAAATTCGCCGAGTACTCCATGTCCGAGTTCGGCAATATTGCCGTATGCCGGTTCGTCCATCAGCATTTTTTGCTGCTCCTTGCTTTTCGGACCGTCGGAAACGACTTCAATGGCGCGGTTGTGCTCTACTTTATAGACGACGATTTCCTGTCCGAATTGCACAGGGATATACCCGATGCTTTGGCTGGGATTATCCGACATTTCGCCTTCGTACGGAACGATATACGTTTCGCCCGAAGGGAGGTTGCCGACGATCTTATCGTCGTGGAAGGTTCCGCTGCTTGCAGTAGCTGTCCGATGCCTGAGATCGGCGGTGAACTTGTATTCCTTTCCGCGGGCTGAAAATACGATTTCTTCCTTCACGGCTTCGTCGAGTCTCGTCTTGATGCTCATAATACGCTCATGGACCTTCTGGTAGTCGAGATTGAGAGAAGGAAGCATTTCGTTTGTGAATCCGGGCATTGTTGTGCCCCGGAAATGGAATTTTTTCGCCAGCATTTTACAGGGCGCGGTCGCGGAAAATTCGGTCGGGGCAATGATGATGTCGGTTTCCTGGAGAATTTCATCCCGTTTGCGGGGTTTGCCGTTCAGATGGATGGAATCTCCGGTAAACCTTCCCGGCGCACCCTCGACGGTATACATGAATTCCGGCAAATCGTTGTTGTTGCTCCCGACATTTTCGTAGTAATACAGTTGTACGTTCTCGATGCCTAGTCCGTCTTTCATTTCCACCGCTTTTTGCCACCAATCGTACGCCATGGCGCGCCGCTCCATCCACTGCTGATTATCCGGGACCGAATCGTTTGGTACATCTACAATGAATGTAATGGTTTTGTCCGACGGGCGGAACCGGAAAACCGTTCTGAAAAGTGCTGCAAGTTGTTCTGAAGTAAGCATGAATTCCTCTATTTCTGTCGCTGACTACGCGGTGTAAAGCGGATTTCGTGAAAGGTAGACATTTTTTTTCTTCGTAAAAAGTCCGTCATCGCTCCGGCAATATTTGCATCGACGCGGGGTTCGTACGAATAGCCATCAACAGAAGGAACGATGAAACGCCCAAAAATCATCCATTTTCGGCAATAATTACGCCATTGAGCCCGATCCGGACTTCCACTCGCAAGCAGATATATCAAAAACGACATTTCTTGTCGTAATTTCATTTTTTTATCATTCTCAAATCTGTTACTTTAATCACGGATAGGTAGAACCCTGCATTTAGCACCTTGAATATGGATCAGAACACGCACCTCGCCAAGCGCAATCAACAATTCCCAAATGCCCGCCTCATGTCCCGGTTTCAATCCCGGGTTTATATAGAATTTCGACAATCGCCGGTTCCCGGATGCCGCGAGGCATACGCAGGAGCCGGAATGCCGCCATGCCGCGCCCGTGTACAGCCGCGCACGGATACAGCCGCGCACGGATACAACCGCGCACCGGTTCGTTTACGGAACCGGAAACGCGCCCCGAACGGACGCATTGAGTGAGCAGTAATAACCCATCTCTATACATCTCGCACTGAAAGGAACTATTATGAGTCAGAGACGCAAAGTGACAATCGACGGGAACGAAGCCGCCGCATATGTCGCGCACAAGACCAATGAAGTTTGCGCAATTTATCCTATCACACCGAGTTCCAACATGGGAGAATGGGCGGATGCCTGGTCGGCAGCCGGGAAGAAGAACATTTGGGGCACAATCCCCACCGTGGTGGAACTCCAGAGCGAAGGCGGCGCATCGGGCGCAGTGCACGGAGCATTGCAAACCGGATCGCTGACAACCACCTTCACCGCTTCCCAGGGTCTCTTGCTGATGATCCCGAACATGCACAAAATCGCGGGCGAATTGACGTCGACCGTGTTCCATGTTTCGGCGCGCGCCATCGCCTCCCATGCCCTCTCCATCTTCGGCGACCACAGCGACGTGATGTGCGTACGCAACACCGGCTGGGCGCTCCTCTCGAGCAATTCGGTACAGGAAGTCATGGACTTCGCGTTGATCGCGCAGCGCGCTACGCTTGCATCCCGCGTTCCGTTCCTCCACTTCTTCGACGGCTTCCGCATTTCCCATGAAGTGATGAAGATCGAAGAACTGACAGACGACGATATGCTCGCGATGCTCGACGACGAACTCATCAGCGCGCACAAACGCCGCGGTCTTAGTCCCGACAGCCCGGTCCTTCGTGGCACAGCCCAGAATCCCGACGTCTTCTTCCAGGCCCGCGAAACGGTGAATCCGTTCATCAACGCCTGTCCGCAGCACGTTCAGGATGCGATGGATACATTCGCCGCTGTCGTCGGTCGCCAGTATCATCTGTTCGACTACTACGGCGCCCCTGACGCGGAAAAGGTCATCATCATGATGGGCTCCGGCGCAGGCGCAGCCGAAGAAGCCATCGAGTATTTGAACGCCCGCGGCGAAAAACTCGGTATGATCATCGTCCGTTTGTTCCGCCCGTTCTCGGTGAAGCATTTCTTGAAAGCACTCCCGGCAACGGCGATGAAAATTGCGGTCCTCGACAGAACCAAAGAACCGGGTTCCATCGGCGAGCCTCTGTATCAAGACGTACTGAGCGCCCTCGCGGAAGGATGCACCGCCGGCGAAATGCCGATGAAGAAATTCCCGTTCGTTATCGGCGGCAGGTATGGTCTCTCCTCGAAGGAATTCACTCCGGCGATGGTGAAAGCGGTATTCGACGAACTCGACAAAGAGGCTCCAAAAAACCACTTCACTGTCGGTATCCACGAAGACGTTACCAACAGCAGCCTTGAATGGGATCCGAATTTCAGTACCGAAGGCGACGATGTGTTCCGCGGCATGTTCTACGGCCTCGGCGCGGACGGCACCGTCGGCGCAAATAAAAATTCGATCAAGATCATCGGCGAAGAAACCGACTTCTTCGCGCAGGGATACTTCGTGTACGACTCGAAGAAATCCGGCTCGATGACCACGTCGCACCTCCGCTTCGGACCGCGCCCGATCAAATCGACGTATCTGATTAACACCGCGAAGTTCGTCGCGTGCCACCAGTTCTTCTTCCTCGAGAAGTTCGATATGCTCGCGAACGCCATCGAAGGCGCCACGTTCCTCTTGAACAGCCCCTTCGGTCCCGGCGAAGTATGGGATAAACTGCCCCGCCCGGTTCAGCGGCAGATTATCGACAAGAAACTGAAGTTCTATGTCATCGACGGCTATACCGTTGCAAACGAAACCGGCATGGGCGCGCGCGTGAACACCATCATGCAGACCTGCTTCTTCGCCATCAGCGGCATTCTTCCGAAGGAAGAAGCAATCGAGAAAATCAAATACTCGATCAAGAAGACATACGGCGCAAAGGGCGACAAGATTGTGCAGATGAACTTTAACGCCGTCGACCAAACGCTGGCGCATCTGTTCGAAGTGACCGTTCCTTCGGAAGCGACGAGTACCATCGAATACGCGCCGACGGTCGCAGACCACGCGCCCGCATTCGTGAAGGACGTTATCGCTCCGATGATTGCCGGCAAGGGCGATGATATCCCCACTTCGAAATTTCCGGTCGATGGTACGTTCCCGACCGCGACGGCAATGTGGGAAAAACGAAACATCGGACTCGAGATTCCCGTGTGGGATCCAGTGACCTGCATTCAATGCGGTAAATGCGCCATGGTGTGCCCGCATGCCACCATTCGTATCAAGGTGTACGACGCGAAGTATGCCGAACAGGCTCCTGAATCCTTCAAGCATTGCGATTATCGCGGCAAAGAATACCCGGATATGAAATATTCCATCCAGGTTGCTCCGGAAGATTGCACCGGATGTTCGCTATGCGTCGAAGTATGCCCGGCGAAGAATAAATCCGAAGTCCGATTGAAAGCCATCAACATGGTTCCCCAACCGGCAGTCCGCGAACAGGAACGCGTCAACTGGGATTACTTCCTCACCATCCCCGAGGCAGACAGAACCCAGGTGAAGATCGATACGGTGAAGGGATCGCAATTCCTGCTTCCGTTGTTCGAATTCTCCGGCGCATGCTCCGGCTGCGGCGAAACGCCGTACGTGAAGCTGGTCAGCCAGCTCTTCGGCGACCGCGCCGTGATTGCCAATGCAACCGGTTGCTCCTCGATTTACGGAGGCAACCTCCCCACAACCCCGTGGGCACAGGACGGCAACGGAAGAGGTCCTGCATGGTGTAACTCTCTGTTTGAGGACAACGCCGAATTCGGTTTCGGATTCCGCCTCACAATCGACAAGCAGACCGAATTCGCGAAAGAATTGCTGGTGAAGCTCGCAGGCGATCTCGGCGAAGATTTCGTTCGCGAATTGTTCGACGCCGATCAGAAAACCGAAGCGGGAATCAACGCACAGCGCGAGCGCGTCGCTCTCCTGAAACAAAAACTGCAAGGAATTGCAACGCCTGAAGCGCGAAGACTAATGGATGTCGCGGACTTCCTTGTAAAGAAGAGCGTCTGGATCATGGGCGGCGACGGATGGGCGTACGATATCGGTTACGGCGGTCTTGACCACGTACTGGCAAGCGGCCGCAACGTGAATATCCTTGTGCTCGATACGGAAGTGTATTCGAATACAGGCGGTCAGATGTCCAAAGCAACACCGCTTGGCGCGGTGGCAAAATTTGCCGCAGGCGGTAAACCGACGGTCAAGAAAGACATCGGTCTGATGGCGATGAGCTACGGCAATGTCTATGTCGCGAAGATTGCAATGGGCGCGAACGATGTGCAGACGCTGAAAGCTCTGCTGGAAGCCGAAGCATACGACGGACCCTCCCTGATTATTGCCTACAGCCACTGCATCGCTCACGGCATCGATATGTCGAAGGGCATGGATCAGCAGAAACTTCTTGTCGACTCGGGCATGTGGCCGCTATACCGGTACAATCCCGAGCTTATGGCGCAAGGCAAGAATCCCTTCAAGCTCGAATCGAAAGCCCCGAAGGTATCCGTCAAAGAGTTCACCAGCACCGAAACCCGGTTCAATATGCTTTTCAAGAGCAAGCCGGAAGAAGCGAAGCATCTCAACGCTCTCGCGCAGGCACAGGTCGAGCGCCAATTCAGGTATTACACCAAACTCGAAGAGCTGATGGGCGCTATCATGACGCCCGGCGAAGCAATAACTGCCGCGGAAGCTGAAACGAAGTAGCCATTTATTCCGGATGCGGCGCCGCATTGCCGGTTCCGCATCCGGAATTCGAATACTATGAATATGTAATCAACTCATAGCTAAAAAGGAACATCTGATGGATCTCTCAACAACATATATGGGATTGAACCTGAAAAATCCGTTCGTCCCCTCGGCTTCGCCGCTTTCGCGCGATATCGGAACAATTAAAGCAATGGAAGATGCAGGTGCATCGGCAATCGTGATGTACTCGCTGTTCGAAGAGCAGATTGCCTACGATCAGAAAGCGCTCGATCACTTCCTGACCCAGGGTACCGAAAGTTTCCAGGAAGCGATGTCCTATTTCCCCGGTCAAACCGAATACAATCTCGGACCCGAGGAATATCTCGAGCATATCCGCCTCGCAAAACAAGCGACAGACATCCCGATTATCGGCAGCCTGAACGGCGTTTCGACCGGCGGATGGATTACCTACGCAAAGAAAATCGAAGAAGCCGGCGCGGACGGTCTCGAACTCAACGTGTATTATATCCCGACAAATCCCGGCTATTCAAGCACCGAGATCGAGGACATCTATGTCAACGATTTGAAGGCGATCAAGGAAGCGGTGAAAATTCCTGTCGCCATGAAGCTCAGCCCGTTCTTCAGCAGCTTCGCGAATATCGCGCAGAAGCTCGATAACGCCGGCGCGGACGCCCTCGTGCTATTCAACCGGTTCTATCAGCCCGATCTCGATCTCGAAAAGCTGGAAGTCGTTCCAACGGTGACATTGAGCCTATCGGGCGAAGGCAGAATTCCGCTCCGCTGGATTGCCATTCTCTACGGTAAAATCAGAGCCAGTCTTGCCGCCACAACGGGCATCCACACAGGACTCGATGCGCTGAAAATGCTCATGGCAGGCGCGGATGTCACGATGATGTGCTCGGCACTCCTCCACGACGGCGTGCCCCAGCTCACCAAGGCATTGAACGAACTGACTCAGTGGATGGAAGAACACGAATACGAGTCGGTAAAGCAG
>CAYPBB010000023.1:7559-70975 GCA_964408855.1 uncultured Ectothiorhodospiraceae bacterium
AAAGCAGCTCAAGGGCAGCATGAGCCAGAAATCGGTCGCGGAGCCTGCGGCATTCGAACGCGCAAACTACATGAAGGCGCTCACGAACTGGAAAATTATTGCCTAGTCTACCCGCGTAGCGGCATCTTTCGATGCTCGCGACGCAATTATGCATACTTTGCAAAAGAAATGCCCGTCAGTGTTGGCGGGCGTTTCTGTATTTGCGGCTGTTTCAGTACCTTTGAATAATAGACCTCTACGCTCATCTATTATCTCCGGTTCCTATGAACTTCCTTGATTTCGATTTCGACCGCTTTGCTAAAGCGATGAATATTCAGGGCTTCGACCTGGTGATGATTGTCGATATGACCGGATCGATCATCGTCGAGAAAAGCGCCGACAATGTCGACCGCGAACTCCTGGCGGAAAAAACGGCGAACATCGTTCAACTTGCACTATCCGTCGCGGAGCCGCTCCGCGCCGGCGCTCTTCAAACGGCTGCGTTCGAATATAGCGAGCGCAAAATTCTTCTGGGGATCTCAGAACATGTCATCATTTGCGGCATCCCGAACAAATCGACACCTTCTGCGTACGCCCGGAACGAAATTGCCCACGCCACAAAAGCGTTAATGTAACTTCATACCTGTTCAAGTGTCTGAACTTCTGTAACACGCGCGTTTGTACGAAATTCTGCGTACTTTTATTGCGTTCGACCAGAACAACGGACCGCGTTCAGACGCTGCAGGCGCATAGGTGCGCGGTTCCGGCGACTCGACCAATTGCTTTCGAGGTATTATGAACCGGCTTTCACTGATCGCTCTTTGCATATTGTCGTTCTCGCTCGCCGCATGCGACGACGATTCCAACCAAAAAGATATTCGTCACTATTATCATCCGGTCTGGTCTCCCGACGGGAGTCTCATTATCGCGGCTTTCGAGCAAAGCTTCGGCGACCCCAGCGCGCCGCGGGCGGCAATAAGCCAGCTGGCGATTCATCATGCCGTAACAGGAGCGGAGACGATCATCACGCTCAATCCCGGTCTGGATTACAAGCGATACCATGTTGTTCCAGGCAATTCTGCGATTGCTGTGATGGACGAAAATATGGATTTCTTCTCGCTTGAAGGCGCTCATCTCGGCAGTTATACGGTTTCATTGCTCAATACCGTCCCTTCCGCTGCTGTATTTTCCACTACCGAGAAATCGTTCCTCTGGGCCGCGTACAAGGATGGGATGATACACGTCGGGAAAGCCACGTACACCGATAATCCATGGACACCAGTCAATGAGACTGTGCTGCAATCGTTTCAGGGAAATTCGCGGCCCGTCGATCTAATTTTCGCCGGCGAGGGCTATTTCCTCATCGCGCTGGAAGAAGGGCGGATCCTGCACTATCCTCTGCATGGCAATAAACTCGGAGAACATCTTTTCAAACCGGATCCCTCCAGCAATCCCTGGAAGCGGCGGATATCCTATATCTTTAAAGCGGGCGAAAACATCGAATACCTGTATACATTGAACGACTCGGGCTTGTACCAGATCAACCTGACCGCGCGCGAAGGCAAACTCATCGTCAACGGGCAGGCGAAGTATCTGACCGGCTACGATGTCGCCGATTCAACGCTGGGCATGTTTTTCGAAGTGAGCAGCGGCGATATATGGTGGGCCAAACTGGACGGATACCCCTTGAGCCGCATCCTGCCTGGGCACCGCATGGGGATGTTCTCCCCAAATGGGCGGGACATTGCATCGGTGGCGCTTGCACGCGGAGAGGTTGATTCGCTCTCGGTTTTCCGGTTATACCGGTAACAATATTTTTTCATTCGGAAGTGAACGCGCAGCCCTATCCTGCGCGTTCTTCTTATGTAGATAGCAAAACATTCGTATATTGAGCGATCACAAACGAATATCGGTTTCTATCTGAATACACCCGGACCCGCAGGCATCGACCGCCGCGGATGAATCCGCACAGAATCCAATTCATATCAAATAGAAATATCCTTACCTGATGGAGTAGCTATGGCATATTCCCGCCTTACCCCGCCTCAACAGGGCGAAACCATCGCCTTCGAAAACGGGTCGCTTCGCGTACCCGATAATCCCATTATTCCATTCATCGAAGGCGACGGAACCGGTCCGGATATCTGGGCCGCTTCGCAGCGCGTATTCGACGCCGCCGTCGAAAAAGCGTATGGCGGAAAAAAGAAAATTCAGTGGTTCGAAGTCTTCGCCGGAGAAAAAGCCGTCGCCACGTACGGCGAAAACCAGTGGCTGCCCGAGGACACGCTGACTGCCATCAAGGAATACCGTGTCGGTATCAAAGGCCCTCTTACAACGCCGGTCGGCGGCGGCATCCGGTCGCTGAACGTTGCTCTTCGGCAGATTCTCGATTTGTATGTCTGTCTGCGTCCGGTACGGTATTTCGACGGAGTGCCCTCGCCCGTCAAAGCGCCGGAGCAGGTAGACATGGTGATCTTCCGCGAGAACACGGAAGATATTTATGCAGGAATAGAATGGAAGGCGGGTACCGAAGAAGCGCAGAAAGTGGTACAGTGGCTCCGCGAAACGATGAACGTCGGGAAAATCCGCTTCCCGGAATCGAGCAGCATCGGTATCAAACCTGTGTCGAAGGAAGGAACCGCCAGGCTTGTGAAGGCGGCGATTCAATACGCGATCGACTACCACCGCGAATCGGTAACGCTTGTCCACAAGGGCAATATCATGAAATTTACCGAAGGAGGCTTCCGCGACTGGGGCTACCAAACAGCCGTGGACGAGTTCGGCGCCGTTCCCTACGAAGGCGGTCCGTGGCACAAGCTTCCCAACGGAATCATTATTAAAGATGTTATCGCGGACGCATTCCTGCAGCAAATTCTTACCCGGCCCAACGAATACGACGTTATCGCAACGCTGAATCTCAACGGCGATTATATTTCCGACGCGCTCGCGGCGCAGGTCGGCGGTATCGGCATCGCGCCCGGCGCGAACATCAATTATTCGGACGGATACGCGGTATTCGAAGCCACCCACGGCACCGCGCCCAAGTATGCCGGTCTGGATAAGGTGAATCCCGGTTCGGTCATTCTGAGCGGCGAGATGATGTTCCGCTTCCTCGGATGGAACGACGCGGCAAGCCTGATTACCAAGTCCGTGGCGGCAACGATTAAAAAAGGAATCGTCACGTACGATTTTGCCCGATTGATGTCCGGCGCAACGGAGGTGAAGTGCTCCGAGTTCGGCACGGCGCTCATCGCAAATATGTAATTCGAATCGCATCCTGCGCCGCCGCGCGGCGGACGCAGCGCGCGAGGTTCAACACCGAGACAATTCACTGGAACACGCACTAACCGACTGGAAGACAATGTATCTCTATCATCAGGGAAAGCATACAAAGCAAGCCCATGTCGCACTCCCCGAAGGCACCGTCGAGGAGGAACACGGCAGACAGGGATTTTTTGGACCGGTGTCGCATTTATACCGCCGCCGTCCGCCGACAGGATGGACAAACATCGAGGGTCCCCTGCGTCCGCATGCGTACGATTTTGCCCGGGCGATGCCGTGGGACGAACGCGACGAACGCGGCATGCCCGTAAAATTGCTCTATAATAACGACGTCGCCGTCTATGTCTCGAAACGCCGCAAGCCGATGCCGTTCTATTTCCGCAATGCCGACGGCGATGAAGTGTATTTCGTGCACCAGGGTTCCGGAGTCGTCGAAACGGACTACGGCAATCTGCCGTACGAGCGCGGAGACTATATCTATATTCCGCGCGCCACGTCGTACCGGATTGTTCCCGATGAGACCGAGCAGTTCTTCCTGCTCATCGAAAGCTATTCTGAAATTGCCCCGCCGACCCGCGAAATGAAGGGACTTCTCGGCGACCATGCGCTGTTCGATAAGTCGGCGATCACCATTCCTGTGTTGCCGGAAGAGTACGACGAACGCAAGGGCATCGAACACGAGCTTCGGATCAAGCGCGGCGGGCAGTACACGTCGTTCTACTACAACTACAATCCGCTCAATGTTGCAGGCTGGAAGGGCGACCTCTATCCGTGGAAACTCAACGTCCGCGACATACGTCCGGTGATGAGCCACCGCGTGCATTTGCCGCCCCCCGCACACAGCACGTTCGTCATGCAGAATGCGGTGATCTGCACCTTCCTCCCGCGTCCGCTGGAAGAAGACCAGGACTGTCTGAAAGTGCCGTTCTTCCATAGCAATTGCGACTACGACGAGATCATTTTCTACCATGACGGCGATTTCTTCAGCCGCGACAATATCGACGCGGGTATGGTGACGCTGCATCCCTACGGCATTCAGCACGGACCGCATCCCAAGGCGTTGAAGAATATGGACAAGGTGGAACGCACGAACGAAACGGCGGTGATGATCGATACCTATAACGGATTGCAGTGGACGGAAGAAGCCGAAGCCCTTGAAAACGAAGAGTACTGGGCAAGCTGGGACGAATACACCAAACTGTAGAAAACCATTTTATTAATACGAAAAGAGGCATCGGTCAGCCATATGCTGATAGATGCCTCTTTTCACATGCTCAGACTTCCTACGCGTTTACAATCGCGCTGGGAGGAAGCTTCTTCACGTCTTCGAGCGTCAGCTTTTCCCAGATATCGTTCTTTTCGTGATAGAGGTACACGGCATCCTGGAAGATGTCGATTTTCTCGATCCGTCCGATACCCTTGCTCGTTTGGATTCGCGCTTCCATCGGGGGGAATTTCTTCAGCAGCTCTTCGTACACCTGGCTCTCAAACGCAAGGCAGCACTTCAATCGTCCGCACTGACCGGCGAGCTTGAATGGATTCATCGTCAGGTTTTGCATCTTCGCCATGCCGGTGGAGATGGGTTCGAACGTGCCCAGCCAGGATGCGCAGCACAAATCGCGTCCGCAGTTGCCCAATCCTCCGAAGCGCCGCGCTTCGTCGCGGGGGCCGATCTGACGAAGCTCGATGCGGGTGCGGTACACGCTGGCCAGTTCTTTCACCAAATTGCGGAAATCCACCCTGCCGTCGGCGGTGAAATAAAACGTAATTCTGTTCCTGTCGAACTGGAACTCGACATCGACAAGCTTCATCGGAAGTTCGAGCTTCACGATTTTTTCCATGCAGACGTCGAACGCCTTCGTTTCTTCGACGCGGTGACTGAGATAGGTTTCAACGTCTTCCGGCACGGCAGGTTTGATGATTTCGAGCAGTTCTTCGCCCTGGCAGGGCTTGTTGCGGAGCAGGCTCTTCATATACGCCGTATCGCCGGTGCAGTTCACCATGCCGATATCGACGCCTTTTTCCGCCTGAACAATAACGTACTGGGTTGGTTCGAGTTGAGTGCCGGTTTTGTTGAGGAAGAAACCTCTGCGGTCGCGTTTGAATAGCACTTCGATATATGGAGAAGTATCGATACCCTCGAGCGTGAAATCGCGTTCGCCCGCACAGCCCTCGTTCTGCAGATCTTCCGCCACGGTCTCGCCTTCGTCGCTTGTGTAGACGAGCACGGAGTTTTCTATCGTCTGGAATTCATCCGGGAGGGGTTTCGAAAGCTGATGTTCTCCGGCCGTTTCAGAGCTTTGAAGAACCGGTAGCGAAGTGTCCATTATCGCGAAATCCTTTCTGCATGCATGGATGCGTTCTGCCTGATAATCGCCAGTCGGAGTCTCTGGGATAGAACGAGCAATGCATTCATAAGATGCACATTTTTGTTCACCATATCAATGGTATTTTCAATCAGCGTAATGGCGTAATTGCAATCGGCATGCGGGTAATGCGCCGCGAATTTCTCGAGCGATTCGAGGAAATCCTTGTTCACGACGCGTTGGGGCGCGCCTTCCCGGACGGCAAGAATATCGCGGAACCATAATTGCACCAGCGAAAGGAAAAACGTCACCTGCCTCCTGTCGTCGCGCGACGCGTAATGCTGAAGCCTGTTCATCAGCTCCACAGGCTTATACATCACCACCTGACGCAGGTACTCTCGCACTTCCTCGCGCTCGATCATGTTTTCTTCCGTCAGAAGCGATCGGGCGGCGGTATAGCTTCCGCCTGCCAACTGCGCGCATGTTTTGATTTTCTCGTCGGAAAACTCTCCTTCTCTTCTCAACCCGGCGATAATATCGTCTTCCGAAAGCGGCTCGAACCGCAGCGCCTGGCAGCGGGAGCGGATCGTCGGCAGAACGGCGTCGCGTTCCGAAGTGGAGAGGATGAACATCAAATCGCCTGTCGGCTCTTCGAGGCTTTTCAGGAGCGCGTTGGCCGCGTTCTGGTTCATTTTATCGGCATCGAAGATGCATACAACCGTCCTCCCCTTTCCAGAAGAACGGAACGCTCCTTCGCGAAGGATATCGCGTACACTGCTCACCTTGATCCCGCTGGCCTTTGGAACCGCAATCTGATGGTAGGGGTTGGCGGCTTTCAGGGCAATCTGCTCGTTGATTTCCTCGAGCTCCTGCGCAGTCATTTTATCGTACGCCGATGTTTCGCCCTGCTTGGAAGGCAGCGGGAAAACCAGGACAAGCCGGGGATGCCTCAGTCCGGCGAACTGACGACAGGTAGGACAGTCGCCGCAGGCATATCCACGCTGTTTTTCGCAGTTAAGCGTTTTCGCAAGCTCAAGCGCCGCAGCTTCCTGCCCTGCGCCCGAGGGACCGTAAAAAAGCATTGCGTGCGGAAGCCGGTCCGATTCGATGAGCCGCTTCAGAATATCCTTCACCCGTTGTTGACCGATGATATCAGACCATGCCATGATGTACCTATGTGTTAGAACGACCAGCCGAAGCCGAACTGAAGCGCCCCGTGTTTCAAACTGAATGGACGCTCGTCCGCCCATTTGCCGTCTGGATTCAGCGGATCGTAAATCCGGTAGCCATACTCCCCGCGGATCGGCCCGAACGGGAGCATCAATCCTATTCCTATTCCCCCCGAGACGGCGATCGTCGGCAGGCTGACGGATCCGAATGTATCCCAGAGGTTTCCAGCGTCGATGAAAAATGTCGACCAGATCCTTTCTATTGGTAGAACCCAAAACTTTTGAGTCGGGAACAACTGCCAACGAAGTTCTACGCTCGATTCGATAAGCGTATTGCTGCCGATATCCTGATACGTTTTGGAAAATGCAAGTTTCCGGGAAAGCCATCCGCGGTTGCCGATCGATCCGCCGGCGTAATACCGTCTATTGAATGGGATCGCCAGAATCTCGCCTCTCGACTGACCGTACGGATGGATAGCGCCGACCTTCAACTTACATCCAAAAAGCAGCGTCCGATTTTGCGACAGATCAGAGAACTTGCGAAACAATGCTTCGGCTTTTAAATACTCTGTGGATTTGAATCCGCTGAACGCCTTCGGAATAAGATTATAGAGCAGACCAGCTTCTTCAAAACCCAGTTTAACTGCGAATCCCCCGGATGGATTGAAAAAATCGTTCGTGTAGTTGAAATCCAGCGCAACGGAAATAATCGAGTTGGCGTAGCGTTGAGTTCTCGATGAATCGCCGTTTTGCATAAGCGCCCAGATTGGCTGCAGAACGCTGCCGCTATCAAGACGGTAGTCCAACCGTTCAAGCATGTATTCCGGATTGAGCGAGATATTATCGGTGAGAGTACGGCGAATACCGAATGCGCCCGATCCCTGGTTAAAATTCCAGCCGGGCTCCTTCGCCGTCGATGCAGAAAACGTGAGGTACGCCGATGTACGCCGATCGACGAAATACGGCTGCTCGAATTGCACCTGCCCGACGTACTGATAGGCTTCGGTAAGTTTGATATCCTGTCCTACAAGCCCCGTCAATACCGATACTTTGGGCATGACGATAACGCCGCTGCCGAAGGGATTGCGTATCACACCGCTCGGCTCAATGCCGAGGTATAACCGGTTCAATTTGTATTGCGCAACCGGCGCAAAAATGAATTCGTACCGCTTTCTCGGTTCCAGTATAATCGTCACCGGGACCCGCGTCGTTACTGTGTCGCCGATGGAAGGAATATCCGCCTCAAGCTTCACCTGCTGGAATATCTTGTACCTGAGGATTGCCGACTCGGCCGCCTCCATTTTCCTTGTTGAAAATGGATCGCCGGTAGTAAAATCAAGACGGCCTCGGATCATTTTATTCGAGATATTCAACTCTTCGGTCCCTTGAACCGAGTCCTTGATATCGCCGAACAGCAACTGCTTTCCGTAGTAAAACGGCATCTTGATGATGACGCTGTTATTGGAAAGCTTTCGCTCGACAATGATGCTGTCGCAATACGCGCGCGGGAATCCATTATCGTGAAGCAGGTCGAGAATGCGCTTTTCTTCCTGCTTGATTTTCATCGACTGCACACGTTCGCCGACTTTAAGAATCGGATCGGCATTGATTGCTGCGAGAATACCGGGCGGCAGCCGTTCGAGGTTGCGGTAGTTCACCGAATCGATCGCGGACGACTTCCCTTCTTCGATTGCAAAGACAACACGGACCGACGTGGAATCGGGGAGGAATTCAAACGATTTTTCGACCTTCGACTCCAGAAAGCCATTATGTTTATAGTGGTACGCGATGGCGGCTGCATCCTCCTCATACAGACTGTAATCGAAGAATTCCTGTGGATCGCCGAGAATACCCCAGAGGTTATCGTAGAGCCAAACCCACACCGCACCATACGATGGTTTCGTGCGAATGATTTTTTGTAGATCGGACGAACTGAAACTCGAATTCCCTGCGAATTCGATCTCGTCTACTGTTATGCTGTCCTTCGGCGTCGGTTTCACCTGCGCGTTCGCCTGCGGGAGAAACAGCAACGACGACAGGAGGATGAAGAGTATCGTCATCCCTGACCGGCGTGTCTGCGTTGTATTGGTCATGAAACGTGCGTGGACGTGCTTCTGCATTCAACCTGCTGTGCATTCGAATAACAATCTGCGAAATATACGAACTCTGCGGCAGACAGAGTAAAGCGGGAGATGTGGGGAAGTGCGCAAAAACAGAATATCCGTTCGACCTGCAGGAAGAACGGATATCGGACGTGTCGCGGGATGCGCCCGGCGCGGCCGCACCGGGAACATCAATGATCAATAGTCTTCGTTATCCTCGTTATAATAGAAATCTTCATCGACCGGATAATCGGTCCAGATATCTTCAACGCCTTCGTATGTTTCTTCAGGATCTTCAAGTTCCTGGAGATTTTCGATGACCTGCAGCGGAGCGCCGACGCGGTTCGCATAGTCGATCAACTCGTCGCGGGTTGCGGGCCATGGAGCATCATCGAGCCATGATGCAAGTTCCATTGTCCAAATCATATTCGTTCCTCGTTGCTACTATAATTAAGATGGTTATATGGATTTGTCAAGAATTACCGCGCCAATTATAGCGAATGCACAGTGCTTTGTCAAGTAGAATATGCGGAGCATATACATCATTGAATCTTACAAGTTCCGGCTTCGAGTCTGCATTTCCTGTTGACCCTCCGAACGCATCAGACACCGGCCATGTTTCGCGTTGTGACGACTCATTACCTTGCACCACACTCCGATTTCGCGCCGGCATGCGCCTGTCGCTGCAGGATCGGCGAACTCTGCAAATGCACACGAGTAATCGCAATACATCGGATACTGTAGCCCGCTCGCGTCCGCCGGTTTCTGTCCGCGTTGCTCTGGCACTCAATTTCTCCAACTTCTAGACGTTTGAAGGCGCGGTTTGGTTACTCGCACTCGGAATTTTTATCGGCTCCGCCAGTCGCGCAAGAACGCCTGCGACGAGAAAGAACAATAGATGGATCAACGCGTCGAGAATGAAACCGGCGACCATGAAAGGGATCATTGTCAACAACAACGACGCGAGCGCGATCCGCAGCGGATGATCCTTTGCCATTAGACGCACGGACCGGAATCCTGTTACGAGCATCACAGCAAATAATGAAATAAATGCCGCCAGCCCGATAGCGCCGCTTTCCATGTAAACCTGGAGAAAATCGTTGTGCCAACTGCTGATCCCCTTATCCTGCACTTGATCGAAAAGAGGGAAAATATCTCTGAACGTGCGCAAACCGAATCCGGTAACCGGATGTTGATCCCATATTTGCATCGCGCCTTTCCAGATGATATCGCGGTCGGACATATTCGACCCGATTTGCAGCAGCAACTGGAAACGCGCGCCGACTTCGGGAATAAACAATACCGCCGCGATGCCGGCGGCAATAAAAACCGCCAGTAATCTGCGCTCGTAAAGCGCCCCACCGATGAATACAGCCAGTCCGGCGGCGACCCAATGTAATCGATTGAACGTCAGTAACAATCCCAATAACATCAATAAACTTCCCGAAAGCCATACCCATTTAGGAGTAATAATGACGCCCCGGCTGCCTAATGGGAATGCGAGCGCCAGAATGGTGCATAAAAACATGCCGAGCGTATAATATCCCGATGCGGTGGAAACAGCTCTCGGCGCAATTCCTGTCAGTTGTTTGATCGAACCGATAACCGCCGCCAGCGCCGCCGAGGCGAATAGAATCAGGATCAGGTTTCGCAACGCCTTCAGGTTGGTGGCGTCGAATTCATTCAGAACGACAAAAAACAGCCCGTAGAAAAAGATTTCGGTGCGGAGCGCATCGATACTGACCGAAGGAATGGTCGAAAGAGGAATCGACAATATCCGAATAGCGACGAAAACAGCAAACGGTATCTGTACCGGCGACCTGCTGAACGGGTAGTTTCTTGTTGTTACTACTTTCACCAGCCACAAGAGCAGCGCCAGAAGCGCCGCGGCTTGCGCAATCGCGATACTGAAAATGATAGTGCCCGCGCAGGCATAGATCGAAAAGGTAATTCCTCGACTCAGATTCCGCCGCGCAGCCGGTTCATTTACCCTGGATGGTGTTCCCGTGACGGGTGCAGACGAGGCCAATTCCGTTCACCTACTCGTTGATGTTGAACTGCAGATCGTACAGCCGTTTGTAGACCCCATCCCCGTTTTGCATCAGCTCGATATGGGTTCCGCGTTCCTTGACGACTCCGCCTTCGAGAACGTAGATGATGTCAGCGCGCTGGATGGTGGAAAGACGGTGGGCGATAACGACCGATGTGCGCCCCTTCATGAGGTTTTCGATTGCCTGCTGAACCAGGATTTCCGATTCGGTATCGAGCGAGGATGTCGCTTCGTCGAGAATCAGCACCGGAGGATTTTTCAGAATTGCGCGGGCAATAGAAAGGCGCTGACGTTGTCCACCCGATAGCTTTACGCCACGGTCGCCGATCACGGTGTCGTATCCCAGCGGAGTTTCCATAATAAAATCGTGCGCATTCGCGGCCTTTGCCGCTTCGATGACCGCTTCCATCGGCAATCGTTCGTCGCCGTAGGCGATATTATCGCGAATCGTGGTATTGAACAGCATCGTTTCCTGGGTAACGATTCCCATCAACGAACGCAGCGATGCAATGGAAATATCGCGGATATCGATTCCATCTATAGTAATGCATCCACCGGTGACGTCGTAGAACCGCGGCAACATATCCGCCATCGTGCTTTTACCGACGCCGCTCGATCCGACGATGGCGACAAGCTGTCCTGCCTTGATTTCGGCATTCAGGTCGGTAAAAACGGGTTCGCCTTCGTCGTACTGAAAAGCGACATTCCGGTATTCGATCTTATCGGCAAACCTGTCGAGATCGATGGGCGTTTCTTTATCGACGATTTTCGGCTGGATATCCAGAACCGCAAATACCCGCTGGGCACCCGCCAAACCTTCGCTCAATCCGCTGATCATCTGTCCCATGTTCTTCAACGGAGGCATGAGCTGAAGCATCGCAACAAGAAAGGCGATGAATTCGCCGCTTTGCATGGCGCTCTTCTGGCTCAACACCCGCTCGCCCATGAACCAGAGAATCAGTACAACCATGAAAACGCTGAGCGTTTCGGTGAGCGGCGAATACAGTTCCTTCCTTCTGTGTATCCGCACGTACGTTTTATAATACATCTCGTTGTGCTTCCGGAATTTTCCGATTTCGTATTCTTCCATCCGGAATGCCTTGATAATGCGCATGGAAGAAAGCCCCTCGTCGATGACGGATGTCAGATCGGCGAGCGCGTCCTGCATTTTGTAGCTCTCGCGTTTCAAATAATCGCCTATTTTCACGAGAATAACGCCCGTTACAGGAAGAATAAGAAAGGCAAGAAGCGTCAATTTCCAATCGATCAATATCAGTAGCGCCGTGGAGCCGATGATCAACGGAGGATCGCGGAAAATGCTGTTCACCACCGCAAGCGCCGAGTCGTTGACAAGCTTCACGTCGTTGATGATCCGAGACATCAGGAATCCCTTCTTCTCCCCGGCGAAATATCCCAGCGAGAGGCGGTTCATGTGGATGTACAGGTTATTGCGCAGATCGCGAATCATTCCCTGCTCCGCGGGAGCCATGAACCATATCTGCAGATAGTGAAACAGGTTCTTGAGAACGTATGTCGCGACCAGCAGAATGCAGAGGTATTTCAACGCGGTGAATTTATCGAACGATGCCAGCAGGTTCGACATTGAAATCTGCGCCCATTCCTTCGCCGTCGCGAGGCTCAGGACAGGAACTGCCTGCTGAGCAACCTCCGTTTTCTCGAACAGAGTATTGATGAACGGAATCAGAATGAGGACCGTCGCCATGTTGAATACTGTGTAAACAGACATGGCGATGGAAGCCAGAATCAGGAGGCCCTTATACGGCTTGAGAAATCTGAGTATTCGAAGAACGTTTTTCAAAACAGCGTTACACTAAGATGGAATCGTATATCTGCCTCTTGAGGCAGACAAAAATACCAATTATCCCCGAAAGTACCCGATCTCCGCCCGGTCAATACATCCTGGAAATCTGCGGAATGCTTCTACGTATTACCGCTTCCTCGCGCCCTGCTCAAGCAGGCGGGCAACCAGCTCCATGGCGCGTTGTTGTTTGGGATACACCACGTCCCGGTAACCGGTACATTCAAGCGGTTGTCCCATCGCGATAAGCGCGTCCTCTTTTGCCGCGAATTTCCCGCCAATATATCCGCCGATCACCGCACCGTCGTACCAGTCGCGGAAGGCCTTCTCGCGGCTGTGCCATGCCGGCAGCATACGGCGGATGAACTTCAGACGCTTCACGATATGCAGCATCCAGTTCCGCGTATTCATGTCCCACTCGAGTTTCATTCCGAATACATCGAAATGAGGGCGGTTGATATGAATATAACTGATCCGGTCGCCGCGGTCAGGCTGGATATTGTACCTGATACGGTCTTCCTCCATTTTTTCTTCGCGTGTCAGCAGATGGGCGACCCAGATCTCGTCTTTGATGGCCATCGTCTTGTAGAGGTTCATGATCGCGGCGGCTGTCGCCGGAAAATGCTTTTCATCGCGATTGCCTCCTGCTTCATAGCGGTAGACTTCGAGAATTCTCGACGCAAAATAACCGGCATATTCCGCGTTTTCGTACCATAGGAGATCGTAATAGCGGCGGATAAATTCCTTGCGCTGCGCCTCATCCAGGCCTTCCAACGCGTTCAAATACCCAGCGATTGCAGCGCGGAAGGCCGCAGCAAGAGCAGTCGATTTCTTCCTCAGCTTCTGTTCCTTCGCCGCGATAAAGACGTCGAGCGATTCGATGGTGCGACCGGTGCTGAGCATTTCCGGATGCGTGACAAGCCGCCTGCCGATCCTGAACGCCCGCAGGTTGGTTTCCCGCTGATCCTTTTTCGCAGAATCGCGGATAACCGACTCAATCGTTTCGGCAGTAACCGGAAGGAGGGCCATCTGGTAGGCGGTTCCCAGCATCATCAGGTTCGCGTAGAGCCTGTCGCCGAAGTAGAACTCCGAAAGTTCGAAAAAATCGGCTCCAAAAAAGCTGTCGCGCCGGCTGTACTCGAGAATCCTGTCGTCGAGATTCACCGGAAAACGGTCTTCCCCGATAAGCATCCCGATCGTCGGCGTTTTCGCCTTATTGCACACCACCGATGTACGCGAGGCGGAACTGAAGTTCAGTCCGCGAACGGTCTCCAGATAATCGAGTCCCAGAATCAGATCCGCTTTGCCCTCTGGAATCCGTTGAGAAACATGAATCGGATCGAGCGAATAGATAACATGCGAAACAACCGCCCCGTTGCGCTGGGCCAGTCCTTTCTGATGATAATAGTTCACGCGGTAGCCCTCCCTCGCGCCCGCTTCAGTCAGGATTTTTGCGGCAAAACCAAGCCCCATTCCGCCAACCCCGGGAATGAATGCATAGAACACCGACCGTGCTATACCGGCCGAATCCGCATCGCCGAGTCGAGCGATTGACGGCTCCGGAATATCCTTCATCCATAAGTCCCATTTTCCTGTTTTTTTCAGCGGATTTTTAGATCTCCTGATAACGACCTGCTCGAACGACGGGCAGGCTTTCACTTTTGTGCAATACGTATCGTCGACACAAATCGACTGGTCGATGCCGATTTTTTCTCCGTACGGAGTCTCCACAATCTTTAATCCCGGGCAGCCGGTGTTGACCGTACACTCGCGGCAATTCTCGCATACATCGTGAGTGATGTTGATGTGCTTTTCGACAGGGAGGAAGCCAACTTCGGCGACAATACGCGACGATTCCGCTCGTTTCTTTTTGTGGAATGTAATCCCGCATTCCCTGTCAGCGATAATCACGCGCACGCCGTCCATCAGGAATGCGTGTTCGAGAAGCTCCATATATGCATCCCGGTCGGCGGGATTGATTTTACGAATGAAAACCTTGCCGTTACGGTCCATACCACGGACGACCGATTCGATATCCTGTTCGATCGTTTTATAGCCCATGATGTCGTATGCAGATGCGGGCGTACTTTGATGTCCCGTCATCGCGGTATTCTTGTTGTCCAGTATGATATAGAGGATGTCCTGGCTATCCTTGATCGCATTGGAAAGGGTCGACATTTCCGAATGGAAAAACGTCGAATCGCCGCACATTACGTAGTGCTTGTTTTTGGTGAAGACATAGGCGCCCAAACCTGCCGCTCCGCCAAGTCCCATAGCGGACATATTGTGCATGTCCCTGAACGGGGGCAGAAAGTTGAGCGAATAGCATCCGATGCCGCCGTGTGAAATGATATCGACGGGAGGCGACTGATGCACCTTTTTCATATATTCAGCGTCAGCGAACCTTCTCCTGATTTCCATAATGTTGCTCGAAGAACCCCGGTGAGGACAACCCGCGCAATAGGAAGGAGTACGTTTTTCGATATCGAGCATGTAACCGCGAACGGTTTCAATCAATTCCAGTTCTGGGCGCACGTGCGAAAAGCTATTCATAAGCAGTTGTTTTCATTACAGTTATTGGAACGATCCGTTTCCTGTGGGAAACCTGAGAAACAATTGATTACGTATCAACGTTTATATTTGCAGAATGGCAGCGAATTCAATACAAACATGAACGGAAGATACGTCCTGTTGCTACAACAGGACGATGAACGATGAAATTCCGGCTATTATCTCATTCGAGTCTGACGATAAACTACAATCATTTCCTCATAACAAACAAAGGACGATCGATGAAACGATTCTTTCATTCCTTCATGACGCTCAGCCTGATGGCTGTACTCGCAATCGGATACACCGGCTGCAGCGAAGACGACAACCCGGTCGCAACCGACAATGAAATCGCGCCGCCTACGAACGTAAAGGCGTACAGCGACGATAAATCGGTCGGATTGGAATGGACTCCTTCGGTCAACGAACTGGAATCCAACTTCAAGGGCTATGTAATCCGCGTGAGAGCGGCCGGCACCTCCGATACGATGTACTACGAACTGAACCAAAAAGGCAACGGCGTAATCATCAATCAACTGACGAACGGTACCGTCTATGAATTCTTCATTCATGGCGCAACCACCAAAGGCAAGCTCAGCTCGAACTACTCCAAAATCACCTGGGCGCCCGCAGTCCGTCAGATGAACGACAAGGACGGCAACGTAATCAAGGTGTATGCAACGACGTCGAGTCTTCCGAGCGCGATCGATATCTACAATCCGAGCGGCAAGGCTGAGGTGATAGCCCAGAGCGGCGCCGAATTCGCAGCTCGCGGCGATTTGTTTGTTTTCGCTGAAACCACAAACGACGCGCTTCAGATCCGTGCTCCGCAAAGCGCAACGGGCAATCCGGGACCGGAGACGAAATTCTATCCCGATCCCGTCAACGCCGACAATCTGAACGATTACTCGATGACCGCTCCCTTCTCGACCGGCGCGTACACAGCAACAAACCTTCCCATCGCAACCGGAGCGACTTCGACCGGTAAGATGTACTTCGGCAAGCTTGTCCGCAACGACGGCGAGTATTTCTTCCGCATGCTGGTTCTCCGCGGCTCGAACGGTTCCCTGGTTCAGGGCACGGGCGAAGACCGCTATCTCCAGTTGGAGTTCTCCTATCAGACGGCTCCGGACGTGAAGTACGCAAAACGGACGAAATAATCACGATATCCTGTTCACAGCATCCGGACGGTTTAGCGCCGTTCGGATGCTTTTTTTCAGAGAACGATGAACACACGCAATAATCCGATCCGGCTGCTCGGTTTGCGAACCGTTATCTACCATGTCGATAATCTCGATAAAGCGCGGGAATGGTATTCCCGGGTCTTCGGCATCGAACCATACTTTTCCGAGCCCTACTACACGGGGTTCGCTGTTGGCGGATACGAATTGGGCCTCGATCCGGACGTTTCGGCAACCCCATCGGGAAACGCCGGTCAGGTAGCCTATTGGGGCGTCGACGACGTCGAAGCTGCATGGGACATGCTGCTTTCGAACGGCGCAACGCCGCTTGAACCGCCCACAGAAACGGGCGGCGGCATTATCGTGGCAACAGTTACCGATCCGTTCGGAAATATTATCGGACTCATCCGCAATCCTCATTTCAATCTTGGCAACACATAACATACAGACAGGATTTTCCATGGCTCTTCCTTCATATATCACCGATTCAGGCGCCGGCACGCCGGTTGTTCTCCTCCACGCCTTTCCTCTCAATTGCGACATCTGGAGCGAGCAGCACCGCGATCTGCCATTCAGAGTCGTTTCGTTCGACCTGCCGGGTTTTGGACGGGACACCGGGCTTCCGGAAGCGGACTCGATGAGCGCGTACTGCGATGTCCTGTTTTCCCTGCTCGATGCATTCTCGCTCGACCGCGTCGTTCTCGGCGGCTGTTCGATGGGCGGTTATATCGCCATGGAAGCGATGCGGCACAATCCTGACAGGTTCTCCGGCTTTATCCTTGCCAACACCCGGGCAGGCGGCGACAGCGAAGAAGCCAAAGCGAACAGACAGACGCAAGCCGCAGATACGCTTGAAAACGGTCCGTTGCAGTTGATTACGGCGATGCGCGAAAAGCTGGTCGGCGAAAGCACGAAAAAGGACAATCCAGCCTTGCAGGATAAACTGACATCGATGATGCAATCAGCATCGCCCGCCGGTATCGCCTCGGCTCTTCGGGCGATGGCGGCGCGCCCCGATTCCACCGAAACGCTCCGCAGTTTGCACAAACCCGTCTGTATCATAGCGGGAGAGGAAGACCAGCTTATCCCCGCATCCGAAGCCCGCATCATGAATGAAGCCGTCGCAGGGAGCGAACTTCACATCGTCGAATCGTCGGGTCATCTGACCTGCCTCGAACAACCCGCGCGGTTCAACGAAGCGGTATCCGGGTTCATTTCACGGATCGCCTAAGCGTGAATTGCCGGATTTCATGAACCAGAGATAGGATTTTCATAGGGGAATTGCTAAGTTCCTGCGTCTATCTATCGCAGGGATTTCCGCATGCTTTCAAAGGTATTCAGCGCGGCGACATACGGAATCAACGCTTTCGTTGTCACAGTCGAAACACATATCGAGAACCAGCTACCCGCGTACGTTGTCGTCGGGCTACCCGATAACGCGGTAAAGGAAAGCCGCGAACGCGTGACCGCGGCAATCAAAAACTCCAATCTCCCGTTTCCGATCAAGCGGATCGTGGTCAATCTGGCGCCTGCCGACGTAAAAAAGGAAGGTTCGGCGTTCGATTTGCCGCTGGCTGCCGGCATCATTCATGCCATGGGCGCTCTCGACGGGGCATCGCTTGAAGACACGATCCTTCTGGGCGAACTTGCGCTCGACGGCACGCTCCGCCCAATACATGGAGCGCTCTCCATCGCACTCGAAGCGCGCGAGAAGGGATTCCGCCGTATCGTCGTCCCGCGCGAAAATGCGCGCGAAGCGGCGATGGTAACCGGAATCGATGTATACCCGTGCACGACCCTGATCGAGGCTGTGGATTTTCTCCGGGGCACACATCCCAATCTTCCACCGTTCACCGTCGAAATCGAACGGGTATTTCAGGAAGAACAGCAACATATCGAAATCGATTTCAGCGACGTGAAAGGGCAGGAAAATGTCAAACGCTCGTTGGAGGTCGCCGCCGCCGGAGGACACAATATCATCCTGATCGGTCCCCCCGGATCGGGAAAAACGATGCTGGCGAAGCGCATCCCGACCATTCTGCCGCCGCTCACATTCGACGAAGCTCTGGAAACGACAAAAATCCATTCTGTCAGCGGTATCCTTCCCGCGAACGCGGCAATTGTGGCTTCGCGTCCGTTCCGTTCGCCGCATCATACCATCAGCGATGCGGCGCTTGTCGGCGGTGGAATCGGATATGCGCGACCGGGTGAGATCAGCCAATCGCACAACGGCGTCCTCTTCCTCGATGAATTGCCTGAATTTGCCCGCAATGTTCTCGAAGTACTCCGGCAGCCTCTTGAAGAAGGCTCGGTAACGATTTCGCGTTCAAAAATCTCTGTGGAATACCCTGCAAATTTCATGCTTGTCGCGGCGATGAATCCCTGTCCTTGCGGCAATTTCGGCAATCCGAATCAGCAATGCACTTGCACGCCGATGCAGATTCAGCGGTACATGTCGAAAATATCCGGACCGTTGCTGGACCGGATCGATATTCATGTCGAATGTCCTCAGGTGAAATACCAGGACTTGGCAGGCTCCGCGACGGGAGAACGGTCCGAGTGCATCCGCTCGCGCGTGGTAGCTGCCAGGGAAATTCAGACCGACCGGTTTGCCGGAAGAAAGGGACTTCACTGCAACGCGGATATGCTCAGTAAGGACATCAGGAAGTATTGCGCCATCGATAATGCCGGACAGGACCTTATGCGCATGGCGATCACCCGGCTCGGACTGAGCGCCCGCGCATACGACAGAATACTGAAGGTCGGCCGTACAATTGCCGATTTAGCGCGAAGCGAACGCATTCTGCCCGAACATATTTCCGAAGCCATTCAATACCGCAGTCTCGATCGCCAGGGATGGAACGGATAATGTATCCGCTCTTCATCGATACTACAACAACCCAAGTTTCTTTGCCGAATAGACGAATGCATCGAACCGCAAGGTATACAAGCGGCATACAAGATCGCGGAAGAAATCGCACTCCATGAAGTAGGGCTGCAGCGATTGGATATATGCTTCGCTATATTCTGGTTGGATGTAGTGTTGGAATGCCTGATTTCTTTCATTAGCAGATGTGCCGTGCGGTGACTCGGCGTATTCTTCGTTTCCGGGAGGAAAATGTGAAAGATATCTCTGAAGACAGTCGAGAAAGCCCGCCTTAAATGCTTCGCTGGTATCATTGCAAAGCCGGAAAATCGAACCGCCGTCGACTTTGGGGGTAACGGTTATTGCACCGGAAAGGCTACGCGAAGTATCGTAATCGCCGACACTGAGCAGAATAAGATTCTCGAAAACATTGCACGGAGTATGAGCAACGGTTTCGTCCCATACCGTTTCCTCCTTCGCCGTGCATCCGTTTTCCACAGGGGCGGCATTGCTTTTATTCGATCGAGCGGAAGTGCGGTATCGGATATAGAATGCCCTCATTCTGTTGATTGTTTCGAGGTAGAGGTCGCCCGTGTAGAGAATGAACATTTTCATCGCGGGTTGCTGTCGATGCAATTCCTTAAACTCGGACATCAGTTGTTCGAAATGAATCGGGTCGCCTGCCCTGGGCGCTGTTTTCGAGAAAGTACCGAGATCGAACCCAAAATTGACGAACATCCCTCCCCCGCCTAAGTTCGGATGCGATTGCATTTCGCACTGAAGCTTTTTTGTAAACAACTGGAGAACAGGGCGTTGGTCGGAGGCGATTTCGAATCTCGTCTTTGTCGGCAGGCTCCATGAATCATCGAGGACATAGTACCGGATTCCGTATTTCGTCAGCAGCGTGTCGTATACTCTGACGCCGTCGAACAATCCCGAATGCGAGAGAGGCGTTCCCAGCCTTTTGCCCGAATGGCTGGGGTAAACATAGTCCGCGGCTTCGAGCATGTCGTTCAGATTGAAATAAGAATAGCCTGAGAAGAACAGTGGAAGATGGTGGGCACTTAATATCTTGAGAAGCATCTCAAACCGGGTGATTCCGGCCGAAGAGTCCAGCCATTTGGATGGAACATCGCTTGGCTCGTCGATATAGACGCCTCGAAATGCATCGCCGTGCCGCTGAAAGTATGCTTCCAGAAGCTTCATATAATCGGTGTATGTCGTCGTCCCTTCACCCGGGTTCGGACCGACCAAGACCAGCATTTCCGTGGTTTTCCATCCGGAAGCGAACGAAAGCTCCATTTCGATTTCGCGGGGCGGGACGAAGAGCGTATTGAATCCGGATTGCTTCGATGCGCTCAATCGCAGGATGCGTTCACCGCGCCATTGAGCGTCCGAAATATTTCCTCTCGTCAAACAGCCCCCGTAATCCTGCCAGATTCCGATGATCAGGCTATCATTTCCGGCTTGCCGGGTGGCTCCAATTCCGGCCGACACCGCCCCGGAAAGCAACGCGTATGCGGCGAGAAACAGAAACCCTTGGGCAATAATTGTTCGCATTATCGGCGACGAGGTTGTTACACTGCATGGATGCATTAAAATGCAAATTTGACAACAGAAATGTACACACCGAATTTCTCCCTTGACATTCAATAAAATGAGGTGTACCTTATCACTGTCGTTCAATGTTCCCAACTAACACGGAGGGTGTATCGAAGAAATAGTTTTTCAATACCCCGCTACACCCAGCCCCTATCCTTTCGGCAGGGGCTAACCTCGGTGAAGGTTTCGTTAACGCAACGCGGCAGGCTTACGCCTGCCGCTGCCATTTTCATCCCCCGTTGAATATCCCGCCGAATTTGCCTTCCCCCGCTCGGCGTAACCTGCTATGCCGTGAAATTCCGCGCTTTACGCGTCATTCTCAGACGGGGCAGACTCATCGTCGTTGGCTCCGAACCAGCCAAGCAACAGCGACATCAGCATAACGGCATTCTGATCCGCGCCCTCGATAAATCCTCCTTCGAATTGCATATCGGCGTGTTCGGTCTTCATCGTGCGCCAGTTTGCCTGCCCTTCGCCGTCGAACGGCTGTTCCTGCGGTTCGTATCCATATTCCTTCAATTTTGCTGCGACGATGGAACGCAGCTCGCCGTTCGCATCGTACCAGTGTTGAAGCAATGCGCGCGCAAGTTCCGGAGCGACGCTTGCCTCGTCGGAAATGACGGGCAACAACATCGATAGCGGCGCCTTGGTAATTGTCCGGAATCCTTTTACCTGGTGTTTTCCGGTAACGAGTTTTCCAAGGCGGTGGCGCTCTTTTTCGATACCCGGTTTGATGACGCTCAGTCGAAACTGTCTGTCTTCCAATAAAAGAAAGACGGCGTTCGCCGGATGCTGTTGATGGTCTGAAGTAGCCATAATATCCCGGTTAGATGAATAAAACTTGTTTACAAATACACGTCGGTCTTTCCTTCATCAATTTCCTTCATCATTTTCAGCGTTCTTGCCCTGACCGATTCGGGCATTTCGCTGAGCTCCTTTTCGATGAGCTGCCGCGCCGCATCGCGCGTTTGTTCGTCGGAGTACTGATTCAGGTACTCCTCGAATGTTGTCAACGCATTCGGCGCACAAATTTTACCGATATTCCCCGATTTCGCCAAATCCATGAACCTGTCTCCTGTTCTCCCGCTCCGGTAGCACGCAGTGCAGAAACTGGGCATATAGCCAAGTTGCACGACATCTCTTACCACTTCATCCAAGGGTCGGTGATCGCCGAGCTGGAATTGTTCCGCTTTTTCATGCTCGCTGTGGAGATATCCACCCGGATCGGTTTTCGAGCCGGCGGAAATCTGCGAAATACCGAAATCGAACAACGACTGCCTTGTTTCCGGATTCTCGCGCGTCGATAGAATCATTCCGGTGTACGGAACGGCGATACGAAGGATCGCGACCAGAGTGCGGAAATCTTCATCCGCGACCATCCATGAAGAATTCGTTCCATCGAGCGGAGCATTGGAGGCGGGTTCAAGCCGCGGGATGGAGATCGTATGGGGACCGACGCCGTTGAACTGTTCTTCAAGGTGGAAGATATGCTGCATCATCGCCAGCGTTTCAAACCGGTAATCGTATAGACCGAATAGCACGCCGATACCGACATCGTCCAAACCGGCTTCGAGCGCCCTGTCCATGACGGAAACGCGCCAATCATAATCGCGTTTCATGCCGCTGGGGTGCACATACGCATACGTTTCCCGGTGGTAGGTTTCCTGAAAACACTGGTATGTCCCAACGCCGAACGTCTTCAATATTTTGAAATCCTCCACCGACATCGGCGCGGCATTGATATTCACGCGGCGGATATTATGACCGCCGATATTGACGGAATAAACGGTATCGACGGATTCCCCGATATACGACAAGGGCGCTTCCTTCGGGTGCTCGCCGGCAACCAGCAGAAGGCGTTTATGCCCCTGTTTCACCAAATACTCAACTTCCTGACGAATTTCATCCTGACTCAGGGTTGCGCGGACAAGTTCCTTATTGTCCTGGCGGAATGAGCAATACAAACAGTTGTTGACGCACCGGTTCGTAAGGTACAACGGAGCGAAAAACACCAGGCGGTTGCCGTAAATTTCCTGTTTGATGGAACGGGCAAGAACATGCATTTCCTCGCGTAATTCGAGGTCCTGCACCATCAGCAGCGAAGCGACATCTTCGAGATTCAGGCGAACGTTGTTGCGGGCTTTTTCCAGAGTTTCGAGCTGGCGGGTTCTATCCTTGATATGTTCCGAGTTCAGTAGATCGAAAATCTCTTGTTCTACGATGAATGACATTTCAAAATACCTCAGTCATGGGTTGCAGGGTTGTGTTGCCTTTCAAACACTGATTCAATGAAAGGGACGAACAACCTCTTATCTATCCAGATATAACACTCTTTTTTAGTTAACCATTCCGGATTCTTGCAAGATAAAATCACGCTTGTAATGGAGCGGGAGCTTGACGATGAATGCGGTGCCGGGGCGGCCTGCGCCGTCTCCGATGATGGAGGGTGATTGTACGGTTAATTCCCCATGGTGTTCGCGAACGACATGCAAAACGACCGAAATTCCGAGGCCTGTGCCTTCGATCCCCTTTTTTTTCGAAAGGCTGGTTCGGTAAAAGTCCTGGAAAATTTTACTGATTTCATTTTCCGGAATCCCGATCCCATTATCGGCGACCTCGATTGTGATCATGGAATCGTCCTTTCGGAGAAAGATCGAGACCTTTCCATTCTCATCGGTGTATTTGCGGGCATTGGACAGCAGATTTCCCAAAGCAAGCTTCAGCAGCTTCGGTTCACCTTCAATGACGTAATCGCCGCCGTTTTCGCCCTGATCTATCGTGAACTCGATATTTTTCGCATCGAACAGTACTTTCAATTCGCTGTAGACTTCCTCCAGAAGCGATAGAATTGAGACATGCTCGGGTTCTATCTCAGCCGCGAGCTTCACCTGCGAGAGCTGAAGAACATCGCCGATCATGGAAATCGCGCCGTTCAGCCGGAAATACGAGCGGTTCACCGGTTTATCGTACTTCTCCGGAAGTTCGCCGAGCGTACCGTCCCGCATCATATCCAGATACGTCATTGCGGCCGCAATCGGCGTCTTCAAGTCATGCACTACCGACATCACGTATCGCGACTTTTGCTTTTCGGCATCTTTGAGCTGCAGGTATGCTTTATTCAAAGCGCGCTCGCGCTGGTACAATTCCTTCGAGATGGAGTTTGCGAGATAGTTGCTGATAAACAGCGCGATGGCAAAAATGCTGAAATGCATCACCAGGTACTCGACATTGTCGTAGAGCGAAAACGCCAGAAGACCGTCGATCCGCTGATGCGGAATCGTCCCGGCCAGCTCGAGCAGAGCGCCGCCGCCGGTTATCATCAGCGTACAAATAATAATGGTGGCGACTATTCTGCCCGGAAGAATCAAACTCCCAATGATGACATGAAAAATGAAAAATACGTGGAACGGCGTCTCGATACCGCCTGTGAAGTATACGAAGAGCAACAGCGCAACGAAATCGGCGGATATCTGTATGAGTGCGAAATGAAGTCCATGGAACGGCCCATACTCATCGGGGATGAACCGGACGAAGTAATGCAGAAGGATATTATAGATGAGAATGCAGGCGCTAATTATTGCCAGCGGAAGGGATTGAAGCCGTAACTGCGGGATGAATTCGAATGCGGCGATAAACAGGATAAGGAGAACCACGGCGCCATACCGCAGTTGTATGAGCCATATATTTCTCCGTTTGAGCGAGATCCAAAACTGCTCAAACCGGATCCATTGCGGTGTTAGTTCGAAAAACGCTGCCATGTACTCCTCGTTCTCATTCGAACGCCGTTTCATAAACAGGCGTGCGAAGGTGCTACTTATGTTTCAATAATACATGAATTTACAGAAAATTCATAGGAAGGAATATGAAGAAATCCGGGTATGCGCCGCCACCGCATCAGCGGCGAAGGGTAAAGTAATAGGTGATTCCAGCGGAAAATGTCGAGTAGCCGTCTTGCATGCGTCCGGTATCGAGCGCATCCAGATGATCGGTGGTTGTAATGTAGCCCATCGCCTGAATTCTGATTCCAAGAGAACTGCGAGGATGAAATTCAAATCCGGCGCCGCCCCCGAATACCGCACCTCCGACCGATTCACGGGAACGGATACCTCGCTGGGTGGATTCAGCTTCGCCAAATACCCCTCCGATTCTGGCAACAACGTATGGATTGAATTTTCCTCTGTACATCCGGAAGTAGTACTGCCCCGATGCGCCTACAGAATTGAAGGTACACTCGGCAATATCTTCTCCGTTCTTTGCCGTTAAACCGCCCCGCGAGGCAAATAGTGCGACCCTTAAATTCTGCGACGGATTGTAGCCCAATTCAATACCGCCAAGCGGTTCCACATAGTAATTGTTGTCGAGGCTTGTCAGGTCGCAACCGAGGATCGCGATTCCGGCTTCGACGGTTACGGATGCGGAACGGACTCGCGGCGCGTACATGCTTGCGCCACGCTGAGCAACCGCTGCCTGATCCGGTATCAGAAAACAGGAGAGAAATAGGAATATGTAATAGCCAGTATTACCCGTGAAACGTATTGTATTCATCTTCTTCGCACTGCCATGGAAGGATAATGTGCAAAATATACCTAAAATGAAGCGAATATTTCCAATTCCATTCAACCGTCTGCAATATTTGCATACGGTCATCCCAGCGGTACACAGGCCTGCTCCCTGTCGGTCAGATTTGGCAGAAATGATTGCGCCGGGGCGGCGATACCTACCCCGGCGCTGTGACGGAACACCCCGGTCTCCGATCGGATGTCAGTTCCGCAGTTCTTCTCCTACGCAGCGATGCGTTACTTGGTCAACATCATCGTTCCTCGGCCGACACTTTCCGGTGTGCGCACTTCGTACAGATACAGACCGCTCGGGGTGCCCGCCGTCGCATTGAACTCGACTCGATGCGTCCCTGCTTCCTTCTGCTCCTGAACAAGCGTTGCGATCTCGGTCCCGAGCGCATTGAACACCTTTACCGTGACCATCGATTCGGACGGAATTTGATACTCGATCGTCGTCGACGGGTTGAATGGATTCGGGTAATTCTTTACAAGGATTGCTTCCGTCGGAGCAATTGGATCCGTGAGATCGAAGTTGCCTTGTTTCGGATAGATGCAGCCTCGGTCGATCAACCATGCGGCATTCCGTTCTGGGACATGCGTCACCGTCGATGCGATGAGTTGGAACTGCGCCGGAACCGTTGGGAATCTTCCCCACCAGCAATCCGGCATATTCGCGTTCGAGCCGCTTGCATACACGATGACCGCAGTCGAGTTGCCGGTTCTGTAATACACATTGCTGCTGTCTACGCGGACATTATTGGTTGACTGCAGACGGAACTGATTCCCCTGATTTCCAACAACGGCGCAATGACTCATATCGAACGAAGGCGCCGTCGCGGGAATGCTCCCCAGTGTTACGCCGTGCGAGAAATTGTTCCGAATTAAGCTTCTTGTGACGAGCGCCGTACCTCCTCCGACATCCAGACCGACCATATTGAGGTAGATATCCAAACCGTCCGCCACTAGCTGACCCTGATTGTTCGTCAAACCGATACTGAATCCTGTTATATCGCTGCAGGTAATCTTCAGATACGAGTTTGGATATGCTCCACCGGTCATCTTTATCCCATACGCACCGTTCGTCAGCGCGCCGGTCGGGCATATGATCGTTGTCCTGTTTATCAAATTGGAAGTGTTTGTCGCGTCGTTGAAGTACACGCCTACCGCACTCGGATTCAGACCCGTGATATAGGCGTCGTTGATCATGCACAACGCCGAAGGATTATAGAAACTGATACCGAACCATGTTGATGCCGGCATTGCGTCGAAACGCGATCCATAGTCGGTAAAGAACGCCCCTTCTGTGGAAATATCGACGCCATTTCTCATATTCCAATTACTTTCCTTGACAACGATGTCGCTCCCTGCAAAGCCGCGTATTCTCGGAACGTTATCCATCGTGATACGCGCTGTATAGAGCATGCCGCCCGAATAGACGTTTATGATGTTGTAGCAATCCGCAAACGTGAATGTTCCCGGAGGGGTATTGCAATACCATTCAATGCTGCCATAGATATTGACGTCATGCGGAGCCCCGGCGGATGCGCAATCCATCGTAATCTTCCCGGCGTCGATAAACCGCAATCTGTCAGATGCGAATACATTCCAATCGGTATACAATCGTATGTTGGGATTGTAGAAATATCCGTCGCCTCTAAATGGATAGTTGCCATAAGCGCGAATAAGACCTGGAGCGAGAGTATTGTTGCGTATCTCGCTTCTGTCCATTCTGATGAACGCGCCAGCGGCCATTCGCATAATTCCAGCGCCTGTAAATTGGATTTGCGATCTGACACCCATATCGATGTACCGGTTCGCATCAATTGTCATCGTTGCAGCGCCATCGAAAATCAAACGCGGAACCGGAAGCAATGTGTTATAATCGTCGAGCAATAGTTCTCCGGTTGGGCCTGCAATATAAACATCAGCGGTATTACGAATTACCACAAAGCCTCCCGGCGCAATCCGCAGTGTGCCAAACACTTGCAAACCGCATCCCGGCAGCACTTCCACGGAACCACCGTTAACCACGATCCATGTAACTCCCGCTGGAATACTTACATTACACACAGGCGTCGGCGTGCTGATGATTACCTGACTCTGAATTGAACCGGTAAACAATAATATTGCGGCTAACGTCGTAAACGCGAACTTGAGTATATGTCTCATTATTCTCTCACTCCTTATTGGTTAATAGGTATGTGGAAACCTTGCGCATGCGCTACTTCATCGACAATGTCGTTGTTGTCTACAGAAGAGTAATTTCTCGGTACACCTCCTTGTGTTGATTGATCAGTCTGCCGTTGGAGATGCCGCCCCCGGTCATCTCCAACGGCAATTGAGGCGCTATTGCAGAGCAGCGTCGCCGCTCACAGTGTTTCAATCCCTATTTCATCAGCATCATGCTTCCTCTGCCGGCGCCAGATTCGGTGATGACTTCATAGAGGTACATGCCGCTCGGCAGTTCGGATCCGGCTTTGAATTCGATCCTGTGCGTTCCCGCGTTCTGCGTTTCATTTACCAGCATATTCACTTCCTTACCGAGTGCATCGTACACTCTCACCGTCACCATTCCATCCGCAGGAATTGTATACTCAATTACCGTCGATGGATTGAACGGATTCGGATAATTACGCACGGCAATCTCAGCCGGCAATTCGACCGGATCTGTAAGATTGTAGACGCCCTGCTTCGGATAAATGCAGCCGCGGTCGATGATGAACGGACCCGCCATTTCAGGCGCGTGCGTTACCGTAGAGCCGCCGAGGAGCAGGAACTGCACGGGCACCGTCGGGAATATACCCCACCAGTTTGTCGGCATATTTGCCGTCGAGGCGCTGGCGCGTACAATTACTGCTGTATTATTTCCTGTCCGGTAGTAGACGTTGCTGCTATCGACGCGAACATAGTTTGTATTCAACAGATTGAACTGGTAGCCCTGATTGCCGATAATCGCGCTCTTTCGGACAAACAACCCAGGTCTCTTCGGTGCGATATTGTCAGCCACGACACCATCGCCGATATTATTCCGTATGAACGATCTCGTGACATATGCAGTGCCCTGCGTAACGTACAGGCCGACGTTGTTCAGGTAGATATCGACACCGTCCATGGTCAGATCGCCGAGATAATTATAAACGCCTGCCTTGAATCCATTGACATCGCTACATGTCACTGTTAGTTTTGCTGTCGCGATTCCCGTCGGGTTTCCTTCCAGATAAATACCGATTCCGCTCGACGACATCGGGCCGAACAAACATTGTATTGTTGTACGGTAGATCTCATTGCTGGTATTTGTGGCATCGTATAAATGTACGCCGTTCTCATACAAGGCGATATCCGTTACAAGGCTTTCATACAAACCGAGCAACGATGCCGTGCCGACGATATAGATACCCTTCCATGTTCTGCCGTTTGTTGCGTCGAATGTCATCCCCTTGGCCATGAAAGTGCCTTTCGTCGCAATTTGCGTCAGATGCCGCATGTGGAGTGCGCCGCTTCCGAATTGCATGTAACTCCCCGTATTCCCTGTCAAGTTCGGTACGCTGTCAAAAATAGTATTATCGCCATACATACTGCCGCCGTTATAGACGGTGATTCCTGCCAGACAATCCTCGAAAGTATACTGTTTCGGCGTTCCTGAAGCCGTCCATTGCGCAATTCCGTATATCCTCATGCTCTGAATCACGGGCGCAAGGCAGGTATACGTCATTTTTCCTCCTTCATTGAACGTCAGTACATCGGTTGCGAGCACGCGGAAACCGTTATGCAAAAGAATATTAACAGTCTCCAGAGTACCGGTTCCCCTGAATGGATTCGATTCATATGTGTCGATCAATCCCATCCCCGCCGATAACGGGCTTTGATTGATGATGGAATTGCTCATTCGTATATACCCTGTGGACGAGATTTTGATAAATCCCGCCCCCATGAATTCGATCCGCGATTTCGTTCCCATATCCACATACCGTCCCGTATTTATATACAGCACGGCATTCGTGTATATCCGTATCTTTGGTTCAGGAAGAAGCGGATTGTAGGGATCCAGAATGATAAGGCCTTGCGGAGGATTAACGTCTACGGTTGAATTATTCATCAAACGTACTTCGCCACCCGGCGCCACTCGAAGCGTACCGAAAATTGTCAGAGAGCATCCGGGATCGATATACAGTATTCCTCCATTCACGACGATCCATAGACTATCCTGCGGAATCGTATCGTTGCAGAGATGCGTCGGCGTTGAAATGATCCATTGTGCCTGCAATGGAAGACAAAGGAATGCAGTCGCTGCAAATACTGCTACACAAAACCTCTTGAGATTCTTCATCTCACCCCTCCAGAAATTGTTATTGAAATGATTGATCGACTGTTGATCCTCTTTCTGAAGATCCGCATTGTACGTATCGTGTTTCTCAGCTGTTGCATCACCTCCGTCGTAATTGTTGGTTAGTATCCTGCATTACCTATCGATGGTCCACCTGGAACCGCGCTATAGTTCTGCGATTCCAGGTGGACGTTAACCGTCTCTATGTTCAAGCCGTCTTTCACAACGCGCATGAACGCGTTGTTCGCTACTTCGTTAGCATCATTGTGCCTTTTGCGCTACCTGCCTGAGTGCGTACTTCGTATAGATAGACGCCGCTCGAAAGCGCCTTCTCCGCATTGAACGTCGCCGTATGTGTTCCGGCAGACTGCGGTTCATTCACAATCGTCGCAATTTCAACGCCCAGCATATTATATACCGTTACCGATACCATCGAGGGCTCCGGCAGCACATATTCAATTGTCGTGCTCGGATTGAACGGATTGGGATAATTCCGAACCGCGATCTCCGAAGCCGCAGGCACTTCGGTTACAGAACGCTGTTCGCCGCGCTTGGTATAGATACATCCACGGTTGATGATCCATGGAGCGGCCATGTCCGGAAAATGATTCACTACCGATCCGCCAACAAGAACAAACTGCGCCGGAACCGTCGGATTGATGCCCCACCAGTTCCTCTGCATCTGCGCCGTCGAAGCGGATGCATATACAATCGGCGCGGTGGTGTTCCCAGTCCTGTAGTATATATTGCAGCTGTCGACAAACACATTATTGGTCGCGTTTATGCTGAATTGATATCCCTGGTTGCCCGTCACGCTGGATTTCGACATATCGAAATATGGCGGATAGGCGCTCAGGGAAGTCACGACTACGCCGTTCGCATAATTATTGCGAATGAAGCTGTTCCTGATATAGGCGGTTGAATTCATTAGATTCATGCCCGTATTGTTTATATAGATATCGGCGCCATCCATCGCAATATCGGCGTTGGTCATTCCGATGCCAGTATTGAATCCGTTGATATCGCTGCAGACGAGTTTCAGATAACTTCTGCTGGTCACAAGTCCGCCCATTTTGATACCGTTTCCGGTCGCACCCAGAGGACCGGGCGGGCATTGTATGGTCGTCCGGCTGATCACATTCGCTGCATTGGTTGCGCTCGATAATCCGATACCGTTTCTTGATAGATCGATATCAGTAAACAGACAGTCGGTGACCTGCAAAAGTGCGAGCGAGCCATCAACAACCAGTCCGTTCCAGAATCTTCCATTCGTGCATTCGAATGTCGAGCTGTTATAATAAACGGCGCCCTGACTCTTTATTGCCGCATGGAATCGCATGCGCCACGTTGCGCCGCATAGATCCATGACGCTTCCGATATCGCCGGCTACGTTCGAAACGCTGTCCATAATGGTCGATCCGACGGCCAAAATTCCAGAAGTGCCGACATATATCATTCCAAGACAATCGGCGAATGTGAATGTTTCATAGTTGCTGCCGAATTTCGCGATTCCTTCGATATTGAAGTTAAATGGCGCTCCAGCTGCGAGACAGTCGAACCTGATTTTCCCACCATCTATAAAATACATCAAGTCGCCTGCCCTAATATCGAAATTATTATGAATGAACATGTTTATGTCATAGAACCATCCAGGTCCGTTTCTGAACGGCCATGTTTCATAGCAATCGATCAGACCTGTATTGCTGGCATTATTTGCTATGTGACCATTATTCATCTCGATGTAGCCGCCCGGCGCGATTTTAATAATTCCGGCGCCGACAAATCCAATTTTCGAATCAACACCCATTGCGACATACCCGCCCGGCAGAATTCTCATTACGGCTCCATCTTCTATCGCCATCGAGGCGCCGCCGACAAGCGGATCGAAATCGTCGAACCGCATTCGCCCATACACATCCCAATTTGAATAATCGTCGAGTATCACCATTCCTCCGGGCTGAACGATCACCGTTCCGTAGATCGAGAGAGTCTGTCCCGGATCCATTGTAATACTTCCGCCGTTGGCGATAATCCATGTAGTATCCACCGGCACGGTTGTGGATAATAAATTGATCGGCGTCGTAATAATCCACTGCGCTTGCGCAGTCGGAACGGCAACACTCAATACCATGAGTACCGCCACGAACACACACACTCGTTTCATACATTACCTCTTGTAATTGTGTAATACATCGTTGAATTGTAGCGAGCGATGCAATCGATGCATCGTCTTCGGACGCGTCCAATCGCCACAACGCCGATTCGCGCGCATCCGGTCTCTCCTTCTCATTCGGCGCTCGATGCCGGAGCGATACGCGATATGCGTAACGCCCCGGTTCGGCGCATGGTTTCGTTATATCTTCTCTTGCTCTCTTACATTGCAACGAGACGTTATTTCGACATCATCATGTTGCCGCGTACGATTTCCGGTGGTATGCACACCTCGTATACATAGACGCCGCTCGATACGTCCATTGACGGAGTATATACAACGCGATGCGAGCCCTCCGGTGTAAACTCGTCAACCAATCCAGCTACACGCGCAGGTGCACCAGTATATACCGTTACAACCATAGCAGGTACTTCGCAATTCGAGTCACAACAACCTCGTTCGTGAAATTGAATCATTCAGTTCAACCGGACCGGCATTGGGCGGGGAACGCCGTATGGGATCAAGGTCAACCATAGTCTACCCACGTATGTATTATGTAATACACACCCTCCGGGCCTATCACTTACGTTCCCGTTCTTCCACCGAATCGCTATGTGGTATTGCGTTATTTCCGTTGCGAAGTCGCCGACACCGCCGCCCTGCCGCGGCAGCAGTACATGCGCATTTCCGGTCCTTGTATTTCGCTGATTCTCAATTGCTGATACATTGTATTCAACGCGATGCTCTCGTCGGGAAAAACATCTTGCGAGCAGATGCACTTGCGGCAACTTCTACACATTACACGGTATATTTTACAGTATTTCACGAATACCTGTTTCCCGCCATTCCTGTATCGCATAGCGCTTCCGTCTACACAATAAATGTAGTTTATTTGCAGAGCCAGATGCGTTCTACACAGATATTTGTATGAAGTTACACCGCCATTTTCTTCGTTTCCGATCAGCAACGCAGTGTGGTGCATTGCGCTGCGGTCATCGCCGCTGCGGTCATCGCCGCTGCGCTGGATAACGGTCAAATCCGAATATGAACCGTCGATACGTTCCGTCTCCAGAGGCGCTTTGTGAATTCGATAGACAATGTGCGAACTTGAATAGCTAGTAAATCCCGATGCAACCGCTATTTCAAAAAGCATTCGCGGCAATTATACAATTTTCTTCTTTAATGTCAAGAGCTAATGGTAAAAATTTCAGAAAAATAATAATACCGTGCAAAATTGCTTATACATTCCGCTATCCAACTAATATTTTTATACCATTAATCCGGTAGTACGAAACTGTAGGTCCGGATCCGATCGCTCCCCGTCCGGTGCCGTATTGTTGCCTGCATTGGGACAATGCTGCAATCATTACAACCGGTCACACACATCAGTTACTGCGGCAAAAAAAAAGCCCCATCGTTTCCGGTGGGGCTATCCTGCGACTGATTGGTTCGCTCGAGGCGAACGCGCGGAGGCGCGTCACACTTCGTGGTTATGCTATATACTTCCCGCGCTTGGTATAGTGCGTGTGAAGCAATTTGTGCGAGAGGTGACCGCACGGTCCATCCGTGAAGAACTTTTCATAGATGTACTTGATGTGCGGGTTTTCGTGCGATTTTCGCAGATCGAGTTCCGCGTCTTCCTTGTAAATCGCTTCCGCTCTCTTCTTGCGAATTTCCGGCGATGTCGGAATCGGCTGACCGCCGCCGCCGATACATCCGCCCGGACACGCCATGACTTCCACGAAATGCACATTGTTCAGCTCGCCGCGGCGGAGAGCTTCCATGACCTTCTTCGCGTTCGCGGTTCCGTGCGCAATCATGAAGTTGACTTCGACGCCTTCGAGGAAGCTCCATTCCGGCTTCACGTTTTCGAGTTTCACCGTTGCCTGCTTTACGCCATCGAAGCCGCGGCAAGGCAAAATGTCAAGGTTCTGGAACGGCACTTCTCTGCCGGTGACGAGTTCGTACACGGTACGCAGAGCCGCTTCCATCACGCCGCCCGTTGCGCCGAAGATCAGGCCCGCGCCCGATGCATCGCCGAACGGATCATCGAAATGCGATTTCGGCAGTTCCGGCAGGTACAAACCGGCTTCCTTGATCATCTGCGCCAACTCGCGGGTTGTTAAACCAAAGTCGACATCCTTGAAACCGGAATCGGTCATTTCTGGACGGTTGCATTCGAACTTCTTCGCGGAGCAGGGCATCACCGCAACGGTGACGATATCCGCCGGATCGATACCTCGTTCCTGAGCGTAGAACGACTTGATCACCGCTCCGAACATCTGCTGCGGCGACTTGCACGACGACAAGTATTCGAGGTATTCCGGATAGAAATGCTCAATATACTTCACCCAACCCGGCGAGCACGAGGTAAACTGCGGCAGCTTCACGGAGGTATCGCCGTCGACAAGCGCTTTCTTTAGACGGAGCAACAACTCGGTGCCTTCTTCCATGATGGTAAGATCGGCGGTAAAGTTGGTATCGAACACGCGGTCGTACCCAATCATACGCAGCGCGGTGTTCAGTTCGCCTGTCATCGAGTGACCGGCTTCGAGTCCGAATTCCTCTCCGATTGCCGCGCGCGGCGATGGAGCAGTCTGAATCACGACATGCTTTTTCGGATCGTCGATCGCAGCCCAGATTTCATCGGACGGGTCGTTTGCGCGCAATGCAGCGGTCGGACACCGGTTAATGCACTGACCGCAATTGATGCAGATGACATCGGCCAGCGGTTTATCCATGAAGGTCGAAATTGTCGTTGCATCGCCCTTGTTCGTCGCTTCAAGTACGCCGACCTCCTGAAGATCGATACAGGTGCGGACGCAACGTTTGCAGAGGATGCATTTGTTCATGTCGCGGATAACGGAATAGCTCGAATTATCGATCTGATGATGCCGTTTATCGACATGACCAAAACGGTAGCTATCGACGCCGTATTCTTTCGCCAGCGCCTGAAGTTCGCAGTTGTTGTTTCTATGGCAGGAGTAGCATTCGCCGAAGTGCTCGCTGAGGAGCAGATCGAGGATATGGCGGCGGGCTTTGCGCACTTTTTCCGAAGTGGTCCGGATTTTCATCGGATTGGTGACCGGATAGGTGCAGGCCGCCTGAAGCGTACGCATCCCTTCCACTTCCACGACGCAGACGCGGCAGACGCCGGCAAGACAAAGGTCCTCGTGGTAACAGAGAGTCGGGATATGAACGTTGTGCATCCGGCAGGCTTCGAGCACCGTCGTACCCATCGGAACGTGGAATGTAACTCCATTTATTTCAATCGACACTTGTCCGCCAATGCCTTCGCCGTCGGATTTTTCGACAGTGTGCGGCTGCTGACTGACAGGAGCTCTATGAGAATCGTTTTTCATGTGCATAGCTCGTACCCGGTTACCGTTGTGAGAAAATTTCGTGCTGGAAATTCGTCATGATCGAGATAAATGGATTCGGGCTCGATTGTCCCAAACCGCATTTGGAAGCGACTTGCATGCTCTTGCCGAGATCGATGAGCTCGTGCATGTAGGAAATGGAACATGTTCCTTCTTCAATTTTCTCGACGCCTTCGAGCAATTTAATGTTGCCGATCCGGCAGGGCGTACATTGACCGCACGATTCTTCCACGAAAAACTCCATGAAGTTTTTCAGGACATGCAACATATCCCGCGTTTCGTTGAAGATAATGATGGAACCGCCGGTCGATGCATCTTCGAATGCAAGCGCGCGCGCGAAGTCGGCTTTCGGTATGCAGTGACCCGATGCGCCGCCGACCTGCACCGCCTTGGTGTTCTTCGCGCCGACGAGATCGAGCAATTCCTGAACCTTCGTGCCGAAGGGAATTTCGTACACGCCCGGTTTTTCACAATCGCCGGAAACCGACACCAGCTTGGAGCCGGAGGATTTATCGGTGCCGATGCCTTTGAACCAGTCCGGTCCTTTCGACATGATGACTGCCACCGACGCGAACGTTTCCACGTTGTTGACCGGCGTCGGATATCCGAGATATCCGGTGTTCACCGGGAACGGCGGACGGTTGCGCGCTTCGCCGCGGTGCCCTTCGAGCGACTCGATAAGCGCCGTCTCCTCGCCGCAAACATACGCTCCGGAACCAAGCCGGATCTCGATATCGAAATCGAAGCCCGATCCGAGAATGTTCGTTCCGAGGCGGTTTTCGTTATTCATCTTCGCGAGCACATCTTCGAGCTTGGCCAGCAGATAGCGGTATTCGCCGCGAAGATAGAGGAATCCCTTCTGCGCGCCGATTGCATATCCGGCGATCGCCATCCCTTCGAATACGAGATCGGGATACTCGTCGAGGAGAATTCTGTCTTTAAATGTTCCGGGTTCGCCTTCGTCGCCGTTGCAGACGATGAATTTCTTCTCGGCCTGCGCCGCCGCTGCGAACATCCATTTCGTGCCGGTCGGGAAACCTGCGCCGCCGCGGCCTTTCAAACCGGATTCGCGCACGTCCATGATGATATCCTGGCGCTTCTTTTTCAGCGCTTCGGCCAGACCGTTTCCATGCTGTGCCGTATCGAACAGCACAATACCTTTACGTATAGTCATAGAGGCGCTCTCCTATTTGCAATTCTTGAGGATGTCGACAACACTTTGCGGGGTGAGGTGCGTGAACACCTGATCGTTGATCAACATAGCGGGACCCTGATCGCACATTCCCATGCAGTTGATATACTCAAGCGAAAATTTGCGGTCGCGCGTTGTTTCGCCGAACTTGATGTTTAATTCGCGTTCGATAGCGCGGACGACTGCATCTTTTCCAGCCAGATCGCAGGAAATAGTGCGGCAGAGACGCACGGCGAATCTGCCTTTGGGAACTGTGCTCAGGAAGGCATAGAAGGTAATGACGCTGTACACTTCGACAGGATGAATGTCGAGATACCGCGCTATTTCCTGTTGCGCAAATTCGGAGATATGACCGTATTTGATCTGTATCTGTTGCAGGATCGGGAGTAACGCTTCCCTGCCGTCTCCGTATTTTTCAACGAGACCTTCGATGTCTGCTGTTAAAGCATTTTTTTCAGCAACTAGCATTTCACGATCCTTTCGATTGTTCGAGATGATATTTCACTTTCTCAAGAAGGACGCCGGCAGGGATCGGTTTCTCGAGGAATTCCTCGATAGGCACCATTTCGCTCGCTCCGAAATTGAATCCCACTGCCTTCGACACCGAGGTAAGCATGATAATCGGCGTCGTAATGCCGCTGCGGCGGAATTTGTTCGCGAGATAGAATCCGTCGTCCGGCTCAACCATCATTACGTCGAGTAAGATCAGATCCGGATGTTCTGTTTCGACGACCTTGATTGCATCGTCGACGCAGCCGGCTGATACGACTTCGTATCCGTTCTGAGTAAGAAGCATGGAGTTTGCTTCTACTATATCCGGATCGTCGTCAATAATTGCGATTTTTGCCATAAGTACTCCGCATTAATAGAGATGTAGGCTTGTAAACTGCCTAATTCTTCAGATATGATTGTCTTTTTCGTTGCAACACAAAATGTAAGACTCGTAAAATTGGGGATTTACGAGGAGTAGCCAAGACTCACAATTGCTAAAATAATCACTATTTCTCGATCTGACAAACATAAAGAGCACTTTGTCCGAAATGTTTGCCACTTTTTTCACAAATTCAACAAACTTATACGTTTGGCAAAAAAAATGATGCCGGCTGCACTGCAACCGGCAAATACTACGGGGAACGTCTGTACTAAATCGCCTTGCGGAGGGATAATCCTATTCGGATAGAATGAGTTTTCCAACGGTTCGTCGACAGAATGTCGGTCAGGCCATAGGTGTAACTGATTTCGGGATGAATTGTGAAGGAACCTGCCGGATTGAGAGGAAAGTTCATTTCAATCCCGGCAACAGCAGCCGCCTGAAATCGATTCGAACGTTCGAGGTTCCCCGAATAGGTATTTCTGTACCGGCTTCCTGTCTCAAACAAGAGCGAGGAAGGTTCCTTGATGAATTCCTTTTGCGAAAATTTGCCCTTGAGGAGATAACTGAGATTTACTCCGGCAGAAATACCAACGAAATTGAACAGCCGGTAATGCAGCTGCGGCTCGATACCGATGGTTTGCAAAGACGCTTCGACAGTGTGTTCGATCGTCACCGGTACGGTGTTCCCGTTCCAGCTCCCCGTCATATATTCATCGCTCGCCAGTGAAGCGGAGAGATCGGAGAGTATCATGCGTCCCTCCAGCCGGACTCGATCCAATAACGGCGCCGAGTATACCACCCCGACGCCGAAACCGTAACCGCTCCCGTTGGAATACTCCCTGCAACAGCTCGGCACTCCGGGCAAACGGGAAAACGACGAGCAGTGACTATTATTGTGGACCAGAAACACGACGCCGAACAGTGTTGTGGTGTCGCGTTGTCCTCGATTTTGCGTTTGTGCAATCGCTTCATTGGCAACAACGCCGACGAGCAGTACCATTACAATGAGATACTGCACTGGTAGACGGCGGTGTGCAACGCGGAAAGAAGAGCTGTTCGTCGTATGGATCATTTCAGCAATCGTAAGGGTTTGGCGATAGTGAATTCCGGCGTTTCGATCGTGTAGAAAAGCGCGCCCGATGTCCCCGGTCGCGGATGGTACACCGCCGTGTAGTCTCCCTTGTTGTGATAAGAATCTACTATCGTTTCAATGATTCCACCCGAAATATCTGTGACCGTAATTCGGACATGAGCCGGTTGGATGATGGTATATGATATCACTGTCCGTTCGCTGAATGGATTCGGATAATTGCCGGTAACAATATATGTGGGATTCGTGAAGAGAAGCCTTTTTCCGCCTTCTTCGCAGATACCGATTCGAACCTTCCCTTCGTTTATCCTGCTGTGAAGACATCCATCGTCTTTCCAACCGAACTCGGAGAGCGTGATCGTGGATTCGTCGAATTCCCCGAGAAGCAACCGGGCCGGTATTTCGAAAAGCGTCGAATCGGAACCGAGTTTCATTCCCGTGACACGGATGTGACGTTTTCCATCGAAATCCTGGAATGGAGAATTGAGCGGCACAAGAACAGATCGGCTGAAGGTTAGCTGAGCGCTATATTCAGCGGAATCGAGCCGCGAATACTCCGGCCGTCCCTGTAGAACGGTTCGAACAACCACTGTGTCGCCCGGATGACCGGCAACACTCCCGACGACAAGCGAAAAGGTGTCCGGAACGGATGTCGGGAAAACTACCATCGTGTCTGACGCAAGACAGCCGTTGATATCCGATACTTTAAGAATGTACCGGGATATTCCAGCCGGCCGGACAACAGGATTCAGAACTCCCGGAGTGGGAACGATTCCATCCGGCGAAGACCAGGTAATTGTATACGGCGGCGTGTTGCCCTGAATCGATCCTGTAAGCTGAACATCGATATCTGGACATGTAACGATATCGGCGCCGGCATCGATAGCTGGTGGCTGTAACACAATAACATGAACGGTATCGTAGGCAACACATCCCCGTCCATCGCTCACACGGAGGATGTAATCCGTTGATTCATACGGCGATGCAACCGGCGTGAGTGTCGTGGCAAGATCGAGCGATCCAGAAGGCGTCCATTGGATGGTAGACGGCTCGACAATATTCGACCAGATGAGGCCAAACCGCACATTACCACCCTTGCATACACGGTATTCCCGAGGCCCGTAGATCATGATTGGAGGAATGACATTCACTCGTACGACATCGGTGGCGACGCTGTCGTTTGCATCGCGCACCTGGACAGTGTACTCAGTAACCGAGGAGGGCGATGCCATTGGATTCCGAATCGTGTCGGATGATAATCCCTTCGACGGTGTCCATTTGTATCTATACGGACTTACGCCTCCTGTGACATTCACGTCCAACTGAACAGAATGCTGATTGCATAATAACTGATCAGGACCGGCTTCGATCATGAGCGGCGGCGTCGTCTGAACTGCGATTTTAAGAATGAAGGTGTCTATCTTCCCCCGCAAAACGGATTGATAGCTACCAGGGGTTGCCAACGAGCCGCTTCGCGATTCGCCGACTATAACTATATTCGACGCCGGATCGAAGGCAATATCGTATCCGATATCTTCCAGGGTGTCGCCAAAGTATGAGCCATATTTCAATTGACCATTCTGATCGAAAATGGTAAAAAAGACGTCGCCTGAATCGGAATACAGGGGTTGGATCGCGCCGCCGGTCGAGATACCGGACTGGCTGTGCGTGATCCCCGTAAAGAAGATATTTTCTCCGACGGAGAAAATCGCATTTCCGCGGTCTTCGCTGCCGCCACCGAAATACGTCGACCACAATCTGCTGCCCATTGTGTTGTATTCGGCAAGGAATGCATCGCGAAGACCGGAATAGAATGCCTGGTATGCTCCGGCGGTTGCGATGCCGTTGTCGCTCTCGGTATACCCGGTAACCAGAATATTGTCGCCAGCCAATGTGATCCCGGAAGCCTGGTCGGGCGAATTGCTTCCAATATATGTCGACCAGAGCAAAGCTCCGGCAGGACTATACTTCGCTAAAAAACCATCCTGCTCGCCGCCAAACGCCTGTTGTTGCGCTCCGGAAGTAGAGACGCCGCTCGCGCTTTCCGTCCAACCCGTGATTAACACATTGTTTTGGGGATCGGACGTCACATCGATGACATGGTCTGTTTGATTGCCGCCGATATAGGTAGCCCAATGCAGCGAGCCGGATGAATCGAACACTGCGACATAACCGTCCTCGTTCCCTCCGTACACAGTCTGCGGAGCCGAGGCAGTAGCGATATTATTGATGCTCTTCGTACTTCCGGCAATAATGATATCGTTCGAAGCGTTGACCGCTAGCGCATAGTGTACCCATTCAATGCTGTCGCCTCCATAATACGTACTCCAGATTCTCGCGCCGGCCGAGGTGAATTTCGCGACAAACGCGTCCCAGGTTCCTTTTCGATTCCGCTGGTAGACGCCAGGAGTTCCGAGACCATCGCTTCCAGTCAATCCTGCGATAACAATGTTTCCCGATTTGTCGATTTCCACGTCCCGGCTGGTTTCAACCGCGCTCCCGCCGAAATATGTCCCCCAAAGCAACGCGCCGTCTTTGGAAAACAAGGCGATATAGCCGTCGTCTCCGGAATACGTTCCGTCGAAAGCGCCCATGGTGGCTATCCCCTGCGCGCTGATTGTGCGTCCTGTAATGGCGATATTACCGCTCGGATACACGCACACACCGTACCCCCAATCGACCTCGTAACCGCCGAAATACGTACACCACGCGACTGTCGGGTCGATGACAAGCACTTCATCCCGAGGATAGTCTTGTACCTGAAACCTCAGGTCATTTCCATTAAGAATGTATGAGCATTCCACGTTCTTCCCTGAAAGAGTGCCTGCCTCCGTAAAACCTTTACTCGCAGTGGTAAATGCATACGGGGGAGCTTCGTGGATCGTACCGAGAGAAGTTGCGATCATCAGACGCCCGTTTTCAAGGCTCGGGCTGCCGGCTCCGGTATAACGCAAACGGATAATCGAGGGATTTCCGCCGGGATACACGATGAACGAATACTTCACTCCGGGAGATCCGTTGCTGCCGGATTCGGTTTCGAACAGCATGTCGATGTTTGGGTAAATCTGCCGGTAAATGACCGCCGAATACTCGCGTATTCCGGTATACCCTTCGAGCGGCGAGCCGGGTGTAACATAGTTGTAGTAATATGGAGATGCGTCAAACGCTTCGGCAAGCGGGAAAGGATTTGCGCCAACCAGCTCGACATCCACTCTGTTGAAGGTTGTCCGGTACTCAGATTCCTGTGAGGATTCCGGATTCAAATCCGATCGCGATGCGCAAGATGCATCGCCGAGCACTTCATAACTAAATGAGTTTTCCTTCAACTGGACTTTGATACCATCGCCGCAAAACAGGTACTTCAAATCCGTTCTTCTGTTGCCGTATTGATCGCACACCTGACCTCTGTTTTCGATAAAACCCGGACGAGATGATGAACGGATCGAATATGGCGGTGGATTGTTGGCGAATGAAGCGGGACTCAGGAAACTTATTAACAGCGTAAAAAAAATGATTCGAGATAACATAATCTCACCGAAAGGTGATGATGAACAGCTCTGTATTCAATCTACTCGATGTTACTATAACAAACAAACAATTTACAAAGCAAACGAGCGCAGTTTTGGTAATCGGCACTAAACTTACAAAATTTTAATCTAATATACATTTTGACTACAAACGAACACTACTTGTTTACACAGGATTACGATGCATTACTTTCCGTATCTGCATTGGATTCAGTCAATTTTATCGCGTTTGGAAGAAAAATACACACAATAATAGTTCAAACGTAACCTTTCGTTATCCTGAAACGTCTTTACTAGTAGCAGTTTACGACAACTCCGTTATGGTGTAAGGACTCCCTTGCCGCTCTCGACCAACAAATGTCGACCATAACCGAGGCCTCTTGACTTTTACGGAAGGACATTCCAGATGAACACGATACATCAACACGAGTTGAGGCAGTTTACCATATTCGACGGTGTAGAAGATGAAATTGTCGAAGCGGTCAACAAAGCGGTAGTATTTCACCACTTCCGGAAACACGACATGATCGAGCTTCCGGGAAGGCAACCGTCGACACTGTTTTTTATCAAATCCGGGCATGTCAAAGTATCCCGCGTCTCTCCTGACGGCGCCGAGATGATTCTCGATATCGTCGGCCCCGGCGAAGTCATCGGCGAATTGTGCTTTATCGACGATTTCGACGATGTATGCGAGGTAGCGCAGGCGCTCAACGATGTCGAGATTTATTCCATACAGCGCGAAGCATTCGATCATATCCTCAATAAACATCCCGAACTCAGCGCGTATATCACTCACCGCATCAGCAACCGGCTCCGTAAAATCGAGGACAGATTGAAGGATCTGTTGTTCAAGGATGTCCGCCGCCGTATTGCCAGCTTCCTGGTGCGGCATTCCGAAGAATTCGGGAAAATCAAACAGCAATCCGTCTTTATCAAACCGTACATTTCTCATTCCGATATCGCACTTCTCACAGGCAGCACCCGCCAAACCGTTACTTCGATGCTCAACGAATTCCGGAGCCTGGGAATCCTCGATTTCTCGCGGCAGGGATTCACGATAAACGATTACGAACGGCTGAAGCAAATCGCACAATAGCGGAGCGCCGGACCCCGGTCCGGCTGCCGCCTGCTTTTCCCGGCATATCATACCGTTCAATCGAACGGTGTAGTTCATCATTGTACCACTTCATACCGGAATAGATATGAAATCGATCCCCTATTACCTTCTGGTAACCTCCATCGCCATTGCCTTCGCCGTACCGGCGTGTTCCGACGACAAGGACGATACCAATGTGACGCCGGCTCAGGAGTTTGTCGCGGACAATTCCAGTTTCGCGACATTCAAGACCTGGAATCAACCGGCAGGCCCGCATCGCGGCAAGGATCCTGCCGAAATCGGATCGGCGCACGGAGCCGACAGCATGTCGATACAACGGTTCATTTATTTGAACAATTCCACCGCTGCGCGAGATGGGAACGGTAACTTCCCGAATGGAACAATATTCGTGAAACAAGTGGTCCATGATAACGGTACCATTCTGGCGACAACCGCCATGGTGAAGCGCGGCGGCAGCTTCAATTCGTCGCACAGAGGATGGGAATGGTTTCTTCTGAATACGGACGGAACGATATCGCAGCGGGGCGCGGATGTGATGGGCGGAGCGTGCAATAGCTGCCATCAGGCTAATGCGGCGAAGGACTATGTCTGGGCGAAATAATGCCGTAATTCTGTAAACGCTGCCGCAATCGAATCGCACCGTACAAAACGGTTCCGCGTTTCAATCGCGAACACCGGATGCGGTTCGATTGCGGCGGTATTTTACAGCGGGATATTTCCGTGTTTTTTCGGCGGATTTGAATCCACCTTTGTCTCCAGTATTTCCAGAGCGCGAATCAATTTCTGACGCGTCTCCGACGGAGCAATAACATCGTCGATATAACCGCGCTCCGCCGCAACGAACGGATTCGCAAACTTTTCGCGGTACTCCTGCTCCTTCTCCTCCAGCGCTTTCGCCGGATCGGCGGCGGATGCGATCTCCTTCTTGAACACGATTTCGACAGCCCCTTTCGGTCCCATCACGGCAATTTCCGCCGACGGCCAGGCGAAATTAAAATCGCCACGGATATGCTTCGAATTCATGACGTCGTACGCGCCGCCGTATGCCTTCCGGGTAATGACCGTCACCTTTGGCACAGTCGCTTCGGCGAATGCATAGAGGAGCTTTGCGCCATGCTTGATGATACCGCGCCATTCTTGTTCCGTTCCCGGAAGAAAGCCTGGGACATCCTCGAATACGACAAGCGGAATATTGAAGCAATCGCAGAACCGTACGAACCGCGCGCCTTTCAGCGAAGCGTCGATGTCCAGGACACCGGCAAGCACTGCCGGTTGGTTCGCGATAACGCCGACAGGCTTCCCGTCGAGACGGGCAAATCCGACGACGATGTTCGGCGCATATGCGGCATGAACTTCCAGAAAATCGCCGTCATCGACAACCAGATGGATGACGTCGAGAATATCGTACGGCTTGTTGGGATTACTGGGAATGATGGCATCGAGCGCGGATTCGCGCCGGGATCTGTTATCCGATGCGGCGGTCCTCGGAGGATTGTCGGCGTTGTTCGACGGCATGAACGAGAGAAGCCTCCGGATGCCGGTCAAAACCTCGACCTCGTTCGCATAGCTGAAGTGCGCCACTCCGCTGCGGGAGGCATGCGTCTGCGCGCCGCCCAGGTCTTCAGCCGTCACTTCTTCATGAGTCACGGTTTTTACCACGTTCGGACCGGTCACGAACATATAGCTCGATCCTTCCACCATGAAAATGAAATCGGTAATTGCGGGCGAATACACCGCTCCGCCTGCGCAAGGTCCGAGTATGGCGCTGATCTGCGGTATGACGCCGGAAGCGAGCGTATTCCGCAGAAAGATATCGGCGTAGCCGCCGAGACTGACAACCCCTTCCTGAATGCGCGCCCCGCCAGAATCGTTCAGACCGATCACCGGAGCGCCCACTTTCATCGCCATATCCATGATTTTGCAGATTTTCTCCGCGTGCGCTTCCGATAGCGAACCGCCGAAGACCGTGAAATCCTGGCTGAACACAAACACAAGACGCCCGTCGATGGTACCGGTGCCCGTTACAACACCGTCGCCGAGAAAATGCTGCTTGTTCAAGCCGAAATCGTGCGACCGGTGCTTTACGAACGCGTCGATCTCTTCAAAACTCCCCTTGTCGAGAAGAATTTCTATCCGTTCGCGTGCGGTAAATTTTCCTTTGTCGTGCTGTTGCTTGATTCGTTCCGCCCCTCCGCCCAACTGGGCGAGTTCGCGCATTTCTTTCAGCTTGTTCCGGTTCTGTTCTGACATGGTTCTGGCGTTTGTGACGGGTGATTAGTTGGACTCGAGACGTTTCTGCTGTTCTGCTTTTTCCAGCTCTTTATCGAACGATTCGTATGATCCGTCCAGTTCCGCAATGGTCGCTTCCGAAACCTCGATTTCGGCGAAAATTGAATCGAGTTGCGAATTCACCTCTTCCGGCTGCTTCATCGATACAGCCTGAGAATTCAGCAGTTTGACCAGTTCTTCGAGCGTATCGAGCTGAGCGCCGAGAATCTGACCGTCCTTTTCCGCCTTTACCGCCTTTTCGTACCGTTTCTCCAGAATTTCCTTTTGTTTGGATTTTACTTGAGCGAGCTGCGAGTCCGCCTGGGCTATCTCCGTATCCAGAGCCTGCATCTTATCCAACAGATCAGGCGTCCGGTTTTCCTGAATATGCCGTTGAATTGCATCGTGCGCTTTAAGCATTCCCAGATAGCGGTCCATGATTTCGTCGACCCGCGTCGAAATCTGATTGAGAAACAGTTTGCTCGCCTGCGTATCCTTGCCGTAATTCTCGCCGATAGAACGGGCGATTGATTGAAGTTTGAGATACCTGTTCTGCACTGCAGGGGGTAACGATTGGAGCATCGCCTTGTCGTCTTTGTCGCGCTTGTCTTTGGCGTCCAGTACCTTCTTTTTATCGATGAATTTGCGGAATGCCGGCATCAACGGGGCGATTCCCGCCCATGCCGCTTCCCATCCCGCAGCGAAAAAGAGCACCAGCGGATTGAACGTTACCAGACCGATGACCAGAAAAAGACCGAATCCCATCAGATTGATTGGATGGAACAGTGCCGCTTTGAGATATTCGATGTACGAATTCATTTTCCTATAACCGCGTTTGATTACATGTGACCTGGGTGAGCGGGTAAAATAGAGAGTTTTTTCCCTGTGAGCAAACCCTCTGCCGGTATTCGTGAACCCCTCTGCCGGTATTCGCGGGCGGCGGGAATCGCCATTCTTCCATTGCATTGCACTTCACTTGGGCGGTACATTTGTTATCCGGTTGTCGATTCCGAAGCATTATCCCGTAGATGGATCAAATACCGGAAACAGTTCAAATCACCAGCGTAATGGATCTACATGGATAAGTTTATCATCAGGGGCGGTAATCAACTCAAAGGAACGGTATCGATCGCGGGAGCGAAGAATGCCTCGCTGGCGCTCATGCCCGCAACCATTCTTGCCGGAGGCAGGTGCGTTCTCCATAATACGCCGCGTCTGCGGGATATCACCACGATGTCGATCCTTCTCGAACAAATGGGCGTTTCCGTTCGGCATCCGGGGACGACGCTGGAACTTGATTCCTCGTCCGCATAGATGCCAGCGGCCTGAACACGCCCGAAGCGCCGTACGAGCTGGTAAAAAAGATGCGCGCCTCGTTTTACGTGCTGGGGCCTCTCCTCGGCAAGTTCGGTTATGCGAAAGTCTCCTACCCCGGCGGCTGCGCATGGGGTCCGCGGCCGGTGAACCTCCATCTCATGGCGATGGAAAAACTGGGTGCAGAAATTACGATGGAACAGGGGTACGTCGTCGCGAAAGCCAAACAATTGCGCGGCGCGAAGATTGCTTTCGATATTTCGAGCGTCGGCGCTACGGGCAACGCGCTCATGGCCGCCGTCCTGGCAAAAGGGACGACAGTCATTGAAAATGCCGCCATCGAACCGGAAATCACCCAATTGGCGCATTACCTTGTTTCCATGGGCGCGAAAATTGACGGTATCGGGAGCAATTTCCTGACTATAGAAGGCGTGGATACCCTTCATCCCGCCGACGATGTCAATATCCCCGACCGCATCGAAGCGGGCACGTTTTTAGCCGCGGTCGCCGGAACGGGCGGCGTCGTGACGCTGAAGAATGCAAATCCGAGACATCTGACCGCGCTTCTGTCAAAACTCGAGGATGCCGGTTGCGCCATTATCACCGATGATACGTCTATAACCATCAAAAGCAGCGGCGAACTCAAATCCGCCAGCATCACGACGGCTATTTATCCGGGCTTCCCGACCGATATGCAGGCGCAGTGGATGAGCATCATGTCGTGCGCCGCTGGCACGTCGGTGGTAACCGATACCATCTATCACGACAGGTTCAACCATGTGCCGGAACTACAGCGCCTCGGCGCCGAAATCGAGATCAAGGACAACACCGCAATCGTCAACGGCGTCCGGTCGCTTACGGGCGCGAAGGTCATGTCGACCGATCTGCGCGCAAGCGCATCGCTGATCCTGGCAGGTCTCATAGCACAGGGAACCACCGAGGTGCTCCGCGTGTACCATATCGACCGCGGATACGAATCCATCGAACTCAAACTGCGCGATCTGGGCGCCGATATTCAACGAATCGACAGCGATGAGTACTAGAATGCGAATGAAACTACGATCCCTCTCCACGCTCCTGATCATCATCTCATGCAACGCGGCGCTGCCCGTGGGGACAGCCTCGGCGCAGAGCAGCGAACTGTTCGTCTGCCTCTACTACGCCCCCGTCGAGAAAACGATTTCGTACATGCACGATGTCTATCAAAGCGTCGCGCATACGACGGACGGCGGCGCGACATGGAAGGGGATGGGCTGGCTCATCAGCCTCGTCAATGATATCCATATCGACGGCACGACAGGCAAATACTATCTGGCTGCGGATTACGGAGTGCTCGTCTCGTCCGATCAGGGAGTAACATGGACTCAGGTAACGGGACGATTGGAAGGCAGCGCGTTCCGGATTGTGGAACACAATTCCGCGCTTTGGATCGCGACTCCGAACGGTCCGTTTGTATCGACGGATAACGGCACGCGCTGGGAAAAACGAATCCAGGGCTTGCCGCCGCTCAACGGCGTATATTGTGCCGATATCGCCGAATCCGGTGGAACGCTGTTCATCGCGACAGCAGACGGGATTTTCCGCTCGACCGGCAATGGCACGGCATGGAAACCATCGGGACTTCAGGGCGTCGCGCTCGACGGCATCGCGGTCAATAACGCCGCGCCCGCGGAGATGTGCGTGTACAATGCTTCGTTGGGAGTCTGGCTCAGCCACGACGGTGGCGCCACATGGACCAATACCAGCGAAGGGATGTATTCGAAAAAAATACAAACGGTGGCGTATCACCCAACCAATCCATCTATCCTGTACGCCGGATTCGAGGATTTTCCGATTTCGAAATCGACGGACGCAGGCAAAACATGGACTACTGTCAACAAAGGCATGACAAACAACAATGTGACCGCCATCGCCGTCGATCCCGGCGATGCAAATACCATCTATGCAGGCACCGAAAACGGAACCTGGATCAGCAAGGATGGAGGAAGCACATGGAAGCCGTTCACTCTACGTTTCGGTTATGTGCGGAGAATCAAATTCGCTGGAGGTTCGAAATGAGACTCGCCCTCTGTATTCTGGTGATCGCCTCGGCCGTTGCATCAGCGCAACCGCAGCTTTCCTTCGCCGACCGGTCCGATACGATTAAAGCCGTGTTCGAACGCTCGAATCTCGGCGTGAACTATAGTTCTGCAATCGCGAAAATTCTTTCCACGCAGCGACGCACGGAAGGAATGAAGCTCCTCGACACATTGATTATGACGACGGGATTCACTGTCGCGGAGCGATTCCGGTTGATGGTATTATATCTGCACACAAAAAAACATCTGAACGAAGAATATACAGGCGCGATTAGAGACATCTGGGTGCAGTTGCCGGTGATTCCTCCAGTCGAGGAATATGAACTTGTGCCGTACAATACCGCCCTGCTGCTTGCGTGTGAAGCGTTCGGGAGCGATGCTGCATGGTTCAATGGGAAATCGACAGCACTAAACAAAGCGGAAGCAACATCGTATCTGAACACCTGGATGAACGAAACCACGACGATGGGACAGCAGATGTTCGATTCGCCGACCTACGGAACAGCATTGATTGTTTCGATGCAACTGCTGTACGATTTTGCCGGAGACCCCGCGATGCGGAACCGCGCGAAAACAATGGCGTCGTGGCTGATGGCGGATTTCGCGCTCGATTATCTCGACGGGCAGTACGCCGGAGCGCACGGGAAAGAGAACCTGTTCTCGGCAATGATGCCGATCGCTTCCGATATGTCCGCGATTGGATGGCTGTATTTCGGGAACGGCGTGCCGCAATACCGGCTCGATCAGTATCTCGCCTGCCTCTCGAAATACACTCTTGAAAAGGAAATCGTCGAGCTCGCTCTGGACAGGAAAAAGCCATACGAGTCGTTCGAGCTCAAACGCAGCGCGACGCGCTTACGCGGCAGCGGCGCCGCAACCTATCCTTTGAAAAAGTACACCTATATGGAGCCCCTGTACGCGGTGGGCTCCATTCCTGCCGGCGTGCATACGCTCAGTGAACAACATACCTGGGATGTCACCTGGTCGGGCGATGAAGGCACGACGACCGTCTTTACGATGCATCCCTACGCCGACCCCGGAATGGTCGCCGAGTTCGTGCCGGGTAGTCCCGAGGAAGCCTTCAAATTCTACTCTGCGAAGGACCAATATTTCGTGACCGCAACAAAGACGGTCGGCGGTTCGCCGTACGAGAGCGTGTTTCAGTATAAGAACTCCGTTATCGCGCTATACGATATTCCGGACAAACTACCGTGGCACCCGTTTATCACCGGATACTTTCCCTTGCGCCCTAAAAAACTGGATATCGACACAAGCGGCAGCGGCTGGATCACCATCAACACCGGCGATGTCTACATCGCGCTCTATCCCCTGAAACCCTATAATCTGTATCCCGAACAGACAGGCATGCGATTATATTCGCGCGGCGGGAAAACCGGCGCCATCGTACAAGCCGCAGGTCGGAGCACCGTCGGCGATTACAAGTCGTTCCGGACGAAAATCAGAAAATCGAAGATCGATCTGTCGAGTTTCGAGACTGAAGGAATTGTGCGATATACCACCATTTTCGGCGATAAGCTGGTACATAAATACAAGGGAACGGCGACGGTAAACGGCGCCGCGCCGCAGTTTCCCGAGGGTATGCTCTTCAGCAGTCCCCGCGCCACGAGCGCGCTTGGATCGGGCATCATGCGTATCGAAGGGAAGAAGACCGTACTTGTTCTGGACATGAAGAACGGAACTTCGACCGCTTCTCCCAAATAATGGTAAGGGCGTCTACATATGGTAGAGGGCGTCTACATATGGCAGACGCCCTCATTAATTCGCACATTCTCAACCGTCCCCGGTTTATCCCTTCTTCACAAGCCTTGCCGCGAACGCGCCATCCATCCGGTGGCGGTGCGGGTAGGTCTCCATGAAACCGTCGTCTGTGACAAGCTTTGCATCCATGTAATTCGCCGCCGAATCCACCTCGAATTCCGGATGGCGTTCCAGAAACGCCTTCACCTGTTCGCTGTTTTCTTCCGGCTCTATCGTGCAAGTACTGTATACAAGCACGCCGCCCTTTTTCACGAGTTTCGCCGCATTGTCGAGAATACTACGCTGAATATCGATGAGCTTCGGCATGTCCTCGGGTTCGCGTTTCCATTTGATATCCGGCTTCTTGCTCAGGACGCCCAGTCCGGAGCAGGGGGCATCGACAAGGACCTTGTCGACGGGCTCCAGTTCCAGTTCGGCGCTATCGGCTTCCATATACTCGACGATGGATATACCGAGACGGTCGGTACTCTCCTTGAGGAGGTTCAGACGGGTCTGGTATTTGTCGACGGCGATCACCCGGCCTTCGTTGCGCATCATCTCGGCTGCGTGCGTCGATTTTCCGCCGGGAGCCGCGCACAGATCGAGTATCGTTTCTCCGGGTTTCGGCGAAAGCAACCGCCCGACAAGACCGGCGCTTTCGTCCTGAATGGAGAAATGCCCTTCTGTAAACACTTTAATCTGATGGATATTGGGCAGATTCCGGACGGTAACGAATTCTTCCATATAGAAACACCGTCTGTAATCGATGCCAAGTTCGACAAGCTCCTGTATCAATCCGTGAAAATCGGTTTTGATCGGATTGCTGCGAAGCGTCAGGAATGGACGCATGTTGTTCGCCTTACAGAGCGATTCGGTCTGCTCGAATCCGTACCGCGAATTCCAGCGCCTGACCACCCACATGGGATGGCTGTGTACGACCGAGAGATATTGCAATTCGTCGGTGGTGGCGACAGGATAGCGGATGTTTTCGATATTGCGCGCGATGTTCCGCAACAATCCGTTCATCGTGTCGGCGAGGCGCTGACCGCGGTATTTCTTGACGAATTCCACGCATTCATTGACGGCGGCATGGTGAGGGATGCGCGTGAGGAAGAGGATCTGGTACAGCGCGACGCGGAGGGAATTCCGTACGTTCGGAACCACCTTCGAGTATTGTCCATGATAGAATCCCGTAAGCACCCAGTCCAGTTTCGACTGATTCCGCAATACTCCGTGAACGAGTTCGTTCAGAAGCCGTTTATCAAGGGGATTAAAATCCGTCGAGTTCATTTCCGCCGAGAGAAGTTTATCGAGGTAGGCATCCGTCCGTTCAACGCGTGTGAGAATTTTTACCGCAACACCGCGAACTCCAGAATACAGATCTTTAATCTCGTCTATGTCATTATTCATAAGGTTCTTCGTATGAACGTTATGTGAACGGTTGATTATTGGTAGTGACCGCGCTGACCGGCGGTATGTTCGTAAATATATCGTAATAACACGCGTTCGGCGTCGGATAGTTGCACGTTCCTCCGCTCCACGACCCGGCGCGCCGTCTCGAGAAATTTTTCGAGATCGTATTCCATCATTCCGTCTGCGCCGCCCCAACTGAAACTGGGTATGTACTTCGGAGGGAATCCCCCTCCGTAGAGATTGCATCCGACGCCTGCGCAGGAGCCGGTATTGAACATCGTATTGATGCCGCTTTTCGAATGATCCGCAATGACGAGTCCGAGAAACATCATGCCGGTTTTGTATTCCGTGCCTTCGAGCGTCATCGCGACCTGAGAGTAATTATTCTTCAGGTCGCTGGTGTTCGTATCGGCGCCGAGGTTCGTCCATGGAGCCAGGTACGAGTGCCCGAGAAAACCATCGTGCTGCTTGTTCGCGTACTCCGCGAGAATACTTCCTTCGATTTCTCCTCCCGCCTTGCAGACGGGACCGATCGAGGTGTTCTCGTAGATTTTCGCGCCAATCTTGATGCGGCTTTTTTTGCCGATATACGACGGTCCGAGAATAATGGACTGATGCATCACTGTCGCACCGGCATCGATAACTACCGGTCCACCGGATGCATCGATCACAACGCCCGCGCCGATTGACGCGCCATCTCCGATGTGCACCTGCTCTCGAACAAGCAGTTCAGCCGACGGACTTACCGTCGACTCCGGAGATATTGTGCCCAATTCGAATTGCCGCGCATCCTGCCTGAGCATCGTTTCGTTGTTCGAAATCAGATGCCACGGGAATTCAACCGCCGGGCAATCGATTCCGCGAACCTCGGCATCCGGAAAAGCATCGGCGCCGACGCCGTCACGAATCCATCCGTCGACATCGAATCGCGGCTGCGTTTCCGGAAAACGCACGGCGGCGACTACGTTGCCGGCAAGATAGACGACGGTGTTTTCCGCCGGCATCCGCAATTCCTGAACAAGTTGTGGCGATAGCAGATGTCTACCGTTAATCAACAACCGAATACCGGATGTAGTTTCATTCACCGGAAGCCCGCTCCGTTCCGCCGCAACCGCCTGGAGAAACGGCCTCACATACAGCGCTGATGGAGGCGCTCCGATGAGCCGTTCCGCCCGCTCGCGCGCGGCAAACATTCCGCATCTCAAATCGAATACCGGACGGCAATACGAAAGCGGCAATAACTGACCGCTGAAGCGGTCTTCAAACAGTGCGTAGTTCATGATTTCCGATGTCTGTAAAAATAAAAATGTACGATGCAGGTGTGGATTTGACAAATGAAAATCGCGCTGCGCAAATCGTGTACTGACCGGCGGCAAGCCAGGACATGCGAAATGTTCTATGCCGTTACGCGTTCTGAAGCGCTGCGCGGAGGGTATGAATGAAACGAGGCAGGTGGTATTCCTGCCCCGCCGCCGATTCCATATACCGCGCCGGTGGGCCTTATTTCATCAGATATTCCTGCTCGTTGTACAGGGAAAGCTTGAGTAGAAGATTGGACAGAATATCGCGGTATTCATCCACCTCCGGGGCCAGCCGCACGGTTTCCTTGTATTCCAGGTATGCGTTGTAATACAATTCCTTCTTCTCGAAATACACGCCGCGTATCAGACGATGCATGATATCGTCGGCGCCCATGACGTCGAGTTCCTTTTTTAGATTCACGAGCTCGGTTTCAATCGCCGCGACAGAATCCTTGCTTAAGACGCTAAACCTCTGGATATCGCTGGTTTCGCCGTCGGAGAGACGCGCTACTTTCCAGTAGTACACAACGCCTGGAGCGATAGCGGGAAGCGTTTCCGGATAGACGAAGACGTCCTTATCGACGACATGCCTGACGACGGTGTTGAAGTTCGAATCCAGTATCATGATTTCGTAGCGGGAATGATCGCCTGCATCGACGATTTTGAATTCCGGCTGCGTTGTCATGATGGCGTATTTGGGAAATGTGGCGTTGAACACTTCCCTGTTTCCGCGCACCGCGCCGAATTCCGTCGACGACTTTGCCTGCTTCGTCTGCTGCATCTGTTTCGCGGCATACGCCAGAATGGTCTTCGCGTTTCCGCCTTTCGAATCCTTTTCCTGCGCGCTGAATTCCGCGAGCGATTTCTGCGTGTTTTCGTCGATTCCGACGAGGCGGGTGTTGTCCATCATCAGTTTGACATAGCTCGCAAACGATGTCTTCAGCACGTCGTTCGATTTTAGTTCCTGTCCGACCTGAACCGGCTTCCATTTATTCTTTCCGGAAAGGACCTCCACCTTTCCTTTCACGCTCATGACGATGTACTTATCCTGGGCGGAAGCGATGCTCGCGCTTACCCAGGCAAACACAAGGACGAACGCCGTAATCTGTACAAGTTTCATTTATTTCTGCTCCTGCGGATATATAACGTGTTGTTCCTGTTGACAGTATGTATTGAGCTCTTCAATCGCGCCGGCGGCAAGCACAGGTTCGCATGCCGCGGTTTCGCCGTAGTACACCGGCGTCTCGCGCATACCAAACTGCTTCGGCACAAACGCTGCAAAGACGAACCATTCTTCCTTCCGGTGAAGTTTACACTCGGTATAAATACAGAATGGCGATATCTTTGTCAACTTTTGCCGGTCTTCCGGTGGATGGCAATAACTTGCTGACAATCGACGCTCTAGCAGTTGTATGCCTGATAGGGGTGAGGAAGTTCCAGCGGCTTCGTTTTCGCCGCCGTCCGCGGCGGATTCGCGGTATTGCGCTTCGCAATCGCAATAGTATTTCAGGTCCGTACGCGCCATTCTTACGACGTGAGGCAGCAGGATTTCCCAGTCGTCGAAGAAGTGATGCGGATTGTGCTGCGCGAGTTCCGTGTGAAAAAAGAAATCTTTCATGTAACTATCGCGGAGGAACCTGTCTTTCATACCATCGAGATAACGATAGAACAACATCTGACGGACATCCTTCTTCAGGTCGCTGAGCGAGAGCGAATGAAGTTGTTCGATCGCCGCCGTCCAGTCGTCTATTGCCGGTTTTCTCGGCACGCCTGCAACCGTTGATCCATGAAGAGCATGGTGCACCGCTAACGCGTAATGCACCGTATAAAGGGAGGCATGAATGATTCGAACATACAACGGAAATGATTCGTCGTCTTCGAATGCCTTTTCAATCACGGTATTCGCCGGCGACGGGTGCTTCCGCGCCGTGCGTTTGCTTTTCCATGAAAGAATCTTGACATGCCATTTCATCACGATGGCATTTGCCGGAATAAACAACACCACGGCCGTTGCCATCAGGTTATAGCTGATTTTAATGTCGAAGTTGAAGAAAGCAATAATCGGGAGGAAAAACACCATCAGCGATTCGACCGCCAGAATGAAGGTGATCAGCGCGCCGATTCCGCCCCGGTTAACCGGCTTTATGCGGACAACTCGGTACAGCGCAATACTGATATATGAGAGCAGAAATACGAGTAACCAGTCGCCCCAGGCCGGAACCGGCGCAATGAATTCCTCGCTCAGCATCATATCGATTGCGTTTGCGTGAATCAACAGTCCCGACATGTCGGGTCCTTCCATGCCCATCCTCGACGCTCCGTCGCGGTCGGTGATGGTAATCTTCTTCCCCATCGGCGTTTTATGCGTATCCTCCGGGTACCACATGCCTCCTTCGTTGACAAAGCCGATGAGGACAATAGCATCCTTAAAGATTTTCCTATAGAATTCCGCCAGCACAGGCGGATGATTCACCACATCATCTATCGGCAGCGTCTGTCCCTGAAACTGGTTGTGCGTCGCCTTGTAGTAGATGATCTGCGGTTCTTCCGGAAGGCGGAGCAACGGTTCCACGAGCTTCGAATTGTACACCTCCATGATACGGGCCGGGAACGAAAGCCAACGCTCGTTCTGAATTGTCCGATACGGCAGGAAGCGCCGGACAACGCCGTCGTCATCCTTTTCGAGACTGGCGTAGCCGTAATAGCGAATGTTTTTCCGTACGGCAGGATCGATCTGGAACGCGGGTTTCATTGTTTCGATATTGTAACCGTTCACCACCACGACATTCGGAACGTCGGCGAACGCGCCGGTAAGCGAGTCCTTTTCCCATTTGCGGTCTTCGGGGAAGCGCTCGAAATGCAGTACGTCGAAGATCACATCGATGCCGATGACGCGCGCGCCGTATTCATGCGCTCGGCGAACCGCCGCGGCAATCTTGCCGTCGGGGGCGGGCGCCACCTCGCCGACATTGATCACGACAATCCGTTTATCGGGAAATCCCGAAGGTTTCATCGCGAAAATGGCGTCGAGACTGACGTCTTCGATATTCAGAAAATCGATGCGGTCGAAGATGGGATTGAGAAACGATGTTTCATCCGCTTCGGGAAGGAGGCTGGAAATCACCCCCATCAGGTAGACCAGCCCCATAACCAGAATGGATGAGAGAACGTACTCGGCGTTCCAGATATGGCGTAAAAACGATTTCTTCATCCGGGAAAATGCGGTCGTGTACTCGTCAGTGAAAGGCGTATGCCCTGAACTTACCAGAAACGGCAGGAAATAGCAAAGAAATCGAACGCAGGAATGAAAACGGACGCTAGCTCCGCCGGCAGTCCGGCGGTGTCGAGCGTCCGTTGGAAAGCGGGACTATTACTTCAGTTCTTTATCCGACAGGTTGAAGCTGAACAGTACACCGAAGTACCATCGCCACTCCTTGCCGTAGGTAATTTTTTCTTCCAGCCGCCGCATGTTGACTCTGGTCTGGAATTCATCCAGGCCGTATGCGCCGCTGAAGAAAATCCGCGTCGGGTACATAGCGAACGAATAGCTTTCGAGTCGCAGTTCGAAACCGGCGTCGCGTTTGAGAGCGCCAAGCCGGAATTCATCGGGTGTCGAAACAGCATCGCCGGCATCGAAAAACAAACCGCCATAGAGTTTATCGAATAAAATATGTCCGATATGGATATCGAGGCTCTTCACGATGGGGAACCGGTAGGTTACGTTTGCCGTAGCAATTTCGTTTCCTCCGATGGAGTAAAACGTGTACCCCTGCATTCCGCTGATCCCGCCCGCATAGAAATTGAAGAAATCATTCACCGGGGGACCCGCTATAGTTCCCGCGCGCAGCTTCACGGAGAGCGTATGATCCCATCCGGGTAACGGCAATCCGAGAAACACGTTGCCTTCGAGCCGGTGGAAGTTGAAATCCTTGTATTTCGGCTTCAGAATCCCCGATGACAGATCTACCTCGAAATCTCCGTCGGGATTGTAGCGGTTGAATTCAAAATTATAGTACAGCGACGCCCTGAAGCCCGCAGGGTTGATCTCCGATTCGCGCGACGGAAGCATCTGCGAATGCTTGATGTTCGCGTGGATGGAATTCCCGATGTAGTACAGGTTATCGCTGGCTGCGTAGAGCGTGCCGCTGGAAGGTTCCTCAAATCCGTCGATGGTCGAGGTGTAGCGCCCATGCGAATAGCCGATGTCGAGCAGCGTATGCTCGTTGACAATAGCGTGTTTGAGGCTGACGGCGAATTCAAGGAGGTTGAAATCCACGCCGACATCCACCGTGTCGAGCGTCAATCCGATTTTTGAGGACGTCGACCGCGTGACGTTGTACACTTCGAAGGTAAAATCGGGGAAGAGTCCGAGGCTGGAGAACAACGGAAGCGGACCCCGGTAGGTCATATTCATGAACAAGTCCCGCTCAAGCTTCGTATTGATCGATGCGGCGGCGGTCAGTTCAACGCGGTTCAGCATGTCGCTCGAAAACATCATGATGCCGGGCTTGAGAAGCGCGATGCCTTTGTTATCAGGATTGTACTCATCGATTCTCAGCGTCGGAAAGAACATCATGCTCTGAAAGACATTCGAATACGGCTTCGCAGGCAGCGGTTCAATTGTTGTATCGTCGTACGATGCCAACTTCTCCCAATTCCATTTCTCGGCATCCGTGGAAACAATACGGGGAACAAACGCCTCGGCGGGCAGGTACTCATGTCCGCTCGCATCCAGCGCCTGGGCGTCAGGAAGCAACGCAATCTTGTATCCGGAGGCTGTATACTCGGCGTAAACAAGGTTGTTCTTCCCGTCCATATCGGGCATGAAGGCGCCGCCTGTGACATTCGTCAATTGTTCGCTCGCGCCCGATGCGATATCGTACCGGTAGATGTTGAAGATTCCGGTGCGGTCGGCGGCGTAATAGATCGACGCCCCGTCGGAGCTGTAGCGTGGATCGCGGCAGTCGTATTCCTGATTCGCGATGCGCACAGCGAAGCCATTGCCATCAGCGCCGATGCTGGCAATCTGCCGGTGCGTCCTCGGCGCATACGCGAATACAAGCGTCTTCCCGTCGGGCGACCACTGAGGTGCGAACGCCTGCTCGCCGTGGGTAAACGAGGTCAACTGCCGGAATCCGTCGCCCGAAGCGTCCACCAAACCGATATTGATGGAACCGTCGCGCTCGAACACAAATGCGATCGTCTTGCCGTCGGGCGAGTATGCCGGATTGAAAGCCCGCAATCCGTGCGTAAGTTGCACCGATTCTTCCTTCTCGAAATCGTATGCGAATAAGTCGTAGAAAAGTTGTCCGTAGACGGTAGGCGGATTGTATTTCGAATACACGATTCGCGTTGCGTCGGCCGACCAGCTGAGCGACGACCGCACGCCGGACTCGACGGCTTCTTCCTTTCCTGTTGCAGGATCATAGATAAATAGCGACGACTGGCTGAAATAATCGCCCGTCTTATTCGAGATATACGCGATTTTATCGTCGCCCGGCGAATAAACCGGGTAGAAATTGCCGAATCCCACATCCGCGATACGGTTGCCTCTAACTTCGCGCCCGAGCACCGGCGCTATCCGGCGGCGGTACTCTTCCTGCAGCGAGCGTTGCCATTCCTTGTAGATCTCTGTGCCCGGTTTACCGTAGGTATCCCTGAACGCCGCTTCGACCGTAAGGACGAAGGGCTTCGAAAGAGCGTGCGTCAATCGAACGATAGACTCCTCTCCATAGGTTTTCGAGAGGTAGCGTGTAAAATTGTATCCGGAATTATAGACGCTCTCGTTGCCGAGGCTGGTTTTCCCGAATGCGCCCATTTCGGACCACGTCAGCATGGAGTCGGACAGCACATAGGAGCGCAGGATCATATCCCGGTGCGAATCCCAGTTCTCGTACCCGAATTGCGGCCGCATGTACTGGGCGGTTCCTTCCGCAAGCCAGGGCGGCACAATGACGCCCGGCAACGGATACGATACCAGAGTATTCGGGTAGCCTGAAAGAACGTCGGTCCGGCGTTCCTTCTCGTAGCCGAACCACTGGAAGGTCAGAGCCGGCATTCCCCGTCCGAATTTCATTGCCGCCTGTATCTGAATGATATGCGTGAATTCGTGCGAAAGCACGTTCCTCATCCAGTTGTGCGTGCCGCGCAAATCGAAATCGAGCGGCGAGGCCCAGAGTTCGATCTTGTTATTGAAGAAATATGCCGCACCGTTCGAATAGTCGGACAAATCCTTGATAACGAGACTGACCTTACTATCGGGTTCGTGCTGGTACAAGAATGTTACCGGCCCGTAGATATCCTCGGCAACCTTCGCCGCGACCTGAGCCGTGCGTTCAGCGCCTTCGTGATAGTGTACCAGAAAATGTTTTGTTTCGAGGGTGAACCAGTTCTTGTCCTGCGCCGAATACGTATCCGATTGCGCCGGCAGCCGTGTTGCGGCCAGCAAGAATGGGATACACAGAAGAACCGGATGAATGCGCGCGGAAAATACGCCTTTGTTCACAAGAATATTCGATTATTTAACAATTGCCACTTTGATGATTTTCGAGCCGGTATTTCCTCCGCTTTTCGCTTCGATGTGCGCGAGATAGATGCCGCTCTGGATTTCGGACACATTCCAATCGATTTCGTTATCCGTTCCTCCTACCGCATGTGCCGAAAGCTCGTCCACCTTGTCCCCGGCAAGATCGTAGATTTTAATGCTGACGCTGGCATCGACCGCTACATACATGCGGAATTTCGTGACCGGTTCGTATACCGGATTCGGCCAGTTGTAGCACCGCTCCGAAGGGAAGAATTCTGACGTCGGCGCCGCGGCGGAGCCTTTGCCGGTTCCATAATTCGCATTGCGTTCGCCCGAATAGATGCTTCTCCATACGAAGGAATTGTCATCGACCGCATTCGGTGTATTGTAGACAAACAACCGCCCGTCCGAGCCGATTGCCGCTACCGCGAGCGTTCTTGTATCGCTCCCTGCCGGGAACAGCGTAACCGATGCATTCCGCGGAAGCGGCACGGGGAAACCGTCCGCCTGACGCGCTCCTGTCGACAACTGCGAGAGAGTGCGTTCACCGACGGCAAACAGTGCGTCGCGTTTCTGACCGGGGAACCGCGCGGCGAGGCAGTACTTCACATCTACCGAAGCAGGATAATAGTCCGTCGAAGCAAGAGCGTAATTCATGACGAACAGCCCTTTTTCCCCGGATGCGATAATATCGTTTCTCCCGTCTCCATCGACATCGGCGGCGGAAATGTGCGCCGGGAATAGATCAAGCGGCAGGGTCGATGCAGTGCGCGATTCGGTATAATAGGATGGATCGTTGAGGAAACTCGCCAGATGCAGACCGGTGGAAGTCAGTGCTGCGCCTTCGTCGAAACCGTCGCCGTCGAAATCCGAAACGGCGCAGTTGAAGTACCCGCCCTGCGCCGGCGGCGTGGATGCAAACGGGATAGTTACAGCGCGGATTTGCTGATCCGAAGCGCCTTTGAAATCGTGAACCTCGAAGCCGTTCGATGATACATGCAGGAATTTACTCATTCCCGAGAACGCCGCATAGCAGTTGAGTGCGCCGCTCGCTTCAACCGGATATGGATACTTCTCGACGGAGTTGCCGGCAACGATCAGGGAATCGCCTTCCGTACCGCCGGAAATCTGGATCAGTAATTTCCCAGCGCTGATAAGAGGCTTGATGGCGCGCTCCGTGCGCGATTGGAACGAATAGAGCAAATCGAGCCTGCCGTCCTGATTCCCGTCGCTCAAGAGATACGCGCTGACACGGTAGGCTCCGGAGGTCAGTCCGTAGACCACGACTTCCGCATTCCCGTCGCCGTTGATATCGCCGATGAGAGGAGCGCCGCCCCACTGGATAACACCCGGTTCGGCGATCGCCTCAAGCCCGGTCGCCGGGAAAATCGGGGTTTGCGCAAGCGTCATCGCAAGGACATAGCCTGTATCCATTCCGCCGGCGGCTGAAAGGCTTCGCGAGGAAGACACAGCAACGAATAGTTCGTGTTCCCGGTTGCCGACGACATCCGCGGTCTGTACGAAGTACAGGACGGAGTCTTCACGTAGTATGCTCGTTGCATCGAACGGAAATCCGCTCACAGGAGCGATGATGTTGTCGCCGATTGTCACCCTGACGCTCATCAAGGGACCGCGTTCGCTGAACTGATCCATGACGACATGCGAATATGCGCCGTCGTTCGATTTTGTGTTCGGATAGGTCGCAGCGCCGAAACTATTCTTGTATACCGGACTAATATTCCCATCGAACCAGTAATCGAAGCCTGAACCCGATCCGGTCACTTCGCCGAAAATCGTATTTCTCGTCACTCCGATGTCCTGTGCGCCTCCAGCCTGCTCAAGGTCGACGCCTCTCCTGGCTGGATCGGCGTTGACGGTGTTGGAAGCGAGATGTTGTTCAATCACGGCTTCATCGATATGCCAGACGAGGATGCCGCCGTTGACATTCAGCAACTGTTTGTTATCCGACTGTATCGTCCCGCCCGGAAGCGACCAGTCGAAATCCTCGACGTCGACGATGACGCCTTTCAGCGACGACACGCTTTCGTTGCTGAATCCCGTCGTATCCTTTGGAAACGTTTGCGTCGAGAGAACGCCGCTGTTGATCATGGATACGGTTTGCCCGTTTCCAGCCGGATCGCGATGCCGGTTCTCGAGAAGCCAATATTCGTTCCCCGTAATCGGTACTTGAAGGATATCCGGGAACGACGCCTGGTCGGTGCGTTGCGCGGTGAGGTTTTCCACATTCGAACCCGCAGCCGCCTGACGGGGGGCCGCCCAGCCAAGCATCACTTTTTCCCAGGCAGAGGGAGCGGGGGGACAAATCCCGCCATACGCAAAGATGGATTCCGCATCCATCAGACCGAAGCGTCCGATACCGGTCTTGCCGGTTTTCGTATCGAACAAATCGGGCAAACCTGCATACGTACCGAAGCTCGCGGCAAGCAGACCATTGATCGTCAGTTCCAGCAACGCCCGCTGACCGGTAATCAGGCTGATTTCCCGGTTATTGGTCGTCGGGAGGATGGATGTATTGGAAATATTGAATGCGCCGCCGCCGACCGGAATGCCGGCAAATTCATCGCCGTACAGCGTCCTGAAGCCGTTCAATGTGAACGAAAGCGAGGGTATATCGAACACCGTCTGCGTCAATCCGGAAATCGATCCGAGATCGATATCCTTGCCGCGGCCGGCGTGGAACACAATAAACATATCGTACGCCGAAAAATCGAATCCCGGATGCATTGCATCGGCGGCTTTCCAGGCTGCGACCGCCAGATCCGCGACAGCTTTGTTGGATTCGCCTTTGCGCGGACTATAATCCTGGATTTTTCCGGGGACGGTAACAACGCTGTCCATTATCCGCGAAACCACGACGGTGCGCCGCGCCGATGCGCGGGAGACATAGTTCTCGAGGAACGTAAGATGGTTGCGGAAATATTCTCTGTCGTGGGGCAGTGGATCGAGTATCTCCGCGCCATAGTCTGCCGGATAGATGCTTCCAAACGTCCCGTCGCCGCTGGTTCTGGTTTCGTCATCTTTCAGGAACTCAACCATTACTGCAAGCACGCGCACGGTGTCTTTCAACCGCGCGGGCCGCAGGGTTGCCGGCGCCAAGCCGACGGCTTCAGATGTGCCCTGAATTCCATGATTCATGCGCGGCAATGGCGGCATTGATTGCGAACCTGCCTGCTGCGCATATGCTGCACATTGAGCAACAGCGAGGGAAAGGAGGGAAACGGCGGTCAGACTGCGCAAGGCGCTACGGAAGGAATGCATATTCTTCTATTGGCTGTGAAATGAGTAAATCCGGCCCCTGATAGTGAACAGCGCAAGGCTGAAAAAGCGCCGGGGCCGTCCGGGAAGTTCGATGAAGCAGGTCTATCTGCATAAATCCGTTGATATATGCGCGACTCTGACATTCGGCAGAGCAATGAAACCTGACACGCAACTTTTTGGACAGCCCCGGATATGCTTCATGTCAACACCGGGTGTCGTCGGGTCTAGTTTGCGGAATCGTCTGCAGGAATACGCTGACTGTCGTCGGGCGGAATGCCTGCGCTATCCCAGATGATACCGAGCGTGAACCGCAGCGTTTCCGACAGCGGACTTGTTTCATCGGAAATGCTGGTGCTGA